>NZ_CP117029.1:660182-1320365 GCF_028551255.1 Vibrio tubiashii | reverse complement strand
GTATCAATCAGCGAAACACCACAATCCAATGACGCATGAATGGCTTCAATTGCCGCTTTTTCGTCAGTGCCGCCCCACATCCAGCCACCCATTGCCCAAGTGCCTAAGCCGATCACTGATGCATGAATACCTGATTGTCCAATCTCTCTTGTTTGCATAACTTTCCCCTATTTTGCTTGTTCTAAAACACTGGCTATTGTGTCTTCGTCCGAAACTAATCCGTTAATTAACCCGCCTCTCAGTGCGGCAAGCATTGCTGACACCTTCGACTGAGTTGCCGCAACACCGAAGCTGTGCTCGATATTGCCAAGTTCTGTTAAATTCAAACCCACTAACTTGCTATTGATCTGCTCTGCGCATTCAGCGCCGCGTTCGTCATATAAATGCGCGAGTACCTCGCCCTGACACTGGTGGCTGATTTGAGACTCAAATTGCTGGCCACTTAATGACCGCAAGTCGTAGTAACTATCTGTTTCACTGGCGACAGAACCAATCCCGACCAAGGCAATATCTGCATTGCGCGCTATGTCGAGCACTTCTCTAACGCTACGCATCTCCATTAACATTTCGCGTTGCTCATCAGTATCAACAAACAGCGGGGCGTGGAGCTGAGTACTACTGCCGCCCAGTTTTTCTGCTAAACGAGAAGCAAGATAATTCACATCCGTAAAGTGATGCCCTTGCACACCGCCTGTTGCAGGAACCACCTTTACATCAGGGAAGTTCATCGGTTTTATCTGCTCAACAATCATCGACATGGTTTTACCGCCACTTATGCAAATAACGCTGTTTGGCTTAACCGTCTCTATCAGTAGCTCACCTGCAGATTGTGCGACCTGTTGGGTAACCACTGCTTCATCTTGGCTAAGGCTCGGCTGAATAACCGCAGTTTTCAGTGAGAACATATTAAGTAGACGTTGTTCTAATGTGTAGGTGCGTTCTTGCGGAAGGTTCAAAGTGATTTCAACTAAACCATCATCATGAGCTTGCTTAATGACACGGTTGACCTTAGCTGTCGATAAACCAAGTTGCTTAGCAATATCTGACTGACTGCAGTTCTCCATATAACGTAGTGTGAGGATTTTTGCCGTCTGCCTTAATATGTCGTCTCGCTCACTCATCGCCATATACGCTCTCCTACTTACCTTTCATCGCTTGTGGGACGCTCTTCTTTACTACTCATTTACCCGCCCAACAAAATGTAAACAAATCGTGAAATTTATTTCACTTGAGTAAAAAGTAATCACAAAAAGCACACCTTGCAAGTTAAAATGATACCAATCGTATCGTTATTACCATTTAAGTGCGATAGATCACAATAACAGCCAAAACTGATACGTATTGTATCGTTATGCTATTGACCGGTTACATTTTGTTCACTAACTTTTAACACGTGAAATATATTTCACCTGTCTGAAAGATAATTCACATCATTGAGAACAACGGGTTGTACTGCTTAAGACGAGAATGAGATGGATGTAAGTCAAATTGCAGTTGTTGCTCCGAAGACGAGTGAATACCACATATAAATGGAGAAAATTATGAAGTCAGCGACTTTAAACAAGATGCTTAAAAAAGGACTTATTGCTACGAGTATTCTCGTTGCGTCTAGTTTCTCAGCAACAACACTGGCCAATGAACGTATTGCTTTTTTCGTTTCCGACCTTTCCAACGTGTTCCACCAGTCACAAGCGACAGAAGCGAAACGTTATGCGAAAGAGAAGTACGGCGCAGAAGTGGTTATTTTTGATGGCAAAGCAGACTCAGCGGTGATGACGCAGAATGTTGACCAAGTGGCTGCGGGTGCATTTGACGGTGCTTCACTGCATATTTGGGATGGCGAGGCTGCCACCCCTGGCGTAGAAGAAGCGCTAGATGAAAAGATCGCAATGACCTCTTTCTTTAGCCCAATTACCGATACTGGTATCCCAACGGCGCGAAGCGATGAGGCAACCGTCTCTTTTGATATGGGTGCTCAAATGGCGAAAGCATGGAAAGAAGCTAACCCTGATAAACCTATTGTGATGGTTCAGTTGGGCTGGCCTAACCATACAGAAGTAAGCTCTGGTCGCACAAACCCGTTTGCTGAAGGAGTGCTTTCAGTTGACCCAAGCGCGAAGAACCTTGGTGCACTTGATGCAAGTGGCGGTCAAGAAGCAGCCAAACAGATCATTGTTGACCTGCTCACTCAGCAGCCTGAAGTTAACCTTATCTACTCTGAAGCCTCTAACCTGACGGTCGGCACGATGGCAGGTCTTTCTCAACTAGGACGCGGCAAGTTTAAAGATGGCAAACCTGTCACAGAGATTGTCGCGAGTGTGGACTTCGACTCAGTCGAATTCGAGCAGATTTATGATCCAAATTCTAGCTTGAAGGTATCGATGGGCTTACCGCCAATTGAAACAGCTCGCGGACGCATTGACTTAGTCATGGACGTTATCAATAACAAAGTGGCTTCAAGTAACGACACCGCACAAGAGTTCTTCTACAAAGCTTACACCATCTCTTACTGGACAATGCCTCAGCCGGATGCAGAGAAGTGGCTAGAAGCACAGTTTGGCAACTAACCATTATAACTGGGCGATCTGATTGATCGCCCAGTTATTCAATATTCAATGAATCAAAACAAGGAAAGAGCGGCTTCATCTGTACCGTCGGCAGTGACTGAACAGTTTTGAAGATCCACCATATTAAGGAGAGATCATCTTGAATACTCACAATTCAACTTCTGTTCTCTCAATTGAAGGACTCGTTAAAGACTACCCTGGCGTCAGAGCAGTCAACAACGTCAGCTTTTCAATTGAACGCAGCACAGTCCATTGCTTAATCGGCGAAAATGGCGCGGGAAAATCCACCTTGGTAAAAATGATCACAGGTGCGATTCAACCAACCCAAGGCACAATGAAGGTCAACGGTAAGTCATATACGCCAAACGGTACTCAGAGTGCCCGTGAAGCTGGCATAGCGACTCTGTTTCAAGAGCTACACGTTGTTGACGAACTAAGCGTGCTGGAAAACTTAACTCTGGGTATGGAGCAAAGCCGCTTTGGATTTCTGATTAAATCTGATTTAGAGCAGCGTGTTATTGATACGTTGGCGACTATTGAGCCATCAATCGATCCTTATGCGCGTGTTTCTACCTTAGGGGTCGCGCAAAAACAGATCATCGAAATTGCTCGCGCGGCCTCATCGGGCGCCAATGTCATTATTATGGACGAACCAACAGCAGCGTTATCAGAGCGAGAAGTTGAACGCCTGTTTACCGTCATCCGCAGACTACAAGAACAGCAGGTTACGGTGATCTACATCTCCCATAAGTTGGATGAGATTTTATCACTCGGAGATAGAGTCACTGTGATGCGCGATGGGCAACATATTGCTACCAAGCCAATGGCAGAGGTAAACGGACGCGAAGAGCTGATCGACATGATGATCGGACGAAGTATCCTTCACGACTACACACCACGCGACACCATCAGCGACGAAGTGTTTTTATCCGCTGAGAGACTGAACAACCATAGGCTGAAAAACGTTTCATTTACCATTAACAAAGGTGAGATTGTCGGGTTTTATGGTCTGGTTGGTGCGGGTAAAACAGAAATCGCTCGTGCTATATTTGGCGCAGACAAAGTCTCTGGCTCGATCAAGCTTAACGGTCAAGAAGTAGGAAAATCTCCTAGAGAGGCGATCGCGGCAGGTATTGCTCTCGTCCCTGAAGAGCGCCGCACACAAGGGCTGTTTACCAACTTAACCATTCGCGAAAACATCCCGGTCATGAACTTACCTAGAATGTCAGATTTCGGCGTATTTAGACAACGCGATGAACTCAATGCCGCTCTCGACTATGTCGAAAAACTGTCCATCGCTACCAGTTCAATAGAAAAACACACGGAAAAACTCTCTGGTGGTAACCAGCAAAAGGTGGTCATTGCCAAATGTCTTTTCTCGCAGGCCAAACTACTGCTACTCGATGAGCCTACTCGCGGTGTCGATGTCGGCGCGAAGAAAGAGATCTACGACTTAGTGAAAGAACTCGCCAATCAAGGCAACTCTGTTGCCGTCTTTTCTACCGAACTTGAAGAGATTCTCGGCGTATGCGACCGCATCTTCGTTCTTTATGACGGCTCTTTGGTTTCAGAAATCACTAACGGCTCTGACGTTGACACCAATTTCATTTTGAACGCCGCGACAGGTGGCCTGCAGGAGGCAGTATGATTAACACTACACTGGGTGCTGAGACCTCTCCGCAGCATCTTAAGAATCGAGTCAGCGACCAAATGTACATTACGATGCTGGTTGCCGGCGTCGCTATCGGGCTATTTTTAGTCGCTTCGGTATTTGTACCGAACTTTTTCCAAGTGCAGAACATGCTTAACTTGGTAACCAATAACTGGTCGGTGATTGCACTGGGCGTCGGAGTTTCATTCTTACTTATCTCGGGCAATTTCGACCTTTCCGTCGGCGGCATCGTCGCTTTATCAGGCGTCTTATCAGTTTGGTTCGCCCAAGCTGCGACAGGTGGTTCAGCGCTTTCAACCGGATTAGGCTTACCATACTGGCTAGCCATTATTGGTGCCCTACTTGGAGCCTTAGCCATAGGTGGTTTAAACGCACTGTTCGTGGTTAAGTTTAAAATCCCATCGATCATCGTCACCTTAGGTACCATGATGGTCGCAAGGGGCATTGCTCAAGTGATCACTGAAGGCTCGCAAAGAAACACCAATCTACCCGCTGAATTTGGTTATCTAGGAAACCTCAAGGTGTTTGGCACCTCGATGCAGTTCCCAGTGCTGTTTATGCTGCTTTTGTTAGCTGCGGCGATCTTTATTGAACGCAAAACCGTGTTCGGTCGCATTACCTATTGGATTGGTGCGAACCCAGAAGCGGCCAAGCTTTCCGGTATTAACAACGCTAAGCATATTACCTATCTCTACCTATTTAGCGCACTGGTTGCAGGAGTTGTCGGCATTTTGCTTTCCTCGGAGTTTAAATCTGGTTTCTCTAACCGTGGTTTGCTGATGGAGTTTGATGCTTTGGTCATTGCCCTACTTGGCGGCATTGCCATTGCCGGTGGCTTCGGCTCAGTTATTGGTATGTTCTTCGGCGCGATCATTCTCGCAGTGGTCACCTCCGCGGCTACCGGCCTTACCCTGTCACCTGACTGGCAATTTATCTTGAAAGCCGTCGCGGTCTTTTTAGCAATAACGGCTCAAACCTGGGCTCTATCCCTTAGAAATAAATAGTGATGGTGAATGCAATGTCTGAATCAACAAAAGTATTAAGCACTCCACCAGCCCTAGGTGGTCAGGTTGCTGAATTTATTAGAAATTACTATATCTATTTTGTGTTGGCCGCCATTGTGGTCTTCCTTAGTAGCGTTAACCTCGATCAGTACGCACTGTTTGAACGCGGCAACTTCTTGTACAAGAAAAACGTGATTAACATTCTGCGAGTTTCCGCGCCAATACTGGTTCTGGCTGGTGCCTTTACCTTGCTCATGGTCTCGGGCTACATAGATTTGTCGGTTGGCAGCACAATGGGCTTAACCGCCGTAATCTACGCCATGCTCGCGATTAACGGTGTCCCTTTCATCGCGGCCTTTTCTATCACCGTTATGTGCGGTGTGCTGCTTGGTGCTTTTAATGGACTGTTGGTGGTCAAATTTAACATTACCCCCGTCATCGCCACTCTCATTACATTGAGCCTATACAAGGGCGTTGCTCTGCTATTAGTGGAAGATGGTGTCTCTGCCATCAAATCGATGGGCGATATGAAGATGCCAAGTTGGTTTAACGACTATGCCCGTGATGCTGTCCTACTCGGCTTACCAATGGCATTTTGGGTTGCCGTTGGCGTAACTGCTCTGCTGATTATTCTGCAAAACCGTTCGCTACTTGGTAAGTATGCCGCGGCAACAGGAGGTAACCCGACTGCAGCTAAACTATCTGGTATTAAAACTGGATTGGTTGTGTTTGCTCTCTATTCCATTGTTGGCGCTACTGCCTCATTAGCAGGTATTGCTCGCGCAAGTTTTATGTCTTTAGGTGACCCTTTATCAGGCGATGGTATGGAGCTAACCGCAATTTTGGTTGTGCTGATTGGCGGTACTGCATTTAGTGGCGGTGAAGGAAAAGTGCTGCGCTCGTTTATTGGTGCGTTGATCATCATGACTTTGACCGTCGGTATGCTCACGCTCGTTCCGGCTTACTATCAAACTTTAGTAATAGGTGGCGCACTGCTCGCCGCTGCGGCCTCCAACCATTTGGTTAGCCGCAAGCAACATCAGAGTTAAGCTCTGTTTTCAACCCATAAAAAACCTGCCAATTTCTGTACGAAAATGGCAGGTTTTTACTATCTAGTCAGAAGTAATTAATCGCGTAGCGATGCACCAAACTTCTCAGATACGTAAGCAACGATAACGTCAGTGCGATTGCTAGGCTCTTCTTACCTTATTATCTAACCTCTTTAAACTTGCAGGCTAACTCTACGACTAATGTCTAAGCCACTGAGACTATTTGTTTTTTTCAGTTTGGTTTAAGGTACTAACAACTTAAATGATTACGTTTATTTGTAGGGTAATTTGCTCTTTATATTTAACTGTGAACCTCAGGCTTTTACAACAGTACCAATGATATTCAAGCTTGTTTTCGACCCTATTCTTAGTCAGTTATCTTCACTTTTAAATAATAACTCAAGTTACCCCCAATAGAGATTTATCGAATTCTTTGTAGAGAAACGAATATCACTCACTACTCCGCTACCTCTTAATACCGGAAGTAAATTACGTTTGTTGGAACAACACACCTCAGAGTGTGAACGAAAGGAATCAAAATGAGCAGTACTTTAGAGTCCGCACATATAAGAACAGATAAGCCTCAAGCCAATGAGGATGAACTCAGTTATGAACAACAACACAAACCAAGCTCTGAATTTGAGTCCCGAGAGCAGTATCTAGAGCACGAATTGCAAATCATGTCGCCTAAGCGTTGGCGTCCAAACTTGCCGTTTAAAGATTATCGATTTGAGATTGAAGACACCATCCCAGCAATGGCGGCGACCATTGGTAAAGTAGTAATGGTGGGCGCTATTGCAGCAACCTTTGCCGGAGCTCTAGGGCTAAACGAAGGGTTTGTTCTAGAAAATGTTCGTTATGAATTACTTATCGCTTCAGTTTTCATTATTCTTTTCTCTGGCTTTCTATTGCCGACCGCTAACCTCGCAGGTACACACGGTCCACTTATCCCTTTGATTCCGATTGTTGTTGCTGCTGGCGGGCACCCGATGGCCTTTGGCTTGCTGATTGGCGCGTTTGGCTTATTGCTGGCCATCAGTAAAGGTGGCAGCATGTTGGCAAATCTCACCAGTAAAGGTGTGTGTGGCGGCTTGTTGCTCTACCTAGGCTTTGTTGGAACTGTTTCTCAAGTCAAAAAGCTATTCGCTTGGGCTGAAGGAATTGGTATGAGTCACATTGCTTTCGTCGTGATCTTTTGTACCATTATTTTGTACGCGCTATTGGAACATTTCCGTAAGCGTTGGCTAGCAGTGCCTCTTAGTTGCTTGTTGGGTGGCACGTTAGCTTTTGCGATGGGCGCACCGTTTTCTTTCCAAACCGAGCCTGGTTTGCCTCATATGAACCCTATGTATTGGTGGGGAGAAGAGACAGGTTGGATGCTAGGCCTACCGACAATTGAACACTTCATGGTGGTACTGCCGTTTGCTATTTTAGCAGTGGCTATGTGGTCACCAGACTTCTTAGGACATCAGGTTTTTCAAAAAATCAGCTACCCGAAACGTACCGAAAAAGTACACATGAATATTGACGATACCATGACCACGGCTTCAATTCGTCAGACGTTTGGTTCTTTGCTCGGTGGTACTAACTTTACCTCTTCATGGGGTACTTATATCGTACCAGCCGCAATTGCTAAACGCCCTATTCCTGCGGGTGCATTGCTGACGGCTCTGTTTTGCATCATCGCCGCAATTTGGGGCTATCCGATGGATTTGGCTATCTGGCAACCTGTACTTTGTGTTGCGCTAATCGTTGGTGTATTCGTCCCATTGCTAGAAGCTGGCATGGAGATGACGCGCGAAGGGAAAACCACTCAATCCGCCGCAATCGTTGTATTTTCATCAGCGCTAGTAAACCCTGCATTTGGTTGGTCGCTCACTATGCTGTTAGACAACTTAGGTTTAGTCGGTTGTAAAGAACGTAGCGGTGAACTGAGTAAAATGAGTCGTTGGGTGTTGCCTAGCATTATGTTTGTGGTGCTAACCAGTGTGATGGCGTTAGTTGGGCTTCTACCGGGGGTATCAGCGATTATTCCAAGCTTTCGATAATCGTTAGACGCGAGTTGAAGCCAATGGGTATTTAACCTCTCGGTTATATCTGTAAAAACTAAGGCCTCGCCATTGCGAGGCCTTTGGTTTTTGAGGTGATGACCAGCCAACTCATTTTTGCCCCAAAGCGTTTTAGTTAAATCTATTAATAGTGCAGATAAAGTGGTGCAATAACTTACTTTTTCTAACCCTAGAACATCTACAAGTTTGTAGGTTTTGTCAAAGTTAGTCTGCCGAACTACAAAAAACAGAACTAAGAGATTGTAAAGATAGCTTTATGAACTTCTCACCCATGTCGTCATCAATGGTGTATTTAGTCTGTTCTTTTCCATCAACTTCAACCTTTTCATCTAGGATAGTGAATCTAGCTCTATGCTCGCTGTCTGGGGTAGTTAGCACTAAATCACCCTCACTATCTGAGATTTCATCGAACCATAGTTCAAGTGTTGGTAGTTCTTCCCTCGTAGGGAACTGGAATTTTTCGTATTTACCTTCAATTACGGCTATATCTTCAAATTCAAAGCGATTGGTTAGGTCTTCCAATAACTTCTGACACGAATTTTTTACTAGGTTCTGTAAAGGTGACGCATTAGCCATCTTGATGACTTCTCTAGATGCTACGTCATGTTCTAGGTTGCTAAAGCTTGCCTCACCAACTACACCCATATGACCACGTATAACCTCTTCGATAGCACTAAAGGTATTTAATATGTTCTGGTCTCTAGAATTTCCATCTTCTTCTGGTGACACATCCCATACCTCTTTAAAGTCGTCACCCATGTAATACGCTAGATGAATGACTTCTGAATAGGCTCTGCTGAATATCTCTACACTAGAATCTGACAAGTCTATGAACCTAACCCCTATGTCATCACTAAGCTTATGCAGGTTGTTTTGGAGATGTGTATACAACTGGTGAATGAAACCATCTAGAGCTCGTTTTTGGTCGGGGTTCTTTTCTTTGTGCTCCGAGAAATGCTCGTAAAAGCTATAAAGGATTTCACCTGTCTGAATAACAAACCTATTCACTTCCGCTACAGCAGTCGGCTTTAAGGTGACTTCGCCTTTTTCTTGAATGCGGTTGAACTCGTACAATTCTGAGAAAATTACAGGTAAATCTTCCTCTGTTATATACTTGAACTTCGCATTCTTTACCCGTCTTCCCATGACTTTTTCAAAATGCTTTTGTTGCTCGTAATACATTTCATAAAGACGCTTGTCCTTTTGTAGCTCTAAACCCTTCATAGTCTGCTCTGAACGGTGGTTAGCAGTAACCCAAGCAACTAAAGGAATGCTCAAAGAGGCGATAGTCATAGGTATTTTGAAGGTCGTCCAGAAGTCAGCTAGTAGCTTGGGTGCATCTTCATAGGTGTGGAGCACGTAACCCAATGCAAATGAGCCTAAAATCGGTACTCCTATTGCTGCTTTGAATAGCTTTGTTTGAGATAGTTTTTTGTTATCTGACATTGGTTCTACCTTCTCATTGAACCTATAGCTCCTGAACCTATAGCTTGGACTGCTAGAATGTAATGCCCATCCAGTTCAGCAAGGTTTCGATAGCACACTTCAAAGTGATTATCTTCGATAAGTCTCTCTTTCGTATCTTCGGGCAAGGTAAACGAGTAACCTTCTTCGGTGATAATTTCACTCCTCACCATATTGTATTTTGCGTTAAACACGTTAGAAGGCATCTTCTCTTCTTGCTCTGGTACTCCAAAAGGGATTTCCTGTTCAAAGAAGATTCGCAAAAACTCTTTTTCTTCATCTTTTAAGTCGTTAGAAAAGGCTATCAAGGTCTTTTTACGTTCTTCTGCGAGGTAGTTCGTTAAACAATCTCGAACAATTGGATGCAACTCGTAGACGTTTTCAGAGAAGCTCTTGCGCCCTATGGCTCTGATGTAACCAATGTTATGAAAGTGAAGAGCAGGGTCTCTATTTCGCTCTAAAGATACGCTTTCGGATAGCATTCTTTTTAATAGTGAAAACTCTGTTCTATCGAGGTGAGGTAGCGTTGATTCAACTTCTCGTCTAAATGCCGATACCTTAGACTTTACCTCTTTCCTTGCAGCCTCTAGTGCTTGCTTTTGTTGAAGTGACTCTTCATTTTTGTCTTGTCTACGCTTGTTCCAAGATTTCAGCCAATACAAAAGCTCTATGGATAAGTGGGAAAGGCTGTAAGCGGTCAGCATAAGTATGTAGGGGATGTATTCATTTGGTAGCCTCTTCGAAGCCATGAAAGCACTTGTGAAGCTCCAAAAGAATACTAGAAGCAGCACAAACACAAATAGCTTTAAGGCTGTCTTAACCGAAGTTACTGCTGTTACAAGCTTTAGAATCCACTCTGGCACTCTGTCACCCTATCAATATATGTAAGATGAGGAATTGTATCATTTTCTTACAATGCACTGTAAATATAGATGTGCAGATTGGTGAGTATCATGTGTAACTCAGATCAAGGAAATTAGGTGCCCTAAATATTGCTTTGAGAACAATCAACCTTTAGTTAAGCGAAAACCGTTAGTTTTAGAGAGCAACAAGGTTTGCAATACCTCATCTAATGCAACTTGGCTAAGTAACTGACTCATCTTTGTCCACTAATGAGTTAACACCCGACTTCTTAATCGCCCCAAACAAAAAGGCCTCGCAATTGCGAGGCCTTTGGTTTTCTATCTAATCAGAAGTGATTAGTCACGCAGTGACGCGCCGAACTTCTCAGATACGTGAGCTACGATAGCGTCAACCGCGCCAGCGATGTCTGCATCTTCAAGCGTACGCTCTACAGATTGTAGTGTTAGCGCGATTGCTAGGCTCTTCTTACCTTCTTCAACGCCTTTACCAACGTAAACGTCGAATAGTTTCGCATCTTTCAGGAACTCACCACCTTGCTCTAGACACGCTGCAACGATGTCGCCAGAAGCGACTGCTTCGTCAACAACTACCGCGATGTCACGACGGTTTGATGGGAACTTAGAAAGCTGAACTGCTTCAGGGATCACTTTAGTGCTGATTGCAGACCATTCCACTTCGAATACGATAGTACGGCCGTTTAGACCAAACTTACGCTCTAGTTCTGGGTGAACCGTACCAATCACACCAACTTGCTTGCCATCAACGATAATAGCTGCAGATTGACCTGGGTGAAGCGCTGGGTTCGCGGCTTTATCTTCTGCAGAAAGCGCTGCGAAAGAGTAAGCTGCTTCGTTAGCTGTTAGCTCAAGAACCGCTTCTAGATCGCCTTTCAGGTCAAAGAAATCAACTGTGTTAGTTTCGATGTCCCAGTGCTCTTCGCTGCGAGTGCCTGCGATAACACCTGCAAGCATAGGCTCTTGGCGCATACCGTTTTCAGCAGACTCGCATGGGATGAAACGTAGGCCGTATTCGAATAGACGAACGCGTGGCTGTTGACGTTTCTGGTTGTGAACCACAGTGTTTAGTAGACCTTGGATTAGGCCTAGACGCATTGCTGACATATCCGCAGAGATTGGGAATGGCAGGATTAGCGGCTCAACACCAGGAACAACAAGCTTTTGCTGCTCTGGCTCAACGAAACTGTAAGTGATCGCTTCTTGGTAACCACGGTCAACAAGTAGGTTACGAACGCGTTTTAGCGGAATGTTCGCTTCAACGTGGACGTGCATCTTAAGTGCTGCCGCTGGGTTTTGGTTAGGAATGTTATCGTAACCGTAGATACGACCTACTTCTTCAATTAGGTCTTGCTCGATTGCGATATCAAAACGCCATGTCGGTGCTGTTGCCGTCCAACCTGCGTCTGTAGTCTCTACAGTTAGGCCAAGACGCTCTAGGATCTCAACAACATCGCTGTCTGCAATGTGGTGACCTAGTAGGCTGTCTAGCTTAGTGCGACGTAGTGATACTGTGTTTGCTTTTGGTAGGTCAGCTTCTGACTCTACTGCAACAACAGGTGCTACTTCACCGCCACAGATCTCAACTAGAAGTTCTGTTGCACGCTCCATTGCGCTGGTTTGTAGTGCGAAATCGACACCACGCTCAAAACGCATTGAAGAATCTGTGTGTAGACCGTAGCTACGTGCGCGGCCACGGATGTGGTCTGGTGCGAAGAACGCACACTCAAGTAGCACGTCTTTAGTCTCAGTGGTTACGCCAGACTCTTCACCACCAAAAATACCTGCAATAGCAAGGGCTTTGTTATGGTCTGCGACAACTAGAGTATCTGCGTTTAGCTCAGCTTCGTTACCGTCTAGTAGAGTTAGCTTCTCGCCCTGCTCTGCCATACGTACTACGATGCCACCTTCAATCTTAGCAAGATCAAATGCGTGCATTGGCTGGCCTTGCTCTAGAAGAACAAAGTTAGTGATGTCTACTACTGGATCGATAGAACGAATACCACAGCGGCGCAGCTTCTCTTGCATCCATAGTGGTGTTTCAGCTTGAACGTTTACGTTCTTAACCACACGGCCAAGGTAACGTGGACATGCTGCTGTCGCTTTCACTTCGATAGAAACTGTGTCATCAATCGCTGGAGCAACAGGGTTAACTGCAGGCTCAGTTACGTCAGCACGGTTTAGAACGCCAACTTCACGCGCCATACCACGAATGCTGAAACAGTCAGCGCGGTTAGCTGTTAGGTCTACGTCTACTGTTACGTCGTCAAGACCTAGGAATTCGCGGAAATCAGTACCGATTGCTGCGTCTTCTGCTAGTTCCATGATGCCATCAGATTCTACGTCGATGCCTAGCTCAGAGAATGAACACAGCATGCCGTGTGATGGTTGACCACGTAGTTTTGCTTTTTTGATTTTGAAATCGCCTGGTAGTACAGCACCAACAGTCGCAACCGCAACTTTGATACCTAGGCGACAGTTAGATGCTCCACAAACGATGTCTAGAAGTTCTTCAGCGCCAACATCTACTTTAGTTACACGTAGTTTGTCAGCGTCTGGGTGTTGACCACACTCAACCACTTTACCTACTTTAACGCCAGTGAAAGAACCAGCAACAGGTAGTACGTCGTCTACTTCTAGACCCGCCATTGTGATTTGGTGTGTAAGTTCGTCAGTCGATACCGCAGGGTTTACCCACTCACGAAGCCAAGATTCGCTAAATTTCATAGTGATGTATCCCCTGGATTACTTGAACTGTTTTAGGAAACGAAGGTCGTTCTCGAAGAACGCACGAAGATCGTTTACGCCGTAACGAAGCATAGTCAGACGCTCAACGCCCATACCAAATGCGAAACCAGAGTATTTCTCAGGGTCGATGCCAACGCTGCGAAGTACGTTAGGGTGAACCATGCCACAACCTAGAACTTCAAGCCATTTGCCGTTCTTCCCTTTCACATCTACTTCAGCTGAAGGCTCAGTGAATGGGAAGTAAGAAGGACGGAAACGAACTTCAACTTCTTCTTCAAAGAAGTTACATAGGAAGTCGTGCAGAATGCCTTTAAGCTGCGCGAAGTTTACGTTCTCGTCTACTAGCATGCCTTCCACTTGGTGGAACATTGGCGTGTGCGTTTGGTCGTAGTCGTTACGGTAAACACGGCCCGGTGCGATGAAGCGGAATGGTGGTTTGCCATTTTCCATCGTACGGATCTGAACGCCAGACGTGTGAGTACGTAGCATTAGATCTGGGTTAAAGAAGAACGTGTCGTGGTCAGTACGCGCTGGGTGATCTTCTGCGATGTTTAGTGCATCAAAGTTGTGGAATGCATCTTCAATCTCAGGACCAGACTCAGTGTTAAAGCCTAGCTCACCAAAGAACTGTTCAATACGCTCAACAGTACGAGTCACAGGGTGTAGACCGCCGTTCTCGATACGACGACCCGGTAGAGTCACGTCGATTGTTTCTGCTGCAAGCTTCGCTTCTAGCTCGGCACGTTGTAGTGCATCTTTACGAGCTGCGATAGCCTGTTGAACAACGCCTTTCGCTTTGTTGATCTCTTGACCAGCTTCACGGCGCTCTTCTGGTGGTAGTTTACCTAGGCTTTGAAGTTGAGCTGTTAGCTCACCTTTTTTGCCTAGATACTGAACACGCACTTCATCAAGTGCGACTAACGAATCTGCGGCTTCAATTGCTGCATTCGCGTTAGCAATGATCTCTTCTAGATGTTGCATCGTTTCCTCATCTACCTTTTGGTAGTTTCCATAAGGTTTCCCGGAAGGGAATTTCGGTATTTTCAAGTAGCTGTACATAGTAACGAAAGCAACGTTCAAAGCCAAACTGAAATATCCTTAGAATCGCCTGTTGGACACTTATCAAGCATCTAAATTGGCTAACCACTTTGATACTTGCCGCAAAGACATCATTTTTTGTTATTCTTAACATAATATAAAATAATTTTTACTTATTCATCAATGGCGATAGATTGGCTTTCAACAAAGTTAATACCAATCGGGATAAATAGGTGCTCAGATATTTGCGCAGGAAAAATCGCTTAAAGCAAGGCATAGATTGAAGCTAGCTAGTTGACCTACCTACGAAATCTATAACGCAGCTATCAGCGATTTTAACCAGCAAGAATGACCAGATATTTATTCTGATTGGTATAAAAAGCAATTGAGGTAAACATGAATCTAACAATCACTCCTGTTCTTCCTGAGCACGACCAAGCAATATGCGAAATTATTCAGAAGGTTGGCGCAGAATTTGGCGCTGTTGGTGAGGGTTATGGTCCTTCAGATGCCGAAGTGAGCAACATGAGCCAGCACTATACCCTTGAGAATAAGTCACTCTATCTTGTCGCTAAACTAGACGGAAAAATTGTCGGCGGATGCGGACTCGCCCCATTTTCAAGTAGTGACAAAGTCTGCGAGCTAAAGAAGCTGTTCCTTCTACCGGATAGCAGAGGGCTCGGTTTGGGCAGAAAACTAGTTTCTGCTTGTCTCGACTTCGCTCGTGAACAAGGGTTCGAATCTTGCTATCTCGACACCTTATCCAATATGAATGCTGCGGTGCGAATGTATGAAACGTTTGGGTTTGAGCACTTATCCCAACCACTGGAAGGCACTGAGCACAACAGTTGCGATGTCTGGATGCTAAAAGAGCTGTAATTGATGAATAACTACAAACTCCTGCCCGCTTTAAATGCACTGCTTCAAACACAGAGCCTTACGGAAGCGGCTAAAAAGCTGAATGTGACTCAACCGGCAATGAGTCGAACACTCGGTCAAATACGAGATGCTTTTGGCGATCCCATTTTAGTTCGAGACGGAAAGGAGTTTGTGTTAACCAATAGAGCGCAAGAGCTAAAACAGACCTTGCCTAACCTACTGAAACAGATGGACGCGCTTTATCAACATTCTGATTTTAAGCTCGAAGACATTGAACGGCGCTTTCACATTGGGTTTGACTCGTTTGTCTCAGGCGCTGCGCTCCCCGAGATCGCAAAGCTCGTCACGACAGACTGTCCGAACGCTTCTATTCTAGGTTCGATTATCGACAACGGACAGCTAGAAGCGCTTGCCACTAGCTCTCTTGATGTCGTAGCCACAATGGCGGTTGATGTTCCCAATCATATTCATGGCAAACGTATCGCCAGTGACCATTATGTTGTAATCGGGTCAAAGCAGAGCTTAGGACAAAGTAACACGATATCTTTGCATGAGTATTTTGTAGCGAAACATATTCAAGTGAGTGGATTAGGTGACAAGACCCGCGAGGTGGATGGCGTGTTTAAGAAACGCGAACACCAAAGAGTCATCTTTGCGGTAATGCCTGATTTACAGAGTGCTGCTCAGCTTCTGGAAGTGAGTAGCAATATCATGACTGTCCCGAGCCATATTGCAGCAGCGTTGTGCCAACAGTATGGGTTGCAAACAGTGGCGCTGCCCTTTCAACTTCCAGAGCACCATTATTATTTGTTGTGGCACGAGAAACATCATAAGGATCCCGCGCACAGGTGGTTTCGACAACAGTGCTTTCGCTTAATTAAAATGCACTTTGATAATTAGGCTGTAAAAGCTCTGAATGGGCGGCGTTAACTTTATTCCGACCTTCAGATTTAGATTGGTAAACCGCTTCGTCTGCTGCTTTTATCAAATCGTTGTAGTCGATCATCGCATCTGTGCGCTGGGCTACCCCAACACTAATACTGCCTCGCCATACGCTCTCTCCCACAGGGACAAGCATTTGATTCACCTTATGACGAGTCAGCTCTGCAATATGAACGCCGCCTTGTGCGTCGGTGTTTGGGCATATAACAAAAAACTCATCGCCCCCTAGTCGGCAAACTAAGTCATCACTTCTGAAAGAGTCTGCAAGCGTCTGAGAAAGCTCTGTTAGCAGCCTGTCTCCCGCATCATGGCCGGCACTGTCATTGACTTGCTTAAAGTAATCGACATCAATCATGATACAAGCGAGCGGTTCGTTATTGTGGGTCGACTCTTGCCAATAGGCTTTAAGTTTGCGGATTGCACAGCGTCTGTTGGGTAGCTTAGTCAATGAATCGGTTAGAGATAGCTCTTCTAGCTGTTTATTCACTTTAGAGAGCTGCTTAGTTCTTTCTTCCACTTTGTCTTCAAGATGCTGGTTAAGCTCTAGCAGCGCTTTGTTTCGCTCTGACACCTGTTCGAATAGGCCATTGAGCGCTTTAAGTAGGGGCTCAGTGGAACTGTCTTGCTGCTTCTCTTCGTTTTCCCATGCGACCTTAGGGTCAGTACCTGACTCGATTTGTTTGACTTGACGGGACATATTCTGGTCGATGCCCAAAATATGATAGGCCAGCCAGTGGATAAGAAAGTTAAGTAGGTGTTCCGACGTTTTCTTATTATCTTCACTGATAAAAGATTGCATGCTGATGATGTCAGCCATAAAGGCTCGATGCGCTTTAATGTGCTCTTCGATGTGTTTATCGTAAACACCAACGCTTCGCATTAGATTTTCTTCTTCCTTGAAGTGAAACTCAGCGTATCGAGAAAGCTCAAACAGAGCCATTCTAATATCTTGGAGGGAAATGCTATTTTGCGCGATTAAATCTCCGTAGCGATTGATCACCTCAACGAGGTATTGATGCTGTTCATCAACGTCATCAAGACCTGTTTCGTAGCATTTATCCCACTCGAATGACTTCATTTGTCTCTTTCCTTAGCCCAATACACTGCTCTATCACAGTGAGAGAAACATTTATAATATCCATATTAATAATGAGTCTACACGGATTTATTTGCACGATAAGGAGAAAAAATGCAAAAAGGGAGCTAGATCAGCCCCCTTATTATTGGAATCGAGATCACTATTAAAAACAGTGAATCTGATCACTTTAAAAATAGTATTCCAGCGACAGCTCTATAAAATCATCTTTACGAGCAAAGTAAAGCAAGTCGCTTGGTGTTTCGTTTTCAAACAACCAGGCATCAATAGTCCAAGATAAGTGATTGGTGAGTCGACTTGAAGCTTCCAACTTCGCGCTGTAGACATCACTGTTATCGAGATCTTGGGTGACGCCCAACAGAATCTCAGTGCTGTCTTCGTCATTGAGCGCAAGACGCGTTCCTGCAAAAATGTCGTTTTGTCCGATGGTTTGAGCATTATTGCCGCGGCTATCGTAGAGATACTCAGCAATCAAACCAAGATCCCAAACCGTATCAAACACGCCAACAATGGTGTATTCAAAGCCGGACACGAGCCCCGTATGGTGATCGAAACTGTCTCGGTAGATAGTTTCAAGTTTCCACAGCCAATCGCCGACAATACCTTGTACATCGAGACCAAACTGTTTCGCCTGTGCATAGTATGGCTTCACTTCACCACCAGCCAAACGAAAGTAGGGATCACGATTAGTACCCTGGAAATAGCTCAATCCGACATCCCAATCACCGTACATCTGCGAATATCTCAGCGCAAAATCGACATGTTTTTCTTCCCGTGAGGATTCATAGATGGCGTCTTTAGATACCGGCAACGTAGGACGTAATCGACCATCCTTACCCGAAAAAGTGCGCTCTCTAAAGTAAGGCAACACCATGGCATCTATGGTTCCCCACTCTTTGATCGAGGTAAAATGAATCATAGGTTGGCCGAGCTTATCTTCGCCATCAACCGCTTCAATAGCGTCAGTTTGATTAACAACATCGACTAAATGGGCAGATTCAGTCACTCCCCAAAATACCTTGCCAATACCTACCCTAATTTCATAGTCATCCCAATAGTTTAGATAGAGAGCTTCACGGATATCGCCATGGGTTCTTTCATCATCTAAACTGTCAAAACGGTAAAAAGGCGTAAAGGTAAAATCTGCGCTCTCTCCCAACTGCCAGTAAAACTCAGGCTGTAGAACCAGAGAGCTCTGACCTTTTCCCTGCCCCTGCTCACCGTCTGAGAAAAACTGCCTATGCTCTACATTAGCTTGTCCTGCAAACTCAAAAGCGTGACATTGTAACGCAAACAAGGTCAACATGGCGCTGGCAGAAAGTCTGCCAGTTGTACTTAATAGATCCTTCATATCGCCTCTTACTTCACACGCTTAAGAACATTCTTTTCAAAATCCTTTTCTCTCAATCCAGTTTGAAAATCGAGATCGCTCGTGGTCAGCGTAGTGCTTTTGCCTGTTTGGTGATTCACCATTGCCATAGAATGTGCGCGCCAGTACTGACTGAGGTACTGTTTGTATTCGTCAAACTGCAAGGTTTTTAGCAGTGCGCCTTTGCGATCATAGAACTCAACCTTCAGCGGGCGATAATGCTCCTTATCCAACCAAACAAGTTGCTTGGTATAACCAGAGTTCTTATCTGTTGGGATCTGTTCAAGCAGATAAGTTGGTGTGCCATTGACCTCTTTATCGCC
Organism: Vibrio tubiashii; assembly: GCF_028551255.1. NCBI lineage: Bacteria > Pseudomonadati > Pseudomonadota > Gammaproteobacteria > Vibrionales > Vibrionaceae > Vibrio > Vibrio tubiashii. The sequence continues at coordinate 1,301,267 of NZ_CP117029.1, read as the reverse complement.
CAAATAGTTGAAGGTGTACTTCTCCAGTTCAAAAGAGCTTAAATCTTCATAGGCGAATTCGCTGCCCATAAAAGGCCCTGACTTATTACGTGAAGAGATACGCTTAACACGCTTCAACGCAGGTAAATACAGCCATTGATCATCTGCCTCAATACTGTGTGAATGGTTAAGAAAAGCAGTCCCCTTCACATCTCGTGGCTGATCGAAGATGGTAAGACCTTTATCACCATCGCCATCGATTTCGAACGACTTTAAGCGCATTTCACGAGTACTGCTTTCACCCTGAGCGTTCTTTAGAATCATCTTCATTGTGGCAACCGAATCACCCCAACCTTCATCGCGAGCTTTACGTTCAGTAGCAATTTCTAACCCACGCTCTGGTGAAGCCACGACTTGGCTAGAAAACACAACCATGGCTGAAAGGGCAACTGCCTTGATCATTGATTTTGTTTGAGTATTCATAATGAAATCCTTTTAGCTTTGGGGTTGTGTGATTGGGGTGGAACGAGTTTTTTCTGGCTTATTTTCTGCTTGCTCAACGTAGCTAGCGGTGTCAAAACGCATCAGCAACGCAGGTAAGAAGATAAAGTCGACCACAAGGGCAATAAAGATCACCATGGCGCTGAGCTGGCCCATATCGGCGTTAAGTCTAAAGCTCGACATAGCCAAAACTGAGAAACCAGCGACTAACACAACAGTAGTGATCCATAATGCGCGCCCGACAGTGTGGAAGGCATAGCGCACCGCTTGTTCAGCAGATTGCCCTTGTTTACGTGCACGTTGATATTTAGATAAGAAGTGAACCGAATCATCGACAACGATGCCTAGAGTCAGAGTCACGACAACCGATAATCCAAGGTTAATTTCACCTGATAGAAGCGCCCATAACCCAAATCCGATAATGGCTGGCGCCATGTTTGGCACAATACTGATCAATCCCAAGCGAGTTGAACGCAGAGCAAACACCATCAGCGCGGAAATCAAGATTAAAGTAATAGGTAGTGTCGACAACATACTAGCCATATTCGTTTCACCGATATGGGCAAACATCAGTGACGGACTAGACGCAACAACCTGATACTGAGGGGCGTAAGTGGCAAACCAGTTGTAGATACGTTCTTCCAGTTCCACAAGCTCGACACTGCCTAAGTTATCAACCGTCACAACCAGCTTGATAGATGACTTATCGACGTTGATCTGGTTGTTAAGATCTAAACCATAAGGCAATGACATCTCATAAAGTAGCAAATACTGAGCGGCTAACTCTCTATCCAGTGGCAACTTATAGTAGCTGTCGTCATCGGCATGCATGTTCTTATTAAGGCGCTTATAAACGTCTGACAAGGTCGCGACATGGTCAGTCTCTGGTTGCAAGCGCAGCCAATTGGTAAAGTCTCCCATTGTTTTTAGGAATGTAGGATCTGCAATACCTTGCGATTCGCCAGTTTTGACCGCAATACTGATGTTTGTCATTCCACTGATGCGCTGTTCCATAAAGTCTGCCGCTTGGCGGAAATCACTGCGTGAATCGAAGTACTTAACGGACTCATCATTCACTTTATTCAGCGGTAGTAAACTTGCAGAAACGGCGATGACTAACGCAGAAATCGGTAATAGCGCCTTACGATAACGAACCACTTTGTCACCAAGCATGTCCATGAAGTCTTGCGATGCGGCTGTTTTCTCATCGACAGCTTTGACTTTGATAGGCAGCAGTTTCAACATGGCTGGCAGCATAGTTACCGATAAGAAACAGGCAATCATCACTCCAAGCGCGGCCAAGTTGCCGAAATCGCGCAACACTGGCGAGTCAGACATGTTCATCATCAAGAAACCAATAGCCGTAGTGACGGAGGTAATCACGATTGGCATAAAGTTGATAGCAACGCTTTGGTCTATCGCGTAAGGTTTGCTGTAGCCTTTCTTAAGGTTTTGCCTCATGGTCGCGATAACATGCACGCAGTCTGCAACCGCTAGCGTCATCACTAAAGTGGGTATATTCACAGTTGCGGTACTTAAAAACATTCCAGCCCAGCCAGAGAGTCCCATAGTCGCAGCAACAGAACCTATGATGATGACTAGTGTCGCCACCACACTTAAGAACGAACGTAGCATCAAGGTTAGGAATACAAGAATGACCAGTAGCATAGTAGGCACTAGCGTTGAACTGTCTTCTTGGGCAGAGGTCATAAAGGCGTGGTTCATAGCAATGATACCGGCTTTATGAAATTCTACTTGCGGATATTGAGATTGATATTTGGCTAGCAACTGATCGATGTGAGTCACGATTTCAATCACTTCCGCCGTTTCGTCAATTTCAGGCATTTGGACAGTGACGTTAACCACTGTGACATCGCCTTTTTGCGAAATCAGAGAGCCTTTGATAACCGGCTCTGACAGTGCAATACGTTTAACCTTTTCAATCCGCTCTGGCGTTAAAGGGTAATCTTCCAGTAGCAGATCTTCGACGATAAGATCATCTTCGTATGCTTCGGTGTGTTGATAGTTTGCGATAGAATCGACACGGCTAGAATACGGGACTTGCCATGCATCTTGAGTAAGCTGTTGAACTAAGGTTAATGTCTCTGGTTCAAACACGTTACCACTCGCAGGGGCAATTACGATGGCAAGATTGTCTGACTTTGCGAATGTCGTTTGAATCTCATCAAACGCCCTTAATTGAGCATTTTGCCCATCGAAAAAGATATTATAATCACCTCTAAAATAGAGATTTTTTCCTCCAATTGTTGAAACAGTGACTATCGCCAGCGTTATGAGTAACACCCACCAGCTAAAGCGAGTCGGCATGGTCAGCCAAGTAGAAGGCTGTTTTGAATTATTAAGTTGAGCAGTCATCACACTCTCCATTTGTGACGTTTCGTCAAAAGCGGTTAGTTAAAAACCAGCAAATGCTGGTACTTAAGTAACAACCCCTGAACCTGTTAATTAGATTCTGAGTATTAGTGCTTTATGTGACGATTCGTCAAAAATGGTGATTATAAAAGCCCTTGCGGGCTTCGGTGATGAAATGCTTTCAGCTTAACGACCTACAGACTCAAGATAATCTATCTCTTGGGCGAACAACTCTTGCTCTACTCTGCGCCAAGTTTTTCGATAATCCCACTCTGTCGATAGAGGCTTCCAAGCCAGTCCATCCAATAACATATTAGCATTATTGAGCACGGTATAAGGATCTTGTAAACGATTGATACAGTGGCTATTTGAAGCATTCTGTGTCAGTGCATTTGAACCAAATGCAATTGACCAGTTGGCAAATACGATAGCATCTGAGCCAATACCAGGAGAAAACTTCAAGTCTCCTTGCTCTACGCCATTAAGAACAAGCAAGTCAGCATGATCAATCACTTGTTCTTCGAGAGCATTGAGCTCTTTCACCCTTTCAGGGGAGGCTTTCTCAAGCACCCAAGGGCTCTTAGCCATAATCGCACACGTTGACAATACTGGCTCCATGCGAGCGTAAATACGATAACCAACGTGGAGTGCAATCACCTTTTCTCGTGTATTTCCTTCAAACTCACCAGCACGGGCAAACAATACGGCCTCACTTTTCAGTGAATGTATGCACAGCGCCATAATCACATCTTCTTTACTGCAAAAATGATTGTAAATCGTGCCCTTAGAGTAAGCACTCGCTGAAGTTAACTTGTCCATCGTCAAGTTACTCCACCCTTGCTCTTGGACAAGCGACTTCGCTAACAGAGTGAGTTCTACCTCTCTATCTGCAATCGCCTGCTGCTTTTTGGTCAAGCCAAACGAACAGCTAGAGCCTTCTTTTTTGTCATTTTTACTACAGCTAAAACCAAACATGATTATCTAATCCGTCTCAGTCGTTTACTCCCTAACCTTACTATTGTAACACGAATACCACATACGTTATAAATACCATTAATGACGCTTCGTCATTTTTGACACATCGTCATAATAGCGCATTTATTGATCATATCAAGCAATTGTTTGATAAAACATTTATGACAGTAATGTATGGATTGAAATGCTACTATTGCTTGGTAAGCTAATTTCAAAATGGATTTTGTATGAAAAAGCCCCTTACTTTTCTCGCTATCGGTTTACTCTCTATCTCAAGCGCAGTTGCCAATACTTGGTATGCAGAACCTCTGGTGGTAGGCCTTAATGTGCCTTGGGGAATCAGCTATTTAGGCGACAACAAAGTGATTGTCAGTGAAAAAAATGGCACGATTGGTGTACTAGATCTGACAAACAATCACTACCAAGACATTGGTAAAGTACCAGATGTACGAGTTTCTGGTCAGGGAGGACTTCTCGACGTAGCCGTATCCCCTAAAGACTCAACACAAATCTATATCACCTATTCAAAATCTATTGGTAAAGCGATTGAAACCACACTAGCCAAAGCCGTTTACCAAAACGGTAAGCTGTCAACGTGGCAAGAGATGCTAGTGACACGATCCGGTTCTGATGGTGGACGTCATTTTGGCAGCCGAATCGCTTTTGATGCTGACCACTTATACATGAGTGTCGGAGATCGAGGAGAAAGAGACAATGGTCAAGATCTGACGACACACGCAGGAAGTATTCTCAAGTTGCAACTTAACGGCGACGCCGCTCAAGATAATCCTTTTATCGCTGAAGAAGGCAAGCTTGATGAGATTTGGAGCTATGGGCATAGAAACCCGCAAGGGCTGTTTTTTGATAGTAAGCAGAAAAGTCTATGGTCTATAGAGCACGGTCCAAGGGGTGGTGACGAAGTGAACTTGATAGAGAAAGGTGCAAACTATGGTTGGCCCGTAACATCGCACGGTAAAGAATATTGGGGGCCAATTGCAGTCGGAGAATCAACTGAAAAAGAAGGGATCAGCTCTCCAAAGAAAGTATACATTCCCTCTATTGCCCCTAGCTCGCTGATTCTTTACCGAGGGGACAAGTACCCTGAGTTATCAGGAAAGCTTTTAGCCGGCGCACTTAAGCTAACGCATATTAACGTCTTGACTGTCAAAGATGGCGAAATCATTGGTGAAACAAGAATTTTAGAAGAACTTGGAGAGCGAATTAGGGATATTGAAGCGCTTCCCAATGGTGAACTTATTTTCAGTACCGATAGCGGTAAGATTTACCGTTTGGTCAAAGAGAGTTAACCAAAATGAGCACGATATCGTGCTCATTTTATTTGTCGAGCTTACTCGACCAAATCACTTTGTTGCGACCACTTTGTTTGCACTCATACAAGGCTTTGTCTGCGACGTTAAACATCGCTTCTTGCAACTCTTGATGGGTATTGAAACCTTGATACATATTCTGCCTTTCGGCTATCGCTCCCCCGACAGAGATGGTGACAATGCCATAAGGTTGGTTTCCTTGATGGGTGATAGCCATGCCTTCAATTTCGCGCCTTAAACGTTCAGTAAAGTTGGTAAGCTGCTCCGCTTCTGGCCTAGCACAGAAAATAACAAATTCTTCTCCCCCATAACGAAAAGCTAAATCAGAGTCTCGCGCCAGTTGTTTGATCTTTTTCCCAACCTGAGATAACGCGTTGTCGCCTTCCGTATGCCCATAGATATCGTTAAAGGCTTTAAAATTATCAACATCACACACAATCAAGCCAACATAGTTACCTTTAGCAAGATGACGTTTTAAAAACGGCGTCGCAGTCCGAGAGTACTTATGTCGCGAGCCAAGTCCTGTCAGTGGGTCAGTATCCGATTTAGTGCGCAAGATATTTAGTTGGTTATCGAGCTTAATCAGCAAACCTTGATAAGCTCGTGCCAACTGACCAATCTCATCACTTCGGTTCAGTTCGGTAAAATCTTTAAGATCACTATTCGATTCTCCTGAGCGCATATGTTCAGCGAGAGACTTCAAGGGGGAAACTATCCAATGAGAAACCCAGCCGATTAATATCAAAGAAATGGCAAGCGCGACGATGGCCTCAGCAATAATCTCTTCAATTAATGAGCGCTGTAGTTGCGTCAGATCACTCGCATCAAATACTGCCCATACCTCACCACCGTTTTTATTGATCAAAGGTAAAACGACGTTAAGGGTGCACAACTCCTCGTCAAGGTAGTAGGAGTCTGTGGTTGTTTCTGGCTTACTCCAAGGTATGAAGACATTATCATTGACGTAAAGGCTTTCGACTAAAGCTTCATGCTCACGTTTAATTCTGTTTTCAATAAACACCAGCTTTTTGTGTTTAATAACGTTGTCAGTGCCCGTCGCTTCAATTTGAGCTTTTAATGAATTGAGCTTTATCTCATGCTCAGTAATCTCTTCCTGTTTTACATCTGCACGCCAGAGGTAATCAAAACGTTTAAAAAAACGTATTTGGACTTTTTGATCGGAATAGTCAGAACGTCCTGCAATCTCCAAGAACTCCAGATCATCAATCGACGCTAGCATTTGCTTAGTGCTTGGCATAGTGAGGTTGGCGTAGTTGATTCCGGCAACGGAGCTCGATATCAAAGGAATATGCGGCGCTAAGGTGAGCTTGGCGATTGATGCAGAATAATCGATATGGCGGTGCCATTCACTTTGGTAACGCGTATAGCTAAAGCCAGTGACCAAAATAACGACCAGTAACAGATGCGAAATCACCAACATCTGATTAATCGAAAATTTCGCGACAAGCTTAGGTATCATCTTAGTCAAGGTTAGTGCTCGCTCTTAACACTGTTCAATGACCCATTCGCGCTAAACAGGTTAAAGATAATTTGCTGAGCCGACGTATACGGGGAGTGTGGAGCAGAACTAAACGACAAGCCTAGATAGAAAGCATTGCAAACTAACCATTTTGATCTATCCATTCGAACTCATCCTACAACTCTTGGAGCGACTTCATATAAACGAACGTTTATTTTATTCGAATTATAAATAAATTCACACAATGAATGTTCAAAAATCAATCAGGACTTGAGAGTTGTAGCAAAGCTAAGATTAATAAGACGTATAACGCAAAAAACCCTAGCATTTCTGCTAGGGTTTTAAACTTGGAGCGACACACGAGGTTCGAACTCGTGACCTCAACCTTGGCAAGGTTGCGCTCTACCAACTGAGCTAGTGTCGCGTAATGCGTTAGATTAGATGGTGCCCCGGGCCGGACTTGAACCGGCACAGCGCGAACGCCGAGGGATTTTAAATCCCTTGTGTCTACCAATTCCACCACCAGGGCACACAAATCTAAATCTGTGATGGAGACACCATCCGTGATATCGACCCTTGAGGGAATCGTTATCAAAAATAATTTGGAGCGACACACGAGGTTCGAACTCGTGACCTCAACCTTGGCAAGGTTGCGCTCTACCAACTGAGCTAGTGTCGCAAATGGAGGCGCGTCCCGGAGTCGAACCGAGGTCCACGGATTTGCAATCCGCTGCATAGCCACTCTGCCAACGCGCCTCTGTCACACCAAGATGAGAAGTTATTCACTCAATTCCTCTTGGGTACGGGATGCATTCTACGCATTCGAACTAACGAGTCAACACTAATTTTGAATTTTCGAATCGTTTGTCTATTAAACGTGCAAAACGACTCAAATTAACGAGTTTGTTAGCAAATAATTGAGCAAATCCACTGAGTTAATTGAGTTTGTGAAAATGTGAGATACAAAAAAGCGGGCTATTGCCCGCTTTCAAAATCAGTGGTGTTCTTCACTCAGCAAATCATCTTTTGCTGCCATGAGATACTGCGCCATCGACCAGTAAGTAAGGAAGGTCGCAATGTACAATGCTGCATAACCTAACCAAATCATCCAATCATCGTAGCGCCAGATAAGCACCCATAAAGCGAACATCTGGCTCAGAGTCTTAACTTTACCCACCCAAGATACCGCCACACTGGCTCGTTTGCCGATTTCGGCCATCCACTCACGTAGTGCTGAGATGATGATTTCACGAGCGATCATCGTCACTGCCGGAATAGTAATCCAAATGCTGTGGTAATGTTCGGTTATCAAAATAAGCGCAGTCGCAACCAGAACTTTATCCGCAACCGGATCAATAAATGCGCCAAAACGGGAGGTTTGACCCAATTTTCGAGCCAGCATGCCATCTAGCCAATCTGTAAATCCAGCAACCCAAAACACCATTGCGGCGGCAAAAGGAGACCAGCTATAAGGAAGGTAAAACACAACGACAAATACTGGTATCAAGAAAAGTCGCAACAAAGACAATATGTTCGGGATATTTAAACGCATATTTAGTTAAGGCTCTTTTTGTTTGCGTATGGCTCTATTTGGTGCTTCAAACAGCGCCTTATGGTGCGGGATTTTTTCTATTGTTTCAATGCTTGATAAATGTTTTCTGCCAAAGAAACACTAATACCTGGTACTTTGGCGATTTCTTCAACACTGGCACGTTTAAGTTCTTGTAACCCACCCATGTATTTGAGTAGCGCTTGGCGACGTTTTGGCCCAACACCCTCAATGCCTTCTAAAGCACTGGTTCTACGCGTTTTTCCACGTTTTGCCCTATGACCAGCAATCGCATGGTTATGACTTTCATCTCGGATATGCTGCATAAGATGCAGAGCAGGTGCGTCACTAGGAAGATTAAACTCATCCCCTTCCACCGTAATCAAAGTTTCCAGTCCTGGTTTACGAGTTACACCTTTTGCGATACCGATCAAATGCGGGCGCTTTGGCCAGTCTCCCCAATACTGAGAAATAATCTCATGGGCTCGATTGAGCTGTCCTTTACCACCATCGATAAATACGATGTCTGGAATCTTTTCTACTTCGAGTTGTTTCGAGTAACGACGCTCTAGTGCCTGCCCCATCGCCGCATAGTCATCACCACCAGTAATTCCAGAGATATTGTAACGACGATACTCTTGCTTAACTGGCCCTTCATGATTAAACACAACGCAGGAAGCAATCGTGCTCTCGCCCATGGTATGAGAAATATCAAAACACTCCATACGCGTTATGCTTTCCATTCCAAGTAGCTCTCGCAGCTCTTTGAAACGTTGAGAAATCGTCATCTTATGATTTATCTTGGTCGTAATGGCCGTTAACGCATTGGTATTAGAAAGTTTCAGGTATCTGCCACGTGTCCCCGTCGGGTTAACATGAAAATGGACCTTACGTCCCGCAATACCTGAGAGCGCTTCAGCCAGCGAGTCAGAATCATCCATCAAACCTGTGTTGAGTATGATACGGGTTGGAATGGTTCGCGCTTCATTGTGGCTTAAGTAGTATTGGCTCAGGAAGCTATAAAAAACTTCTTGCTGAGTCGTACTATTTGGAATCTTGGGAAAATGGCTGCGGCTGCCCAACACCTTACCTTGGCGAATCATCAAGATATGAATACAGGCAATGCCATTTTCTTGGGCAAAGCCGAGCACATCCATATCGTCCATAGAGTCTTCAGAAACAAATTGCTGCTCTTGTACACGGCGTATTGCTTGAATTTGATCGCGGAACTTGGCCGCCTCTTCAAAACGTAAAGATTGACTCGCCTGCTCCATTTTTTCGACTAAGGAGCTCAGAACTTGCTGGTCTTTCCCTTGTAGAAACAAGCGTACCAAATCAACCAACTCGCTATAGTCATCATCGGAAATGACACTACTGACACAAGGCGCAGCGCAACGACCAATTTGATACATCAAACAAGGGCGAGTTCGGTTGCTGTACACCGTGTCTTCACATTGGCGAACCGGAAATATCTTTTGGATCAGATGAAGCGTTTCTCGAACGGCACCTGAGTCAGGGTACGGGCCAAAATACTCCCCTTTACGCTTTTTTGCACCGCGATGCATCGAAAGCCTTGGGTGCTTATGTCCGCTGACAAAGATATACGGATAGGACTTATCATCGCGCAACAATACGTTGTATTTAGGTAAGTACTGCTTGATGTAATTGTGCTCAAGGATCAGAGCTTCTGTCTCGGTGTGAGTTACCGTGACATCAATTTTGGCAATATTACTAACGAGAGCACGCGTTTTCTCGCTATCTACTTTAATTCTGAAATAGCTTGAAAGGCGTTTTTTGAGATCTTTAGCTTTACCAACATAGATAACCACAGCGTCGGCGTTATACATACGATAAACGCCGGGCTGATTGGTTACTGTTTTAAGGAAAGAAGCCGAGTCAAATTGGGTCATACCATTACCATGTATTGGATCTGAAAAAAATTGATGGTAATGGCGCCTTATAATGTCTCGGTGTCGATCATTCCATGTCGAATTGCTAGGTGAGTCAATTCAACATCACCGCTAATATCGAGTTTATTAAATAAACGATAGCGGTAGCTGTTTACCGTTTTAGGGCTTAGGTTTAACTGCTCTGAAATGTCAGTCACCTTCTCCCCTTTGGTAATCATCATCATGATTTGCAGCTCACGCTCAGACAGATCGGCAAATGGGTTTTCCGAAGCCGGAGAAAATTGGCTAAGCGCCATCTGTTGAGCAATTTCTGGTGAGATGTAGCGTTGACCACTATTCACCATTCGAATCGCGTTGACCATTTCATCTGGTCCCGCGCCTTTAGTCAGGTAACCAGCGGCACCTGCCTGCATCACTTTAGTTGGAAACGGATTTTCCGTATGAACAGTTAAAACGATGATTTTGACATCAGGATTAAAACGCAAGATCTTCTTGGTTGCCTCTAGGCCACCAATACCCGGCATATTCATATCCATTAAAATGACGTCAGCATGGTTGCTACGACACCATTTTACTGCTTCTTCACCGCTTTCAGCTTCCCCTGCTACGTTCATTCCACGGACGTCTTCAATAATACGTCGTATCCCTGTGCGAACCAGCTCGTGATCATCTACAAGGAAAACATTTATCAAACTTGTATCTCCACACTATTTAACTTGGCTCTGCTTCCACGCATTGTGGAATACAGTACAGCTGCCTAGTTTAACTCATAATACTAATTTCGCTTACTCTGAATATGTGCTGAAACGCAAAGTTTAGCAAGTACTTATTTTCATAACTGCTACTTAAATTGTTATTAATCTAATAATCAATCGCTTAGCTTCTTTTAGTGGTTATTTTTCTACCACATCAACCTCTCCCAAAGTGGTATTTTATCCCCTTGCTATTTAACTTTACGGGCTTGTGATACCCTACTTATGCGGAAGTTTACCGCGTCATCTCTTTGTTAAATTTCTAAATGGCTATTCAAAACGGATTCGTACTAACTCGGCAAGCCCGTGATATTAAAGGCACTACTCAAATAGATCTTTGGTTATCCACACCGCAAGGTCCTACGCAACTGTTGATTGAAGGCGAAAAGCCTGTCTTTTTCATCTTTCAAGACCAGTTGGAAAGTGCCAAAACGCAGAGCCAAAACGTGCAGATCGAGTGGAAAACCTTACCACTGAAAGACTTTGCCTTACGACCCGTAGCTGCATGTTACTGTCATTCTATCAAGCAAGCTCAAGTACTCAGCGAGCATCTCAAGCAACATGACATTGTTGTGTTAGAAGACGACATTCGCCTTGCTGACCGCTACCTAATGGAGCGCTTTATAAAAGGCAGCCTGGAGTTTACTGGAGCAGTTCAGAGCAATGCATCGCACCTTCGGTACAAGCAGGTGAAATGTCGCCAAGGCGATTACACCCCAGAACTCAAAGTGGTGTCCTTAGATGTTGAGTGTTCAGAAAAAGGCGTGCTCTACTCTATTGGGCTAGATAGTCCAATGGACAGCCGAGTGATTATGATTGGCGCTCCTCAACCAGCTGATACTCACATGCAGTGGGTAAGCAACGAGAAAGAGTTGCTGCTCGCGCTGGTTGATTGGTTTAGCCAGTTCGATCCCGATGTTATCGTTGGTTGGAATGTCATCGACTTTGATTTCAGGCTACTGCACAAACGTGCCGAGAGGAATCAAGTCAAGTTAATGCTTGGTCGAGGTAAACAATCGAGTTTTTTCCGCACATCAAACACAACTCAACAAGCCTTTATATCGATTCCCGGCCGAGTCGTAATGGACGGAATTGATACTCTGAAAACAGCGACCTACCACTTCCGCAGCTGGTCTTTAGAAGCCGTATCACAAGAGTTGCTGGGTGAAGGAAAGCAGATACACAATGTGCATGACCGCATGGACGAGATCAATCAGATGTATCGCCATGACAAGCCTTCTCTTGCTAAATACAACCTGCAAGATTGTGTCTTGGTTAACAAGATTTTTGCCCATACCCACTTATTAGAATTTGCCATTGAGCGCTCTAAACTGACCGGGGTTGAACTGGACCGTGTTGGCGGCTCAGTTGCTGCGTTTACCAATCTCTACTTACCCCAGATTCATCGCGCTGGCTACGTCGCGCCAAACTTACATCCAGAGAACTGGTTGGCGAGCCCTGGCGGTTATGTGATGGACTCGATTCCAAATCTTTATGATTCAGTTTTAGTCCTCGATTTTAAGAGTCTTTATCCTTCCATTATTCGTAGTTTTCTTATCGACCCTATGGGGTTAATTGAGGGATTACAGCAAGACATTGGTCTTGAACAAGAGCAAGCGGTTCCAGGATTCAGAGGCGGACAATTTCACCGCACTCGTCATTTCCTACCAGAGATGATCGAAAACCTCTGGGCGGCGCGCGATGTCGCGAAAAAGAACAGTGAAAAAGCCTTTTCTCAAGCGATAAAAATCATCATGAACTCTTTCTATGGCGTACTTGGTTCGTCAGGATGCCGCTTCTTCGATACGCGACTAGCCTCCAGCATCACGATGCGAGGTCACGAGATCATGAAGCAGACCAAGGTATTGATTGAAGAGAAAGGCTATCAAGTGATATACGGTGATACCGACTCCACGTTTGTGTCACTTAATGGGCAGTTCTCTCAGTCACAAGCTGATGAAATTGGCCACCAGCTTGTTGACTATATCAATGAGTGGTGGACGAACCACTTACGTGAGGAGTATAACCTCAACTCAATTTTGGAGTTAGAGTACGAGACGCACTACAAAAAGTTCTTAATGCCAACGATTCGTGGACAGGAAACCGGCTCGAAAAAGCGCTATGCCGGACTTATCGGTGAAGGGGAAAATGAACGACTGATTTTTAAAGGCTTAGAGAGCGCTCGAACAGACTGGACGCCATTAGCCCAAGAATTCCAACAAACACTGTACTCAATGGTGTTTCATGGCGAGAACCCAAGTGACTATATTCGCGGGTTTGTCGAGCAGACCAAAGCGGGAGATTTCGATGACAAACTCGTCTATCAAAAACGCTTAAGAAGAAAACTGCATGAGTATCAGAAAAACATTCCACCTCAGGTACGTGCAGCCAGAATGGCGGATGAAATAAACGCCCAACTTGGTCGCCCATTGCAGTATCAAAACAAAGGTAGAATCGAATACGTGATCACTACCTCGGGCCCCGAACCGAAAGAGTACCAAAAAAGCGCTATCAACTATCAGCACTACATTGATAAACAACTAAAGCCAGTGGCAGAAGCCATCTTGCCATTTATTGGGCTAGACTTTGAGACACTCAGTGAGCCGCAGCTAGGCTTGTTTTAAACCGCTTCTCGTGGATAAGGGTTGTATTGAACCAACTCATTCAACGCTAATGACTTGGAATAGTACCAACCCTGAACCTTGATGTTCGTCCGTTTCGGTACATGATTCAATTGTTCAATCGTTTCGACTCCTTCAACAATCACATCAAGATCCAACTGATTGGCAATGGATAGGATGGAATCAAATACCTTAACCCCTTTGTCACTGCTTAATGCCAATACAAAAGAACGGTCTATTTTTATGCAATCAATCGTAAACTGGTTCAAATAGCTAAGTGATGAATAGCCTGTCCCAAAGTCATCAATATGTATTTTCACCCCTAACTGATGAAGGCGATTAAAATTGAGATACACTTTGTTTTTATCAAGCAGTAAGGTTTCTTCAGTAAGCTCAAAATGCAGGTAACGCGCATAGGGTTTAATGACAGCTACAATACGCTCGAAGTAATCTTCAGAAATCAATGTTTCCGGAGTAATGTTGACACTCACCGGAATGAAATGTCCTTTGCTTTGCAACTTAGCAATATCTTTCACTGCTTGCTTAATCACCCACAAATCCAAATCTTTCATTAGATTCGCTTTTTCTAGCCAAGGCATAAATGTCTGAGGCCCTTTAAGATGTCCATGCTCATCTATCGCGCGGACAAGCGCTTCACACCCCACCACTTTATTCGTTACCGTACAAATCTGAGGTTGATACTCCAGCACAAACTCTTGACGGCTTAGCAACTCTATTTGCTGTGATAGCTGCTTGCTCTCAAATTCCGCTTGAATAGACGCTTTGATAGGGTCATTGACCAATGAGCGCGCCTCCTCTTCACGGCGAGAGAACGTCGTATCTAATGCCGCAATGTGAATCGATTGATGCTGATCAGCACTGTAGAGGTATTTAACCGCTGGATAATAGATCATGACGCCAAGGGCGATATTAAAAGATTGAAGCACTACCGCAGAGAAGTCACCGCCTGTCGCCACAAAAGCATTAAAGAAAATCGGACTATTAAAAGGTACGGAGACACTAGGCGAGGCAACCCAACCACTAGAGACACAAAGCATACTCACCAAAACGTTAGCGATCGGGCAAATCAGAAAGGGTAAGAACAGCCTGAGGTTAAATATAATCGGCAAACCGAACAACAAAATCTCGTTGATATTAAGTAAGCCAATTGGAATGCTTGCTATCGCGATAAGCTTGAGGTTTCTATGCTTGGCAAACAACAACAATGCAATCACCAGCGACAGAGTTGCCCCACTCCCTCCAATGAACACAAACGCCCCCATGAAAGACAAGTTCATATGATAGATCGCCTCTCCACCAGCTACTACTGTGGAGTAGTTAAGATTTACCGCTTCTTGCAGAAATTCCACCAGAGGCAATAACGCATAATAGCCATGCACACCAAAAAACCACAAAATTGAGTTAAGGGCAGCAAAAATGACCCCGAACCATGCTGGGCTATTCGCATAATCAAGCGTAAATAGGGATAAAAAAGGAATATTGGAAATTAAAGAGAACAACGCAATGTTCGCTGACACAATAATCACAGACGTAATTAAAGCGGGTAATACTAGATTGAGTGACTCTTTAACAATACTGCCCGCAGAATCCGACCTTGTCAGTTTTAAACTGGGATAATGCAACAGCTTGGCCAACAAAGGAATAGAATAAAGAGGCGTAGTTATCGCCATCACAATCTTGAAGGTCAGAAGTACTTGCTCACCATGAACTAGAGTATCAACGAGCACTAGATAAAGTATCGATAGCAGTGCGACAGGTGGGCGCGGCAATCGCCACTGCATGGCGACCACATAAGAAATAGTGGCTGTCATTAAGTAGGGAAAAAATGCCGATACACCACTATGAACCAGGTAAAGGCTTGCTACCCAATCAGGGCGATAACCTTGCACAAACTCAGCAATGCTCGCAGCAAGGAGACAAAAAGAAGAAATCAGTAAACACGGTATCAGCCAGATCATCCCCTCACGTATTGCGTACAATGAAGGTAATAAATACTGACGAAACCACGATTGAGAATAGTTAATTGAAGGTTCAAAAACGTGCTTCCAACTAATCATAGGCCCCCCTACCACTCTAGTAAGGCTAGCATACGCTTTGAGATATGCTTATTAGTGGAAGCTAAACAACTAACCTATTTTGAATTCCGTTTTTTTGTACTGTTTTACAATCCAGTCGCCATATCCATCAAGGATCCCCACCACAGAACGCTTGGGGATAACTCGTCCAGATAAGAGAATACCTAGGCGCTCTATCTCTACCTGCTTTTCAGGATGATAGCGAAGAAATACTTGGCCGCACTCTAGAGGATCATCAAACCATTGCTTATCTTTGTGCATGATCAGTGAATAGCTGGCTCGCAGTAGCTTTTTCGCGATGATTTTTTGTGCTTTCACTTGTTCTTCTGGCTTGTCGCAGCGTGCGATTCGATTTCGATACACTGCAACCCAATCTTCAACATCCATATTCCAGTGTTTTGCGATCTCCCAACTTGGTTCATAATCGCCAAAACACTCCGACAAATCTTCGCCAAAAATACACACCGAGCAGTGGCGCAGCTGAAAACCCCACGAGAAAATACTATCCAGACTTGCAACTTCAGAAGCTAAAGCCGTTTTAAACGAGATTTCCGTGATGTGTGGGTGAGATTTTTGAAAACGCCATTTGATCGAATTAAACAGTGTTGTTCGTAAATCACTAAACGATGATTGGGTGACCACAATCACATCTAAATTTGATGAGCCGGGTTTTGCAGTCTTACGAGCCACACTGCCATATAGATAAATACTGTGCAGATTTTGTCCTAACCCATTTCTAAGAAAGCTAACCAGATCATCAATCGCAGGTTGATAGTTTGGTTGAAAGGGGTGTTTAGGATTGATCGTTGAAAGATGCATTTGATTGATAACACAAAATAATCGAACTGAATGCGTTAATGTTCGCTCACTGAGCAGGATGAATCAAGATATTCCTTCAGCCAGTGAGTCGGTATATAATCGCCACAATACCTAACACACGAAGGAAATTGTTCATGCCAAAGGCAAGTGAGCTTAAAAAAGGTTTTGCTATCGAATCTAACGGTAAAACACTATTAATCAAAGACATCGAAGTAACCACTCCTGGTGGTCGTGGCGGCGCAAAAATTTACAAACTGCGTTGTACTGACCTAAACACAGGTGCTCGCGTTGATGAACGCTATAAATCTGATGACGTTGTTGAAACGGTAGACATGTTCAAACGTGCCTCGGCTTTCTCATACGTTGATGGTGATGAGTACATCTTCATGGACAATGAAGACTACACTCAATACACATTCAAGAAAGACGAAATTGAAGACGAACTACTGTTCGTAACCGAAGAAATTCAAGGTCTGCATGTCATCCTAGTCAATGGCAATGCTGTTGGCCTAGAGCTTCCTGCTGCTGTTGAACTCGTTATTGAAGAAACCGATCCTTCAATCAAAGGCGCTTCTGCTTCTGCTCGTACAAAGCCTGCACGTTTTGCTACCGGTCTTACTGTTCAAGTACCTGAATACATTGCGACAGGTGACCGCATCGTGATCAACACGGCTGAACGTAAATACATGAGCCGCGCGTAATCATGGCTGACCTAATCTCATACGATGACGCCATTGATACGGCCTACGACATCTTTTTAGAGATGGCACCTGATAACCTAGAGGCTGCTGACGTTATTCTGTTCACAGCACAGTTCGATGAGCGCGGCGCTGCTGAGTTAGTGGAAACTGGTGATGACTGGGTTGAGCACGTAGGCTTTGACGTAGACAAAGAAGTTTACGCAGAAGTTCGCGTTGGTTTAGTCAATGAAGAAGACGATGTACTGGACGATGTGTTCGCTCGCCTGTTAATCAGCCGCGATCCTGAGCATAAGTTCTGCCACGCTTTGTGGAAACGAGACTAACGTTGCTTACAAACGCTTAATACAAAAATACCCTAGCCTTAGCTGGGGTATTTTTCTATGGGGATCTAGAATTGCTCCTAGCCCCGATACAGGATGTGCCTCTTAGCGAGCTAAGACTTAGTCAACCTTAATGTTTTCAACGCGGGCTTTTAATTTTTGCCCTGGGCGGAAGGTCACTACGCGACGTGCACTGATTGGAATGTCTTCACCTGTCTTCGGGTTTCGACCTGGACGTTCATTCTTATCACGAAGATCAAAATTACCGAATCCAGACAGTTTTACCTGTTCGCCACTTTCCAGTGCCTTACGAATCTCTTCGAAAAACGCCTCAACCGTTTCCTTGGCATCCCGTTTACTGTATCCGAGCTTTTCAAACAGGTTCTCAGCCAAATCGGCCTTTGTGAGCGCCATAAAACTTTCCTCAAAGCTGTGTTAAACATTGCCACCGCAAGGCAGCACCTAAACATTTCACCAAGCCAATCAACAACATATCGGCTTTACCTTGGAAAGTGTATGCCAAGCTTATGATTTTCGCCAACTTTTTTCTTCAATGAGTACAAATTAACCGTCAAAACAACAAGATAGCTCTCTAAAAAGGCAGAATTTCTACCAATTATTGGCATTTATTGATAATTGAAGCCAGAAGATTAGGCTGCTATTAACAAGATTGTCAGGTATTTATCTCAAATCAGAATGTGTATGAAGGTAAAACACTGATATGGGTAACAAAACACGTCTAGAACCAAAAATCTGGTTCACTAGCGCGTTTTGCGGAACTGTAATTCTCAAACGCAACTCTCGCCCGTGACAGACCACTCCCCCTGGTTTATTTCGTGCTCTGCATCACTAATATTAATATTAACACCCGATTAATTAGCATAAACATACTAATTCAATTGCACAAATAGGCACCTAAATGAATACTGGTTGGCCAAAATAAACAAAATAATTATACAAACGTCTATGGCTAACAATTTTGAATCGTCCCTTTTTGAAAAAGAGGACAATGCGCACGCATGTGCTTTATTTGAACAGATCGAAACTCTTTTCGGTGTAGATAGTAATCACTTTTTTAAACATGTACTTAACGAGCGTCTCGCTCAAATAAGCGAACAGGATAGTTCACTTCGCTACAAAAACATCGCAACCAAACTCCAATCACCTTACTACTTGGTTAACGTTAACTCACCTTTAAAGAACGAACCACAACAATGGCATGAGTTCGAACAAAGAGCACTAACCTTGTTTGATAACTGGGCACAAGCTTGGTGTGCTTTTAATGTCTGGAAAATCAAAAGTAAGTACCGAAATCAACCTCAGCGTTTAGGGCTGGAGTCCTTACCCAAATTTACCCAAAATGAAGAGGATTTCGCCGATAGCGTCATCGACAATATCGAAAACCATACCGAGCTCTATTACACGCTGCATAGCCGCTATGCAATGGAACTACCCGATGCTGTAATGCTAATTAACCTAGCAACCTTTGTTTCGGAGCAGCAGTGGTTCGAGATGCTGTATGAAATAGAAGTCTCTGCTCACGGCAGTCATTTTATCCTTGCCCAGCTTGTTCCTGATTTATCTTTCCCAGTGATCGTCTCTACTGCCAAGGTCAATAATCATAATGAAGCTGACAATTGGCTCTATTTCTCGCCATTTTTTCAAACCTCGTGTTGGACATTGCTTAATCAAGTTGAGATGCAACGCCAATTAGTTAACTTAGATCTCTTGTGTTCTGATATCGAGATCAGTGATACTTCGTCGGCAAAATATGAGAATGCACTTTGGCAAAATATTACTGTCCAAGAAAAATGTTGTGAGATTGTCCGTTTGACAGTCAGCGGTAACCAAAGCCAGAAAATATTCAGCCTTTATTTGTCTCAAAAGAGACTGATGGCGCAACTCGATAAGCTCAGCTTTCAAGTTGCCTTCGTTGTTATAGAGCAGCCATTGATGATTCAGTATTACCAAAGCCTCACCAATGGCGCGTACTTAAAAATGAGTTATTGCCACGTTTCCGATTCTGGCTTCGCAACTTATAAGGGGTTGTGGTTTATCAAATCCCTTAGCCAGGCTTTGTCTGAATGCAATTATCGCAGGTACAAAGTCAGTACCATTACTCAATTGAAGCAGCACAGACATCAAGGACAAGAGCTACAATATGCTTAGTTACATTACACAGCAGCTACTCTATCCAAAAGCAGTCGTTCTTATCCTGACGGCTTTGCTTGTTTTTGTGTGGGCGGGCTACTTTTGTTCTACATTAGCGAGAAAGCATGGTGCTCAAAGCCTCAAGCAGTATGTCTACTATGTGACCTATACGTTAGGGTTGTTTGTATGGATATTGAGTAACGCCTACTTCCACAGTGGATGGTTAGTTGAATGGGGAGCACATATCGGTGCGACGATGGCGGTGGTCGCGAACCTTTCGGCTCTGTTAGCCTTCAGCTCCGCATACTATTTCTCCGCTAAGCTAAAAAAACACTACACGAGTAGTAGACCTAGCCCATGGCAGTTGCTGTTAGCAGGTTCAACGATGATATTTTGCACTATCATCAACATCGTTCCCGATCTAACAATTAAAGGTGTCGTGATAGAAGGTCCAAGCCAGTTTATGCTTGAGTTTGGCGAGTACACTCGTCCATTCTTTATTGGCCTAACACTTCTATTTGCTCTGACATTTCTGAATCTGCTGTCTATAAAACGTAGCAGTAGCCGAATTCGACGCACAAGAATCAACTACATGATTCTTGGTATGACCATATTTATGGCGTCTACTGCCATTATTCAACTTGGCTTTACCTATTTCTTCAACAACTTTTCACTAACTTGGCTGCCACCAGCACTCTCGATTAGCGAAATGCTGTTTATGGGCTACGCGATACTAGCATCGCGTTTTTATAGTTTTAGGTATCTTTGCCTTGTTGGATGCTCTTTGATTATCACGGCGGCTGTGTACACGTTTGTCGTCACTCTCTTTAAACCATTAGATTATGTAAGCACCGCGACTGGCGTTTTAGCTATTATGGCTATTGGTCTTTCTTGGCCGTACACCTCACGCCTAGTCAGAACTTGTTTAACCTATGCCTTGTATGGCTCATCAGTCTCACCTACTGAGAAAATTGCTCAGTTAGAAGATGAGTTTCAAAAGTCTCCAAGTAAGGCGATAGAAGCTTTGGCAAGCTATCTTGGGGTTCCAAGTGACAAGCTAAAACTCCTTGATGACTATCAAGGTGCAAGTATGTACCGCTCTTATTTTGAGAATCACACGACGCCTCTGGTCATTGATGAGATCGAAGATGCGATTGAGAAGAACCGTGACAAGGAGCTATCAACGATTCATAGCAGCATGAACCAGATGGAATCCGCACTGGTTCTGCCAATCTACGAAGGTAAAAACAAACTCTCTCACGTTCTGGTTTCTAGCCACAAACAAGGTGACGTGAACTTTTCTTTTGAGGAGCTCAAAGCGCTAGAGCGAGTAATACAAAAAGTCCAAGTTCATATTAATTACGAGCAGAAAGTACGCCAATCACAAGCACTCGCTAACTCAATCGCACACGAAATGAGGAATCCGCTTGCGCAGGTACAATTCGAGTTTGAGTCTCTCAATCAAAAACTGTTGTCGCCTGTTGATTCAAATACCCTTCTACAGCACGTAGACAAAGGAAAGCAAGCTATCAAACGTGGTAGACAACTCATCGACATCATCCTTCGCGAGGTCAATAGTTCATCACTCGACCAAGAACCCTCTGAAGCTACTTTGATTCATGGTGCTATTAATAGCGCGATAAACCAATATGGCTTTGATAATGACAGTGAGCTGAACCGCATTGTGTTAGATCTGGATGAAGACTTCGTCGCTAAAATCAATGACACTCTTTTTAACTTCGTGTTATTCAACCTGCTACGCAATGCCATCTACTATTTTGATTCTTATCCAAATAGCCACATCGAAATACGTACCGAGAAAGGCCAGTATGAAAACTACGTACTGTTCCGTGATACTGGACCAGGTATTCCTGCCGAGCTGTTAACTCGAATTTTTGATGATTTTTTCAGCCATAACAAAAGCGGTGGTAGCGGTTTAGGCCTTGGCTATTGTCAACGTGTCATGGCATCGTTTGGCGGATCAATCAGCTGTCATTCAGAAGTTGGAAGTTTTACTGAATTTAAGCTTACTTTCCCAGCAACCAACGTCGCTGCTACTCAAACCAGCAAACCTAAAGCAGAGCTTAGAGCGGAAGTGACCACTCCCCCTCTTGCCGTGTCCAATGGCGAGCTCAACTTTGGTGTAAGCCCTGCGCATATGATCTTAGTCGTTGATGACAAAGAGATTCAACGTACCTTAGTGAAACTCTACTTAGAGCAACTAGGTTACGGAGTCGTATTAGCCAACAATGGTAAGGTGGCTATTGAGATTATTCAAAGCAACCCAATTGATCTGGTGTTTATGGATATTCAGATGCCAGTCATGAATGGCTTTGAAGCGGCAAGTATCATTAAGCGTTCCTTCCCGACTATCCCAATTATTGCTCTGTCAGGAGAATCCGGAGAACGTGAACTCACTATGATCAGTGAACTGATGGATGGGAGACTTTCAAAACCAACAACTAAGGAAGCGCTTGATCAAATGTTGAAATCGGCCTTGCCCATGAGTATCCATTAAATCACTCCCTCTTATAGCTCTAGGGCGGTACCAATCACCACACTAGAGCTATAAGAACTTGAAATAAAACACCTTTTCAATCACCCCATCAAATATATCAATAACAATAGCCAATATTTCGCCTTCCCTCATAGAACAGACAATTCATTCCGAAAAAGTGAGATATTCCTCAGGGGATAATAAGAAATAAATTGCACAAAATTCCACTTAGGGTAAACAGGATCTCAAAACTCTGATCCAACTTTGGCCGTGAGTTGCTGTAAGTCCTCCATAAAACGATAAATCTCAGACTTCCCAGTAGTGCTCTCACTAGGCTCCATCATACAAACAAAAAATATCGGATCGGTTTTAACAACGTCAAATACTAGTAAAGCGGAACAATATGTTCAGTTATCTATTGCATCAAATGATGTATCCCAAAGCGGTCGTTTTACTCTCGATCTCTTTACTTGTCCTCGCTTGGGCAGGTTATTTTTGTACTGCTTTGGCGAAGCGTCATGGGACACTCAGTTTAAAACAGTACACCTACTATATTTGCTATACGGTGGGGGTGTTCTTCTGGACGCTAAGCAACTGCTATTTCCATACAGATCTGCTGGTAAGATTTGGAGATCATGTCGCGATTAACATGGCAATTGTTGCCAACCTAGCGACACTACTCGCCTTTGTCTCAGCCTACTGTTTTATCTCTAAACTGCACAAGCACTACACCAATAAAAGCGTCGCGTTATGGCAAGATATTCTAGTTGCTAACATTACCTTGTTTGGCGTTATCAGCAACCTAATGCCCGGAGGCACAATTCTAGGCATCGACATTATTGGGCCCAGTAATTTCCAGCTGAAGTTTGGTCCTTACACTAAGTATTTCTTTCTAGGCTTCATCATCTTAGTGCTGTTAACTTTCTTTAATCTTCTCTCGCTAAAAAAGAGCCGCAACCGAATACGAAAAACGCGAACCAATTACATGCTTATGGGTATCACTATATTCATGTGCTCCACCGCAGTTATTCAGGTTGGCATGACTTTCTTTTTTGACAATTTCTCACTCACTTGGCTTCCCCCAACATTATCCCTTAGTGAAATGCTGTTCATGGGATATGCCCTGCTGACTTCGCGCTTTTTCAGTCCGAAATACATCTGTTTTATCTTCGTTAGCATCACCTCTACCGCATTAATCTATGCCACAACTTTCGCGTCTTTCGTTCCTATTACACAGCTAGGACTTACCGATGCTTTATTCCTAGTTCTACTGATAGGCATGACTTGGCAAACACTTTATCGGTTTGTCCAAAGAGTGATCAGTGTGATCATGTATCGAGACCCTATCCATCCCGTAGAAAAAATATCTCGGCTTGAAGATGAGTTTCAATCTTCCCCGACACGCGCTATGGCAAGCTTGGCTGACTATTTGGGCGTACCAAAAGATAAGCTGCGCTTGTTAGGCGACTATCATGATGTAAATTTGTACCGAAACTACTTTGAGAGTCATGGAACTTCGTTGGTCATTGAAGAGGTAGAAGAAGAATTACTCAACTCAAATAATCAAGCGCTTAGCCTTGTTCACAGCAATATGAGTAAATTCGAATCGGCTTTGGTCGTCCCACTCTTCGAAAGTAAAAACAAGCTGTCGCACATTTTGGTTTCAAGCTCGAAACCTGAAGGGATTCACTTTTCATATGAAGAGCTCTCAGCACTTGAAAGAGTACTAAACAAAGTTCAGGTACATATAAACTACGAACGTGAGGTCCGGCAGTCACAGGCTTTAGCAAGTTCGATAGCTCACGAGATGCGGAATCCTTTTGCCCAGCTGCAACTTGAATTTGAGCTCCTTGAGCAAGCGATCAGACAACCCCACTCGATGGTTCAGCTAAAGTACCATGTCAATAAAGGGACTAAAGCCATCGCTCGAAGTCATCAGTTAATCGATATCATAACGCGAGAACTGGGCCAAGCTTCACTCGATCAAGCACCTGTTGTTCCATCACTCGTCTCCTCTGTAGTTTGCTCCGCAATTGATCAATACGGCTTTGAGAATGAAAGTATGCGCTATAGGGTTCATCTGGATTTCGAACAAGATTTCGTGGTAGAGATTAATGATACTTTGTTTAGTTTTGTCCTGTTTAATCTCGTGCGAAATGCGACTTACTATTTCGATTCGTACCCTAAAAGCAGGATTTCAATTCAACTTAAAAAAGGTCACCACGAGAACTACTTACTCTTTCGTGATACCGGTCCCGGAATACCAGAGCACTTGATTGCCCAAATATTTGATGACTTTTTCAGTCACAACAAGAGTGGAGGTAGTGGCTTAGGCTTAGGCTATTGCCAACGCGTGATGACTTCTTTTGGTGGGTCTATCAGTTGCCATTCAGAGATTGATAAATATACAGAGTTCAAACTGACTTTTCCTGCTGCTAGCCCATCACTTAACGAAATGCTGATACCTAACCCTAAGCCGAAGAGCCTATTAATCACTGCGGCCAGCACAGCTCTTAACTGATGCGATTTGTTACTCTAGCAGACCGTTGCCAGTCAATAGATTGGCAACCCTTTTCCCAAATTGACTCGCAGATTGCTGAATGATTGTCTGTGCATCAGCTCAAAACCGTTCTCATTTCGAAAATTATTTAGAGTTTTTAACAACCTATAACCTCACACCCTGCATTCAGTTCTTACTGGCATCGAATATGCTTGATTCCCGCATGGTAACAGAAAAGCGGCATTGTCCCGCTTTGCTCGATGTAAGGGGAACGTTATGGAAGTTCAACGTCACACATATTATCGACTTATTCATCAAGGTATTAAGAGTCTGCTCGTAGACCGTATTGGTCACTTCACTGAGATGGAATATCACGAATATTTGAATGGTATGACTGGCAAATCAAGTTGCTTCTCAATGAGCGATGAGGAATTGCAGTTTGCCGTTGATAGTTTGCGCAGTGAAGGTTATTTGGAAGACTATAAACGCCAACTACAGCGCTAGAACCCCTCTTTGCAGGGAAGCGCAGCTCTTATAGTGACGAACCGCTTTGTGATTAGTCTTGTTTTGGTTAGACTGAAGCGAATTAGACTGACTCAGAATACTTCAATGAAACAACTGCTCGACTTTATCCCATTAATTATTTTCTTCGCTTTATACAAATTGCAGGATATCTACGTTGCGACAGGCGCTCTGATTGTCGCAACAGCCATTCAAATCGTCGTGACCTACTTGGTCTATAAGAAAGTTGAAAAGATGCAAGTCATCACCTTTTTGATGGTTGCCGTATTTGGCGGTATGACTATTTTTCTCCACGACGAAAACTTTATTAAATGGAAAGTCACCATCGTTTATCTGATTTTCGCAATTGGATTGGCTGTGAGCCATGCAATAGGAAAATCGGCGATAAAAAACATGCTCGGAAAAGAGATCACACTTCCTGATTCGGTTTGGGCAAAAGTCACATGGGCTTGGGTAGCTTTCTTTTCACTATGTGCAGGCATAAACGTCTACGTTGCTTTTAACCTTCCGCTCGATGTCTGGGTTAACTTCAAAGTCTTTGGCCTACTAGCGGCGACATTTGGTTTCACATTGCTGACCGGAATCTACATCTACAAACACATGCCAAAAGACGAACAGAACGCTAACTCTGGCGGATAAGTTGATAGTTTTGTTACAATCCAATTTTTGCAGCGACCAACTTGGTCGCTGTTTCGTTTGTATTGGATGTCACAATGAGCACAGAAAACACTGCACCCAAAGGGCAATTACTTCTTAGAACCCTTGCTATGCCAGCAGATACTAACGCCAATGGCGATATTTTTGGTGGTTGGATCATGTCACAACTTGACCTTGCAGGCGGTATCCTCGCCAAAGAAATCTCATCAGGTCGAATCGTTACTGTTTCAGTATCAAGCATTACATTCAAAAAACCGGTTCGTGTAGGCGATGTGGTCTGCTGTTACGGTGAGTGTACCAAAATAGGTCGCACTTCAATGAGTATTGATCTAGAAGTCTGGGTCAAACCTGTCAAAGAGCATGGCTTAGAAGATCGCTTTATGGTGTGTGACGCGACATTCAATTACGTCGCTATTGATGGTGAAGGCAAACCACGCCCGATTGAACACTCTTAATAGAGGTTAAATTATCTCACCGCAACCCTTTTAAATTATGCCATTTAAGGTAGAGTAAACGTCTGAATTTACTCTATTCATATAAGGATATCAGATCATGTGGTATGTCATCTTCTCACAAGATGTAGAGAACTCTTTGGAAAAGCGCCTTAGCGTGCGTCCTGCTCACCTAGAGCGTTTAAAAGCACTGCAAGATGAAGGCCGTTTACTCACAGCAGGACCTATGCCTGCCATTGACTCTGATAACCCAGGAGAAGCTGGCTTTACTGGTTCAACCGTTATTGCTGAGTTTGACTCATTGCAACAAGCTCAAGAATGGGCTGATGCTGATCCGTATATTGAAGCGGGTGTTTACGAGAAAGTAATCGTTAAGCCATTTAAAAAAGTGTTTTAACGATGCTTAATTCACTCAAGTCTTTTTCGATCATCGCACTGGTGATGCTTGCTGGCTGTTCGTCTGCCTCGTCAGATAAACAAAAGCAGCTAGAATTGTTAGCACAGAGCCGAGCTAATCTGCTGGCTACTGAGCTTCCTCTTGAGTCAGGCCCCCTGTCCATCATGCGTGCGAGCGCGAAAGGCAGCACCATCGAGATTATGATGGTTTATAACGATGATGCGAAAGGGGCAAAACCGACTGCGCAAGTATTGAATCAAAGTATTCGAACCTACTGTACTACGCCAGACACAATGAATAATCTTGAGGTCGGTATCAGTTATAGAATTAAGATGCGAAATAGCCGAGGCCAGTTAATGGCTGACGAGTTGGTGACTCAGCAACGCTGTCAAAACTTGACTAAATAAGTGTTAGAGCCTCGAAATTCGAGGCTTTTTACTGCACGTTGTATAGCCAACTATGGTGCCAGTACAACAGGCTATCAAGAGGTTTAGGCTTACAAATCAGATAACCTTGTACGTTCATGTCTTTATAGGTTTTGCTCAAGTACTCAAGGTCTTCATACTCTTCCAGCCCTTCAGCTATCAAGGAGGCATCAATTTTCCCTGCTATGTTGACCAAGGTATCGACCACCACTTGGTTAAACTGATCTTGGTGGATATCATTGATCAATGTGCGATCGATTTTCACTTCTGTAAACGGCAGGGTACGAAGTTGGTTGAGGTTAGTGAACCCGGTACCAAAGTCGTCAAGCGATAATCCAAAACCACGCATTCTTAAACGGTTTATCGTCTCTAACTGTTCGGTATCTTCTAGCGCGAACTCCTCGGTGATCTCCAAAGTAATGTTGTTCTTATCCACGTGCTGGGTATCAATTGTCTCGATAAAATCACGAGTATAACCATCTGTGGTCAATTGAGACGGGGAAAGATTGAGACTAACTTTGACTTCTTTACCAAACTCTTTAATCAGCATTGGAAAATCAGTGAGCACCTTGCCTACCAACTGCTGAGTCAGTTCGTTTAGCATACCGTGTTCTATTGCCGTTGGTATGAATTGCCCCGGTGCGATAGCGTTAGTCTGCCCAGGAGTCACAATACGAGCCAGCACTTCAATACCTTCAACATGCCGACTCTGAAGATTAACTTTCGGTTGGTAGTAGGGTTCTATCATGCCTTTCGACATATAATCACTGAGCATGCTTTGCGATATTGGCTCATAGGATTGGTTCTCGCGAATAGTAAACTGTTTAATCTTGTTCAGTATTCGCTGTAACTCATTAATATGCACAGGTTTTGCGATATTTCCAATCAAATTGACCTTATGCTCGCGCGCCAGGTGCGCTGCAAGTTCTATCACGCGTTTTTCCATGTCTGAAATGATGCAGATCCCACCACGATAGTTCATCTCGCCTAATTCTTTTATAAGCGTCATGCCGTCAATTTCAGGCATATTCAGATCAGTAAATACCGCGCTGTACTTCTCTGGAGAGCGTTTGATATTGGCCAGTGCTGAAGCGGGGTGAGAGCATGTCACGACGTTATCATAACCGAGTTCTGACAACATTCCCTTCATCACCAAAAGAATCGCTGGTGAGTCATCTACTATGACAATTTGTGAGTTTTTCATTATTCGATTGCCTCTGACGTTACATCTTAAATATAGGCAGAGACCTTTTCATTGCACAAGGTTGCATACGTTATAATTGGACTCAATTTGACAAAAGTTTACTCACAAAAAACTCATCGCGCTTTGTAATCAACAACTAACACTCTTCTGACAGATAACAACTATAGTTAACGTGAGTTGTTCGGGTCGACAGACCTCAATGCTCGCTCATACAAATAACTTTGTTTTTGGAGTTAATATGAAAAAAATACTCAAAGCAGTGGCTATCTCAACGATGGTGTTGTCTCCTGTGACATTCGCCTCTTCTCCAGTAATGTTCTCATCGGTTAACGATTTTAATGCGCCCGAAAACTCTCAGGTCTCTGGGGTTAGGCTGGCAGCACTTCACGGTAAAGTCGATACCGTCAAAGGCGTCGATTTTTCTATTGTAGGTATGTCAGAAACCAATACCACAACGGGCGTTAACTTCGGCTTGTTTCTAGGCGCATCCAAAGTTAACCAAGAGATGACGGGCGCCTCGCTAGGCCTATTTAACTGGAATGAGGGTTTGACCACAGGTGTGAACCTCGGAGCCGTTAACATTACCAAAGATGTTAGAGGAGCCAACGTTTCATTCGTGAACTACTCTGAAGGCGACACTATGGTTGATGTGGGCGCAGTTAATATGTCGAACGAGTCCACTGTCCAAGTCGGCGTATTCAACAAAACAGCCAAGATTGAAGGTGTCCAAATAGGTCTCATCAACTGCGCTGACAACGGCTTTTTGCCCTGCTTCCCGATTTTTAACTTTGGCAACTGATTCTGTACTAATGCCTTAATCGAAAGCTCCAGTTCTGGAGCTTTCTAATTTAATAATTAATGAATTTTTTATTGCAGTGTAACCACCGATCTAGCTTAAGCACTCACCTTGTTAATCAACACGATAGCGGATTAATGTTGATGATGTATTTTATAAAAGTGATTCATTCCTGATAAAACAGGTTAAATATTAACCAATCTATATTGACGGTTCTCTCATCGGCTTCTAACTTTTCATATTAGTGTCATAACCATGGAGGATCACCAAATGAAACGTGCTAGCAACTCATACCGTCTTCAATTGATTAAAGAGGTAGCGACTCGGCAAGAGCGGCTAAAAGGCGGTGATCCTATGGCAAGTTATATCCAGCATTTACTTGATGAGACGCCTCAAAATGAAAAAAATACCGAAGTAAACCACCGATTCTCTGGTAATCATTTTGATGAGCATGCCGGTGGTTGGGTGAATGATCGTTGGGGATTGAAATAATCTAGCTAGATTTCAGATTGAAGCAGAGAGGTTCATTAGATAGTCGGTCTAGAATCTCTCTTTGTTCGATTTCAGACATTTGATACCAAAGATAACGTTCTTCTCGCGTTCGGCCACAGCCTATACAAACACCATTGATGTTTGATTCGCACAAGCCCACACATGGGTTCGCACTATAATTTCGTATATCCATACTACACCTCAAAATACAGTACACGATAATTAAGATGTAGCCCAACCGGCAGTTATTGTAAAGTTTTGATTTTAAAAAAGATCTTGTTGAGGAGTGTTAGTGGGGATCTCTTCAGCTGGAGTTGCTTGCCCTTTTCGTATCTTACGTAGGTAGCGCTGACGGCAAAGTTTAATCACATGTAGCTGCTGAGCGGGGGTCATATTCAACCAGTTAAAACGCTCTTCTCGTTTACGCATACAGCCCTTACAGTAGCCTTTTTCATCTACTGTACAAATGCCAACACAAGGGCTCGGGACGGTAAAAAACTCTAGCTGCTCCAAATGATTTCTCTATATTATCTGATGGTTATTTTTTACTCTACGCGAATTGTAATTGTATGTTTATCAATAAGTTTCAATGTGTGATTCGCACCAAACTATGACCTTATATTGACAAATCATACTCGCAATTAACTATACTGCATTCATCGAAGTCACTACGCTGACTTAACTACTTATTTATCGGAGTTGATCTATTATGAAGCTTAGTCCAAAAACGCTACTTGCAGCAATTACACTACCTCTTGTTGTAACAGCTTGCGCAAGCAATGGAGACGATGTGAAACAAATTACAGCTCAAGATCTACAACACCACAACTGGGAACTGGTTAGCATTGATGGTGAAGCGGTTATTGCAGATAGCCGTCAAAACCCACCGCGCCTAGAAATTGGTGAAAAGATGACAGCTAACGGCAATGCTGGTTGTAACAACTTCTTTGGTCAAGCTGAGTTAAAAGACAACCAGTTCCGCATCGAGAAAATGGGTATGACCATGAAGATGTGTGTCGGCGATGTTATGGATGTAGAGCAAGCGTTTGGTCAAACTCTGTCTGATTGGAGTGATATGACGCTAACTCAAGATACTATGGTTCTGAAAAACGACGTACATACGCTGACGTTCAAGCTAAACGATTGGAAAAACTAACTCTTTTCATTTGAGCATCAATTCAAAAAGCAGCCAAATTGGCTGCTTTTTAGTCTCCAGCAGACAATTTTCAAACATCCCATCAACAATTGCGTCAAATAGTTAATAAAACAGCCTTTTTTCAGTCATAATGAATGAATAATTGCATTACTCCGGTCTTTATCATTGGCCGATACAATTATTCAACTTACAGGGAACATTATGACAAGGCTGATCACTCTTCTTTCTTCACTTGTTTTTTCACTTTCTGCTTTTGCAGCAGATACTTGGCAAGAGGTTGTCGAAAAAGCGAAAGGACAAACCGTCTACTTCCATGCTTGGGGCGGTAGCCAAGAAATAAACCGTTATATTCAATGGGCAGGCAACGAGCTTCAATCCCAATACGGTGTCACCTTAAAACATGTAAAGGTAACCGATATTGCTGAGACAACATCACGTTTGATTGCCGAAAAGGCCGCAGGAAAAAACAGCGGTGGTAGTGTCGACATGGTTTGGATTAATGGTGAAAACTTCAAATCGATGAAAGACAACCAACTGCTATTTGGTCCGTTTGTCGAAGGTTTACCTAGTTGGCAATATGTCGATAAATCGCTTCCGGTCGACGTCGATTTCTCTGAGCCAACAGACGGCTTAGAAGCGCCTTGGGGTGTTGGTCAGCTGGTCTTTATTCATGATGAGAAAGCATTGAATAATCCACCACAATCATTTGCAGAGCTGCAAAGTTATGCCAAAGCTTACCCAAACCGTATTACTTACCCTCGCCCACCAGAATTTCACGGCACAAGCTTTGTAAAAGCGCTTCTGATCGAACTGACAAACAATGATGCTTCTCTGCAGCAACCTGTTTCTGAGCAGAACTTCGCTATTGTGACCGAGCCTCTTTGGTCATACCTTGACGAGTTTCATAAAGTCGCTTGGCGTGGTGGCAAACAATTCCCAGCAGGCACAGCAGAAACCGTTCAGCTGCTTGATGATGGTCAAATCGATCTCGCCATTACATTTAATCCAAATGCGGTATTTTCCGCACAAGCGAGTGGCAATTTAGCAGACACAACAAAGGCATATGCAATGGAAGCGGGTGCACTTTCTAATATCCATTTCTTAGCTATTCCTTGGAATGCCAATGCGAGCGCGGGCGCTCAAGTTGCGATCAATTTCCTACTCAGCCCACAAGCGCAGTCTCGTAAAGGTGATCTGAATGTATGGGGCGATCCTTCTGTACTAAGTAGCCAATTCTTGACCGGTTCTGCGAAGAATACCCAGCAATTTAAGTCAATTGCTGAACCTCATCCTAGCTGGCAAGCCGCTTTAGAAAAAGAGTGGCTAAAACGTTACGGGAATTAGGGTCTGTTGAGCTAGAGTTTGCACATGTTAAGAGCGCTTTATTTAGTCATTATCGTTGTTTGTATAGTGCCTACCCTACCAGGTTTACTTGGTGTGTTGGTTTCTGCGCTTGGGTATATCCCCCCGATTGGCTTAAATCAGTTTTCCATTGACGGCTTCTCTGCTGTTTTTGGGTGGGCTGGTGTTTGGCAGTCAATCGGGTTAACGGTTTATAGTGCGATTGTGAGTAGCTACCTTGCTTGTTTGATCACCTTTGCCATATTGCAATCGGCATGGAAGAGTCCATTTTGGCGCAAGATTGAATTGAGCTTATCTCCGCTACTTGCCATGCCTCACGTTGCCTTCGCAATTGGTTTCGCTTTCTTATTTGCACCAACGGGAATGGGCGCGCGTCTCTTACATGAATTGTTTGGTTATGACCCTAACGGGCAAACGGTCGATGACTTGGCGCTATTGGTCAAAGACCCTTATGCGCTTGGCCTAATTGTTATGTTGGCGATCAAAGAAGTTCCTTTCTTACTTCTAATGAGTATCCCTATTCTCCAGCAGTTAAATGTTGAACAGACTGAAAAGGTCAGTCACGCTATGGGCTATAGTTCAGCCCAAACTTGGTGGAAATGTCTCTTCCCGCAGTGGTTTGCTAAGCTACGCTTCCCGATGCTCGCTGTGATTGCTTACAGTTTATCTGTGGTTGATGTTGCCCTTATTGTAGGACCAACCAATCCGCCAACATTTGCCGTCTTGGTTTGGCAATGGTTCAATGACCCGGACTTATCACTGCTTCCTCGCGCAGCGGCGGGTGCTGTGGTTTTGTTCGCCATCGCAACGCTATTGATTGGTTTTGCTCGCTTGGTCGAATGGGCAGTAACCAAAGGCTTTAAAGCTTGGCAATATTCAGGCAGAAAAGGCGTCAAATTACCGGGAAAAAGCCTGTTCTCTGCAGTCGCCGCTTTGACCCTAGCGATGATCCCACTGTTGATTATTTGGAGTTTCGCTCAGCGCTGGCGTTTTCCTGACCTGCTACCGTCTAGGTTTAGTCTGCGATTTTGGCAGTATGAGTGGCAAGGTATTTTAGGCACGCTTGAGCAGAGCCTAGTCATCGCGCTTGTCTGTGCGACAGTGAGTTTAGTTTTAGCGCTGATCGCTCATGAGTATCGTCTACGTTATCGTTGGCAGGTACCGGGGTATGTCATCGCTATCCCTATGCTGATACCGCAATTGTCAGTGTTGTTTGGTATGCAGATCGTCACTTTGTATTTAAACAGCGAGGCGTATTTATTCTGGGTCTGTTGGGCTCATGTATTTTTCGCTTTCCCATTCGTTTATTTATCACTCGATGGGCCATGGCGCAGCTTTGACGACGGGCTTACGCGCGTTGCCTTGAGCTTAGGCAAATCTCCGTTGCAGGCTTGGTTGAAAGTTAAACTGCCATTACTACTGCCTGCCATCGCCTTTGCTTGGGCGGTAGGCATTAGTGTAAGCCTCGCTCAATATCTCCCTACTCTGGTATTGGGAGCGGGGCGCATCAGCACAATCACGACTGAAGCTGTCGCTCTATCCAGTGGCTTCGACCGCCGCATCACTGCTATTTATGCTATTTGGCAAGCTATCTTGCCGCTACTGTTTTTCTCTTTTGCGATTCTACTTAGCCGACTTCATGTTAAGTATCGCCGTTTGACTATTAAAGGTTTACTACCAAATGAGTCTTTGTCTCGAAAACCTCGCCATCCATAAAACCAATGGCGATGCCCTTTTCTCTGAATTCAATCTAACCGTCGAGCCGGGAGAGATAGTTACATTAATGGGCCCAAGTGGCTGCGGTAAATCCACCTTGCTTGATGCGATTGCTGGTCACTTGTCATCAGAATTTGATTACTCAGGTTCTATAACATTGAGCGATCTGCGCCTTGATAGCATGCCTGCCCACAAGCGTCAGGTTGGTATCCTGTTCCAAGATGACTTGCTCTTTCCCCATTTAACCGTGTGGGAAAACTTGGCGTTTGCGCTACCTGATTCGATCAAAGGGGCGCAGAGAAAAGAAAAAGCACTGCAAGCACTCAAGAACATTTCATTATCTAAACTTGCTGAGTCGTTCCCCGATCAGATATCTGGCGGTCAACGTGCTCGTATTGCGTTAACTCGTATGCTGCTGGCACAACCTAAAGTTGCATTGTTAGACGAGCCCTACAGCAAATTAGATAAAGAACTACGCGAACAATTCCGCGCTTGGGTTGTTGACCAATTAAAAGAGGCGAATATTCCTGCATTAATGGTCACTCACGATGAGGAAGATGTTCCAGCGGATAGTCGCTGCATCACTTGGCCGTGGGAGACAACACATGCTTGATCGTTTTAGTATCAAGGTTATTCGTTGGCCTTTGGCTCAGTCAGCCAAGCTACTGGATAAGCTTGGAGTTAGCGCAAACCAGACAACGCTGTTTGGCTTTGCCTTAGGCTGTTTAGCCTTTCCTGCTTTGATAGCAGAACAGTACACCTTGGCTCTGGTCTTTATCCTCCTTAATCGAATATGTGATGGGCTTGATGGAGCGTTAGCACGTATTCAAGGGATTTCGGATGCGGGTGGATTTCTCGATATTAGCTTAGATTTTCTGTTTTACTCGCTGATCCCATTTGGCTTTGTGCTTGCTAACCCAGAGCAAAACGCCGTTGCCGGAGCGTTTCTGATTTTTTCTTTTATCGGTACGGGAACAAGTTTTTTAGCTTTCGCAGTGATGGCAGGAAAACGCGGTATCGACAACCCTGTCTATAAAAACAAGTCACTTTATTATATGAGTGGGCTCACCGAAGGCACTGAGACCATAGGTTGTTTCGTGTTGTTCTGCCTACTTCCACACCACTTTGCGCTGATCGCTTTCGTGTTTGGTGCAGCATGCTGGTTTACAACCTTTACCCGCATTTACTCAGGCTTCCAGACACTAAATGAGGCGCCTTAGCGCCTCATTTACTATCTATAAAGTAACTTCAACACGGCGATTTTGTTCGCGCCCTTGTGAAGTGGTATTGCTCGCCTTAGGTTCTGTTTTACCTTTTGAATCAATCTGAGTGTTGTCTAGCCCTTGTTCTGATAAATACGCCTGTACGCTGCCTGCGCGCTTTAAACCCAACTGAAAGTTATACTCCTCTGGCCCTGTGCTATCGGTATGCCCAGTCAATACAAACTCATTACTTGATGACTCTGCGATTTTAACAATTCGATCAAGGATTTGCTTCGACACCGGCGTTAGATTCGCACGGTCAAAGTCAAAATAAACACTCGCTAACAGATCGCCAGACTGACCAGAAACAAACTCACCATTGCTGACTAGATACTCTGCACATTCTCGCTCAAGATCAAACTGGCTTGCGAAACGATCGACAAAGTGGCGAGTATCTAGCTCTTTCGCTTCAGTTTGCACCTGATACATATTTCCTGCATTTGGAATAACAGAAACCGGTGTACCAGACTCAACCTGTATATAAGTCGCTCCAGACTGGGTTCCGCATACCTGTTCAAATGCAATATTAGCGTCATTGGCGATGACTGTTGAGCTAGAAACGAGAGCCGAAACAATAAAGAGCTTGTTGAATTTAAAGATCATTTTAAGTGTCCGATTTCTTCAGAAATAAGGTTAAGGATGATGTCTAAGAGTTCATCAGGGTTAGCGGCATCATAGACATTGTCTTCGCCAACACATTGAGTTAGCGGATTGTTATCAACGCTGTAACTAAAACCGATTAGTGCAATTTGAAACGTTACAGGTCTGTTGTCAGAGGTTTTTCGGCTATTTAGCTCGGTGCGTATGTCATCGCATAACCCGTGACTTATCAATGCCCTTGTCGGTACAGGCTCGTTACTCCTCATTGGTCCGTTACGCGTTCTGGTATCGTCACCATCAGATAAAATAACCATCAGCTGACGTGGGTTAGGATCAGATAACCGCTCGAAATACTGTGCTGACTTGATAATTCCTTGATAAGAAGAAGTCGAACCCCCTGGTCGAAACTTGCTCATCTCGTTTCTCAATAGGTCGAAATTATCGGTAAATGGTACATTCTTGTATCGAGTCGTCGAGCTTCTGTATAGCCTATGTGCACACGCCATATCTTTATCGTTAGCGCGGCTATACTTCCACATATTGACCGTTTTTTGTGCATCTAATTTATATTTGCTACCAGATTTCTTATAGTGGAGTTCATCTACATAACTGATAGGTTTGGGTTCTCCCCATCCACATGAAAAGTTGTCTTTCGGTCGAGCTGTAAACTCTGAATAAGGAACTAAAGAAACTTTGTTTTTGATCTCTTGTATACCTTGATAACTCTCCAACTCTTTCAGTACATCATTAATGATGTCTCTAACGTGCTTATATTTCGCTTTACCTTGCCACCGTTCATCCATTGAACCGGAGTAATCCATAACAAACGACACATCAATACTGTCACCTTGATACTTGCGGGCTGTCGCTGCATGTGCAACATCGTAGTTCT
Source organism: Vibrio tubiashii (assembly GCF_028551255.1). NCBI lineage: Bacteria > Pseudomonadati > Pseudomonadota > Gammaproteobacteria > Vibrionales > Vibrionaceae > Vibrio > Vibrio tubiashii. The sequence goes on along the minus strand of NZ_CP117029.1, from coordinate 1,264,782 downwards.
CACCAAAGCCGACAAATTCCTGTGTTGGTAGCCAAGCATCTTGGTTGATCGACACTTCTAGCGAATACTGTGAGTATCGGTTAGCACCATCGCAGTCGAGGTTGTTGGAAACATGGCACTCACTCCTTTCTACCTTGGTAATCGAGATATCCGAGTCACTAACATAAGTACTAATGTAATCTTCAGCTAATTTTTTGTTTTCGCTAAGATTTGAGCTATTTCTCGCCGCTAAGGCCAAGGCGGCGACTTCGGAGGCGTCCCCTAACCTAGCTTTGGTTTGCAGTGCGCGCGAACCGTCAATGGCTAGCGTAAAAAAGCCCCACATTCCGGGAATGATCAGAGCAAATAACAGAGCAGCATGCCCACTCTGTTTTCTTCTAGAACTGTGCATGATTATCGCCCCATCATCAAAGAAGAAGATTGTATGGTGGTAAACTCGTCACCAAACAAAGGCCCTGCCCAATTATCGGTCTCGTAACACAAGGTCACGCGATACAAGGTTGCTCGGCGGCCCCATGAAGTCACCATAGATAGATCTTCTTGCTGTGAAATTGTCTGTCCCAACGAGCATCCGGTTCCTTTGGAGATTCGAGTCGAAGATGGCTTGCCATTAAGATCAAAAGTAAGCAGTTCAAACTCGCCACCCACATTACTGGCCTGATAACTGCCCATGGTTCTCCGCATTGAGCCAGTGGCTATCTTATAAATATCGGTCACCATCTTGTTATCGATATCGTAATTGTCTTTACCATAGAACTGGGTACGTTCTTTGATCACATTAACCAGGGAGTAGGAAAGCCTATCGAGTTTTCCTTGTACTGAAAGCTTAACAATGACATCAGCGGTAAAGATCAACATGGTTGAGAATACGACCCCAAGCAAAGCAAACTCGATAGAGAACACACCGCGTTGGTTAGATTTTAAATTGGTCACGCTCGAACTCCTGAATTACAACGACTTCTCTTGTCAGGCTGCTGCTCCCTTGCATAAAGAAGGCGAGCATTGGCGTGTAGTCATATTCGACTCTATATATCGCAAGCGCACTGTCTGTTGGATTTCCGCACTCCGCTTCACTTTGACTTTCGTTCTGCGAGCAGGTGTCATCAATCGCTCCATTGTGCTGGCCTAGCTCTTCGATCGAAGCAAAATAATGCACTGTAAGTTTGTATTTGTTGGGGTCAATAATATTGCCAAGAACACCAGCTTGCTGACGAATAATCCGTTTGAACTCTGCCATAAACTGGGTTTGCTGTGAGCCTCGACTAGCAGCCATACTGGTCGTTTTAGCACTACGAGCGGCTTCGGCAATCGCAAGATCATTGGCAGAGGAAACATAAGCCAAATAGCCCATTTCAGCCCAGAGCATAATCATCAAGAAAAACGCCATAAAACCAAGGCCAAACTCTATAGACGCGACACCGCGTTGTTTGCGTAGAATTAACATGGCTTAAGACTCAAAGTTCGCATTGCTGAAATCACCAACGCGAATAGAGTTTATGATTTGCTGTGTCTGTTTAGGATCATATTTGTCTTCAAGCATTTGCTGAGCTTGGTCGAGATCGCCTAACTTCACCAAAGCAATAACCAGGTTAGCTTCGGTTTTGGCATCTTTTGGATTAGTCTGATAAACAGAAAGCAATAAGTCGTAACTACGTTTGTAATGACCCTGAATTAAATACAGAGTCGCTAGGTTGTTTTTCACTGCGTCATCGCTGTAAAACAGTTTTCTTGCCTCGATGAAATTCTGCTCCGCTAGCTCAAATTTCCCTTCCACCGCAGCTAACACGCCTGCAAGATTATACGCTTCACCACTCTTAGGGTTTAACGACAAGGCTCCGGATACATTCTCAACTGACGGTTCGATCTCGCCTAACTGAAAGTGAGCTTTGGCTAATATCAGATAAGCATCAAAACCTTTCGACTTTTCATCAATTTGACTGATAGCAAAAATCGCTGACTCTGGATCTTCTATCGCTAAATAGGTGCGCGCTAGCTTAATACGCGTGTCAGCACTTTCCTGCTCGCGCAACTCTTGCTTGTAAAACTCGATAAGCTTTTCTTGGTTGTTTGCTTCAACATACATCTGCTCTTTATTCGCATTAATTACTGAACTAGGGTCAGAAGTCTGTGTGGTTGCACAACCACTCAGTAGCAAAGCTGATAACAGCATTAATTTATACATGGTCCATAAACCTCATTACCGCAGGTGCCAAGATGATCACCACAATCGGCATCATGATGAATACAATCAATGGCATAGACATTTTTGCAGCCAGTTTGCCAATGCGCTCTTCAGCTGCAAGCATGTTGACGTCACGAATGTCTGACGCAAGCGTGGTGAGCACTTGATAAATGGATGAGCCATATTGCAGGCTCTGTTTTAAGGTCATGACAAAACTACGGATCTCAGGTGTCGGCAGTTTTTCATACAGTTCGTCTAACGCCCTCTCTAGGCTGACAATTTTTGCTCGGTCATCCACTTTAGCCAGTAGCAGAGCAAGTTCTTTATCAAACGCCCTTAGCTCTAAAGAGAGATATTTAATGGTTGCTTCTAGCGTCATGCCGGTTTGAACACAAATGGCCATCAGATCAAGCAAATAAGGTAACTGTCCGGAAATACGTTGCTGGCGCGCCTTTTTTCTTGCCGCGAGTAACGAGTCAGGAACAATGATGCACGCAATAAACCAAACGGCCATACCCGCTATCATTTTTGAAGAAGGCAATGAGTACATATTTGCTACAAGGTAGATAAGAAAAACACCGAGTATTGATACACCATACTTAAAGTGCATGTAGTACTTAGCTAAATTCTGATTGTGTAGACCTGCCTCCTCTAACTTCTCCTTAATGTCATCTTCCTGTGAAGAGAATGAAGAAGTCAGTTTTTCTAATGCCTGCTCTAGGTGGCTATCCGTATCGTGCTTTTTTTCTTGGCTTTTATCGTCCAGTAACGCGTAGGTTTTTAGCATCTTACGACGCTTGGCCGTACTCCAGATCTGGTAACCAACAATCGCGATACCTAGGGTAATGAGCACAAGGGTGATAAAAATGATCAAATGCGCTGACATTATCTTTGCGCCCCTCTCATCAACATCCAAACAATCAACAGACCGATAAATTCACTGCCAATCAAGTAGTAAAGAATGGGTTTTCCTGCCGGATCAAATAGCAAGAACTCAAAATTGTCAGGGCTGACAAACTGGAGTAAGAACAACACTGAAAAAGGGATCACCGCGACGATTTTCGCCGACATCCGCGCTTCCGCAGTCAAAGCGTACTTTTTCTTCTCTATTGCTCTCGCATCAAACATGAGTCGATTTAAGCGCGCAATAACATCTTTCAACTGACCACCACGCTGCATGTTTGCGCGCAAGGTTATAACGAAAAAATAGAAAGAGGGATATGGAAAGCGGTCGCAAGATTTACGGAACACATTGTCTGGTGTTTCTCCAAGCTGAAGCCTCTCTCCCATACGCTTAAATTCATTACCAACTTCACCCTGTAGAGTACGTCCGACATAAATGATCGCGTGCATAATACTCTCACCCGAACTTACCGCACTAGAAAGCATATTTAACGCATCAGGGAAGGCACTTTCGAAAGCCTGGCGCTGACGCTTTTGCAACCATAAATAGCCAAATACCCAGCCAAGCACTAACACACTTGAAACAACCACCAACAAGTTTGTCTGCAAGTACTTATTATTGAGCACTACTCCGCCAACAACTAAGACGAGGCTAAAGATAGTCAATTTCACCTCAGCCATTTTGCCTAACTGACGCTTTACGTTTTTGCTTCTTGCTTTCACTACATCGATGAAGGTTTTGTCAGAAAGCGCTTTAAGGTCAACGGCTTGTTGAGCCTCATCAATGGAACTAACCATTAACGATGTGTTTGCTTCTTCCAAATAGTAGTTTTTTTGCTCGCTTTTTCTTGGCCAAAACGCCACCAGCAAGGTCAATCCGCCAAGAATCAAGGCCAACCAATAGATCATGCAGGTTCACCAACATTAAAGGCTTCGGTTAGCTGTTGCTCTAGACCAAAGTATTTGGCTTTCTCAACCAGAACCGAACGCTGCATAAGGCCCGCAGTGACAAAGCGCCCGCGAATTTTGCCATCTTCATTGCCCATTGAAGCGGGCTGAAAACGGAACATTTCTTCCAACACCACGTTTGAGCCTTCGATACCAACAACTTCGGTAATACTCATCACTTTCCGGCTTCCATCGTGCAAGCGACTGATTTGCACCACGAGATCGACTGCACTAACAATCGTCCGACGAATCGCCTCTAGTGGCAAACTGCTTGTCGCCATCATCACCATTGACTCTACCCTTGCCAGTGCATCTCGGGGGGTATTGGCGTGCAGAGTAGACATAGAACCATCGTGGCCGGTATTCATAGCCTGAAGCATTTCAAACGCTTCTGCGCCACGACATTCGCCAACAATAATTCGATCAGGACGCATACGGAGTGAGTTGATCACCAAGTCGCGCTGATTAATCGCACCTGAACCTTCGATACCTGCGGTGCGCGTTTCCAAACGCACAACATGTGGCTGCAACAGTTTCAACTCTGCCGCGTCTTCGATAGTCACAATGCGTTCTTTCTCTGAGACGTATTGAGACAAGGCATTAAGCATGGTTGTCTTACCTGAACCAGTACCACCAGATATCAAAATATTGAGTCGGCAGCGAGCAGCAATCATTAAGATGCGTGCCATCTCAGGGCTCATCGCACCAAATTCAACCAGTTCAGATAGCTCTATGGATTGCTTTTTAAATTTTCGGATTGAGATAGACGTACCATCAATCGCAATAGGTGGAATAACGATATTAACGCGACTTCCATCAGGCAATCGGGCATCACAGGTTGGCGAAGATTCATCAACACGTCTACCGACTCGACTAGCGATACGTTTAGCAATTTGCTGCAACTGGTCTTCGTCAATAAAGGAGACATTGGCTTTCTCTACCAAGCCGTAGCGCTCGACAAACACCTTGTCACAGCCATTGATCATGATGTCACTGATCGACTCATCTTCCATTAAAGATTGCAAAGGACCCAGTCCGTGCAACTCGTCGACAAGTCCTTTGACATACTCACGACGAATAACACTTGCCACTGAAAACCCAAGTTTGTCGATCAGCATATCGACGGCGTTGGATAGCTGAACCGTTAACGCCTCTTTAGACAGACTTTGAACAACTTCAGCATCTAACGCTTCGAAGATCTGTTTGCGGATCTGAACATAAGCTGACTTATTGATGTCCATTATTTGCCTCGCTTCAGCATGCGACGTAGCCAACTGTTTTTGTCGCTTTCATCGGATTGACCGAGAAGCATCGCGGTGAGCTTATGCAGGTTTTGGCTAACTGGATAGTCATGCTGGTAGATGTGCTTTTGCTCCAAGACCAGCTTACTCATTCTTGGCTCATTCGGCAGAACTACGTCAGGCTCACGACCTAAAAACTCTTTAATGTCAGCAGGGCTAATCGTTGCGGCTTTTTCTGCAATGGTGTAGTTCAGAACAAACAAGCAACGAGCGTTAGAATCCGCCATTTCCAAGCTACGCATCGTACGCTTAGCTTCGCGAACACTAGAGACCGTTGGCTCCATTAGCAACACAATCACATCGCAGGACGTTGAGATATAATCGAGATCTTGCTTAGAGTTACTCGCTCGGGACAAATCTTCGATAATGAAGTTGTAGTTGCCAGCAAGCTCTGCCGTTAGCGTACGAAGGTACTCTTTCAGCTCTAGCTCATTAAGGTCATCCGATTCAAGCGACATGACCGCTAACATGTTGTCGACCTTTTTCACCATGCTTGTGGCATAGGTTGTATCAACGCTTGATGCGAGCGAGGCTCTCGTAACGGGTTTCTTCTCAAATCGCTTAAGACCCAAGAAGATATCCAAATTGCCGCCACGAAAATCATGATCGACCACCAAACTGCTCGATTTTTTTAGGTTCGATAGTTCAAAAGCAATTTCAGCGGTCAGCATGGTTGCGCCGACACCACCTTTTGTACCCCAAATACCGACTTTTTTTGCTGTGCGATCCTTACCTAAACCGGAGTTTCGTTGGCGGTTATTGTTTACGTTACGAACAAAATCTATCAGCTCTTGTTTAGTGATTGGCCAAAACACATAGTAAAAGCCCATGTCTTTTAAGTTACGAATGGTAGAAATTGCGTCTTCACTACCAATAACAATCACCGAAGCACTGTTGGGCAGCAAGTGACTGATTCGCTCCATATCCTTAGTGACGTTTTCACTAAGGTTCAACTCCACAATGACGATCTCTACCAGAGACTCACGCACATGCTGTTTAATCTTTTCATCGCCGTTTGGCACCATAGTGGGAACATTAATGTTCTCAAAACGAAAGGCTTCATCAACCAGATCGACACACTCTTGGGTTTGATGAAACAATACCGAGGTAATGGTCTCTTTTTTAACCGTATCCTCTAGAGGCTTGCTTTGCAGCTTATCGACTAAATCAAACATAAATTTGTCCCCTACTTAGCAACAGGCTGTGGTGACAGCATTTTTTCTGGATTTACCATTGCTTGCCAACGCGCATTTTCAGCAAAGCAACCTTCAGAGTACGCGCCGAACTGGCCGATTTTACTTGGCGTGCACAGCTCAGTGACCACCTTGGTGTAATGAAACCGAACAGCGACACCTTTATTGTTACCTAAGCTCTCTTGGCTGAACGAGATATGCTTTGCATCAACACCACGTTCGATTAGCTCCTGGCGAAGAGAAGTTGCAAGCTGCTTACCTCGATTTGTCGACCATTGGAGATCTAGCCCTTTGCTCACGACTAAGTCCCAGTTCTTATTGATCAGTGTGCGCACATCTTGCTTAGCATTTTCTAGACCCACCTGCTCAAATGAAGCAGACCAGGTATAAACCATTGGCACTGTGTGAATAGCTTGACCTTCTCGGGTTGAGACTGTTTCTGCGCAGCCAGCCAAAACAAATAGCGCGCACAAACTCGCCACTTGCCAAAGAGATTTATGAGTAATCTTCCTCATAGCTTAAAGCCTCCGGTCGCGTAGATTTCATTTGCCCATTTGTTTTGTTCTGAATCTGAACCATTCAGCTCAACATTCAAAAAACGCTCAAGACTCGTGGTTTTCTGCATTGTTGGTAGTTGGATGGCACTAGGCTCAACTGGCTGAACAAGATTGACCGTCGCAACAATCACAAGTTCGGTACGTGTTCTTTCCGTGCCTGAAGAACGGAACAGTGCACCTAACACCGGAATTTCACCAATAAATGGAATTTGGCTTAATGATTCTTTATCTTCGGTACTCAGCAAGCCACCCAAAACAAAGCTTTTACCATCAGCAAGTTGAACAGTGGTTCTGGCACGGCGAGTTTTTAATGCGGGCAAATTGTAAGAAGCGTTACTGTACTGGGTATCTAGCGAGCTCACTTCTGGCATTAACGACAGTTTAATCTTGTCGTCTTCAAGCACCTTGGCCATAAGGTCAAGACGGATACCAAACTCTTTGTACTCAACGTTAGTCGTTCCATCGACTACTGTGACGACTGGTAGTTCTCCACCGACTAGGAAGTTCGCCGTTTCACCAGACATAACGGAAAGATTCGGCTGGGCGAGAATTTGTCCGACAGTGTCATTACCCATAGCGGTAATAACAGAAATAATATCCGAAGCACTAAATGAGGTTAGCGGATTAACAAAGACACCCGCACTCTGGCCTTGGCTACCGTACTGAACACCAAATTCTTCAAGGAATGAGTGAGACACTTCGGCAATCGACAGTTTTACGTTAACTTGTTTTTGGGTCACGACTTCGATCTGATTAACAACGCCAGTGAAATGAAAGCGCTTCATAAACTCCATTTCATAATCGTCCTCACCACGATTCCATTCTATCGTGAACTCTTCTTTCTCTTTCTCTAACAGTTCACCCACCATCTGATTGATGGCATCTTTGGTTTTTTCGTTTGCAACGGTGCCAGTTAAGACAACGTTGTCACCGATATGAGTCAACTTTACATTGGCATTGGGATACAACAGTTGAACTTGGTTTTCTAATTCTGTTAGCGAGGTATTCACTGTCACCTTGCGTTTAGTGAGTGTCTTTCCGCTAGTGCCAAATACAGCGAATCCAGTCTCACCTAAGGCTTTGCCAAACAAAGCAACTTTGCGTTTATCAATCACTTGATAGTCAGCCACTTTTGGGTTGGAAATAAAGACTGATTCTATATCTTCGCCAACTGAGATTATTTCCATCTCACCTTCAGAGAGATAGGTACTTCTTTGCGCGTTTGAAACAGAAGGTACTAAAAAAAATAAGGCACAAAGAGAGATAAGTAACTTTTTCATTGAAGCCTCAGTTAATGGTTACATCGCTCGAACGATATTCGACCACAGATTTGAAGTTAGATAGCACATCACCCGCATCAGCATGGAGATCTGACTTTTGGTATTCACCGATAGATTTATGAACTTCAAGTTCAGAGATTCTTTTTGCCACAGTAATGGTCGCAACTTGCTTACGAGTCAGCTCAAGGATTAAGTTAATTTCACTCGTTGCAGGGCTGGTGCGAGTCGCATCGATTACGCTTTTGTTTACTTGCAATACTTTGACACCAGTGAGTACCGGGGTAACAAACATATTTCGCTTACGTGTTGCTTGGGTCTCTGCCGTTTCGAGCGAGAATTCAGTGGGTAATGAGAGCGCTAAAACATCAATCATTGTGCCGTGGGTAATCACGCCCCCCACTATTGATTGCGGCTGCACTTTAATTGCGTAAGGAACGCGATTATCACCAATCACGAGATCGACATAACCTTCTTGGTCTGGTGCGACAATCCGCTCTTTAAAGGCCAAGTCACCAGCTTTAAGGTTTTGGGCATAAATAGCCCCAGTTGCAAAATCAAATGACATATCTTTCGCCACACCTAAAGCATTGGCTTCACGCTCAGGTAAACGAACTAGCTCTAAGTCATTTCGCTCTACCTTATCGCCAAGGTAGACATCTTTATTCAAGCGCCAAACTGATACATAGACTTCTATTTTGGTTTCAGGTTGCACATTAGATTTCGGAGAACTGCTTAACGTTCCCGCCAGTCCGAACAGACCAAAAAGAACTGCAAAGCTTGCTACAACAAGAATTACTTTCTTCTTCAATTGAACTCCCTACATAGAAGCAACGATGCCGACTAACCCGCCAGCAGAAATAGCGATTCCATAGGGGATGCCACTGAATGTGTTGCTACTAAGCATTTTCTTTATCAAATAAGCCAAGCTGACCAAGCCTCCAATCAAACAGATAGTGATAAGAGCTATGGGCAACACTTGCGGCTCTATCGCGATCGCGTAAGCGCTAAATAACTTTGAGTCCCCACCACCTAAGATGTTGAACTGGCTAAGTAATAACCCAACTAATAAAATAATAGCTGGCGATATAATTTGAACTTCAGAATATAAATAGGCGTAGCCAAAGCTGACAATTGCAATAAGGAAGCAAACCCTATTACTGATTTTTCTCTCATTGATATCAACGTATATCGCAATAAGAGAAAGAGTGGCTAAAACGATTAGCCACTCAAGCCTAGATGCAAAAATTACGCTTTTCCTGCTTCTAGAGCATCCTTAACGTCTGTAAAAATGTTTCCTAAGCGCGTTGAAATACTATCATCTCCTAGGAAAGCAGCACCAACGACCACGGCAACACCTGCCGCAATAAGACCGTACTCAATTGCAGTTACACCGCGCTCGTCATTTTTGTAGTTTTCTAGGGCTAATTTAGCGTTTACATATAGTTTAGTTAACATGCTCTTTCCTTTTGAATTATGGGTTTTATATTCAATTTCAAATCAAATTAGATTTGATAGAAATGAATCAATAAAATTTAGGTGGCGCATATTAGTAATTTAAAAACAGGCAATCAATCAAAAAATAAATCTTAATTAAATTAAAAAAATAATATAAACAAAGAAAAAATGGATAAATTTATAAATTCAACCAGAAATAGATCAAAAATTTATCAATTATATGTAGGGCTTTTCTTATAATTATGTTTTTAATTATTAATTCATATAATAATAGATCTTATATAGATCTATTAAATATCATCTAGAGACCAAAGTCTTACTTTTGAGACAAAATGAAAGCCGTTACATTTAGTTACTTCTCTCAAAAAACCAAGATCTATCAGTTTATTGTGCGAAATTTCTCACAATAGTCAGTTGCAATAACTTAAAGATGAAAAAATTCTTGTTATTGAGATAAAAAAGCGCCTAAGTAGGCGCTTTAACAACTCTAGTTCGTTTGTTTTTACTTAAACCTGAGTACTTTCAACGAAGCCTCGGGATCGATGTCTTCAAATTCCGCTGGGTTATCCAAACGTTCGACAAAGCTTAATTGCGGTGCTTCTTCCTGCATGCTGTCGATTAAAAACTGACTTGTGACTTGAGGAGAGTTAACACATGCAATCACTTCACCACCTTCCGCTAATAATTCAGGCAACTTTCTAAGAATACGTTTGTAATCTTTAGTTAAAGCAAAGCTGCCTTTTTGAAATGAAGGGGGATCAATCACGATCAGATCATAGCGACCCATTTTTCTGATTTTTCCCCATGAACGGAAAATATCATAGCCTAAGAACTTAACTTGATTAACGTTGTGACCATTTAATTTATGGTTCTCGCGTCCTTTCGATAATGAAGAGCGAGACATATCCACATTCACTACTTGGTCTGCCCCGCCTTCAATCGCAGCAACAGAAAAGCCACAGGTATAAGCAAAAAGGTTGAGGACATTTTTATGTTTGGCGTGAGCTTTTACCCAGTCACGACCAAGACGCATATCCAGAAATAAACCAAAGTTCTGGTTACGCCCAATATCAAGCTGATATTTTAAGCCTGACTCTTCGACAACAGGTCGATTGTCCAATTCACCTAATAATACTTCTGACGGCGCGCCTTCAGCATAACGATACTGAACGACAATGACTTTCCCTTGCTTCTGTTGCCATAACTCACTTTCAGATAAGGTCGTCAGCCCTTGCTTTAACTCTTCAATAAAATCGTCGCTAACCTGCTTAAATAGGCTGACAATGAGCTGACCTTGAATCCAATCACAGGTTAGTTGCTCTAAGCCTGTGAATTTACGCCCACGACCATGAAACAGGCGGCGAACCTCGTTCGGTGCGATTTCAAGTTGGCGTTTCAATTGTTCAAAAAAGATAGGAAGTTGCTCTGACTGCATAGGTACAGGCATTACTTGTTGATCTTCGGCCATGATAGCTCCCAAGGTTTTAGCCAAGCCTCAATGCCTTGGCTGGTAATTTCATCATTCCACTTTTCACCCAACAAGGTGTTGCTGCGTGGATCACACACAAACTCATACGCTTGGTGATTGAACTCGAAACGAAGTGCAAACGCGTGCAAATAACCACGATCAGAGTCACTACCGCTGTTGTATATCGGGTCACCCACAATGCCCGAACCCACGGACTTTAACGCGACGCGGATTTGATGCGTTTTACCTGTATGCGGCTTACACACAAACAACCGCTCCCCTGGTAACGAGGCCGTAGAAAAAAACTGAGTGACAGCGGGGTTGTTTTGACTGTTAACTAATTTCCAAGCAGCGCGCCGAGAACGTTCCATATCACCACTCACTAAGCCTTGCTTTTTTTTTGGTTTCTTACAGCCAATGGCGAGATAGAATTTCTCGACGTTACGCTGAGCAAAAAGACTCGATAATTCTCTGGCAGCAGACGAGCTTCTTCCAAGCAATAAGATGCCCGACGTCATTTTGTCTAAACGGTGAATAAGAAAAAGCTGCTTATCTTTGGTTTGCTTAGCCACCTCTTGCAGTAGCATGGTATCGCCATCATCTTTGTGTACGGAAACATTAGGGTGTTTATTGATGACGATAAAGTCAGGATGGGTATATAAAATATCAAACATTTGACTGGCTCCACTTCGGAGGCATGAGTATACCCATTCTCCTTGTGAAAGCCAGTCTCGCTTGGTTTAGCTCAGTTTGAATCTACTAACTAAACTCTCTAGCTCCGCGACTTTTGAGTTCAAGCCGTTAACATTATCTGAACTGCTGTTGGCTAATTGCAGTGAACGCTCAGAAATATCACTAATGGCGGTGATATCGGCAGCAATCTCTTTAGTAACAGCAGTTTGCTCTTCCGCTGCTGTCGCAATGGAGTTGACCATAGATTGAACATTGGCCGCACCAGCGACGATTTCTTCCAGCGCAGTAACCGCACCAGAGCTACGCTCCACACCAATTTCTACCAGTTTGCAGTTCTCTTGTGTATAGGTCACCGCTTCTTGCGTACCAGTTTGAATTTGCTGGATTATCCCTGCGACTTCCTGTGTTGCCGTCGTTGTTCGCTCGGCTAAAGCTCGGACCTCATCGGCAACGACAGCAAACCCGCGACCAAATTCACCTGCCCTTGCGGCTTCAATTGCTGCATTCAATGCAAGCAAGTTTGTCTGCTCTGCAATACCTTCAATAACGCGAATAACCGACCCAATCTGCTCACCATGTGCACCAAGCTCGTTCATTTGCGTCGACATCTCCGTCATCTGCAAACTCACCTGTTGAATGGAATCCACCATTTCAGTAATGACGTTACGACCCGATTCCGCGCTTTGCTCAGACTTCTGCGCTTCTTCAAACGTTGCCGAACCCTGTTGCGCCACTTCAGAGATAGTTAAACTGAGTTCTTCTGCCGCGGTCGCAATCAGGTTAGCCTTATCAGCCTGTGACGATGCACCTGCTACAATATCTTGACTGACATTAGATAGGTCGGCAGTCACATGTTGAACCTGGCTGGAAACAGACGAGATAGAGCCAATCAGTGTGGTCAATGATGATTGCATTTTATTGATTGAGCTGGCCAGATTCGCCAGTTCATCTCCCGAATCGTCCACGATATCATCAGCAGTTAAGTCCCCTTCTGCCACTTTCTGCGCCACAGAATCAAGGTTGGATAAGCGGGTTGTAATGGAATTAGATAGCCAGTAGGCAATAATGCAAGTGAGGACTAATGCGATTACAAACAAAATAGCAATGGTATTTTCAATCGTATCAAACGAATCGGTGAGATAAAGGAGAGAAGCATCAGTCTCAGTAATTTCAGCCGATGATGCCTCATCAAGTAGGGCTTCGATAGGTGTTAGATATTCTTCATAAAGACTGCGTAGTTCGGTAATCTCTTGCTCTAGCGCACTTTTATCACCAAGAAGCGGCACTATGTCTCTTTCAAAGCCTTGAGTGAAGCCTGTCATCAGGCGTTCTATCTGTTCAATACGTTGATGATCAGCCCCGCCAGGAGTTTCCAGTTTTTTCACTGCTGTGATCGCATCCCAAAACTCTTGTTTATTCCTTTGGTAATCGCCTAACGCACTCGCTACGCCAGTGATAGCTCCTGTCGCATCACGATAAACGTCACCCGCTTCATCAATTAGGATTAGATACCCCACTACTTCAGGCACATCATCATGGCGAATCTCTGACGCGACGTCATGCGACTGAGTCACTTCTGACCAAATAGCCCCTGCCATGATTGTCATGATGGCTAAGACGCAACCAAAGCCAGCATAGAGTTTTTTCCGTACAGACCACTTCACAAAGCACCTTCCTTAACGACTTACATTTGGATTACATTCCGATACCGAATATTATCGGCTTAGTGATAAGACTCTTTAATAAAAGTAGCTGATAGAAACGAAAAAACCTCCCAGTTGGGAGGTTTTGTTTAACTTTAGTACGACTTCTAGTTTAAAGCTTCTTAGAGAAGACTCCGGCTAGAGCGATGATACCAATACCTAACAGCATGATTTCACCTTTACCGCTATCGAAACCAGACTTAATGCCCATGAATGCTACGATTGCGATTGCTACTGGGATGATGTACTTAACTAGGTTGTACCATAGACCAAACAGTGGGAAAGAAACTTCACCATCGTTAGTGATCTCTTTCTCAAGCTCTGAGCGTGATAGACGCCAGCCAGCAAAGATACACACCAACATACCGCCAACCGCTAGGAAGATCTTATCAGTTAACAGGTCAAAGATATCGAATGCACCAGTGCCAAATAGCGTTGGTCCTACACCACCTAGAGAAAGTGATGCGAACACACATAGCGTTGCCATTACCGCACTTGCGCTGATTACCGCTGTAGAACGCTTCATACCTTTCTCATCGATTAGGTAAGAAACTACTACTTCAAGTAGAGATACAGAAGAAGTCAGTGCCGCTACGGTAAGACCAATGAAGAACATTAGTGCGAACAGAAGACCAATTACGCCGCCCATTTCAGCAAATAGCTGAGGTACAACAACGAATACTAGACCTGGACCTGCTGCTGGCTCCATACCGAATGCAAACATTGCTGGGAACATCGCCACACCCGCTAGGATTGCAACACCTGTGTCCATCGCAGTAACCATACCCGTTGTTTGAACTAGGTTCTCTTTCTTCTTCAAGTAAGAACCGTAAGTCAACATACAACCCATACCTAGACTTAGCGAGAAGAACGCTTGACCTAGAGCTGCAAGTACTACACTGCTGTCTACTTTAGAGAAGTCTGGCATGAACAGGAACTCAAGACCTGCCATTGCACCAGGTAGCATTAGACCTTTCACTGATACAACGATCAGGATTAGGAATAGTAGAGGCATTAGGATCTTACCTGCTTTCTCGATACCGCCAGAAACACCTTTCATAACGATAGCGATGTTAAGCATCAAGTAGATACCCATCCACATTAGAGGCTGAACAGGGTCTGAAATAAAGCCACCAAAGCTATCACCGATTGCTTCAGGAGCGCTTAGTAGACCACCACCCACTTTAAAGATGTATGCCAGTGCCCAACCACCAACCACTGGGTAGAAACCCATGATTAGTAGACCACTTAACACACCCATAACACCTGTAAATGTCCAACGACGGTCTGTCGTTTTAAAGGCACCTACAGCTGATAGACCTGTCTTACGGCCAATAGCGAATTCCGTTAACATTACGCTAAAGCCGATAAAAATTACAAAAAGAAGGTAAATTGCAACGAACGCGCCGCCGCCGCTCTCACCCGCCGTATAAGGAAATTTCCATATGTTGCCCAAACCAACAGCAGAACCTGCTGCGGCCATAACGAAGCCTAATTTAGACCCCCATGTATCACGGGCCTGTGCACTTGAACTAGTAGCCACGGTTACTCCATTAAATCGTTTTCTAAGTTGTGTTTGCTTCTGTTAGGCGTCTTAAAAAGTGGTGTATAATTATTTTTACACTTAATAAAATTATCAGTGACGCTAACGTTATGGCAAGTAAAGCAGTTTAAGATTAAAATTGGAAGCCCAATTAGTGTATTTTTCCACCACAAATGTAATTAATATGTTTAAATGCTGCTTTTTTAGCCTTTAACATCTACTATACACCAGATTTTACATTCTCATAACAGAATCATTCTTTTTCTTTCTACTTCCTGTTCGTTACATTCTTTGAAAATTTGTCGCTTGTCGTCCTTCGTCCAGAGTTCTAATATTGGATAGCATTGGATTACCTAGGTTACTGAATGGAAAAGTTTTATCACTTTCTTACACTTGCTGGGATTGTCTTTTACTGGATTCTGGTTGCCGGTGTGACAATTCGAGTGGTGCTAAAGCGTCGTGCAGTGAGTGTTTCGCTGGCTTGGCTGATGATCATTTATATCATCCCTATTCTCGGCGTTGCCTGCTATTTCCTATTTGGTGAACTCAACCTTGGTCGGAAAAGAGCAGAACGTGCGAAGGAGATGCTCTCTCCTTTCGCTGACTGGTTCTCGAACCTTAACGACTGTCATGCTCACTCCCCAGAGAGCTTTGGTCGTCATATTTATCGAATTGATGAGCTTTGTAACAACCGCCTAGGCCTACCCGCTCTGTCAGGTAACTCCCTTTCTTTACAAAGCTCGCCCGACGATATTCTGCGCTCAATCATCGAAGATATAGAAAATGCGCAAACCAGTATTCGCATGGTTTTCTACATTTGGCATCCAGGTGGATTGGCCGATTCGGTGGCTTCCACTCTGATTCGTGCCGCAAAACGTGGCGTAAATGTTAAATTGCTACTGGATTCCGCAGGCAGCCCACGCTTCTTTCGCAGCGAATGGTTGAAAATGATGCGCAGTGCGGGGGTAGAGGTCGTTCAGGCACTAGAAGTCAGCCCATGGCGTATCTTCCTGCGACGCTTAGATCTGCGTCAACATAGAAAAATTATCGTTATAGATGAAAAAGTCGCCTACACAGGTTCAATGAACCTCGTCGATCCCGCCTACTTTAAGCAAGATTCTGGTGTTGGACAGTGGATCGATATAATGATTCGCGTTACTGGCCCTACTGTTAATGTCCTTTCCGCTATTCATTGCTGGGACTGGGAAGTTGAAACGGGTTCACGTGCCTTCCCTTCTATTCCAGAATGCCGTATTAACCCTGACGAGCCGCAACATCCCGTGCAAGTAGTCCCTTCAGGTCCTGGTATGCCGGAACATTTGATTTCTCAAGTTTTAACGCTTGCGATTAATCAGGCTAACCACTCGGTTCGAATCACGACCCCTTATTTTGTCCCGAGCTCTGACTTACTTGAGACTCTTAAGATGACAGCCCAGCGTGGAATTAATGTAGAACTTATCATTCCACACAAAAATGACTCGTTAATGGTTCAATGGGCGTCACGCGCATTTTATAGCGAGCTGCTAAGCGCAGGTGTCAAGATCTACGAGTTTTACGGTGGATTACTCCATACAAAATCGGTTGTCATTGATGAGGAATTTTGCCTCGTTGGGACAGTAAATATGGATATGAGAAGCTTATGGCTCAATTTCGAACTCACTTTAGCCATTGATGATCTTGCTTTCACAAAAGAGATGTTCTGGCTCCAGCAAAGTTATATGGAAGATTCACATATCGTTGATATCGAAGAATGGAAAAAGCGAACGCTATTCTCTCGCTTTTTAGAGCGTGTATTTTATCTGTTTAATCCTCTGCTTTAATCCCTTGCTATTCATGCTTTGCCGTGGTTTAAATAAGGTAAAGTATTCGATAAGGACTTCCGATGTCAGAAAGTAAGCAGACCAAGTTCGTTACCGCTGGTCGCGATAAAAAGTGGACTAACGGTGTGGTTAACCCTTCCGTTCAAAGAGCCTCAACCGTCGTTTTTAACACCGTTGCAGAAAAGCATCACGCAACGGTGAACCGAGCAAACAAAACTCTGTTTTATGGTCGCCGTGGCACCACGACTCACTTTGCGTTCCAAGATGCAATGACAGAGATCGAAGGGGGTGCAGGTTGCGCCCTTTACCCATGTGGCACCGCCGCTATCTCTAATGCTATTTTGTCTTTTGTTGAAACAGGCGATCATATTCTGATGGTCGATACCTGTTATGAACCCACGCGCGACTTCTGCGATAAAATCCTCAAGAAAATGGGCGTAGAAACCACTTACTACGAACCAACAATTGGGGATGGGATCAAAGAACTCATCAAACCAAACACAAAAGTTCTCTTCCTTGAGTCTCCGGGCTCTATCACCATGGAAGTACAAGACGTACCTACTCTGTCTAGCATTGCACATCAACACGACATCATCGTTATGCTCGATAATACTTGGGCGGCTGGGGTGAATTTCTCTCCATTTGAGCATGGTGTTGATATTTCAATTCAAGCGGCAACCAAATACATTGTCGGACACTCAGATGTGATGCTTGGCACTGCGGTAGCCAGCGAGCAATATTGGGATCAGTTACGTGAACAAAGCTACCTGATGGGTCAGTGCGTGTCTCCTGACGATGCCTACTTAGGCTTACGCGGAATTCGCACTTTGGATGTACGCTTGCGTCAACACGCGGAAAACAGCTTGAAAGTGGCGCAGTGGCTTCAAAACAGACCAGAAGTCGATCATGTTCGCCACCCTGCTCTTGAAACTTGTCCTGGTCACGAGTTTTTCACACGTGATTTTACCGGTGGAAATGGCCTATTTTCATTTGTGTTAAAAACCAGTTACCCAAGAGCAACGACTGCCCTTTTAGATGGAATGAAGCATTTTAGTATGGGGTATTCTTGGGGTGGCTTTGAAAGTCTAATTCTTGCCAATGAACCGAAGAGCTTCAATAGTCTGCGTACCGTTGCTAACCCTAACTTTGAGGG
Source organism: Vibrio tubiashii (assembly GCF_028551255.1). Lineage (NCBI taxonomy): Bacteria > Pseudomonadati > Pseudomonadota > Gammaproteobacteria > Vibrionales > Vibrionaceae > Vibrio > Vibrio tubiashii. The sequence continues at coordinate 1,246,583 of NZ_CP117029.1, read as the reverse complement.
AACCCTGATTCGTGTCCATATTGGACTTGAAGACGTCGATGACCTGATCGCTGATTTAGAAGCAGGGCTAGAACGATACAACGCTCTGGTTCTCGAAAAAGAAGCGACCGCCTAGTACCTTCAAACCATTGATTATTTAGCCTCGCTCGCGAGGCTTTTTAATGTATTGATTTTATTAATATTTAAATCAAAATGACTTGCTTAAACCTTTCGTTAATTAAAGCTGTTGGTTTTTAATTCAACATCACGTTTTAATCTTTCTTTAACTATTCATATTTCGTATAGCTCAATTTTTCTTCTACGTTTAAATATCTCATCAGAGGTCATACCAGAAGGAGCTAACATTGAAACTGATCTACTCACTTGTCCTGACTTGCGCACTCGCAATTGGACAACCGACACTCACCAACCTTGCCCACGCAGGTGGTTATACACAAACTCAACATCCCATTGTCCTCGTCCACGGACTCTTCGGCTTTGATACTCTCGCTGGTGTCGACTATTTCTACGGAATACCGCACTCGCTAACCCGAGACGGCGCGACTGTCTACGTTGCTCAGGTATCTGCCTCTAACAGTACTGAGGTCAGAGGCGAGCAACTTCTCAAACAAGTAGAAACACTGCTCGCCGCTACTGGGGCGACTAAAGTCAACCTCATAGGCCATAGTCATGGTGGACCAACGGCTCGGTACGTTGCATCCGTGAGACCGGACCTTGTCGCCTCTGTCACTAGTATTGGTGGTGTAAACAAAGGCTCAAAAGTCGCCGATCTGGTAAGAGGAACTGTCCCTGAGGGTTCTGGCTTAGAAGGATTAGCGGTAAAACTTGCTGGGGGTTTAACCACTCTTATCAATCTCCTGTCAGGAGGTACAGATCTTGAGCAAGATCCTTTGGCCTCTTTGGAGGCACTGACGACTGAAGGCTCTCTGGCATTCAATCAGCATCATCCATATGGCATTCCTACTACTGCATGTGGCAATGGGGATCTTCTCGCCAGCAATGGCGTCTATTACTACTCATGGACAGGATCTTCCACTTTTACCAACCTTTTGGATCCAACTGATGGAGCGATGGTGATACTCGGCTGGGCATTCGACGAACCCAATGACGGACTTGTTGGTGCATGCAGTACTCACCTAGGCAAAGTGATTCGTGACGACTACAAAATGAATCATCTGGATGAAATAAACGGGCTCTTGGGCATTCACCACCTATTCGAAACTGATCCCGTCACACTCTATCGACAACACGCAAATCGCCTCAAACAACAAGGACTGTAAGGGTAAATCAATGAAAAAGACCGTTCTAATCACCATTTCTGTCATCACTTCAATTGGATTCGGAGCGGTCTTATATTTGTCCGAGAGGCAACCAGAAACTCCAGCCCCGATCCTTTCTCAAGCTGATGTAGACGTTGACACAACTACCCCCAAACACTTTTTTGACTTTTCACTCAGCAGCTTAGGCGAACAAAGTCTTGATGAGATTAAAAAGAAAGTGAATGACCGTGCTTCAACAGAGAGCAAGTTGAGTAACGAGGAAGTGTTGTTTGCTACTTATTTGGAGTACAAAGAAGCATTAGCGGAGCTTGAGCCTTTGCAAGCGACCCAACTTATTGCTCTAGACCTCGAACAACTTCACGCGCAGATCTTAGCATTACAGTCTCGCTACTTCTCTGAGCAAGAAATAAAGCTGCTATTTGAAGAAGAGAATCTGTTGCGCCAATTGGCGATTAACAAAGCGAGAATCACTGAAAATGATTTGGATGCCGAGCAAAAAAAGAGCTTACTAGAAGGCCAACTCAATGACATGCCTAACTACATTCAGGCAGCAGAAAAAAACAATCTGCTGGTTGTAGAATTGGACTCTGTCTCAAAGCTTGATGACCAAGACAAATATATCGCAAGAATCGAGTTAGTTGGCGAAGATGGGGCTAAGCGATTGGCGGAACTCGATCAGCAACGTGAGAATTTTCAAGCAACATTGGATTCCTACTTAGAAAGCAGAGATGAGCTACTTACATCTGACTCTCTATCCGAGCAAGATAAAAAGCTACAGATTGCACAGCTTAGAGAAAATAGCTTCGATTCAACACAGCTGCGACGTGTCCAAGCACTTGAGAGGATTCATGACCAAAGTCGTTAGCCAAACATGTTGGCAGCACAAAGTGTGCTGCCTAATGTTATTTAGCCCCTTTCTTTGGGCAGTCAACTAGGTGATCATCAACCATACCGACCGCTTGCATAAAGGCGTAGCAGATCGTTTCGCCCACAAACTTAAAGCCTTTCTTTTTGAGAAACTTGCTCATTGCCTTCGATTGCTCTGTCGAAGCAGGCACATCACTCATTTGCGTCCAGTTATTTACGATCGGTTTACCATCAACAAACTGCCACAAAGCTTTCGATAAGCTGCCATATTCTTCAATCAGTGCCAAAGCCGCACGTGCATTTCCAAATACAGAGGTAATCTTGCCTCGGTGTTTGACGACATCATAGTTTTCGATAATTCGCTCGACCTGACTTTCATCATACTGCGACAGACGAGACAAGTCATAGCCTTCAAATGCGGCTCGGTAACCCTCACGTTTCTTTAGAATCGTAATCCAACTCAGCCCTGCCTGAGCCCCTTCTAAAGTTATGAACTCAAACAGTACTTTGTCATCATAAACAGGCACGCCCCACTCAGCATCGTGGTATTCGCGCTCAAGTTCATGATTCATCGCCCAAGCACAAGTTGTATCCTTGCTCATTGATTCTCTCCTTAAAAAAACAAACGCCCCCGACAAAGTCAGGGGCGCTTACTTCTATATAGTTTAGTTAGGCACTTTTACTTTGTGGAACAGACGATACAACACTGGTACGACAATAAGTGTCAGTACTGTCGCAAAACCTAAACCAAACATGATGGTTACCGCCATTGGCTTGAAGAAGATGTCTGGAAGCAAAGGAATCATACCCAAGATCGTCGTAATCGCCGCCATACAAACAGGACGAACACGACTTAATGCTGCGTCAACGACTGCCACATATGGGTCTTTACCCGAGTGCATTTCAATCTCGATCTGATCCAACAAAACAATCCCGTTCTTAAGTAGCATACCGGACAAGCTCAAGAAACCGAGCAAGGCCATAAAGCCAAATGGGGTATTCAATGCCAGTAGGCCCGTTGTCACACCAATAATTGCTAGTGGTACTGTTAACCAGACGATCAATGGCTCTTTCACCGAGTTAAACAAGAACACGGTAACTAAGAACATAAACAGGTAACCCATCGGCATGGTAGTAAAGAGTGACTCTTGGGCATCACCCGAAGACTCATACTCACCACCCCACTCTAATGAATAGCCCGGTGGCAGCTCAATCGCTTCAATTTGCGGCATTAGACGAGCTTGAAGTGTCGCGGCAGTCTCTTCACCTAGCAAATCAGGATCCGCAAAAACTGTTAGCATACGCTTACGGTTCTTACGCACAATGATTGGGTCTTCCCAACGAATATCGTAGCCCATAGTGACTTGTTGCAGCGGGATGTACTCGCTAAGTGCAGGACTCCATATCTTCATACCTTCGATATTTCGAATGTCGACACGTTCATCTTCTGGTAAGCGTGCCACTATCGGCATCAAGGTCGTACCATCTCGGTAAACACCAATCGACTTGCCAGAGAATGACATCGCAAGAAACTCATCCACATCAGACTTACTGATACCGTAACGACGAGCTTGGCTTTCGTTAAACTGCGGCTCAAGCACTTTCGTACGTTCACGCCAATCGTGACGAATGTTAGTTGCGCCTGGATCCGCGTGCATGATGTCTTCAACTTGCTTAGCTATTCCACGCAGTACCGTTGGATCTGAGCCAATAATACGAGCTTCGATTTTCGCACCACCACCTGGGCCAAGTTCAATCTGTTTAAGCTTGTAGTTAATTTCAGGGAACTTGTCCTCCAAATGGAGCCTAAAGTTTGTCATTAAGCTAGCAAGTTGTTCGTAATCAGCCACCCTAGTCGTGATTTCACCATACGCTGCATAGCTCTTCTCTGGCGCATAGGTCAGCATAAAACGTTGCAGGCCTTTACCAGCCGTAGTGGTAATGTGCTCGACACCTTCTTGGTCAGATAACCAAGACTCCAAAGCTTTCAGTTTGGTGTTTGTTGCACGAATATCGGTTCCTTCAGGCAACCAGATGTCTGCTTGGAAGATAGGTGTAGTCGAAGATGGGAAGAACGACTGCTTAACTTGCGTAAAGCCAACAATGCTCGCAGCTAAACCCAGAATAAGCACAACGACGGTTAACCAAGCACGCTTCATACAGAACTCAAGGAAGCCTTTGTACACCACAAAGATCATTCCATTGTACGGATCGCTTTCTGCTCCATCTTGCTTGAATTTCTGACCTTTGAAGAAAATATCAGCAAAGAATGGAGTAAGAGAAATAGCCGTAAACCAGCTCAACATCAGCGAAATAAGAAGCACGCTAAACAAGGTGCCACAATACTCACCTGTCGCGTCCTCCGACAAACCGATTGGCGCAAATGCGGTCACTGCAATCACTGTCGCACCGAGCAACGGCCACTTGGTCTGAGTCACGATGTCTGTGGCGGCTTGCATCCGCGTCCGCCCTTTCTGCGTGCCAATCAATATCCCTTCGACCACCACTATGGCATTATCCACCAGCATACCTAAAGCGATAACCAGAGCACCTAGGGAGATACGTTGTAAATCGATAGCAAAGTACTTCATAAATATGAAAGTACCCAGAACGGTGAGTAACAAAATAAGACCAATCAACAGGCCTGATCTTAGTCCCATAAAGAACAGCAGTACGATGATAACGATCGCGACCGCTTGACCTAGGCTGACGACAAATCCGCTTACAGACTTATCAACTTCTTTAGGTTGGCTGTAGATCTCAGAGATTTCGACACCTACCGGCTGCTGGTACTTAAGTTCAGCTAAACGTCGGTCAAAGCGTTGACCTACTTCAACAACGTTTACCCCTTGAGCAAAGGAAACCCCTAAGTTAAGCGCTAGTTCACCATTGAACGTGACAATATTGCTCGGAACTTCAACATAACCACGGGTAATGTCAGCGACGTCTTTCAAGTAGATCAGTCCCTGCGCACCACTCTCAGTAATGATTAAATCACCGAGCTGATCAACATTTTTGAACTCACCTGTAGGATGGATTCGAATGTATTCATCACCGATTCGAATTGCGCCCGCATCAGAAACCACGTTCTGAGTGGATAACAAGTTAAATACCGTATTCGGTGCGATTCCAAGAGTGCTCAAACGCTTCATCGAAATCTCGATAAAGACCTGCTCTTGCTGTTCTCCGGAGACCGACACCTTGCTGACACCATCGATAAGCTCCAGCTCTCGACGTAGATAGTCCACATAATCGAGTAGCTCTTTGTAGCTGTAGCCATCACCTGTTACCGCTAGCAAGATGCCGTAAACGTCACCAAAGTCATCAATCACCGATGGGTCATTCACCCCCGGCGGTAGCTGACCTTTTAGATCGTTCACTTTTCGGCGTAACTCATCCCAAATCTGGGGTAAATCATCGGGACCGTAGTTGTTTTTCATCGAAACGGTTATTTGCGATAAACCGCGACTTGAAATGGAGTTGACTTCATCGACATAGGTTAGCTGCTGGATAGCCTTCTCTATCGGATAAGTCACCTCTTCTTCAACTTGCTGAGGCGTCGCACCTGGGTAGGAAGTGACAACCATGGCATCTTTGATGGTAAATGCAGGGTCTTCCAATCGACCTAAACCAAAGAAAGCCGCAGCACCACCAATCAAGAAGATTAACGAGATCATCCAACTGATCACACGGTTACGGATAAAGTAAGCCGCGATACCCGTTACATCATCATCGCTTTGCGGCGAGTTATTCTTATGTTCACTCATTACCCGCCTCCTGCTTAACTACTTGCACCTGCATTCCTTCCCTTAATCTAGAAACACCTGCTATCACAACCGATTGGTCACTACTTAACCCATCAAGAATTTGAATGGCGTCTTTACTCGCCTTGCCAGTCACGACTTTTTGCTTATTGACAGAGTTATCTGCATTGAGCACCCAAACATATTTGCTTTGTCTATCTAGTGAGTCGCCATCACCATTGAAAATGGCTTCAATAGGCACTTGAACGCCACCTTTAAGCTCTAGACCAACATCTTTACCCTTAGACGTTACCTCTACTGCCATACCATCCAGAATGTACTCTTCTTCAGGCATAGGTAGTGTCAAAGTCACGGTAAATGTACCGGTCGCCGGATCAGGCTCAGTGGTAAATTCTTTGATAGTCGCATTGTATTCATTGCCACTCGGTACTCGCACAACCGCTTCAATGTTTTCTAACGACTCTTGAGTCGGTTGGCTGGCATGGAGTTGATCAGGAAGTTGAATCAACACCTCGACATTTTCAACACTGTGGATATTGACGACTTGCTGACCAACCTGAATATTCTCAAACTGGTCAACGTTAACGCGTGAGATAATCCCATCAACAGGTGCTTTCAATTTAGTAAAAGATAAACGAAGTTTGGCTAATTGAAGTTCTGCGTAAGCTATCTGGCGATTGGCTGCAATCTCATCGAATTGAGACTTCGCCAACAAACCTTTATCAACAAGCGGCTTAGAGCGCTTGTACTGACTATCTACCACGCTATAACGCGCGCTAGCATTATCAACTTCAAGTTTGTAGTCGGTAGGATCTAATTCAGCAATCAAGTCACCTTGTTTAAGGTGATCACCTTCTTTAACGTAGATCTTGCTGATTTCCCCTGCCACGCGGAAGCTTAAGTGCGAGCGTTCTGCCGCGTTTGCTACTGCAGGAAAATAGAGACGGTCTTCGTTTACGACTTGGTTGGAAAGTGCCAACACTTTCACTTTAGGTGTACCAAAATCCACATACTGTGGTTCTCCACCACACCCTGCTAACAGTGCGGCCGAAGAGAGCGCACATAGATTTAACCATTGCTTCATCTTACAGCCCTCGCTCTTTGATCCACTCTCGAACCTTAATCCCAGACTCGATGCCATTCACACCAGATACAACGATCTGATCGCCTTCGTTTAAGCCACTTTGCACTTGCTGTTTATCATTTAGTTCAACTAATGCTTTTGCAACTATGCCTTGTGAATCGACTCGCCAGACGTAAGTCTGACCATTCTCTTCCATTAGCGCCGACTGAGGAATACGCGTCGCGCCAGTAGATTCAACTGCGACATGAATGGAACCTGCCATGCCGGGTAAAATGCCGACATCTTCTGGCCTTTCCATCACCATGGTCACTTTATAGGAGCCCGTTTTCGGATCGGCTTCGGTATCCACCTCTTGGAACATGAGTTCATATTCGGTTCCCGGAAACGCGTCAAAGGTCATGTGCGCTGTCAGATTAAGACCACTAGCGAAGCGATTAAGAAGATGATCAGGAAGTTGGAAAATCACTTTCATCAATTGGGTCGTCTGAATGTTCATCACCCCTTCTTTGGCGGCAATGTACTCATGAGCTTCAGCAGGAACAATAGATATAGTGCCGTTGTACGGCGCCACTAAGCGTGTGTAGCGTAAGTTGGCTTGTGCTTGTTCCAAAGTAGCTCTGGCGGAATTTCGTTTGGCTTTCGCTTCATCAAAGTCTTGCTCTGACACCACTTTGTCTTTGCGGAGTTTTTTATAGCGCTGATATTGCACATCGGTAAGGCGATATTGAGCTTCCGCTTGCTTGGCTAAAAGCGTGTACTCATCGGGGTTGAGTGCGGCCAGCACATCGCCTTTATTGACGGGTTGGCCCGCAACCACATCAATAGACTGGAGTTGACCGGGAACACGAAAGGCAAGAACGGCTTTATCACCAGCTTCAGAAGTAGCTGGAAAAGTACGTTCAAACTGAGCATTGCCGATGGAAACAGTAAATAGTTTAGCTGGCCTTGAATCAGGCTCGGGAACAGGAGGGAGTTCCTTGCCACAACCACTCAATACAGCAGCCGTCGCAAGAAACAAAATGGATTTGCGCATAATCAATCATCCGTTTGTAGCGATTAGTTACAAAGATAGATGAATGATACCGCCTCTTCCATAGACAGGACAAAAAATATTATGAAAATTAATAATTTGCCCAGTATATGAGCGAATCGTCGCACTTTTAAGCCTTCACTGTGTCGGATGCACCAGAAGGCTCAATTTGGTTAACTCAACTAGTTGCTATAGCGTTTTAAACTCTTTATCGACTTTAAACGCATCTGAAGTGACGTAAGCTTCAAGATCGCGAATTTGGTTTTCTAAGTTATGAAAGTCTTTCTCAATCGTGTTGAGTAACATTTCAGGGGTTTGACCTTGCTTCCAAGGCTTGTTTTTAAGCTTGTGCTCTTGCTCGGTTTTGATCGCTTCTACATAGTTAGGCGGCTGCTTTTCGATCATCAACGTCATCGCGATATAGGCAAGAATAACCAAGAAACTACCGCCCAGTAGAGCTGCTGAAATCACCAAGATGCGCACTAACCACACTTCCAACGCAAAGTAGTTAGCCAAGCCTGCACATACGCCAGTGATCTTTCCATTAACAGTATCGCGGTATAACTCACGCTTATTCATAGCGGCGCCTCCAGCTCGGTGATTCTGTATCTAAAATACGCTCTAACGTATCGACTCGACTTTGCATACTGGCAGCCTTTTCTGATAAAGACTCTAGTCGCTGTAAATCTTCTTGAGATAAACCTGTGCTTGCATTCTTCTTACTTCGGTAGTGTAAAAACAACCATAGAGGAGCAACGAAAATCAGAAATACGATCAGTGGACCAGCAATGAAAAATGACGACATAAATAACTCCTTAATCAAAGGTAGATAAACGACAATCCAAGCAAATGTTATCTACCTAATAAACTTAACAAAATATAGCTGGAATTACTTTTTATCTTCCATCTGTTGCTTGAGCTTTTCTAACTCTTTTTCAATTTCATCTTGAGCTTGTAGCTCCGCAAACTCTTGATCTAAAGATTTAGCGTTGCCCGTTTTTGCATACAAATCGGCTTCAGCTTCCATCTCATCAATCTTGCGCGAGTATTGCTCAAACTTAGCCATGGCTTCGCTGGTACGCGCAGTATGCAGATGTTTTTGAACATCTCGGCGGTTAGAGGCTGTTTGACTGCGAATCGCTAAAGCCTGTTGCTTAGCGCGAGTCTCGGTAATTTTTGTTTCTAGCTTGCTGATTTCACCCGTTAACTTATCGATCGTCTCTTCAACTAAGGTTTGCTCGGTGTGCAGACCTTTTAGCATATCTTGCAGTTTTTGCTTTTCAATCAATGCCGATCTTGCAAGATCTTCGCGCTGCTTAGTTAACGCTAAGGTCGCTTTTTGCTGCCACTCATCAATGGCCGCTTCCATTGACTCAACTTTGCGTGCCAACTCTTTCTTATCAGCAATCGCTTTTGCCGAGTTAGTTCTTACTTCAACTAACGTATCTTCCATTTCCTGAATGATTAAGCGGATCATTTTTTCAGGATCTTCTGCTTTATCTAATAGAGCACTGATGTTTGAATTAACGATGTCTGCGAATCGAGAGAAAATACCCATAGCTAGGCTCCTTATTTTGTTGCAATCAGGTCATGCTAAGCATCACCATCGAATCTGTGTTTGTTTTACCTCGGTAACTGATTCTTAATACTCCAAGTTGCGTGCCAACTTTTCAACCCATAAAAATCAAATAGTTAGGGAATAACTCATTGCAATCCTTTTAAACCTGTGTTGAATTTAACCTACAGTTGGTAAATTTCACCACGGAGCAATCATGCAGCAAAACCTTATTGGCGAATCCCCTGCCTTTCTTTCTGTACTAGACAAGGTATCTAAGTTAGCCGCGATTGAGCGACCAGTATTGATCATTGGCGAAAGAGGAACTGGTAAAGAATTGATTGCTCAGCGACTTCACTACTTATCAAAATGTTGGGATCAGCCGTTGATTTCACTCAACTGCTCTACCCTCAGCGAAGGCTTGATTGATTCAGAGCTTTTTGGTCATGAGCAAGGCTCATTCACCGGCTCTAAGGGGCGTCATAAGGGGCGATTTGAACGCGCTGAAAATGGCACCCTATTTTTAGATGAGTTGGCCACGGCACCATTGCTAGTGCAAGAAAAACTTCTCCGAGTGATCGAATACGGTCAATATGAGCGTGTTGGTGGTCATCAGCTCTTGAATGCCAATGTGCGTCTCGTCTGTGCCACCAATGCAGATTTGCCTCAAATGGCGAGTGAAGGCGCTTTTCGTGCCGATTTACTCGACAGGCTGGCATTTGATGTTATCCATTTACCGCCTCTTCGCGAACGACAAGAAGATATCCTATTACTGGCCGAATACTACGCAATTAAGATGTGCCGTGAGCTGGGCTTCGAGTACTTTGTCGGCTTTTCGACTCCAGCAGAACAAAGTTTGCTTAGCTATCATTGGCCAGGAAATGTGCGCGAATTGAAAAACGTGATTGAAAGAGCGGTTTACCAACACGGCATGCAAGAAGCCCCTATTGAGCAACTCGTCTTTGACCCTTTCCAATCGTCGTGGCAGAGCATACACCCAGAGCAAGAAACAACAGCTGCCCCTGAAGCGCCTGAGTTTCAATTCCCAATCGACTATAAACAGTGGCAAGAACAACAGGACCAACTCATACTTACTGAAGCATTAAAGCAAAGCCAGTTTAATCAAAGGAAGGCGGCTGAACTACTTGGGTTAAGTTATCACCAATTGCGAGGCATGGTTCGTAAGTATGACCTGACGAACCTCAGTTAACCCACCAATTTTGTGGTTTTGCTTTGGTTACAGCGGGTATTTAGTGGTAAATTATTAGGATCTTAAGGCATAATGGTGAGTTCCATTGTGCTTTGTCCCAGACACTTGTTCTTTCTATGAAAGCATTCATTCAGTTTACATTAGGTTTGTTCAGCCTCAGCCTATTAGCCGGTTGTGGTGAAGAGATTGACCATGACAAAATTCGTCAGAAGGGTTTTGTCTATTGTGGTCAAGGTGGTCCTTCGACTTTTAACCCTCAATTAGTCGATAGTGGCATTACAACCGAAACACTCAGCCCTCAGCTGTTTAATACCTTGCTGACCCTCGATAGCCAAACTTATCAGCCAGTGCCAAGCCTCGCGACCAAATGGTCTGTCAATAAAGAAGGCACGGAATACATCTTTAATTTGCGTAAAGGTGTCCAGTTCCAAACAACCGCTTGGTTTACACCTTCCAGAGCGATGAACGCGGAAGATGTGGTGTTTAGTTTTAGACGCATTATTGATACTACCAATCCTTTTCACTATGTTGGAAGCGGGCTTTACCCTTGGTTCAGTGGTATTGATTTTCAAAACCTAGTTGTTGACGTTTCAGCGCTATCCAATCACAGAGTGAAGTTTACACTTAACCGACCTGACAATAGCTTTCTGTCGAACATTGCGACCAGTCACGCGGTTATCCACTCAAAAGAGTATGCAGGGCAACTTGAGCTCAGTGATGAGAAAAGTATGCTCGACAGTCACCCTGTTGGCACTGGTCCATTCTACCTAGCCGAATATCAAGTCAATGACCTCATCCGTCTTAAACGCAATAATCGATATTGGCAAGACCGACCAAAGATGGAACAGGTCGTGTTCGACATATCTCAACGCGGCACAGGCACTTTGGCAAAACTACTGCGCAGTGAATGTGACGTGCTCAACGCACCGCTCTCTAGTCAATTACCAATTATCGAGCAAACATCAGATGTTGAGTTAACCGCAAAGCCTGCCATGAACATCTCTTTCGTTGCCGTGAACACTTCTCACCCTGCTCTTAATGATGCTCGCGTGCGTAAAGCGCTTAACTATGCCATCAACCGTCAGAATATTTTGGATTCGGTCTACTACGGCACAGGTAGTCAGGCGTATTCGGTTTTGCCGCCTTCTTCGTGGGCCTATCAAAAAGATTCGGTACAAATTCGCTATGATCGCAACTACGCTATCGCACTGTTACGTGAAGCGGGTTATAGCAAAGGATTAGAGCTGACAATGTCGGTTCCATTGGAGCCACGTGCTTACAACCCGAGCCCAAGAAAAACGGCAGAGTTGATTCAAGCAAACTTAGCTGATGTGGGGATTAAGCTCAATTTGATGACAGATGATAGATACGATCGCAGCAATCCCAATGACAATACAAACATTGACCTCCACTTGACGGGTTGGATCGCCAATACCGGGGATCCTGACAACTTTTTAAGGCCGCTTCTCTCTTGTGAGTCAAAACGCGCTGGCCTCAATGTTTCAAGTTGGTGTAACCCTGACTTCGACTTTCTACTCGACCTTGCGTTGGAAGTCGATAAGCCTCGCTATAGGCAGAACCTTTATAAACAGGCACAGAACATACTTAATGAAGAATTCCCTGTGATCCCACTAAATCATGGCATGCAGCTACAAGCGCATCACACCTCACTTAGAGGATTTAAGGTTAGCCCATTCAATGCGCAGCCGTTTGATACTGTCGAGAGGTTCAAGTAATGCTGTTGTATTCTGTTCGACGCTTTAACCTGTTTATTATCACCTTGTTGATACTCACTATGGTGGGTTTCAGTATTTTAAGGCTAGAACCTAACTCTCCGTGGGCTATCCATGATTTCTGGAGTGGTTGGATGCTCTACGTTGGCGAGCTAATGCAGCTTAACCTCGGCGTCACCAAGTCAGGAACTCCAATAATTGACGAACTCAGCATTGTCTTTCCCGCGACGCTAGAGCTGTGTTTTATCGCCTTTGTGATTTCGCTGCTTGTTGGCATTCCAGTGGGAACGCTAGCAGGAATGAAGCAAGGAAAGTGGATCGATACTGTGATTTCCTTTACTTCCATGTCTGGCTATTCTGCACCGCTGTTTTGGGTCGCACTTTTGATGATCATGGTATTTTCTCTGCACTTTCAGGTATTCCCTGTCGCAGGTCGCTACGATTTACTCTATCAAATTGACCACGTAACAGGATTTGCGATTATTGATGCCTTCTTTGCAAGTGGTGAATATCGCGCCCATGCACTGCAAAGTGTGTTGGAACACCTGATACTACCTTGCCTTGTGCTCGCGCTTGCGCCAACCACTCAGGTCATTGGTTTGATGCGAGCTTCCGTTGCTGAAGTGATGGGACAAAACTATATCCGCGCTGCGCGTATTAAAGGTTTATCTACGCACGAAATCGTCACTGAGCATGTGCTACGCAACGCTATTCCACCGATTATTCCAAAAATCGGTGTGCAGCTTTCTAGCATGCTAACACTTGCCATTATTACCGAATCTATCTTTAACTGGCCGGGCATTGGCCGCTGGTTACTTGATGCCCTCTCAAATCAAGATTACGTTGCCATTCAAGCTGGGGTCATCGTCGTGGCGACGTTTGTCCTAACCGCTAACATCTTGTCTGATCTGATTGGTGCCATGGTCAATCCATTGGTAAGGAAGGAGTGGTATGCTAACCGATAATGTTTACCAAGAAGAGCGTATCCCTACCCAGTTTGAACGTTTCTGGCGTAGTTTCCGTGCCAACAATCTTGCGATGTTCGGCCTGTGGTGTTTACTACTGCTATGCCTAATTACGCTTGTTTCACCTTGGATTACCCCTCATGACCCACAAGCGCAAAGTGGTGAGCTACTCGTACCTCCATCATGGAACCCAACCGGTACGGTTGAGTACTTCCTTGGAACCGATGATCTCGGCAGAGATATTCTTTCACGCTTAATTGAAGGCTCGCGTCTTACCTTTGGTGCTGCTTTTCTGGTAACTGTTATCGCTACAGTGATTGGATGTATCATCGGCGTATTGGCGGGAATGACCAAAGGCTTACTATCTAGTGTCCTAAACCACTTACTTGATACCGTCATGTCTATTCCATCATTGCTGCTCGCGATTATTTTTGTCGCTTTCCTCGGCTTTGGTGAATTCAATATTTTGCTGGCTATCTGTTTAGCCTTAATTCCAAGATTCGTCCGCTCGGTTTATATCGCAGTGCATACCGAGGTGGAAAAAGATTACATCATGGCTGCACGTCTTGATGGGGCAAACCAATTCTATCTACTTTGGAATTCCATATTGCCCAACATTCTTGTCGTCATTGCCACCGAGATTACCTTGGCATGGTCTATCGCTATTTTGGATATCACCGCGCTCGGTTTTCTTGGTTTAGGAGCACAAGCACCAAGCACTGAGTGGGGAGCAATACTCGGTGATTCAGTAGAACTCATCTACCTTGCGCCTTGGACTGTTACCCTTCCCGGACTCGCTATCATGTTTACTGTTATTGTCATCAACCTTGTTGGTGAAGGTATCCGCCAAGCGCTTAATGCGGGGATCGAATAATGCCGTTATTAGATATTCGACATCTCACAATCGAGATTGAAACACCTCAAGGGATGATGAAAGCCGTTGACCGAATGAGCCTGACCATCAATGAAGGTGAAATTCGCGGCTTGGTGGGTGAATCAGGCTCAGGGAAAAGTCTGGTGGCTAAAGCCATCGTTGGCGTATGTAAAGACAACTGGAAAGTGACCGCAGACCGAATGAGGCTCGGAAATGTCGACTTACTGCAGCTGACTCCTAAAGAGCGTCGACGCGTTATCGCCCGCGACATTGCGATGATCTTCCAAGAGCCATCAACCTGTTTAGATCCTTCTGAAGAAGTAGGCAAACAACTTATTGAAGCGATTCCTTCTCGCTCTTTTGAAGGTAAATGGTGGGAACGTTTTAAGTGGCGTAAGAAACAAGCCATCGCTCTGCTGCATAAAGTCGGTATTAAAGACCACCAACAGATCATGGATAGCTTCCCATACGAGCTGACTGATGGTGAGTGTCAGAAGATCATGATCGCGATGGCGATCGCTGCCAAACCAAAGCTATTGATCGCAGATGAGCCAACCAACGATTTAGACCCGATTACCCAATCACAGATCCTGCGTTTGTTGAGTCGAATGAATCAGCTACACAATACGTCGATCATGCTAATTGGCCATGACCTAACAACCATTACTCAGTGGGCAACCCGCATTACGGTTATGTATTGCGGTCAGTCGGTTGAGTCTGCTGATACTTCTAAGATCTTAGACAAGCCTAAGCACCCATATACGGCTGCACTGCTTAAAGCTATGCCCGACTTCAATGATTGGATTCCGCATAAAGAGAAGCTGCAATCCCTACCGGGCTCCATTCCACCGCTACAGCATTTGCCGATTGGTTGCCGACTTGGTCCGCGCTGCCCATATGCACAGCGCCAGTGTGTTGAAATACCGATGACACGTCGAATTAAAAACCACAAATTTGCATGTCACTTCCCACTGAACATGGATAAGAAAAAAGCATGAGTGCTCTATTAGAAGTTAACCAGCTATCGAAGACTTTTGTGACTCGCTCAAGCCTGTTTCGCAAGAAGGTTCAAGAAGCCGTCAAACCGCTTAGCTTTAGCCTTGAAGCCGGACAAACCATTGGCTTTATCGGTCAAAACGGCTCAGGTAAATCGACATTAGCACGCATGTTGGCGGGGGTAGTAGAACCCACTTCAGGCGAAATTCGCGTTAATGGTGAGCTTTTGGAGCATAAAGACTACTCCACTCGCTGTAAGCTGATTCGCATGATTTTCCAAGATCCAAATACATCTTTGAATCCTCGAATTCAGATTGGACGTATCTTAGAAGGGCCACTCAAACGTAACACCAATATGCCGCCTGAGGCGCGCATAAAGCGTGTCAAAGAGACCCTTCTCAGAGTAGGATTGCTGCCAGAGCACGCTTATTTCTACCCTCAGATGCTCGCCACTGGCCAAAAACAGCGTGTTTGTTTAGCCCGTGCACTCATCCTTCAGCCATCAGTAATCGTTGCTGATGAAGCTTTGAATGGATTGGATATGGCAATGCGTTCGCAAATCATTAACTTGTTTCTTGAGCTCCAAGAAGAGATGGGGGTTTCCTTTATTTATGTGTCACAGCATATCGGTATTGTAAAACACATTACCGATAAAGTGATGGTGATGCATGAAGGGGAACTTGTTGAGAGCGGTGAAACCCATGAAGTGCTTAGTTGCCCAACTCATCCTGTGACACAAAGATTAGTAGAAAGTCATTTCAATAAGGCGACCTGCTTTAAATAGGACTACTCATGCTAAGGAAAGCAATGCTTGGAATGATAGTGCTTACCACTTCATTCCACTCTCAAGCATACACTACACAAAAAACTTGGCTCGATACCCAATTTGTCGAGAAGGCCTTTATCAACGTTGCGCTGCGCAATGAGTACTCGTCAGGAAGCAAACCATTAGTCAAATGGAATGAGCCTATAAAGATATGGGTTCAGCACAAAGTACCGGACAAAGCCCTTCACGATGAGCTCACTGATGCACATTTACGTCACTTGGAGCAGATAACTGGACACCGAATTCAAAGAGTGGACTCACGTGAACAGGCGAATATCGTCTGGGTGTTTACTAAAGAATCCAAATGGCGTGAAGATATAGAACGAGAGCTCGGTAAACCAGCGCTTGCGAACGTATATGGCGCGATCTGCAAAGCAGGCTATCAAGTCGGTCGCAATGGTGCTCTCTCACATGCTGCAATCATCATTCCTGTCGACCAAGCGAGAGAACATGGCAAGTTGCTTGCCTGCATCGTTGAGGAGATCACTCAAGTCTTAGGCTTACCGAACGACTCAGAGAGTGCTTTTCCATCGATTTTTAATGATGAGACTCCCGAAGATCTGCTCTCTCCTCTTGATGTCGTTCTGTTGAAACTACTGTACGAGCCGGAACTCAAACCTGGGATGAGTCAAAAGCAAGTCACACCTATTATTAGAAAGCTATTATCTAAATACAAAAAAGACGGCACATTAAATCGTGCCGTCTCTACCGCAAAGCAAGGGGAGCTGTTTCAGCTAATAGGCTATTAGTGTCTGCCTTAGCCGCGCTTTTTCAGCTCAACTTCAAACTCGTCTGGGTATAGCACCACACCTTCTTCGTTGTCGTTAGGGAACACAACAACAGATAGCTCGTCATCTTCAAGACCATGCGTCCAACGGCTAAACCATTTCGCCGTCGAGATTGGTTCTGCTTTACAATGTTCCCAGTCTCCGGTTGCCCACTGCTCAGCAAATTCTTGATGAGGCCACACTGGTACACAATCTTCGTCTTCAGTGTTGAGCATGACGCAACCATGCTCATCCGTAAGGATCCAAACCTTACGGTTTTTGGCGATTTCTTTAATGCAGTAGTTAAAGCGCTCATCAGGGCGCATTTTATTTACTGTCTCTAGCTGCTCATTTGATAGCGACATATTCACTTCCTCGCAAAGAAAACGCCCATGGCGTGACCATGGGCGTTAAGGTATACGTTATAGAGATAGAATTAAGCTAGTTCAGCTTGAAGCCAAGGCCAACCTTGCTTCTTACGACTTAGCGTATTTTCCATCATTAGCATGCCGTCTTTCTCATGCTTAACAAGTTTCTCAGCCCACTCACCTTTGTAAAGTAGACGAGTTTGAGCCGTAGTGATGTCTGTTAGCATGACTGCTGCAAACGCCAAACCCTGTTCAGCACAGCGGCTTTCTAGGTCAGCTTCTAGCGCTTCAATCATACCGTCAACTTGCTCAAGAGTTGCAAGTTCAACTTGACCAACAACAACATCACGACCATTGAATGGGTAACCCTTCAGGTCTTTTTCAACAAGTTCAGCCGCTGATAGGCCTTCGATGTTTGTTTTAGCGATAAGTAGATCTTTAATGAAAGCATCTACATCACATACGTCAGCGATTTTCGCTAGTTCTTCAACTGCATCTTTATCTTTTTGAGTACAAGTAGGAGAAGCAAAACCGACTGTGTCAGATAGGATTGCTGACATCATTAGCTTAGCGATCTTAGACGTGATTTCGTGGCCTTCGATTTTAAACATGTTAAACAGTACTGTGTTAGTACAGCCAACAGGCCAGATCCAAGCTTCCATTGGGTTTACCGTCATCACGTCACCTAGGCGGTGGTGATCAACGATACCTAGGATTTCTGCGTCAGCCACATCATCTGGAGCCTGAGCTAGATCCGAGTAGTCTACTAACCAGATTTTCTCGCCCGCTACTGAAGTGCGTAGCTCAGGAACCTCTGCGCCAGCCACTTCTAGAATGTGTTGAGTTTCACGGTTAATTTCACCTTGGCGAATTGGCATTGCTTCAACGCCGCGAGCGGTTAGTAGCTCAGTTGCTACTAGTGCACTACAGATACTATCGCTATCAGGGTTCTTGTGACCTACAACTAGAATCATCTTTTTTCCTATCTGACTAAATTTCTTCCCAACAAGGGGCAATTACTCACAAACCCGATATTTTACCGAATTCTGATGATTTGTCATCGGTTGGATAGAGATTATTTGGTCATAAGCCATGACCAATCATCGTTATCAAACCTAACCCTCTCTTAAGTTTAGCACTAATAACATGATGCTCATTAATAATTGGACTCACTTCACAGGTTGAAATGGCAACCACAATTGACAAAAACTTATTGCAAATAATTCTCATTAGCATATATTTGATAATAGTTCGCATTTACACTTTTGGTCGCCTATGGACACTTTACGATTTTCGCACCACTTACCCACTTGGTTGTCTCTTACTCAGTTTCGACCTGCGTACAAGCGTTTATTACTTCCTATTGCTCTCATTGTTTTATTACTTAGTGATACAACCAGAGATGTGTCTGTAAATACGCTTGCGGATGCGTTTTGGGCAGTCTCTAGTTATGTCGCCTTTACTCTGGCTATCTATCACTACTTGTCGGTTTTCTTTAGCAAGGAAAACCGCCTGGTAAACCTTTACCAGAGTTCACGTAATCATCAGGTGTTCTTCGCTGCCCTGCTAGGTGCTTTGCCTGGCTGTGGTGGAGCTATCATCGTCACGACCCAATTTGTCAGTGGTCGCGTTGGTTTTGGTGCCATTGTCGCGGTCTTAACCTCGACGATGGGTGATGCCGCATTCCTGCTACTCGCGAGCAAACCTGATATCGGCTTTGCCGTCATTGGCCTAGGGGTCATGGTTGGCTGCGTTTCAGGCTGGGTGGTCAATGGCATCCATCGCGATGATTTTCTTCGACCTGAAGCAACGTCGGTTGCGAACCGTTTTAGTTGTGCAAGTGAAAGCTCAAGCAGTCTTGAGCAGAAGGCCATTAATCTACAAGGAGCATTTTGGAAATGGCTTCTTGTTCCTGCAACCATCATCGCTGCTCTTGGCTCTTTTCAGGTCGATGTCAATCAACTGCTCCACCTACCTGAAATGACCATAGAATGGGTCGGTGCCATCCTTATCATCGTTAGTATGTTACTTTGGTCGTTAACCAAAGAAATCAAAGATTACGAGTCAACGGTCGCTGAAGATACAAAGCAAGTTTCGTCTCATCCGATACAGAAAGCCGCGCAAGATACCAACTTCGTTACAGCATGGGTCATTCTGGCATTTATGGCGTTTGAACTGATTACTTTCTTTGGTCATATCGATCTCGCCGCGACCTTCTCTGGATGGGGCGTTTGGATGCCACTGATGGGCTTAACTGTTGGTTTACTGCCAGGCTGTGGACCGCAAATTCTCGTGACGAGTTTGTACATTTCTGGAGCCGCGCCATTATCTGCGCAAATAGCGAATGCGATATCAAACGATGGTGATGCTCTATTCCCTGCAATTGCCTTAGCACCAAAAGCCGCTTTGGTTGCCACCATCTATTCAGCATTACCAGCCTTAATCGTAGGTTACGGTTACTACTTCCTTTTCGAAATTTAATATAAACAACGTTGGCTAAAAAAAGCGCCCTCATTTGAGGGCGCTAGTTATTTGGAGGTCAGATATTATTTGTGGCGCTCTTTTAACTTGTTGACCACATCGTTCATCGACAGACCTTGATCTTGTAGAAGAACCAATAGGTGATAAATCAAATCAGCTGACTCGCACACTAGCTCCGCCTTATCACCCGACGTCGCCGCAAGCGCGACTTCAACACCTTCTTCGCCCACTTTCTGCGAAATACGCTTGGTGCCACGGGAATAAAGGTTGGCAGTATAAGAGGAATCAGGATCGGCACTCTTGCGGGCAGCCAATAGCTGCTCAAGTTGATGAAGCCACACCATTTGCGACTCCTCTTGTGGGTCGACATCCCAACAAGTGGTGTTGCCCAAGTGGCACGTAGGACCAATGGGATTCACTTTCACTAGTAGCGTATCGTTATCGCAATCTAGCTGCATGTTAACCAATTGCAATACGTTGCCAGAGGTTTCACCTTTGGTCCACAAACGCTGTTTAGTACGAGAGAAAAAGGTGACTTGACCGGTTTCACCCGTTTTCACCAGTGCGTCTTGGTTCATGTAACCCATCATCAACACTTGGCTCGATTGGAAATCTTGTACAATAGCAGGCACTAGACCATCCACCTTGTCCCAGTTGATACGCTCAGCTAAAGAACTTACTTCGGCGGTGTTTACACTCATAGTCGAACCTCAATACCTTGTTGTTTTAAATACTGCTTTAATTCACCAATATTGATGACTTGTTTGTGGAATACTGATGCAGCAAGCGCACCATCCACATTGGCCTTTTGGTAAGCTTCTGCAAAGTGCTCCATCGCACCAGCGCCGCCAGATGCAATCAATGGCACGTTACACACTTCTCGCACCATATTGAGCTGTTCGATATCGTAACCGTTGCGCACGCCGTCTTGGTTCATCATGTTCAACACAATTTCACCTGCGCCACGTTTTTGAACTTCTTGCACCCAATCGCGCGTTTCCCATTGAGTCGCTTTGGTGCGCTCTTCATCACCCGTAAACTGGTAAACCTGATACTTGCCCGTCTCTTTGTCGTAGTACGAATCGATACCGACGACGATACACTGAACGCCAAATTTGTCCGCAAGGTCAGTGATTAACTGAGGATTCGCCAATGCTGGTGAGTTGATAGACACCTTGTCGGCGCCAAATTCAAGAATGCGTGCTGCGTCTTCGGCTGATTTAATACCACCAGCGACACAGAAAGGAATATCGATCACTTCTGCAACGCGAGCGACCCAGCTTTTATCTACCACACGGCCATCGCTAGAGGCGGTAATGTCGTAGAACACGAGTTCGTCTGCGCCTTCTTCAGCGTAACGCTGTGCTAGAGGAACGATATCGCCAATGATTTCGTGGTTACGGAACTGAACACCCTTCACCACTTGTCCATCACGGACATCAAGACATGGAATTATTCGCTTTGCCAACATGCAAATGCCTCCTGTGCTGTGAACTTGCCATCAAGTAGTGCGCGACCAACGATTACGCCAGCAACACCAGAGCCTTTCAGTGCTTCAATATCGGCTATTGAACCAATACCACCTGATGATTGGAATTGCACTTGTGGGTATTGTTTACATAGGTCTACATACAGCTCTACGTTAGAGCCTTCTAGCGTACCGTCACGAGAAATATCGGTACAAAGCACATGCTGTAAGCCAACTGTTAGGTAGTCATTAATCAGAGCTTCGATAGTCACGCCTGAGTCTTCTTGCCAACCAGAAATCGCTACCTTACGCGTGCCGTCTTGATCGATGTTGATATCTAACGCGAGAACGATTTTTTCCGCGCCGTATTTTTCCATCCAACCTTTTACCAGTTCAGGCTGTTTTACCGCTGTCGAGCCCACTACAACACGCTGAGCTCCCGCTTCTAGTAGATCAACAACGTCTTGCTCTGTACGTACACCACCACCGATTTGGATATTCGCTGGAGTGCTCGCAAGTAGCTTAGCAATCAAATCAAGTTGGCGCGCTGACGTGTCTTTCGCACCTGTTAAATCCACTAAATGCAACCAGTTAGCACCGGCTTGGTAGTACAAATTGAACTGCTCTGCTGGGTCGACTTTGTACTCGGTTACTTGGCCGTAATCACCTTGATAAAGGCGAACCACCTGTCCTTCAATTAAATCAAGAGCTGGAATAATCACACTAAATCCCTTTTATAATTCTAAGAAGTTTTGAATAAGCTTCGCGCCCGCTTTTGAAGAACGCTCAGGGTGGAATTGCACACCGTAGTAGTTACCGCTTTGCACAGCAGCCGTGAATGGGTTTTCGTACTCACATTCTGCAATTGTGTAGTCACCAACAGGCATGGCAAAGCTATGCACGAAATAGAAGTACTCGCCTTCTTCAATCCCTTTGAATAGTGGATTGCCTGTTTTAGCTGATACTGTGTTCCACCCCATGTGAGGCAGTGGTAAATCGCCAGTTTCAAGTAGCTTCACTTCACCATCACAAAGCCCAAGGCACTCAACCAGCTCATCCGCTTTCTGCCCTTTTTCTTGAGATACTTTGCCCAACAGCTGCATACCTAAACAGATCCCTAGTAGCGGCTTTTCTACCTGTTTTACCAAGCTAATTAGATCGCGCTCTTCAAGGTTCTTCATCGCTTCACTTGCTGTCCCTACACCTGGTAGAAACAGCTTATCTGCTGCAAGCACGACTTGAGGGTCTTTAGAAATCGTTACATCATAACCTAAACGTTCAATGGCAAACTTCACCGAAGAAACGTTGGCACAACCAGTATCAATAATGACGACTTTCTGTTCTGTCACTGTTTTTCTCCTTGCTAACGTTAGCCTTAAAGTACGCCTTTACTACTTGGTAGCTCAGTACCTTCTACTTTGATTGCTTGGCGTAGGGTACGACCAAACGCTTTAAATAAGCTCTCAATGATGTGGTGATCATTGTCGCCAGCTGAAGAAAGGTGCAGCGTACACGCTAGGGTATCAGTCAATGAGCGGAAGAAGTGCACCACCATCTCTGTAGATAAGTCACCAACCTGTTCACGGCTAAACTCCGCATCGAACTTAAGGTATGGACGACCAGACAGGTCTAGTGCACATTGTGCCAAGCACTCATCCATTGGCAGGCTAAAGCCAAAGCGACCGATGCCACGCTTGTCACCCAGTGCTTCTTTTAGCGCTTGACCCAATGCAAGAGCGGTATCTTCTACCGTGTGGTGATCATCAATGTGTAAGTCACCTTCCACTTTGCACACCATCTGGAATCCGCCGTGAGTCGCGATTTGATCTAGCATGTGATCGAAGAAACCAAGACCAGTAGAGATTTGGTTACTGCCCTGCTCATCAAGATTAACGGCAACTTTAATGTCCGTTTCTTTAGTGGTTCGAATCACTTCGGCAACACGTGCTTTCACGGTCAGATCTTTAAGAATCTGCTTCCAGTTCATGGTTTCTGGGTTGTATTGAATGCCACGAATTGACATATTTTCTGCAAGTTGAAGGTCCGTTTGACGATCACCAATCACAACCGAGTTTTGGAAATCGACTTTTCCACCTTGAAGGTATTCTTTAACCAAACCCAATTTAGGCTTACGGCAAGAACAGTTATCTTCATCAAAGTGAGGACAAATCAGCACATCATCAAACTTCACACCCTGAGATTCAAAGATCTCCATCATCATATTATGTGGCGCATCAAAGTCTGCTTGTGGGTAGCTATCCGTGCCCAAACCGTCTTGGTTAGTCACCATCACCAGGCGGTAACCCGCATCTTGAAGAGAGAGTAGACTTGGAATAACAAACGGCTCTAGCTTTAGTTTGTCTAATCGGTCTACTTGAAAGTCCACCGGCGGCTCAACAATTAAGGTGCCATCTCGGTCGATAAATAGAATTTTTTGTTGCTTGCTCACTCGAACTTCCTTATTTCAAATTTAGTGGCTCTCGCAAAGGCCAGAGCCAATGATATTTAGCTGTAATAGTTTCTAATAAATCCGAGTGTCTTTTCGCACTCGTCTCGACTACCAATACTAATACGTACACAGTTTTCGATAGGTGAATCACGCAAAATAATGCCACTCTCCCATGCTGCTTTAAATAGTTCATCGCCTTGCGGGAATTTAACCAATAGGTAATTACCCCAGCCTTCAAATATCTCTAAACCTTCAATCATTGATAAACCGACTTGCAGATACGCACGGTTTGCATTGAGGTCGAGAACTTGAAACTTCGCTCTAGCTAGTCCCGCTTCAGATAACGCCTGAGTCGCGATTTCTGCCACTGGTACTGGCACTGGATATGGTGCGATAACCTTAAGAAGTACATTAATCAGCTCTTCGTTTGCAAGGGTGAAACCGCAACGAAGTCCCGCAAGCGCGAAAGCTTTAGACAGAGTACGCAAAATCGCTAGGTTCGGATATTGCGCTAATAAATCGACCGTCGACGCTTCAGGGCAGAAATCGATATACGCTTCGTCCATCACGACAATGGCGCGATCTTTTGTCATCTCAAGCAGAGAGACAATATCTTCACGCTTCACTAGATTGCCCGTTGGGTTGTTTGGTGAACAGACAAATACCAGTTTGACGTCATCTAGGTTGGCTTCGATGCCTTCCAGATCAAGTTGCCAGTCAGACGTTAGCGGCACAGTCTTACGCTCTACGCCAATGGTTTCTGCGCTAATTGCATACATTCCGTAAGTAGGTGGGCAATAAAGAATCGCATCTTCACCCGGCTCACAGAAAGCACGGATCAATAATTCGATACCTTCGTCAGCTCCGCGAGAAGTCAGTGTTTGCTCTGGTTTTACACCCGCATAAGCCGCATACGCTTCAATTAGCTCTTTTGGCTGACATTCGCTGTAGCGATTCAAACGCGCAAAATCTGTTTTGTATTCGTTGTTGAATGGCGATTCATTCGCGTTCAGCCAAACGTCGCCCGTACCACCAATTCGGCGAGCCGATAAATAAGGAGTCAGTTGTTGGACTTGTTTACGCGCTAGCTTTTCCATCTCATTGCCCTCTTACTTAGCTGCCAGTTTTTCGACACGAATCGTCACAGCACGCTTGTGCGCATCCAGACCTTCCGCTTCTGCCATGGTGACAACGGTTGGCGCTAATTCTGTCAAGCCATCTGCCGTAAGCTCTTGTACTGTCATTCGTTTAGAGAAATCAGCGAGTCCAAGACTTGAGTAAGTACGGGTGTAACCGTATGTAGGAAGAACGTGGTTTGTCCCTGACGCATAATCACCTGCTGACTCAGGAGACCAATCACCTAGGAAGATCGAACCTGCATTATCGAGTAGAGGCAGAAGTTCACGAGGATTCTTAGTTTGTACAATCAGGTGTTCCGGACCATAGTAGTTCGAAATCGACACTGCTTGAGTCAGCGATTCAGAGATAATGATTAAACTCGATGCTAAGGCTTTTTCAGCAATATCTGCACGAGATAATTCTTTAAGCTGACGCTGAACTGCATCGGTAACCTGATCAGCAACAATCGGTGATGGTGTAACAAGCACGACTTGTGAATCTGGTCCGTGCTCCGCTTGGCTAAGCAAATCGGCAGCAATAAAATCTGGGTCAGCGGTTTCATCAGCCAAAACCAAGACTTCAGAAGGCCCTGCTGGCATATCAATCGCCGCACCACGGAAGTCATTGCTTACCTGACGCTTTGCTTCTGTCACGTAAGCATTACCCGGCCCAAAAATCTTATCTACTTTTGAAACACTTTCGGTACCATACGCCATTGCCGCAACCGCTTGACCGCCACCCACATTGTAGACTTCATCAATGCCACATAGCTTCGCGACAT
Source organism: Vibrio tubiashii (assembly GCF_028551255.1). NCBI lineage: Bacteria > Pseudomonadati > Pseudomonadota > Gammaproteobacteria > Vibrionales > Vibrionaceae > Vibrio > Vibrio tubiashii. The sequence goes on along the minus strand of NZ_CP117029.1, from coordinate 1,220,966 downwards.
AAAGGATCTCGTCTGCGATAGGCGGAGGAGAACAAAGAACCACTTTGCGACAACCTGCAATTTTCGCTGGCACCCCAAGCATCAAAACTGTCGATGGCAGTGGTGCACTGCCGCCTGGAATGTACAAGCCCACTTTTTGAATTGGACGAGTGACTTGCTCACACAAGACGCCAGGCTGTGTCTCAACCTTGATTGGCTGAGGTTTTTGCGCCTTATGGAACTTAGAGATATTGGCATAGGCCTGCTCAAGCGCCTGTTTCATGTTGGAAGACAAGCGATCACATGCCGCTTCTACTTCTTGCTCAGAAACACGAATTGACTCAGGCTTAACGCGATCAAACTTTTCTGTCAGCTCAAGTAGCGCAGCATCGCCTTCTTCGCGGACCTTGGCGATCACTTGCGAAACCGCTGCGGTGATATTCGCACCTTCTGTAATTGCCGGACGCTCTAAAATAGAGTCTTGCTGAGATTCACTTAATGATTGCCAAACGACTGTTCTCATTGCAATTACTCCATCATTTTCTCAATTGGCAATACTAGGATTGAGCTCGCACCCAACTCTTTTAGCTGTTCCATGGTTTCCCAGAACAAGTTTTCAGTGCTCACCAAGTGAACCGCGACTTTTTGCTGATCTGCAGAAAGTGGGAGAACCGTAGGATCCTCAGCACCCGGTAGTAGAGATTTGATTTGGTCTAACTTATCCGTTGGTGCGTGCAGCATGATGTATTTCGATTCTTTGGCTTGCTGTACGCCTTGCATACGAGTCAGGAGCTTTTCGATTAACGCCACTTTGTCGGAGTCAAACTCACCAGTGCGTTGAATCAGTGTCGCCTTTGATTTGAAAATGATTTCAGCTTCTTTAAGACCGTTCGCTTCTAGAGTTGCACCAGTAGAAACCAAATCTGCAATTGCATCCGCAAGACCCGCTCGCGGAGCCACTTCTACAGAGCCAGTGAGCATACAGGTAGAGAAAGGAACACCTTGCTCATCCATGTACGCTTTAAGTAGCTGAGGGTAAGTCGTTGCAATGCGTTTGCCTGCTAGGTCCTGAGGGCCGTTGTACTCTTCATCCTTATCAATCGCGATAGATAGACGACAACCACCAAAATCTAGACGACGCAATTGAACAAACTCACATGGTTCGCCCAATGCCTTACGATCTAAACGTACTTCTTCAAGTTCGTTTTCACCGATAAAGCCGAGGTCAACCACACCATCCATGATAAGACCTGGAATATCGTCATCGCGCACTAGCAATAGGTCAATTGGCATATTTAGTGAGTGAACAACAAGGCGCTCACCCATGATGTTGAATTTAACGCCGCACTTTTTAAGCAGAGTCTGACACTCTTTACTCAGGCGACCTTTCTTTTGGATTGCGATTCTTAGGCGTTGTGTATGCATTGCTGTATCCCTGTGCAAGATTTTGAAATTTATAAACTTTTTAAGATTCAAATACTGAAAAACCCTCGGAAGAGTTGTTCTCCCGAGGGTTCTAAATCTTGTAGTTTGCGATTTTAGCCTCCGGGAGTTTCCTGTCTCCCGGGTATGCGTGCATCTCCCGAAAGACTAGACTGGGTGATGGTGGTGATGAATGTTCATGACTAATTTACGCATACTTAATAAGCTCTTCTGTTCGCTTTGTTGATATCCACACTAACCAAGGCGAAAACATTTTTCAACCATTTATTTAAACTTTTTTCAATTTGTATATGACAAATAAAAAGGGAGCCTGAGCTCCCTTATCTAATAGCAATAACTTCAAGCTGTTACGCGTTTTGGCAACTCGCCATCTTTGACTTAGACAGAACAGATAGCAAGACACAAATAGCGATAAATGCTACCGTCGCTGCGGCAAATGACATGCCGATAGAAGCGGTCATACCTAGAGTAATGAAACCAATACACGACACTAGTGCAACTGACAGTGCATATGGCAATTGAGTCGCTACGTGGTCGATGTGATTACAACGAGCACCTGTTGAAGAAAGAATGGTGGTATCTGAGATTGGCGAACAATGGTCACCAAATACTGAACCCGCTAATACAGCACTTAGCATTGGTAGCATTAGCGCGAGATCCGTTGCACCTGCCATATCACCCGCGATTGGCAGCATGATACCGAATGTGCCCCATGATGTACCTGTAGAAAACGCCATAAGCCCAGACAATAGGAACAAAATAACTGGCAACCAATGTGGGTTGATATTACCTTGAGCTAAGGTCGACAAGTACTTACCTGTGTTCATGTCACCGATAACCGAACCAATCGTCCAAGCAAACACCAGGATCAGGATCGCGCCAAACATTGATTTCGCGCCGATCCAAAGCGTACGAGAGATCTCACTTACCGCAATACCCTGTTTAACAACTGTAAACAGCGCAACAGCCAAGCCAACTAGGCCACCGTAAATAAGAGATGTACCTACGTCAGTGTTTTCAAAAGCACCAAGTAAGTTAAACGCAATGCCGTCCGCAGCAAGAGCTTGACCACCGGTGTAAAGCATCGAAGCAACCGTCGCAACAATAAGTAAAACGATCGGCAAGATGAGATCAGAGACTTTACCCTTTTCGCTCTCTTCGATATCCAACTCTTCGTTTAGCTCGTGAGCTTCTTCCGAGTCTTCCGCTTGCTCTTTTGCAAACCCATGGCCACGTGACGCCGCAATTTCATGCTCACGCATCTTACCGATGTCTAGCCCGAACCAAGCAACAGCAAATACCATAAGTAGCGCGAATATCGCATAGAAGTTCATCGGAATTAGGCGAACGTATGCGCCAAGTGCTGAATACTCAGTAATACCATGCGAAACTAAGATGCCACCAATGATTGTCATGATGTAAGCACCCCAGCTAGAAGCAGGCATGATCACACACATTGGCGCAGCAGTTGAATCAAGGATATAAGCTAGCTTAGCTCGTGATACGTAGAAACGGTCAGTGACAGGACGAGAGATAGCACCTACAGCCAAGCTGTTAAAGTAATCATCAACAAAGATGAAAACACCTAAGAATGCAGCAAGAAGCTTAGAACCACGCTTACTCTTAACACGAGTTTGCGCCCACTCTGCAAACGCACGTGTACCGCCAGATAGCGTCAATAGCGCTGTCATCATCCCTAGTAATAGTAGGAAGCCGACAATACTCATATTCCAAGTATTGATACCACCATCTTCAATAAAGACACTTGAAACGGTAGAACCAACATATCCGAGCGCACTACCGAATGAGTAGTCGTTAAGTAGGATTGCGCCTAAAACAATACCGACACCAAGCGATACAAGTACGCGGCGGGTAATAATAGCAAGACTCAGTGCCACAATTGGCGGCAAAAGAGATAAAGGAGATGATGCAAAATCAATTAAATTCATGATCTTCAAAAACCAGTAATAAATGGTTAGAGATCTACTGCAGACTAATTGAAGGAAATCATTTCCAATCAATTAAGTTGAAATTAGCGATAGGTCAGCGAATGCGAAACCCAGCCCTACAGTAGCGCTCCATAGTTTTACAAATTATAGACTATGGCAGTGTTACCCCTTTCGAGTGTAACCCCAGCAAACCTCCTTGATGAGAGAATTCACTTCGGCGAAATAACCTTTTATGTTTGCTCATTGGCATCACCCCAGCAAACACTACTTATTTATTCCGCGCCTCTACCGCGATTGCTGAAACTTTAAACTACCGAAAAATCATTTTAACAATAATTTAACCAACAAAACGCATTAGGTTGCGCCCATTGTACTCATATCACCACCTCTTTCAACATAATATTCCATTTTCTACTGTTAAAAATATCGCTAGCGAACTTCGACTAAGCTTTCAGGATAGGTGAATAGTCATCCGGTTTGATAATGACTCTCAGACTATTATGAGGCCTTTATGTGCAAACTATACCAACAGCTAAGTATAAGAGAGGTTTGCTAAGCCCTTTTCTATTAAGGGTACACCTTTGATACATTCGACGTCGCTTTTACACCTTAAATATATCGAAACACATATAGTTTATAAGTACGTTGATATATTCGATAACATCCAATATGAAACCAAACTCTCAGCTCATCCCCCTACTGAAACAAATTAACCTCATGCATTGTCAGCCTAATATTACGCACGATTATTTAAGAATAATTCCATTCTAAATTTGCGATAAAATAAATTATTTTACGTAAATTTATGTCAGCGCGATTGTATTATTATATTTAGGGGTTTATGATTCATACATCGGCAACTTATATACGAAGAGATGAATAAATGTCGGAACTAACAAAAACACTATTAAACATTCGTAGTTTACGTGCGCTTTCTCGTGACTTATCTATTGAGCAATTAGAAGAAGCACTCGATAAACTAACTACTGTTGTTACTGAGCGTAAAGAAGCTGAAGAAGCAGAGCGCGCTGCTGCAGCTGAGCAAGAAGCTAAACTCGCTGCTATCGCTGAGCAAATTGCAAAAGATGGTATCGACGTTGAAGCGCTTATTTCAGCATTGGCAGGTGAGTCTAAAGGAAGCAAGCCTAAAGCGAAACGTGCACCTCGCCCTGCAAAATATAAATATGTTGACGCTTCTGGTGAAGAGAAAACTTGGACAGGCCAAGGTCGTACACCTTCAGTAATTCAAGAACAACTAGATGCGGGTAAGTCCCTAGAAGACTTCCTAATCTAATCATTTTTAGTGATTTATAAAAAGCGCCTTTATGGCGCTTTTTTATTATTACCACAAAATAAAAAAGCCTCATAATAATGAGGCTTTGATTGTTCAATAACGGAATTAACGTTCCCAGTACGCTTCTTCCAAGCTATCTTCACGTTCAGGAAGACCACGCGACAAGCGAGGTGAATGCTGCACTAGTACTTCGTAACTGGCGCGATTAGAGTATTTACATACTTGTGAGAACGATGAATAAGTTAAGTATGAATGTGCGTGCTTGCTTGAGTTCGGCACATTCTCTTTATGGTATTTGTTCGCTGCCATATCATGTAATAAGGCCGAAAGCGCCGCATCGCCAGCACCATTGGTATTCTTAATTTTCTCAGGACCACCCATATAAGGTGAAATATGCGAGTAAACTTTAATCGGATTATCGCAAAGCCCTTTTGAAGCAGGTCGGCTAAATTCGTAACGGTTAAATTCTGCAATGCTGCCTGGCAATAATGGTAAAGACGTTTCACGCTTTGCCGACTCTTCAGTATAACCCGCCATAAATAGACCTACTGGCCCTGCGGTACATAATACTAAATCAACCCACTCTAGCGTTTTATCAGAAGCAGCAAGAGGGTCAGATTCTCCGGTTAGTGCTTCCGCTTCATCTTCATTCATTGCGACTACAGAAACATGATCGTTTAAAAAGTCTTGCCAGAATTTTGGATCATCTTGAATAACAAATTTGGTGCCTAGAGTCAGTACAACAGGTACGTCATGTTTTTTTGCATACTCAATAGCTCTCATCGTCGCTTCAGGCATTGGGTCGCCCTTCTTACAACGCACCAAATAAGCGGTTAATACCAAAGCAGAAGCATTTTTAAATATTTTCTCAGGAATGCTATCTGGATGAAGTTGGTTCATTTGCCCTTCGCTAATAGCGAAAGTACGCTCACCGTCTTCAGTAATTAATGCAAAACAACGACCAATTGCACCATCAACACCTTGAAGGTGGTTTAGGTCCATACGGCTTGATGTATTACATAAATAGCGGTAACCATAACTGCCAATTTTAATATCTTGGCTCATTACCCCTAAAAGCGTAGAGCGATCATCAGCCAGTACTGAATAGTTGTGGAGGGTATTACCAATCGTGCCACCAGCATATTCATTGGTGATCAATTCACGTTCTTTGAGTTCGTTATACAGTGCTTCTGCAGTCTCATCATCAATAACGAGCGAGTGTCCCTTACTCAGTTGGTATTTTTCGATAAGCTCACTGCTTACTTTGGCCTCAATATCAACAAGAGTTTGATCAATGCCGATAATATGCGTGCGCGACATTTTCTTACTTTCTTGTGATTGACTCACTAATGGATCACGAGCGTGAACAGGAAAGTAATGCTTCGATTTACGTTGACCAGGAAATTTCATAACAATGCTTCTGCAGTAAAGAATCTGAATAAGGGATGAAAGGATGCCGGATTCTACCTTGCAGGTTTTAGGACGGCAACAAAAGGCATTATAGCAAACGTTTGCATCAGCAATTAAAATCTGAGCGGCTCTGAATGTAATAAATAAGTGGGATGGTCGATTGATGAAGCACCCACTTTTGATGAGTGCTCTTATCGCTATAGGCTGGCTGTTTTAACGAATGGAGTTGTGACTTATTCACCTTCCATAAAGCTAAGATCCGGTAAGCGATCTAGGTTCTCAGCGTAGCGCTTCAAGTTGAACTCACCTTCGTTTTTCATTACATCAAAGATTTCAATCGCTACTGCACACGCCATCATAGCGATAGCGTCTTCACGAGGCGTGCCCGTCATCATCAAACGCATTAAGGTTTCTTTCACCTTAACTGGATTTCCATCTTCTAGTTGGTTTTCGACAACTTCAATCAACTGGGCTTCTTCGATGATTTGGTTTTCTTCGCTCATTAGATTCACTCTGGCTCTCTTGAATTTTCGCCACTATGCCACATATACAAGTTTAATAGTCAAGTTTCCGCGATTTTCACTAAGCAAACGTCTAATAAACACCCGAAATCGAAGTGTGAGTTCGATCTCGGATCTGTCCCCTCGCTATGCTTTCTGATAAAATCTGCGTCCAGTTAAATTAAGTGGTGTTTAGTAATGTCTGACAACAGTCAAAAGAAAGTCATCGTTGGCATGTCCGGTGGCGTTGATTCATCTGTATCTGCCTATCTTCTTAAGCAGCAAGGCTATCAAGTTGAAGGCCTGTTTATGAAGAACTGGGAAGAAGATGACAACGAAGAATACTGTACAGCAGCTGAAGATCTTGCCGATGCGCAATCGGTCTGTGACAAGCTAGGCATTCACCTGCACACGATTAACTTTGCTGCGGAATATTGGGATAACGTATTCGAGTATTTCCTTGCTGAATACAAAGCAGGTCGTACACCTAACCCAGATATTCTGTGCAACAAAGAGATCAAGTTTAAAGCATTCTTAGAATTTGCGGATGAAGTGCTCGACGCAGATTATATCGCTATGGGTCACTATGTACGCCGTACATTCCCGACTCCAGAAGAGATTGAAAATGGCGTTAAGCCACGCATGCTTCGTGGTCTAGACAACAACAAGGACCAAAGCTACTTCTTGTACACGCTAAGTAGCGAGCAGGTTGCACGCAGCCTATTCCCTGTTGGTGATTTAGAAAAGCCAGAAGTTCGCCGCATTGCGGAAGAACAAGATCTGATCACGGCGAAGAAAAAAGACTCTACTGGTATCTGTTTCATCGGCGAACGTAAGTTCACAGATTTCCTAGGCCGCTACCTACCAGCGCAACCAGGCGACATTGAAACGCCAGAAGGTAAAGTGATTGGTAAGCACAACGGATTGATGTACCACACCTTAGGTCAACGTAAAGGCCTGCATATCGGCGGCCAAAAAGGCGGTGGCGGTAATGAAGACCCGTGGTTCGTTGGTGACAAAGATCTTAAGCGCAATGTCTTAATTGCTGTTCAAGGTAAAGATCACCCAATGCTCAAATCTCAAGGTTTGATTGCATCTCAACTACACTGGGTTGATCGTGAAGCGATTAAAGAACCGTTACAATGCACTGTAAAAACTCGCTACCGTCAAACAGATATCCCATGTACTATCATCCCTATCGATGATGAAAACATTAAAGTGATCTTTGACGAGCCTCAAATCGCTGTAACACCGGGGCAATCTGCTGTTTTCTATAAAGATGATGTTTGCTTAGGTGGCGGAATCATCGAAGAACGCATTTAATTTTAGGAGTAGAACTACGTGGCTAACACACTATATGACCGTACCATCGCCTTTGCAGGAATTTGCCAAGCTGTCGCCTTGGTACAACAAGTCGCAAAAAACGGTCACTGTGACTCTGACGCGTTTGAAACATCCCTAAAAGCGATCTTAAACACCAACCCAAATAATACTGTTGGTGTTTTCGGTCGTGAATCTGACCTCAAGCTTGGTTTAGAGTGTTTGGTTAAAGGGATCGATAGTACTCCTAATGGTAGCGAAATTACCCGTTACATCATTAGCCTCATGGCGCTTGAGCGTAAACTTCAGACTCGAAATGATGCCATGTCTCAGCTAGGCGATCGCATTCAAATGTTAGAACGCCAACTTGAACATTTTGAGCTACTTGATGAGCAGATTATCAGCAACCTTGCCAGTGTCTATCTCGATGTGATCAGCCCGGTTGGTCCACGTATTCAAGTCACTGGTACGCCATCAGTGCTGCAACAGACGTCGAATCAGCACAAAGTTCGAGCGCTTCTTCTATCCGGTATTCGCAGTGCCGTTTTATGGCGCCAGGTTGGCGGTAAACGTCGTCACCTAATCTTTGGACGCAAGAAGATGGTTGAGCAGGCACAAATACTTTTAGCTCGAATCTAACGTAAAATTAATAGCTCGCGCAGGACGCGAGCTTCTTCTTTTATACCGAAGCCCTTTCTTACAAAATAAGAGCAAAGCAAACGTTTGCGCAATATTCGTGACAAACGCGTTTGTAATTGGTATAAAGCACACAAAATTTAGAAACTCAATTTTCAGGAGAACATCATGGAACTGTCAGCATTGACTGCTGTTTCACCAGTAGACGGTCGTTACGGAAGCAAAACAATCGCACTTCGCAGCATCTTTAGTGAGTTTGGACTACTAAAGTACCGCTCTATCGTTGAAATTCGTTGGTTACAAAAGCTTGCAGCTACAGATGCAATCACAGAAGTACCAGCATTCAGCGCTGAAGCAAACAAGTTCCTAGATGAGCTAGCAGCAAACTTCTCTGAAGAAGACGCAGCACGCATCAAAGAGATCGAGCGTACAACTAACCACGACGTTAAAGCGGTTGAGTACTTCCTAAAAGAGAAAGTTGCAGGTGTTCCTGAGCTTCACGCTGTAAACGAGTTCATTCACTTTGCTTGTACTTCAGAAGACATCAACAACACCTCTCACGCGCTAATGCTGAAAGAAGCTCGTGACGAAGTGATTCTTCCTGAAATCAAAAACATCATTGATGCTATCAAAGCACTTGCTGTTGAATATCGTGACATCCCTCTTCTATCTCGTACACACGGCCAGCCTGCTTCTCCTTCTACTATGGGTAAAGAGATGGCGAACGTGGCGTACCGTATGGAGCGTCAATACAAGCAGATCGCTAACGTTGAAATCCTGGGTAAGATTAATGGTGCTGTAGGTAACTACAACGCTCACCTTTCTGCTTACCCAGAGGTAGATTGGCACCAATTCTCTGAAGAATTCATCACTGAGTCTCTAGGCGTAACTTGGAACCCATACACAACTCAAATCGAACCACACGATTACATCGCTGAGCTATTCGATGCGGTTGCACGTTTCAACACTATCCTAATCGACTTCGACCGTGACGTATGGGGCTACATCGCGCTAGGTCACTTTAAGCAGAAGACGATTGCTGGTGAGATCGGCTCTTCAACAATGCCACACAAAGTTAACCCAATCGACTTTGAAAACTCAGAAGGTAACCTAGGTCTTGCGAACGCAGTGTTCGGCCACCTAGCACAGAAACTTCCAATCTCTCGCTGGCAGCGTGACCTAACTGACTCAACAGTATTACGCAATCTAGGTGTTGGTGTGGGCTACGCAATCATCGCGTACACGTCAACACTAAAAGGCATCAGCAAGCTAGAAGTTAACCGCGAAGCACTGCTTGCGGAACTAGACCAAAACTGGGAAGTTCTAGCTGAGCCAGTACAAACTGTTATGCGTCGTTACGGCATCGAGAAGCCATACGAGAAGCTAAAAGAGCTAACTCGTGGTAAGCGTGTAGATGGCGAAGCAATGCGTAACTTCATCGACGGTCTTGAGCTACCAGAGCACGAGAAAGCACGTCTAAAAGAGATGACGCCAGCAAACTACATCGGCCAAGCGATTGAGCTAACTGATAAGTTGTAATAGCTGGAAAATATGAGGGTTGATGTGAAAGCGTCAACCCTTTTTGTTTAGGAGAGCTAGAAAACTGGAAAACTAAGGTTGAGTGAGCACGCTAGAGAGCCAACTTTATTTTTCCCGAAGGGCGAAGCCCGCTCCCGTTTTCCAAAAGCGCAGCGTTCCATAGGACGAAGTCCGTTCCTCTACCTCACTGCTTCTGGAAAAACAGCGTAATCTTCCCGACTTCAATGCCAAACTTCTTAATCTTGGTCAGATTAAAAACATGCTTTTCATCTTGGCGGTATAACCAATCATCGAAGCTGACGACCACGGTAGAGTCTTCCATCTTTAGTTCAAAATCATATTGCCACTGAAGTGCATTGCCCACTTCTCTCCCTGTTGCGACTCCAATGATGTCGTCAGCACTTCCTTGATATCGCCCATCGCCTAAGCGTTCAATGGTCCAAATTCGTTGAGATTTTTCACCATCATCAAACACGAAATCCTCAACTAAGGTCAAAGTATTCTCTTTTACACTACCGACAATCACCACTTCAAAGCGGCGAGTCTGCTTGTTGGTGTAATCTTGCACCATGCCCCAAGCCATTAACTCCCCTTCAAAGTACTCAAACAAGTTGAATTCAGGTTTGCTGTCTCTGTAGTCATCTAAGTCGCTCGTACAACCTAAAGTCAGTAGAGTGCATAGCAATAGTAATATCGTCTGCCCTAGGCGCTTAAACATCAATTTCTCCCAATTAAACGTTCTCTGAGTCCCGGATACTCAGTATTTGGTGATAACCATATTGCGAGAAAAGCATCGTTAAACGCCTCTTCTTCAATAGAACCGATAAGTTGCTGGTTTGCCTGTGGCTTGGAGTAATAGAAGTTGCCTGTGTAACCATCTGTCACGTAGGTCAGGTTGTTGCCTTCTTTAATGTCTGGGAAGATATTTTCGAGCCGAGACGCCCACTTTGTCGTATCCGTTTGCTCGTAGCCAAGCTTTTCCCACTGCTCAACCGTCGCGTCTAACAATTGTTTTTGAGAAATGTCTCTTTGGTAAGTAATCGATAGCGCAAGGGGATGAGGAGTAATATCCTGAGCAACAACATACCCACCATTTGGCGTCAGCAATTGTGACTCATAAATATCAAAGAACAACATCGTCAACTGAGCCTGCCCCACACTAGACCAGTTTTTCCAGCTATCTACGTTATGTCTTGAAGACTCAGACGCAAAAACGTTACCGGTCAGCACTAGGAATGCTGTTATTACTGTTATGCACTTCATGTCCATATACCTTCATAATCAATGCAATGATTAGAGTCCACTCTACGAGCAATATGCCCACGATAGTGAAAGTAGAAGCCCCAAATGACACAGCTCCAAGGCTTTCTCCTGCTATATAGCTGAGTGCACCTCCAATCCCTCCTACCACTGATACGATGGCTAAAGGATACTGGCTCAATATCGGGTACAAAAAATGCGTATACCAAGCAAAGATAAGCCACAATGCAAACAGCCATACCGGGAAGTATTCATGTTGAAACTGAAACCAGCCAATCGTTAGGTTAGTAAAATCAACCAACAGGCCTAATACAACAATTAGACCATACTTAAGCCAACTCAAATTCTCTTTAACGGCGGATATAGCGAGCGTCAGTACAACAAGTGAGAGCGTCACATATTGCAGGTTATAATTGCCGATAACAGCGCTGAACCAGATAACTTGAAACCAAGTTGAGGCAATAAGTAACCGCTTCATTACCTGCTCCTTTAGCTCAGCTTCTATGGACGCTGAAACGTCATATGAACTGTACTGATCGATTTGGCGCGGAAACCACCTTCACAATAGCAAAAGTAGTAATTCCACATTCGGACAAATCTGTCATCAAATCCCAGTTCAGAAACCTGTTCGCCCGCTTGGTTAAACTTCAAATACCAATCTTTAAGAGTCTTGGCATAGTCTTCCCCAATGTCGTATAGATCTCTAAGAATTAGATCACTATGTTTTGTTGTGGACTGTGTTAACGCAGTGATCGACGGTAAAAAGCCACCAGGGAAAATATACTTCTGAATAAAATCAACGTTATTGCTGTAATAATCGTATCGTTGGTCTGCGATGGTGATGGCTTGGATTGCCATCAGTCCACCCGACTTCAATAATGATTGGCATTTTTGGATGTAAGAGGTCAAAAACTGCTTGCCAACAGCCTCGATCATTTCAATTGAGACTAGCTTATCAAAGGTCCCTTCCAACAAGCGGTAGTCCTGTTTGAGCAGGGTAATCTTGTCTTGCAAGCCCTTCTCTTCAATCTTCCGCTTCGCATATTGAAACTGCTGTTCTGAAATAGTGGTAGTGGTAACGTGGCAACCATAGTTTTCTGCCATATAGATCGCCATTGCCCCCCACCCAGTACCTATCTCAATCACACTATCACTAGAGGTGAGCTTCAACTGCTTACACAGGCGCTCCATCTTGTTGATTTGGGCTTGCTCTAGCGTATCACTAGGCGAGTGGTAAATGCCCGACGAGTAAAGCATGCGACTATCAAGAAATGTCTCGTAAAGCTCATTACTCAGGTCGTAGTGAGCTTCAATGTTTTTAGCAGAGTTCTCTACTGTATTGCGATTTAACCAGTGGCCAACTTGATACATAAGCTTCGACAAAAAGCTTGAACGACTTTCTATAGTGTCTAAAGTTGATAGGTTCATTGCCATCAACTCCATTAAAGCCGTGAGATCAGGGCTTTCCCACCATCCGTCCATATAGGCTTCACCAGCCGCAATGCTGCCGCCTTTCAGTAAGCGAGCATAGAAGGCAGGATTTTTAACCTCAATAATGGCACTAGGTTGCCCCTTCCGTGGGCTACCAAAGCTCTCTCTGACTTGAGGAGCCCCTTGCGAACCAAAAGATTCAATGATGGTCAAGGAGCCATACTGAATCTTGTACAAACATGAAAATGCGATGTTTCGCGCTGTTTTTTGCACCGAAGTTAATTGCGTAGGCAAAGGTAGCGTTTGTGAATTAATCATTTCCTAGGCTCCTTGTTATTTTTCTATTTTCGCGCTTTGAGTCTGTTCAATTTCATCACCCTGCCTATATTTGGGGTGAGAATAAAACGGCGCTCCTTTGATCCAGAGTTTTAATGCGTGCCAATAAATGCCCACAGTCACTTTTACTGCCATTATTGGAGTAACGATCAAATGTTTAAGTAGAACTCGCGAACACAGTGGTTCCCTAGCCATTTTCATTGTGGCGTCAAACTCTTTGTGACTTCGATGACACTCCAAGTGAATCGAGAGCCGCTGGTCAATAGGCTTAATTTTCCAAACATACTCTTGCTCAATCGGATTAAAAGGCGAGACATGAAACGCTTTTGCGTGCCTCCAAGTTTCTTCGTCATTTGCATCCAATAAATAGTAGTAACGTTCATTCCAAGGTGTGTTGCTAACTTCAGCCAATAGGTAGCGCCAGTTTTGCTTTTCATCATAAATGTAGTAGAAATTGACCGGACTAAAATAGATACCAAAATACCTTAGGTGAACTACCGCTTTGACGCTTCCTTTCGTGGCTTCTCCACCTAGCTCAACGACCTTATTTAATACCGCCTGTTTTAAGTCCCCTGAACCCAAATAATCATCGCGTTTGAATCTAGCCCAATGCCACCAACGAGTACCGAATCCCCACACCTTGTTTTGCAAAGATTCAAGCTCATCTAAGTCGAGGCACGGCATAAACAAACGGTAGTTCAAGGCGTGCTGAACTGGAGTAAAGCGCCGGTGCCTTACATCCCCAACAAACAGGCAGCTCCCATTCGCTTCAGACATCTTAAGCCGCTCCCTGAGAACGTAGATTGGCATCAAGCAAGTTAATACCTCTCACTATGTCTAGAGCGCTACGTACACCGTCCTCATGGAAGCCGTTATACCAATAAGCACCACAGAACCAAGTTCGAGATAGACCGTTAATTTCGTCGCGTCGAGACTGAGCCTCTATTGATTGCTGGTTAAAGACTGGATGGTGATAAACAAAGCGCTTCAATATCTTCTCTTGCTCAATCTGTTCACTACTGTTGAGTGAGACGCAGAAGGTTTTCGGTGCATCAATGTGCTGCAATATGTTCATATTGTAGGTCAAAGTCGGCGCTCTACTCTGTTCACCTTCACTACCTTCAAGCCAATAGTTCCAAGACGCCCAAGCCGCTTTTCGCTTCGGCAGTAAGCTTTCATCGGTATGCAAAATGACTTCATTGGCTTGATAAGCGAGATTGGATAAAACAGATTGCTCAGTTGCGCTCGAATCTTTGAGAAGTTGCAATGCCTGATCACTATGGCAGGCAAACACAACTTGATCGAACCTCTCGGTCTGTCCATTGAAATGCAGCGTCACTCCTGCTTGATCTCTGACGACAGAATCGATAGGAGTGTTAAGACGGATCTTATCAGCAAAACCTCGGGTAAGTGGCTTAATGTAAGCTCTTGATCCACCTTTAATGACATACCATTGCGGGCGATTGGTGACATCCAATAAGCCGTGGTTAAGGAAGAATCTTGCAAAGAAAGGCAACGGAAACGCTCGCATATCTGCTAGCGTCGAAGACCAAATAGCAGCCCCCATTGGCAAAATATAGTTGTCACAGAAGTAGTCACTAAAATTACGTGAAGTGAGGAAGTCACCGAGTGTTAATTCGACCATATTGGGCTGATTGGCTATCTCCTTCACTTCTTTGTTGAAACGGAGAATTTCAAAGATGAAAGAGTAAAATTTAGGATTTAACCAATTGCGCTTTTGAGCAAACAGCGTCGACACTGTGTGGCCATTATATTCAAGACCATTGCTGTCGTTTCTCACGCTGAAGCTCATTTGGCTCGGTCTGCCCTCTACTCCAATCTCTTCCATCAAAGCGATAAAATTAGGGTATGTTCTGTCGTTGTAAACAATGAAGCCTGTATCGACGGCATAAGAATTACCGTCTACTTCCACATCGACGGTAGCTGTATGCCCGCCGATGTAATCATTCGCTTCAAACAAGGTGACGTCGTGCTCTCTATGCAAATAATAGCCGCAAGTTAGCCCAGAGATTCCCGTTCCTATGATTGCTATTTTCATCGTTTTATTCCTATCCTTGAGCAAGTAGTTTGGCAGTCAGTGCGTTTTGCCAACGATATGGGAGAGCACCGATCAAACGTAAAATTGAGGTGAACTTCCTAGGGAAATAGATATGGTCTTTTCCTTTCGCCAGTCCATCTCTGATCTCTTGAGATGCCCGCTGTGGCGAGATCAACATCGGCATTTCAAAGGTGTTCTTGTCGGTGAGCGGTGTTTTGACAAATCCGGGGTAAATAATCGAAACATCTATCCCCTGCGGCTTAAGATCTACCTGAAGAGTTCGTGCTAGATAGCTCACTGCTGCTTTTGATGCGCCATAAGCTTCTGCTCGCGGAAGGGCGACTTCACTCGCTATCGAACCTACGATGGCGAGTCGTTGTCCAGGAACAAAATACTTCTGGCAAGCCTCGATGGCATTAGTGAGCCCGATAACGTTAATGTCGAAAACGCGCTTCATAAGCAGCGCATCAAGCTTGCCGTCATCGATATACTCGCAATCCCCCGCATTCAAAATCCATAGGTGCGGAGTGCTGTGCAATTTACTTAGAGCATGAGTTGTTGCTGCTAGGTCAGTGAGATCAAAAGCGATCGGGTGTAAGTTGGTGTACGTGTCTTTGAGTTCACTTAACCGCTCTTCATTTCTTCCGCAGGCATAGACCTCGAAGCCATTATCGGCGTAATCTTTTGCAAGTTGGAGACCAATCCCTGAAGTGGCTCCGGTTATCAGTACCGTCTTCATTTGCCCAACCTTTGCTTAATCGTTTTAATCACTGAGCCGAGCAGAGGCAGGTTTTCATAGAGCATCTCACCAAGGTCAAAGTAATCGCGATGGTAAATAACTCGACCTTGCGAAAACTTTAGGTGGCTGACGCCATTCACGTATATCACAGAACCTTTTGATAACTTTGGATGCTCTAGAGCCATCTGCCACGTTAGAAATCCGCTATTTCCCGTTTGTTGGTGCTCTAAAATATTGAAATCGCAACGCGTCACATTGGTATAAAGCGATTCAAAGTAGCTTTCTAACTCTTGCCAACCTTCTAGTCTGTGAGCAGCATCTTCAAACACCACCTCGTCATGATAAACATCAGACAAAAGATGAAGATTTGATTTGTTCAGCTGCTGATAAACCTCGCCTACCGCCTGTACATCCATTTAAAGCACCTCTCACAATCTTGTACATAAATATATTTTGTACAACAATCTAACCATAGATGATTTCTTAAAGTTGTACAAATTTTTATTTGTTTAATTTTTTGTATAACTTGTACGAGAAGATTTTTAAAAGGGATCAAAAAAAGGCTTGGTTATAAACCAAGCCTTTTCAATCAATTAGAAGTTAAATCTACGAATTGCGCAGTGCTGAGATACGTTTATCTAGCGGTGGGTGACTCATCAGTAGCTCTGTCATAGAGCGTTTGCCGTTGATGCCAAACGCCATCATAGAGCCTTCTAGTTGAGACTCGTGGCTTACTTTTAGTCGCTCTAGTGCTGCAATCATCTTATGCTTACCCACTAACTGGGCCGCCCCTGCATCAGCATGAAACTCACGATGACGGCTGTACCACATGGTGATGAAGCTCGCCAAGAAGCCAAACAACAACTCCAACACCATACTTACACCAAAGTAGACCATCATGTTGCTTCCACCCTCTTCTTCATTATCGTTAGACGCGACAATGTTGGCGATAAAACGCGATAAGAAGATAACAAAAGTGTTCACTACACCTTGCATCAAAGTCATGGTTACCATGTCACCATTCGCAATATGGCTCACTTCATGCGCAAGAACCGCTTCTGCTTCATCGCGGGTCATGTTGTGAAGAAGACCTGTTGAGACAGCAACTAAAGAGTCATTACGCTTTGCGCCCGTCGCAAATGCGTTGATATCTGCTGAGTCGTAAATCGCAACCGTCGGCATACCAATACCCACTTGCTCTGATTGACGACGAACCGTTTCTAATAACCAATGTTCAGTCTCGTTACGTGGACTTTCAATGACCATGCCGCCAACAGAGCGAAGCGCCATGCCCTTTGACATCATCAATGAGATAAATGAACCACCGAAACCAAAAACAGCAGCCATCACAAGCAAGCCAGATAAGCTACCTGGTTGCATTCCCGTCATTGCATAAACAATGTTAAGAACAACACTTAACACCAGAACAACAGCTAAGTTGGTTGCAAGAAATAACATTACTCGCTTCATTACTTTTCTCCAAAAACCGGAAGCATTTTATTATCGCCCTAAGAATCACTCTTGGGACTGTTCTTTACCTAATAGATATAGTCTATCCCCTTTAATTACAAGGTTAAGAAGTAAATTGAAACATTTGATTTCTAGAAAGTAAGTTTAGATTTAACACTTAACAAACAATAGATATGAACAATGAATGGAGAGCCATAAATAAGGCTA
Organism: Vibrio tubiashii; assembly: GCF_028551255.1. Classification (NCBI taxonomy): domain Bacteria; kingdom Pseudomonadati; phylum Pseudomonadota; class Gammaproteobacteria; order Vibrionales; family Vibrionaceae; genus Vibrio; species Vibrio tubiashii. The sequence goes on along the minus strand of NZ_CP117029.1, from coordinate 1,203,394 downwards.
CGACTTTTGCGTTAGACTTTGGTCGTATTGTGACTGTTTTCAAACGTGCTAGATTTAGCTGAGATTAAAAATCCATGTAATAAGGGAACAAAATCATGGTTGAAACTAACAACTATCAAATGGCTATTGATCTGTTGTGTTGTCATCTAGGTATTTCTGAGGATGAAGCAAAGCAACAACTTGGAATCTCAGTTGAGGATCAAACTCAAAAACGCATTATCGAAACACAAAGTGCCTTAATGGGTTTAAACCAAGACAAGTAACAAAGACTAATGTTTAAAAGGCTGCCAATGTGAATTGGCAGCCTTTTGCTTTTTATCGATTCAGAAGTGGCGAAACATCAATGTATTTCGCCAAATCTTTGCGCTTAACTTTGGGAACATACGGAATTTCACCCAGTTTTGGCGCTGAAATTTTATTTTCAAGCATTTCGATAATTTCAGCGTAGTGCTCTGTGCCTGGGTTAACTCGGTTTGCTACCCAACCGATCACTTCCACACCATCCGCTTTAATCGCATCGAGCGTTAGCATTGCATGGCTAAGACAACCAAGTTTAATACCAACTACCAATACCACTGGCAATTTTTCTTGCTGTACCCAACTTGATAAGCACTCCTGATGAGAAACCGGTACGCGCCAACCGCCTGCACCTTCAACCAGTACGATATCTGAGTTTTGTTTGTGCTCAGAGAGTTTGTCACTCAGTACTGAATATTCGATTTCCACATTCTCACGAATAGCGGCAATGTGAGGAGAGGCAGGAAGCTCCAATGCATAAGGGTTAACGTCATCGTATGCAACACTCACTGTTGCAGCTTCTTGTAGATACAAAGCATCCGAGTTACGGAAACCTTGCTCAGTTTTGTCACTGCCTGCCGCTACTGGCTTGTAGCCAATCGTTTTCAAATCCTTTTCAGCAAGCGCATTCAAGATTGCTTTTGAAGCAACCGTTTTTCCAACATCGGTATCCGTACCCGCAATAAAAAATGCATCAATCATAGATTAATAACCCCTAAACAGACCTGATATGTTGCAGGTAGAAGACCCTGATGATTTCGATAAGTTTGATATTCATCTTCGACTCTGAGTAATGCGCTACGACTTGTTAGCCCATTCGCTCGCCCATCGATGTGGGTTGCGCCGATGCCTTTTAAGTCACGCATTAGCGCAAAAGACGTTTCATACCAAACCTTCATAGGCGCTAAGTCTAGTTGATGCGCATGGCATTCAGATTGCGCTAACGCAATTTTTACCTGATTGAATGGAATAAAGTCATTGACGTGTTGATATGAGTCAATTTTTGCCCATGCCTGTTTCAGTTCAAGTAACGAGCCATCGAGTAACGTGGATAAATACGCATACCCCTTCGGCTTCACTACACGCTTAATCTCTCTCAAAGGAATACTAAGGTCGTCGCACCACTGCAATGCAAGGCTAGAAAAGACGTAATCGAACTCATTACTCTTAAATGGCAAACACTCCGCATCTCCTTGTTGATAGTGAACATTGGCCTCTCCACAGCGTAGTTTGGCTTCTGCGAGCATCTTGTCAGATAGATCGAAGCAGACGACAGTTGCACCGCGCTTTAAAAGCTCAAATGAAAAGTATCCGGTTCCGCAGCCAATATCGAGCACGGTTTTTCCAGTAAGGTCTTGGGGCATTTTATCGAGCAGGCGATGTCCAACCTCACGTTGAAACGCCGCATGTTGGTCGTAGGTATTTGCAGCTCGGCCAAATGCTTCTGCAATCGCGGCTTTGTTAACCATGTCCTTAGAATCTATCACTACAGCTTGATTCATTAACTTACATTCCTTTCACAGCTTGCTTAAGTGCATCAGCTAATTTGATGACACCTTGCTTATCATGTTTTGCGGTGAGTGTAATTCTCAACCGTGCGCTGCCAGCTGGTACGGTAGGTGGGCGAATCGCCGTCACCCAGAAACCCTGTTGGCGAAGCTGATTGGATACGCTCATCGCTTTGTCAGCAGAGCCCACTATGAAGGGCTTTATTGGGGTAATCGTCTCTCTGTAGCCTTCACAATCCAGAAGTTGATCATCAAAACATCGAGATAGCTCAGCGAGTTTTTCTCTGCGCCACTCTTGTGTCTCGATCATCTCTGCTGCTTTACTTAGTGCCACGGCTTGAGAAGGCGGAATCGCCGTTGAGTAAACATGATGTTTGGCAAACTGGGTTAAGTAGTCTCCAACAGAGTCGCTACACATAATCGCAGCTCCCGATAGACCAAACGCTTTACCAAAGGTCACCACCAGTATCTCAGGTAGGATCCCAGCGCAATCACAACTGCCCTTCCCTTTGTTGCCCAATACTCCAACACCATGAGCATCATCAACCGCTAACCAAGCGTTTTGTTCAATGGCCGATTTAATTGCCTTAAGCGGAGAAAGGTCACCATCCATGCTAAACACACCTTCAGTCACGACCAAGGCACTCTGAGTAAGTAAGGTTTTTAAGTGTGTGACGTCATTGTGCTTGAAGCGCTTCAACGTTGCGGGAGAAAGCATGCCCGCCTCAATTAAAGAAGCATGATTTAACTTATCTTGCAGCAGAAGATCTTGTTTTGTTAGCAAAGAGAACAGTAGCGCTTGATTGGCAGAAAAACCGGATCCAAACAATATCGATCGCTCAAAGCCAAGCCACTGACACAAGGTCTCTTCAAGTTTTTGGTGCGCAGAACTAAAACCTGTGACGAGTGGAGACGCGCCACTCCCATTGCCATATAGGTCGAGCCCCTCTTGCCATGCCTTAGTTAGCTCCTTATCTGAAGCTAAGCCAAGATAATCATTACTTGAGAAGTTTAGATACTCTTGCTCATCATGAGTTAAGCAGACGGTGTTGTTTGACTCTACAGCCTTAAGCGAGCGAGTTAAGCCCTTCGCTTTTCGCTCACTAAGGGCAGATTCAATACGTTGCTCAAACACTTGCATCGTAGAATAGGTCGTCTTTAGTTGGTCTCGCTGCAACTCGCTCTACAACGCGATCAAGAAGATCATTCTCTTCAATTTCATCAGGCTTTTGAGAAACTTCTTGGCTGTTAATACCAAGCTTATTAAATAGCTGCATATCTTTATCTTCTGACGGGTTTGGCGTTGTCAGCAATTTACAGCCATAGAAAACTGAGTTAGCGCCAGCCATAAAGCATAACGCCTGCATTTGCTCATTCATGTTTTCACGGCCAGCCGAAAGACGAACAGCAGAGCCTGGCATCATGATACGTGCAATCGCGATAAGGCGGATAAAGTCGAATGGCTCAACATCATCAACCTCTTCTAGTGGTGTACCTTTCACTTTAACGAGCATGTTAATTGGCACACTTTCAGGATGGGTAGGCAGATTCGCAAGCTCAACCAGTAGGCCTGCTCTGTCGTTCGCACTCTCGCCCATACCGATGATGCCACCAGAACAAATCTTCATTCCTGCATCACGAACGTGTGAAAGCGTGTCTAAGCGATCTTGGTAAGTACGCGTGGTGATGATGCTGCCATAGAACTCAGGTGAGGTATCTAGGTTATGGTTGTAATAGTCTAAACCTGCATCCGCAAGTGATTTTGCTTGGTCAGAGGTTAGCATACCCAGTGTCATACAGGTCTCTAGGCCCATCCCTTTGACACCTTTGATCATTTCAGTCAGGTGCGGCATGTCGCGCTCTTTTGGGTTCTTCCACGCAGCGCCCATACAAAAACGTGTTGAACCAGCGCTTTTTGCTTTTTGAGCAGCATCAAGCACGCGTTCAACTTCCATTAAGCGTTCTTTTTCAATATCCGTGGTGTAACGGGCACTTTGCGGGCAGTACTTACAATCCTCTGGACAAGCCCCAGTTTTAATAGAAAGCAGCGTGCTGACTTGTACATGGTTATGTTGTTGATATTGACGGTGAACCAATTGCGCTTCGAACAACAGATCCATAAATGGTTTTTCCATAAGGCCGCGAACTTGCTCAATAGTCCAGTTGTGACGTACTTCCACGTGCTTTCCTTTGATTATTGTTGGTTTGATTACTTGGCTAGTCTACTGACACCATGTAGACTGTCAACACAACAAAAAATCAAAAGTTTACATTTGATTATGTTTTAATCAATCAAATTTCAGGAACTGGACATGGATCTCGCTTTCGACCGCCGTCATATATGGCATCCTTATACTTCAACGTTAACACCTCTGACCTGCTACCCTGTGACATCAGCAAAAGGGGTTCACTTACAACTCGAAGATGGAAAACAGCTCGTAGACGGTATGTCTTCTTGGTGGTCGGCAATACATGGCTATAATCATCCTCATCTCAATGCAGCGGCTCATACTCAGATTGATAAAGTGTCTCACGTTATGTTTGGCGGGATCACGCATGACCCTGCCATCAATTTGTGCAAAAAATTACTCTCATTTGCGCCAAGCAATTTGCAGCATGTGTTTCTCGCAGATTCAGGGTCAGTAGCGGTTGAAGTCAGCTTAAAAATGGCACTGCAATATTGGCATGCGAAGGGTGAGTCTCGACCTAAATTCTTAACCCTGCGTGACGGTTATCATGGCGATACATTTGCCGCAATGTCAGTCACCGATCCAGATAATTCCATGCACTCTCTGTACAAGGGCTTCCTACCTAAGCACATTTTCGCTGCTTCGCCAAAAACAGGCTTTTGGCAAGATTGGGATCAAAGTGATCTTGATGACTTTAGGTCTAAGATTTCTCAGCATCATAAAGAGATTGCCGCTGTGATCTTAGAGCCGATTGTTCAGGGTGCCGGGGGAATGCGAATTTATCACCCAGAGTTCCTGAAAGGTGTACGAGAGCTGTGCGATCAATATGGCGTTTTGTTGATTCTCGATGAAATCGCAACGGGATTTGGACGCACAGGCAAAATGTTTGCTTGCGAGCATGCAGAAATTCAGCCTGACATTTTATGTGTAGGCAAAGCATTAACCAGTGGTTATATGACACTGTCAGCAGCGCTAGCCTCTAGTGAAGTCGCTAATACCGTTTGCGGAGGTGAAGCGGGCTGCTTTATGCATGGCCCAACTTTTATGGGTAACCCACTAGCCTGCGCCGTCGCCACTGCGAGTATGGAACTGCTAGAGAAAAATGAATGGCAAAACCAAACCGCTCAGATTGAACAGCTGTTTGCAGAATTGCTGCCTAAACTAAAAAAATATCAATTGGTTAAAGATGTTCGCTGGTTAGGTGCCATCGGCGTCGTTGAGACAACAGTTCCAGTTAATATGGAGAAGATTCAAGCGCTACTTGTTGAGCAAGGTGTGTGGATACGTCCATTTGGCAAGCTTATCTATATGATGCCACCTTATATCATTGATCCAGAACATATCGAGAAGTTGGTCTCTGCCATAGAAGCTGCACTCAATAGCCCAGAGTGTTTTAGTTAGTCGTCTGTATCACTCTCGCAAAAACAAAACAGGCTTCCAATTGGAAGCCTGTTTTAGATTCTATTCGAGTAACCATTACTCTTGGTCAATCATCCAACGGCGGAACGCTTTACGCTCTTCTTTAGATGCTTTTAGGTACCAAGCTTTTAGTTGTTCCACATTGCTAGTTGCTACTGGTTTAGCCGGAGAAGTTTTCTCGACTTTACTTGAAGTAGAAGTCACTGCAGCTGTCGTCGTTGCTGCTACAGCAATCGCTTGAGCTTCAACAGGCTTGTCGATAAGTTGACCGTTGTCGAAGAAAATACCATTTTTTTCATTATGCTCAGAAAGACTACTCTCTATACCTGAAAAAGGTAAGAAGCCAGACTTGCCTTTAATCTCAGCTTGCTGGTACTCAACTGGACGTCCATCAACCTTTACAGCCCATTTAGGGTCACCATTCTCAAAAGCTCTTCTCGCTTCAGTCATACTCCTGGCAACTGGGTGTTCCACGACAACTTCATCACCTGAAAGAGTAAATGTTAACACATAAGGCTTTGAGGTAAACACGTCACTACTTGACCCACGAGACATGTCTTTATCCATCTTAACGACAATTTGATTAAACCCCTCAGAGATTTTGTTCTCACCAATTTTGCTCTGCGAAGCTTGTCCGTTGATATAAAGAATGCTTACCCCACGTTTTGGGCTCAACGTTGCAGCATTTACTGAGCCAATTACCAAACCGCTCAATATAGCGATGACAAAACTAACCTTCATTATTAATCCCTATTAAAGATACAACAGCTAATATTTACATCAAAAAACAACAAAAGCCACCTTTTTAGGTGGCTTTTATATGTTCTAAGCTTTTCTTAAACTAAGATTAGAATGATGCTTCAACACCAATTGCTAGACCAGTGTTATCATCAACATCTTTCTGGTCAAAACCACCAACCTCAGCGTATAGCTTAGTGTTAGGTGCTACAGCGTAGGTAGTGTTCACGAACCAACGATCAACTTCTTTAGCCTTATCATCGTGATCAGCCAATGAGTAACCTGCAGCAAAACCTACTTTACCCATTGTGTAATCAGCAGCGAATGAAAGAATGCTGTTGTCAGACTGATCAGCGTCAGCATTTACTGCGTAGTAAGCAACAGATAGACCAACATTCTCAATACCACCGTAAACAACTTCTAGAGCGTAAGCTGTGTCGTCTTTCTTAGTAGTTGAATCGTCAGCGTTGTACTGAGAAGCAAATGCAGACAGGTCGAAATCAGCTACGCGGTAACCGAAGCGCGCATCGTAGTAAGTGTCTTGAGTACCACTCTTCTTAGACTCTGATTTTATGCTAGTCCCATCAAGAACTAGTCCTTGAGTAAGTTTGTTTTGAACAAAACCTAGAGTTGCGTAAAACGTACCGTTGTCGAAGTCGTAACGAACAGCTTCGTCAGAACACTCGTCAGTCGCTGCGTCTAGAAGAGTAGAAATACCGAATGCTTCATCTGAACCGATACCTAGGTCATCTGCAGCAGTACAAGTACGGCCGAATTTGATTGAACCAAAAGTTTTGTGGTAAGCCGCTACGTAAGTGTCGCCGTTACGAGTGATTTCAGAGTTAGTAGATTCAGAACCGTTGAATTCCCAGTACGCACCTACTGTCCAGTCGTCGTTAACCATGTAGCGGATGTCAAAGCCAAAATCTGCATCTTCGATACGCTGTTGCATTTGGCTGCTACCTTTACCGTCGACTTTAAGGTCGTTGCGGTAAACAACTTCGATATCACCTTTAAGGTTAACTGTTACGCCGTCTTGGTTGTATAGTTCGATAGCTGCGTTAGCAAACGGTGCTGCTGCTGATGCTGCTAGAACTGAAAGAGCTACTAGAGTCTTTTTCATAATAATCCACTGCCTTTTCTATAGAATGGGAATTCCTTGTCCGGTTCCCTTTATGTTTTTTGATGATGATTCCAATCTCTTACTGGTCAGATATCATCGCCACTTAATTTCGGGGTCTAGATTGCAAAAGATTATGCGACGTGTCAAATGATCTAAAAAACTTTGATAAAAAAACATAAAAATCATATATATCAGTAATTTACAGAATTTCAAGGTTAAATTTCGAGCGACATCATGGTTTAATGACGACTTTGTTAGTTTCTTCTAATAAAACTAATTTTAGATTTTTATCCTTCCAATTATGTTCTAAATAGAGTTAGACAAAATAATTCACTACAAAAGCAAAACCATTGGCGTGATATATTTTTTACATTTAGAATTAATTGTAAGTGCCTGAAGGTTCAGTTTTTTTTTGTGAACAAGATCCACATTTGATTAATAAGGATTCTATTTCGTGAACTAAGTAGTACTTAGAGAACTGTGCTATGATGCGACACCCGCAATATAGGTCACAGTATGCTAACCAGTAAAATTCAACAATCCATTCGTACCAGTTATCAAAATCTACAATCACAGCTAGAAAACTTTGTACCTCGTCGAGCTCAGAACTATCTTGTTGCGGAGATAGCAAAAACATTATGTGGCGAATATCACAAATCAACACGGATGATTGTCGCCGAAGCGGGCACAGGAATTGGTAAATCTCTCTCTTATTTAATGGCGACGATTCCTGTTGCCGTGCTGAATAATCGTAAAGTGGTTATTTCAACCGCGACTGTCGCGCTTCAAGAGCAATTGGTTGGAAAAGATCTGCCTCTATATAGAAGGCTCACAGATCGAGAGTTTTCGTTTATCTTGGCGAAAGGTCGCCAACGCTACTGCTGCGCAGAAAAACTGGCTTCAGCGAGTGGTGTAGATGGCGGTCAGCTCGCTATGTTTGAATCGAAACCAAAGAAGAAAGACATTGAGCTACTCGAAATCATGTATAAGTCTCTGGCACAAGGTAAGTGGGATGGTGATCGTGACAGTTGGCCTAAGCCAATCAAAGATGAGATCTGGCAATTAATAGTCAGTGATAAGCACAGCTGCAACCTTAGTATGCCTGCACATAGAGATTGCCCGTTTCAAAAAGCGCGTTCTGAGCTTGATAAAGCCGATGTCATCATTGCTAACCATAGCTTGGTCATGGCGGACGCAGATCTTGGTGGCGGTGTCATTCTGCCAGAACCAGAAAACACCATTTACGTTTTTGATGAGGCTCACCACCTGCCTCACGTAGCCCGTGACCACTCTTCTGCCGCGGCGAGTTTAAAAGGCGCAGCGAGTTGGCTTGAAAGACTCAACCAATCAGTGACTAAGTTTGCCAATATGGCCGATGAGAAACGAGTCGCTCGGTTTAGAAATGAATTGCAAGATTCAGTTCAACAGCTCATTCCTTCATTGAGCCAACTAGCAACTCGCTTTGACCCAGCTCATTTTGAGGAGAACATCTATCGTTTCGAAAATGGAGAACTGCCGAGCTGGCTTGAAGAAGAGGCCAAAGAGTTGAAAAAACTCTCCCAAAAAGGCGCGCAAGTAGTAGCCAAGGTCGCGGACCTTATCTCAGAGCGAGTAAAAGATGGTGAGCTTGCCAATCGACTCGCAGAACCCGCTTTAGCAGAATTAGGCTTCTATATTCAACGCATGGATAACCTCGCGCAAGTTTGGAACCTAATGGCAGAGCCATTAAGAGAGAAAGGCGCCCCACTTGCCCGTTGGCTAGAAGTAAGCCCAGAGCGTGAAGGTGATTTTGTGGTCAATGTTTCTCCGCTCGAAGTTGGTTGGCAGCTTGACCAACAAATATGGAGCCGCTGCGTAGGAGCCGTGCTCACATCCGCTACCATGCGAGCACTTAATTCCTTTAGCTTTTTCTGCCGTCAGGCAGGCGTGAGTGAAAAGGCGGAAGATGGCGTTAGATTCCTCGCGCTCGCTTCTCCGTTTGACTATCAAAACCAAGCAGAGCTACATATTCCGAAAATGTCCTGTGAACCTTCTGCGCCACAGTTTACCGAGCAGTTGATCGAAAAACTTCCTAATCTGGTTGAAAGTAATAAGGCAAACCTCGTTCTGTTCTCGTCTTATTGGCAGATGAACCAAGTGGCCGATGCCCTCTCAACAGATTTCGTAAAAAGAGGATGGGGCTTGCAGGTACAAGGGAAAGAGTCTCGCTCAGAAATACTAAAAAAACATAAAACACTGGTTCAGTGCCAGAAAACCAGCGTTCTTTTTGGTACTGGGAGCTTCTCTGAAGGGCTAGATTTGCCAGGAGAGCTATTAGAAAACTTAATTATCACCAAGATACCTTTCGCTGTTCCTACTTCCCCGGTTGAACAAGCTCACGCCGAATACATTGAAAGTCGAGGCGGGAACCCGTTTATGCAAATTACGGTACCAGAGGCAAGCAAAAAGTTGATTCAGTCAGTCGGTCGTTTGCTGCGTAAAGAGCAGGATTCTGGTAAAGTCATCATCCTTGATCGAAGAGTAGTGACCAAACGTTACGGCAGCGCGTTACTAGACTCACTCCCTCCGTTTAAGCGCATTATTGAATAACACTGGTCTAGAGGCCTATTCCTACTCTCTATATATAGAATTAAAGAAGAATAACTATATGGAACTTTTTGAGCCAACCATGTTGTTGGTGTTGGCACTGGTCGCTTTCTTGGCTGGATTTATCGATGCGGTTGCAGGTGGCGGCGGTATGCTTACCGTCCCGGCTCTGCTCTCTTTGGGATTGCCTCCGCATATTGCGTTGGGCACCAATAAGCTTGCTGCTACGTTTGCATCATCCACTGCCGCGTTTACCTACTATCGTAAAAAGCTATTTAAACCCCAATGTTGGCTTCGTGCTTTTGTTGCCACTTTAATTGGTGCCATATTAGGTACTCTGTTTGTTGACCTCATCAGTACCCAGTGGCTAGAAAAAATATTGCCACTGGTCATTCTTGCTGCAGCGATTTATACGATTTGGCACAAAACGCCAAGTAATGTGAATAATGAATCCCCGCAACCTTGCCCTGTGTTAAACAAAAAGCAGTATGCGCAAGGTTTAACGCTTGGGTTCTATGATGGTGTTGCTGGCCCGGGTACAGGCGCATTTTGGACAGTCAGTTCAATGGCACTGTATCGACTCAATATTTTGCTCGCTTCCGGCTTGGCCAAGGCGATGAATTTCACCAGCAACTTCACTTCTTTAGTGACCTTCGCGATACTTGGTCATATAGATTGGGTACTTGGCTTGACCATGGGCGTGTGCTTAATGGCGGGCGCATTTGTTGGCGCACACTCTGCGATACGCTTTGGCGCAAAATTCATTCGACCTGTTTTCGTTACGGTCGTCAGTATCCTTGCAGTAAAACTCGCATACGAAGCTTGGTTTGTTAACCTTTAGGCACATTTATGAGTAAAGTTAAGCAGTTACAATCAACGCTTGAACAACTCGCCATCAACGCTGCGGCTTTAGACCGACAGCGTGGTGAGCACCACCTTGCCCTTTTTGACGAGCGACTGTTTCGGTGTAAAGCCAAATTACTCGTTCCATGCGTCAAAGAAACTCAGTCGACTCTAGACAGTATCATTCGCGAAGAAGATGCAGGAAAGCTGACGGCTATGCGTGCCGAGTATCTGACTGAGCGTTTGCTCGCCCAGATGAGTGCTATTCAGCGTGAACTTGCCACCACAACTATTCGTAAAAACGAACCTAAACACAGCAGCTATTTCAGAAAGCCGATCAACGAGCTCTACCAACATTTGGCGCAGCACCAAGAATGGGAGCGACGCTTAATGGAGATGGTACGCGATAAAGAACTTGCGCTTCAATACGCGCCGCCATTTCAGCAACAATCTGCACAGCAGGCGCTAATGGCCACTGAGCAACGACTGCAACGCTGCCAAGAAGCCAAACTCAAAATAGAAAAGCAAATTACCTACAGAGAGAGAAATCAGTAATGTCTTCGTCGAACTCAGGATTAGACAACGCACCGGATGAAATCAAACTTGCGGTTGATCTTATCTACCTTTTAGAAAGCAATGAGGTTGATCCTAAAGTCGCACTCGAAGCCATCAAGATTGTTCAAGCAGATTTAGAAAGTAAGTTGGAGAGCTCATGTACCAACTAAGCTTTGATCTTGAGCATTTCCTCGCAGAGTTCTGGCACAAGAAACCAACGGTCATTAAGGCTGGACTTACCGACTTCATTGATCCTATTTCTCCTGATGAGTTAGCTGGCCTCGCAATGGAAGAAGAAGTGGATTCACGCTTCATCACCAATAAAAACAACAATTGGACAGCGCAACATGGGCCGTTTGCTGAATCTCATTTCGAATCTTTAGATGAGTCACATTGGCAGTTGGTCGTACAAGCGTGTAACCATTGGCACTTGGGTTCCGCTGAATTGATTAAACCTTTTAAATCGTTACCTAATTGGTTGTTTGATGACTTAATGGTCTGCTTCTCAGCACCTAAAGGGGGTGTTGGTCCCCATATCGACCAATACGATGTGTTCATTATTCAAGGTAGTGGTAAACGTCATTGGCGAGTTGGCGATAAAGACGTTGGCCAATACAAAGAGTCGATTCAAGCAGGTGCGTTAAGACAAATTGAAGGGTTTGATGCGATCATTGATGAGATTTTAGAGCCCGGCGACATTCTTTATATTCCACCTGGATTCCCTCATGAGGGAGACACGCTTGAACCAAGCATGAGCTACTCTATTGGCTATCGTTCACCGAAAGAACAAGAGCTACTCAGTAACTTTGCCGATTATATCTTGGCGCATGATATGGGCGATGTGCACCTACACAACCCAAATATGAAGCCTCAAGCCAGTTATGGCGAAATCTTATCTTCAGATACAGATTTGCTCGCTAACATGCTAAAGAACGCTTTAAGCTCTGACGCTGATATTAAGCAGTTCTTAGGCGCGATGCTCAGTCAATCTCGCCACCAGCTTGACGTTATTGAGCCAGAAGAGTTACTGACCGCATCAGAGATTTTCGAGCACCTTGATGCTTCGGGCACACTACGTAAAGTATCGGGAGTTCGCGCTTTATATCATCAGCAAGATGACAATAAAGCTTATATCAACGGTGAAACTTTCCAAGTCAGTGAGAAGTGGCTACTTGATGCGTTATGTAATCATGAACAAATCAACATTCACACTTTTTCTAACCTGACCGATGAGCAGGCTGTAAAACTTCTTACCGAGCTTGTCAACAAAGGCTACTGGTATCTCGATTAACTCGCTAATTGAAGCTAGGCACTGATACAAAAAGGGTTTCGTACAACGAAACCCTTTTTATTTTTAACGGTGAGAATCCATTATCTAGACTTTAAACTGATTCACCAACTGCTGCTGCTTATCAGACAAATCGGCAATTTGAGCACTAACCGTCTCTGACTCTTCAGCTTGAGTAAGGATTTGCGCGCTCAAATCTCGGATATTACTTACACTCTGGTTAACCTCTGCCGAAACGGACTGTTGCTCTTCAGCCGCCTTAACGATCTGAGTGTTCATATCATTGATCGATGCGATTGCTTCAAAGATCTGACCTAGCTCTTTCGCTGCATTTTGTACTTGCACAGCAGAATCATTGGCAAGATCGTTACCATCTTGAATCGCTTGAACCACATCTCGCGTGCCGTTTTGCACGTTTTCGATCACTTGTCTGATTTCACCAACGGATTCTTGAGTTCGGCTAGCAAGGTTACGAACTTCGTCAGCAACTACCGCAAAACCTCTTCCTTGTTCACCAGCCCTAGCAGCTTCAATAGCGGCATTAAGTGCAAGTAGGTTGGTTTGCTCAGATATACCCTCGATGACAGATAAGATCTCAGTAATATTGGCATTATTGGCCGCCAGTTCTTCCACAACGGGGACAGCGGCTGTCATGCGTTCGACCAAACGCATCATCTCCTGCTGAGATTTCTCAATCACGTCTTGACCAGTTGCAGCCGACTCGTTTGCCTTCTCAGCCTCTCGCACTGCCACTTCAGCATTTTGAACCACCAAGCCCGCCGTTTGAGTCATCTCTTCAGATGCCGTTGCCACTAAATCTACTTCTTTAAACTGCGAGTCGCTACTGGTGCGAGTTTGCTGCGCAGCAACTCGCGACTGTTGGGTTGTCGTTCCAACTTGAATCGTCGTATCAACAACTTCACTGATAATTGATTGCAGTTTGTCTAAGAAACGGTTGAAGCCTATCGCGAGCTGCCCTATTTCATCTTGCGACTTCACCTCTAAACGTTGGGTTAAGTCCCCTTCACCAGAGGCAATATCATCTAAGCGTACAACCACTTCTCGAATTGGCTTCACTAATCGCGAGGCAGAGAAGGCAATCGTAGCAAGACCAAGCACTACAAGCACAATACCTGCGATAAGCTCTGTCGCCACACTCGACTCGACTTGCTGGCTGATTATCTCATCGAGAGCCTCTGCATCTGCAAGCACACTAGAGCGAGGCAGATCAAATAGCACGCCCCAAGTCTGATTCGCGACCATAATTGGAGCAAAAACATTAAGCCACTGGCCATCTTCACTCCACTGTGTCTGAACAGATTGGCCAAACAATAGGTCAGTTAACTTATCCGGAGAAACAATATCACTCACAAATGGCTGGCCGACCGAACTAGATGGATTATCACTGGCGATCAATGAACCATCCAAACTGATCAGATTGACGTTACCACTACCGGAAAACAGCTGTTGATCAGAGTTAACGACAATCCCTGACAGACCATCTAATCGCAGGTCGATGCCAAAGAAACCAATTGTTGTATCATCAATCAAGAGTGGAATTGAAATTGAACTGGTTAAGAATGCCCCGCCATCTTGAGTGACTACTCTTGGCGTGGTAATACAGGTTTCACCCGACGCTAATGGACAGTAGAAACGCTCACTGTTGGTTGCGTCTTCTAATACGGCTTCAGATAAAACACTCGAAACAATGTTCTCACCGTTTTGCGCTGTCATCCAATATGGTGCAAATCGACCAATTTCATTGGAGCCAACATACTCAGCGTCAACATAGTTGCTATCTTCGTTATCAAGCATATTGGGCCTAAACACCAAGTAGGCACCTTGTACACTTTCAAAATCTATAACCGCTCTGCGTACCATCTCATCCAATGCGGTTCGTAGCTCCTCACTATCACCAAAGTTTTCTTCACTTAGGTTCTTTTGAAACATCACGCTCGATGCGAGCATCTCTGCTCGGTACAAAGCTTCATTTAGAAACTCTGAAACCTGCGTCGCATTAAGCAAAGCACGAGTCTCAACAATCTGTTCTGACTTGTCGATAACAGACTTTGAACTCTGCTGTTTGATCTGGTGTTGATTAGAAATCGCGTTATATACGGAAAAGCCAATCAAAGAAAGAGAAGTAACAAGCAGGCAAAAACCTGCGAGGAGTGTGATTTTCCACTGCACTGATAACGTTCGCATAATACATCCTTATAGCAAACTCGGTGTTTCAAATAGACAAATTAATTAGTAAGCATCATTGGAATTACACCATAAACAAAGTAGATATCAATCGAAAGTTTAAAAAAATGTTAATAACTGCTAAGTCGGTTCATCACCTTCGCCGCAAACGATAATTGGTGCTAGTATTGCCTTACAAAAATTCGAACAGCCACAAGCAAGGAACTGAAATGAAAGTTATTTCATTTAATATCAACGGTCTTCGTGCCCGCCTTCATCAACTACAAGCCGTGATCGATAAGCATCAACCTGACGTTATCGGCCTACAAGAAATCAAAGTTCACGACGAAGCCTTCCCCCTAGAAGATGTGGAAGCAATGGGTTACAAGGTGTACTTCCATGGGCAGAAAGCGCACTACGGCGTTGCCATGCTGTGTAAGAAAGAACCTATCTCAGTTCAAAAAGGTTTCCCAACCGATAACGAAGATCATCAAAAGCGTATGATCATGGTGACGTTAGAAGATGATAATGGTGAAAAAATCACTGTACTTAATGGCTACTTCCCACAAGGCGATAACATTAGCCACGAAACCAAGTTCCCGTATAAGCGTCAGTTCTATAAAGACTTAATGACTTACCTGAACGATCATCACAACAACGATGAGCAGCTTATCGTTATGGGCGACATTAACATCAGCCCGATTGACGCAGACATCGGCATTGGCGAACCAAACCGTAAGCGTTGGTTAAAAACCGGTAAGTGTTCGTTCCAACCGGAAGAGCGTGAATGGTTGAAGACACTATTAGACTGGGGCTTTGTCGACACTTTCCGTCAAATCAACCCAGATGTAAACGATCGTTTCTCATGGTTTGATTACCGCTCCAAAGGGTTCCCTGACAACCGCGGCCTACGTATCGATGTGGTTCTAGCCACTCCAAAACTTGCCGAGAAATGTATCGAATCAGATGTTGACTACGAATTACGTGGTATCGAAAAACCTTCTGATCACGCACCGATTTGGTCGACGTTTAAGTAGCGAGAAGCGAGAAGCGAGAAGCGAGAAGCGAGAAGCGAGAAGCGAGAAGCGAGAAGCGAGAAGCGAGAAGCGAGAAGCGAGAAGCGAGAAGCGAGAAGCGAGAAGCGAGAAGCGAGAAGCGAGAAAAATTAAAGGGTTGGCACTGTGTGTCAACCCTTTGTTTTTTATGTCACCCTCGAGAGGGAAGCACGACCGAGTTGGGGCTCTGTGGATGGATGATCTAATTCATGGAAGAGGGACGCCACTCGGATAAGTGATGTCTGAGTTCTCATATTCTTCAGTATTTGAAGCTTGTTTTCACCTCTTCACCAATTTGATAAGAGATCTGGAAAGACTTCCAGTTTTCACCTCTACTCAATGCACTACTTTTTAATTGCTTAACTAAATCATACAAAACAGCGCTGTTATAGTTCGTCTCAGCACTTGTTGATTGTTCACCATTGAGCTCTACTTCCAACTCGCTCTCCATGTAGCCTTCATATACTTCAACCTCGTATCGGAAAGAATCGTATCCATTAACAATACCTTCATCCAATAGCGAAAAAATATTTTTAACAATTTCTATATCTTTAGTGATCACTCAATAATCTCCGGGATTTTATTGGATTCATTTTCAAAGCTAACAGTTTTCTGTTTGCCATCAATCGTATACGTAACATCTAAGACATCAGGACGAATAGAACTAGGGTCACTACGAACGAATTTTATTGTAGTCGGTCCAACGACTTTGTTTGGATCGTCTAAAGCCTTTTTAATCTTATTTTCATAAAATACTTTGTATGCTGAGTTATTAAAATTTGAATCTTGGGGAAACAAATTATAACTATCACATGTTCCCCCTTGGCTGCATGCCTGTGCATGCCCACCTACGTCAGTAATCCGCCCTTTTTTACCTTCGGCAGTTTGTCGGCTGTCTCTAGGGATTTTCGTTTTACTCGGTGTAAAGACTAGCTCTTCTACATACCCTTCACTGTTAGTTTTGAATGAGCTGCCAGTATTTAGCTCGTAAACTACTTCTGGTTGCCTACTCTTCGGGTCATTCAAAATATCGTACTCTTTAGTTCCTTTAGTTGCATTATTTGTATCAACTTTAACTCGAGTTATTATTGGAGGTGCCTGACCTAACTTATTCGGATCCTGCCCTGAACCAACGCCATTCTGGTGAGTTTCTTCTCTCTTAACATATGTGCCGTTTTCATTAATCTTAGGCTTAAGTACACTACTTTCTCCTAATGTTGCGGTGTGTTGGTCAGAATAGTCATCATTGGCATTCTGACCTTTGTTTTTGCCGACTCTACTCGCGGCTTTCATTGCACGCTTAAAATCACCGCCACTTGAAGCAACAACATTGGTTAAAAGTTCAACCATTGCTACTGACATACCGGTACCGTCAGCTATGATTTTATTGGTCGCATTCTCTGCTAACAACTCAGAGTCACTAGTATGGTCATCTCGAGTGTAAACAAATTTGCCTTCTAACGTGCTCTCGTTATATGAAGAATGATAAGTTCCTGTTCCAATTGTCGTTTCGGAGTAGTTAAGCAATACCTGTTGAGCCGCTTGGTTATCTGCTCCTTCTTTTTCAAGTTGACTATAATAACTATGCTCATCACTCCCTACCGCGAACTCTTTCGCACAGTGAATCAATGCACAACCCGCAGCCAGTAATTCACGCTGTTTTGTGGAATCATCCCCTGCTAGTTTATTGATAATTGCCACTTCTTGATTATCCGGTAGACGATTCCACTTCGGCACATCATGTCGAAGTAAGCTGAACTCTTGCGTATTCTGCTCTATCGTTTTACTGCCCTTGGTGCCGTTTTGGGTGTTCCAACCCCCAAAGCCACCTTTTCCTAGATTGCTGAAGTTAAATGACAAGTAGCCTTCAACATCGTCACCCACTAGGTTTGAATACTCCTCGCGATTGGCGACGTAGTTTTCACCCTGATTATCAGGTGCATTCGCGGCATCGACCATGTGAGAAGATTCGTTGCCGACCGTATTCACCGCATCTTCTAAACGATAATGCTCACTATCGTCAATGTAAGCCACTCCATCAGCGAATAAACCTTTTTGACCAATGTCAGCCAGCTTGACTTGTGAAGAGTCAATACCAAATTCTGTTGCTATATGATTCACCAACGATTGATATGCTGACCTCTTTTGTTCTGGGGTCGCATTGGGGTCATTAAGAGTATTAGCATGCTCACTGCTCGCCTCATCGGTAAGGAACGCCTTAGTTGCATCAAAGTATTGATTCTTCTCACCTAAGCGAGCAAAGAATCCTGTCACACCTTCTTCATGATCACTTATCACCCCAACGCTATCTTTCGAAGCTGTTTCAACAACTGTTTCACCAATCATTCCAGTGCGCTCGACATCCTCAGCAATCTGATTTATTCCATCTTCGGTCAGCAGACGGTGATCAACCGTAACATCAAAATCCCCCTGCTTACGGTCAACAGTGAACAGATCCTTTTCTGTTTGTTCGGTGTCGCGATTTAGGCGTGAGGTGTCGTCGGAGTTTTCTGAGTCCGCGATGGTTAACTGACCTTGTCCTATGGTCGCTAGGGTTTTGGACTTGCTGTAACCCGACGTATTAGTGTACTGGTATGAGCTAGAATTGAACTTACTGTCATCTTTAGTCGGGTCGTTGTTATCTTTACTAGTGCTGCCATCATTTTGTCCCTGCAACTTCTGCTCTTCGGCTTTAAAGCTATAGCCAGCACTGATACCTACCGACTTATTTTGGCTGTAATTGGTATTAGACAAATCTGCATAGGTCAATGAATTAGTGGTTAAATTTAGTTTACCGCTATCTTGTCCATTCTCGTCTGTAGTCGAAATCAGCGCCCCTTTCACATCGGTATTATTTGCTACAGTGATGTCTGCGGAACCACCTGAAGTCAAACTAGTAAGCACAGTTTGCTTAGTACGTGTACGACCATTGGACGCGTTAATCCCTCCATTGGCTCCTGCTAGATCACCAGCTCCGTCCATATTTTTTAAAGTGCCTTGAGGCTGCTTCTCATTCTTTCCGGCAGTTTGACCACCTGTTAAAGAAATCCCACCACTTATGCCCATTCCTTTATGGCTAGAGCTATGCCGATCCTGTACGGAAGCAACATTCAAATCACCACCAACATCAACAGTCAAACTTTCATTAGCTGCGACTGTCGCCCCTTTAATATTGGTATCTTGAGTTGACGTAATGGTGATGTTGTCTGCATTGAGCTGACTATTGTTATGCGTTATGGAAGAGGAAGTACTCTGATTGCGATCATAGCTGGCATTCAAGTTAATCCCCGTTGTGGCCCCAAAAACGGTCATTGAAGCGCTTACAGAGCCAGATTTGTTCTCTGTTTTGTTCTGCTCGGTATTCTTCGAAGCAGTAATATTTACTTCATCGGCTGAGAGTTCAAGTTTGTCTTTCGCAGCCAGTCTCGAGCCCTGAATATTGGCTTGACTACCCTCAGCATTCCCAGCTTTTATTAGAACATTTTGACCAGAAAGATTTGATGCTATAGAAGTAGTTCCTTGTGTACTCGTACTCGTTTTACTAGCGTCTATATCAAGCTGTATACCTGCATTGAAACCCAAACAATAAGCACATGAGCTTGCACTCGTCGCTAGCGCTGCCGTTTGTTGATATAGGTTAGTCGTCTTCGAGACTACATCTTCAGTTGCAAGCGCCACGCCTGCCACATACCAAGCTTCATCGCTTTTAACTTCAGAGACTAAATCTTGAAGTTCTTCTATATCTTCATAAATCACACCCGGCTTTTTAGCTTTATACTCTTGTTCAAGCGTCGCTAAGGTCGTCTGTAGAGAATCAAGGTTCTTTTTGTACTGCTTATAGTCTTTCTTTGCTTGCTTAAGGTTATCGGTCGAGTCTTTTAGCGCTTTTGCTGCTTTAGCCACCTCAACAGCTTGGTGCTGGACCACTACACTGGCTTCTGCGGTTCCATGGATCTCTTCTCGTTGCTCACTGAACGTATCAACCGCTTCCTTAATCGTGATATCGTTGTTAGCCCTTAAGCTCAAATCACCATGGTTATTTTGATCAGCATCTGAAGCTAACTTAGAGCCTTCAACCATGATCGAGGACTCAGCATCGATAACGAGATTATTGTCCGCATTGACCAAGCTCCCTTTATGATTCAGTGCTTCACTTTGCTGCTTAACCTTGTCATATTTTGCATCTCCTAAAGATACTTTGAGCCTGCCGTCTTCTACGCTCACTCCCTCAAAACCGTCCCCCAAGCTAATCGCGACCTTTTCTTCACTTTGGAATGTCTTAGTCGTTTCTTTGGCAGCGAGGATTTCAACATCGCCCGTATCTGCGGTCAGGCTAACATTGTTGTCAGCATTCAGCTCAGAGCCAACGACTTTGACCGAACCACCGTTAACAGTAAGGCTACCGCCTGATTGAATTGAGCTTGATTGAGCCGTGGAGGTTTCTTCACCTTGGCGCTTTTTCTCCATCTCAAACAGATTGCCACCACTTAGGAATGACATTTTTTCATCCCACTGTTGGCTCTTCTTAAGCACGTCGCCCGCTGCAATCAACACGTCTTCTACCGCATTGAGGTTCACCTCTCCGCCACTGGTCACTTCACTGGCGATGACCCCAATATCTTTACCTGCGTTGATCGATGTATTACCTGAGTTAATCAGATAACTACTGTTCAACAAAGTGGCATCTTCAAGGGTGCCTTTATTGCGTTTGCTTAACCCACCAAAGCCTTTCTTGATGGTTTCATGGCGTTCAAACGTTTTGTATGTTTGGGCTGCGAGGTTGATATCGCCATCGGCGGATAACTCAACTTCACCACCTGCGTTTAGCTCGGAACCAATTATATGAATGTCACTTTCACCACCTGCCGTAATGACGGTATCAAGGTTTTGAGCTTTAATCCGTATGTCTTTGCCCGCTCGTATCGAGCTACCTTTGACTTGCTCTCGGTACGTTTCATTCGTTGTGGTTGAACTGCGACCGAAAGACTTCTTACTTACCGTCTGATCAAAATGATATTGGCTATCGTTAACCGCAAGGATAGACACATCCTCTTTGGCTGAAATATCGATTACATCTGTCGCCGAGACTAAGCTGCCCGATACAGTGACGTTGCCACCTGAATTCATAGAAACACTTGAACCGCTCAGAGATGAACCTTGGTGCTGAGTACTGCGATTAATGTCAGTACGATATGAATTCGATCTATGATCAGACTGTTCGTTTAACGCGGTCTGAATCGTGATATCGTTTTGGGCCTTGAGTGAAAGGTTTCCTGTTGCGCTGGCTTCACTTGCGGAGATAGTCAGGCTATTGCCTGAATCCAATTCTAGGTTCCCAACAGAAGTAATAGATGAAGCCAACTGCGTTGTATTACTCTCACTGACACGCCCGCGTCTAAAGCGAACATCGTAGCTTTGAGTATTTTCTTTTGAGTCAACGACAATGTTCTCGCCCGCTTTAATGATCGCGTTCCCTGTCGATGAAATAGTGGCAGCGCTATTTTCAACATTTTTCCCAACGTCAATAAGCAGTTCACCGTTTGATGTTACCCGCGCTGTTTTCCCTACGTCAGTAAATGTGCCCGAATTGTTCCCCAAACTCTCACTGGTTTTCGTCACCTTTGTCTCATTGATAAAGCTGCCATCGGTGCTACGAATCTCAATATCTTGGCCTAGAATATCCCCGCTGATATTAGTCACATCATTTTTTGCTTTGAGGGATACCGTCCCGTTACTAGCAATTTTCCCTCCAGTATTGGTGATTGAATCCCCACTATTGATGTCTAATGACTTATCTGCGATCAGAACTCCTGAGTTTTCTAAACTACCTCCATTAATATCAACATTTTCCGCGGCGATCAGAGCACCTGATTCGGTATGATTAAGCGTTGCATGCGCTAAATACAGCTTTGGTGCGAGTACTTTTTGACCGTTGACTTCAACTTCTTCATACCACACCATATTGCTAGTAAGCTGAGATATCTGTTCTGGGGTCAACGCGACACCAATCGATAAACCCAGCGCTTGCTTTTGGGCCCCTGCAGAATCCAAAAGCTGCTGCATTTGCTCAAGCTGGCTGCCTACTTCACGATTGAGGAACTGTTTTCCTGTTTGCTCAAATATAGCTTGGCTAATCAGTCGATTATCATAGAAAGCATCCCCTAGAAACTTGACGTTTTTCTCCGGATTAAATCCTACTTTAGATAGGAAGTAATCAGAGCCTAGGAACTCTTCCATGTTAGTGAGCGCCGGATTGGTCTCGATTAAATACTTTCCACGAGGATCCGGTGAATTGACGAATAATCCATTTGGGCTAGTGGGGAAGACAAATTTAGGGAAAGCAACACTGCTGGTGTCTAAGTAATTCACGTCATAGCCAGCAAAAGACGAAGTGTCTGAAGTTTGCTTTGGTTGAGACGCTGCTTTGGTTGGTGTTACCGCAGTTGCGTTAGCTTTGAGTGTCGAGTTATTGACCTTGTTAGTAACGTTGAGAGTTAAGCTGTTGGTCGCCGAGATTGAAGAAGATAGATGCTCATTTACTCCATTGTTTTCGGTACGCGATGAAGATAAATCAAATATGTTTTTGAAACTTTCACTCGGGTAAGAAAACGAATTAAAAGATTCACCACCGACAGTGCCGTACCTTAATTTGTATTTATAATATGTATCAACACTATAAAAGTCATAGCCTTTATTATCTAATAAGTTAGCTGATATTTTTACGATATTACCCGCTATCTGACTAGCATCGTTGAACACGTTAACAGCTGATATCGTTAGGTTTTTACTTGCAACAATCCGGCTTGCTGGCGATGCTGTTAGGAGAGAGGCTATAGCGCTATATACTTTAACCTCAAATTCTTTCCCAGACTGGGCAACCAGTACACTATGATGTTTCGCTTTATCTGTATTGTAACATTTGGTGTAACATTGGGTTTCTCGTTTATAGCTTGCGGCATGCGCAGTGCCATTTGCATTGAATTCGCTACCGAACTGAGACCTTTTATCTAGAAATGAAGTACTTGTCGTCTTCAGGGTACTACGAATATTTTTGATTGTACCCGTATAAATTCCAATATTCCCGCCCAAAGATTCAATCGTGCCCGAGCTATTCGTTACACTTGTATTTTTTTGTTTTTCGGAGTTGCGAGCAATCAATAAGTTGTTACCAACAACAATATCCGCAGTATTATGTAGGCTGTCTGAGTAAAGGTACGCGTTGTTTCCCACATAGATTACCCCTTGGTTATTAATTGCTCCCGCACTCGACAATGTTCCATCACCAAGTGCGACAATGCTACCTCGATTCACTAGTGACGATACTGTAAGGTTGAACGCGTCTAACGCCTGCAGTGTTCCAGCATTAGTTAGTTCATTCGCTGTTATGGTAGTCTTATTGCCCGATACAATTCCTGACGAAGCGTTGTTCAACTTTTGTTTCACATCGAGATGAGTATCGGAACCAGATTTAATCTGACCTTTGTTGCTCAAAGTATTGGAAGTAAGAGAAAGTGCTTTCCCTGCTAACAAATTGGCGTTGTTTGTTACATCTCCCGTGGCACTAATACGTAAATCACCTTGAGCAACTATGTCGCTTGAAGAGGTTAATGAGGCAACATCTATTTCTAGGCTTGCCTGACTGGCAATGGTTCCATTCTGCTCCACACTAGCGGCACTCTGGACGGAGATACTTCCGCCTTTTATTTGACCATTGTTGGTCAATACTTTTGTGTTGATAGAAGCATGCTCTGCAGATAACACTTGAGATGGAGCGGCAATTAGCACCTTTTCAGTTGACTCTATCTCGATCTGCTTTGCTTTAATCACACCGTCAGAATGAAGCTCTTTACCCTGTAAGAGTACTTTCCCCTGAGAGCTTATTGAGCCTGCAAGTTTCTGAGTATCACTTATCAGAGATAAATCACTATCCGCCGCAATTGAACCCGTTGCACTCTGCTTGAGGTCTTTGGCAGTTAAGGTTGCACTCCCTTGCGTCGATAACACACCATTCTGTTCTAAAGTGTGAGATTGAAGATTTAGGTGACTTTTAGCGGCTATCTTGGCGTCTTGTGCAATCGTTAATTTACTCACGCTGTGGGCAGAGACTGTGTCACCTGCAATCGTTGTCTGGATATGGGTGTTGTCCGATGACACAGCAACTCGATTAGCCTGTATCGAACCCGAACCTGCTAAGGTCATCTCTGCACCTGTGATATTCAGACTATTTTCTGAATGTACTTGACCATTATTCTTCAGTGAAGACACGCTAATCAAAGTCGCATGACGAGCTTTAATTCCACTATTCGAATCTAGACTTAACTGGTCAATCTCACTAGTAAACTCTCCGTGAGAAGACAGTTGACTTTCTTGCAAAATCAACTGTTTCGATTTGATTTTTAATACTGCGTTTTGGCTAGATGTGCCATTCTTGCTCAATCCGCTGATAAGATTACTCTTCTCTGCGATCGTACTTTGCTCGGCATCCAGTGAAACGACTTTACCACCTACGATGGTTGCATTCGTCAACTTGACGTTACTCGCCTTAGCAGAGTAGCGATTATCTGCCACTTGCTTGCCTGTGAGTTCAAGTTTATTCGTCCCCTGAACCACAATGTCACCCGCACTGTTAGCCGCAGCTAATTGGATTGTCCCATCTGCCGTTAGGACGATATCACCACCATTAGCGACTAAATTACCGACGTTAACACCGACACCATCTTCAGTAGCAACCAAAGAAATTCGACCGGCATACATACCACCAAGAGAAGAAGAATCTATCGCTAATTTGGGTTTATTCGAGACGCTGCCTGAAGACTTCTCTGACGCATTATTCGTTTGATACTCTACCTTGTTTACACCGGTTACCATGGACAAATCATTAGCATGAATATTGGCATTGATTTCCGCTGTACGGCTAATAATGTCGAAATACGTTTGACGAGTCGCATCTAGCCCTAGGCCTTCTATGGTGACACTGCCTTCAGCAACATCAAATCCACTCACCAAGCCATTTTGAATGTCTGGAGTACCCGTTGATAAGGTGACTCGAGGCGTATTGATAAACCCGCATCCATCACATGATATCCCGTATGGGTTGGCTAAAATTACATTCGCCTGTTGACCAAATACCTCGGTATAACCTTCTAGTTGGCTTCGGTTTGCACCCGTCACTTCATTCAGTATGACATTGGCAGCCTGCCCCTTGAGGTTAGGGTTGTTTTGAAGTAATCCACCGAGTTGAGATTGCGCGAGCTGAGCAGTCGAGTTGTTTAAGATCAGTCCAGAAGGATCAACATTGAACTGCTGATATTTGTTGTGAGATAGACCTTGGTTATTCGGAGTAGCAATGTTGATGACTTCAACACCATTACCTGCAGCAGTTTTACTTGTGTTTCCTGAATTATCGTCGATGACCACGTTGGCAAAAACAGGTTGCAGAGTAATCACACCACATAAAGCATACGTCAGGCACACCTTGCCTAAAGTGAGTTTCTTATTCATTTAGCCAGCCTGTATTTTATATTTTTAAGTCAATTCGGTAGTACACAACAAAGTCGTCTTTTTTTAGCCTTGAAGGCGCAGCGATAGGCAACCCCAATGTGAAGGAGCTAGACGCGTGTTTTTGTGATGTTCTTAAGGCGAAGCTGGAACCCATCAAAGAGCCACCTTCGTATTGATCTTCTGAGTCCTCGGCAATGCTACCCGTGTCAACGGCTACCTGAGCAGAAATGGCACCAACGTATGGCCACTGCCCAATTTGATAAGTCACATCGTTACGCCAGTAATAGCCCTCATCTCCAGAAAGTGAAGTCCCTTTGTATCCACGCACTGAGTATTCGCCACCAATACTCACTCTCTCACTGCCATACAAGGTGTCATTGGTCCATTGGCCAAACAGTGTTGAAATCAGGGTCAGTTTAGGTGTAAACGGGTAGGTATAGCTGCCTGTCAGCATGCCTTTACGAAACTGTGCTTTAGCAACACTAGGATCACTGGATAGGTTTTCTTCGCCTCCAAACCAATCCGTTCCTATCGAGATATTTGGAGAGACAGTCAAAAAGCCCCCTCCGACTCGAGTACTGTGCTCCCAAGCAAGGCTTAACATTGACAAATTACGAGAACTCGCCTCGACTAAGTTACCCAGAATATAGTTCTTTTCACGACGATGACTCGCTGTGAGTTTTAGCGCTGATTTACTGGTGCCATCTCGAAAAAATAACCATTTTGAGTCTAAGTAGTGGTTATTGGTTTTTCCTGAAGAGTCAAAAGTAAAGCCTGAGTTTGTAAATGTTGTTTTGTAGGTGCTATAAGATGTTCTGTAGCCAACATTCCAATAACCTATTGGAACATCGACACCTAGATACAAACTATCAGACTGTTTAGAATCAACAAAAGCCGCGCTCTGAGTCGCTGACAGCGTCCATTTATCCAGCCACTTAAAGAAGTTTTCCCCCGACAGATTAATTGCTATCTGCTCTTCACCGGTGGACTTTTGACCGCTATTACTGAATCCTCCTCCTATAGAGCCCAACTGCCCCTCTGCCGTCTGAAGATCGACCACAGAGTACCCCTGCTTAGAAGAAGGTAGTAACTTGATAGTCGCATTGTAACGGGATAAACGGTTGATCTGATCGAGCCCTTGTTCAATGCCCCTTAGGTTTAATACTGTATCTGCAATCATGGGAAACGCCATCTTTAGCCACTGACGTTCTTCCCCATTCCAAAGTACTTTTTCAACTTTACCTTCCAATATCACAATGTTCAGTACACCACTGGAAAGGTCTTGAGGTGTCATGAAAGCTCGCGACGTCACGTAACCCGCTTCAATATAGTGATTGGAGATGAGCCTCAGGTATTCATTAATCTGGGTAAGCGTAATACAACCAGGTTTAAACTCGGAGATACTCTTTAGTGTGCTGTTGTCATAAATCTTATTTCCCGAGAACGTGATTGCTTCGATTTGTACACATGTACTGTCGGCTTCAAACTCTGGGTCAGGGATGACCTGCGAGGGAATAAGTTTCTGGAGCGATTCGTTGCTTTCGTTTAAGGACTCAAGACGTTCTTGCTGTTGCCTTTCTATGTCTTGAGTCGCTAAAGGCCCTAAAGGCGTATTGGCGACAGCAAGCTTAGCCCAAAGCAAATAAACAAAAATACACAGAATATTAGAGAGTTTTAACGGACGTATATACTGCATACGAAAACACCACCAGAACAATAATGAGATTCCTATCCCAAATATTTATAAATTTGAGACAATAATTACCATACATAAGAATACTGATATACATGAAATACATTTACAGCACCAATACTTTGGCAACGTCACGAAAATGACCACTAATTAAGGTGTAATTTATCAATTAAAAAGAGCTGGAGAGCTGGAGAGCTGGAGAGCTGGAGAGCTGGAGAGCTGGAGAGCTGGAGAGCTGGAGAGCTGGAGAGCTGGAGAGCTGGAGCTGGAGCTGGAGAGCTGGAGAGCTGGAGAGCTGGAGAGCTGGAGAGCTGGAGAGCTGGAGAGCTGGAGAGCTGGAGAGCTGGAGAGCTGGAGAGCTGGAGAAAAATTAAAAGGGTTGGCACTATGTGTCAACCCTTTGTTTTATTTCATGTAACTAGAAACTAACACTTCTAGTTTTCCAGAAGCGAAGCGGTCTAGACTCTCGGAGCGCAGCGTTCCAGATTTAGATCGCAATAAAATCTGCTTTGTAGTCTGGGTTTACGTCAGCTTCGTAATCTACGCCTTCAACACCAAAGCCGAATAGCTTCAAGAACTCTTCTTTGTACTCTACGTAGTCAGTTAGCTCTTTTAGGTTTTCAGATGTGATTTGTGGCCATAGGTCACGACAGTGTTGCTGGATGTCATCACGTAGTTCCCAGTCATCTAGACGTAGACGGTTTTTGTCATCCACTTGTGGTGCACTACCGTCTTCTTTGTATAGACGCTCACTGAACATACGGAAGATCTGTTCCATACAGCCTTCATGTACGCCTTCAGCACGCATCTTCTTAAATACCATCGCGATGTATAGTGGCATTACAGGAATAGCAGAACTTGCTTGAGTTACAACAGACTTAAGTACTGCAACATTCGCCGCACCACCTGTTGCCGAAAGCTTGTCGTTAAGAGCCGTTGCAGCGCGGTCTAGGTCCATCTTCGCTTTACCTAGTGCACCATCCCAGTAGATTGGCCAAGTCAGTTCAGTACCAATGTAGCTGTATGCAACCGTCTTACAACCGTCAGCCAATACGCCTGCTTCAGATAGCGCGTTGATCCAAAGTTCCCAATCTTCACCGCCCATTACAGTAACAGTGTCTTTGATTTCTTCTTCAGTTGCCGGTTCTACGCTCGCTTCGATGATCACGTCTTTGTTGGTATCAACCGCTGTAGAAGTGTAAGTATCACCGATAGGCTTAAGTGATGAACGGATTAGTTCACCGGTTTCTGGCAGCTTACGTACTGGAGAAGCCAGTGAGTAAACAACCATGTCGATCTGACCAAGGTCTTCTTTGATCAATTCGATTGTCTTTTCTTTCGCTTCGTTAGAGAACGCATCGCCATTTAGACTCTTTGCGTATAAACCTTCTTCACGAGCAAGCTTTTCAAACGCTACAGAGTTGTAGAAACCCGCTGTGCCAGGTTTTTTCTCTGTGCCTTCTTTCTCGAAGAAAACACCGATAGTTGAAGCACCGCCACCAAATGCCGCAGCGATACGAGAAGATAGACCGTAGCCACTTGAAGCACCAACAACAAGTACACGCTTAGGTGCATCTTTGATCGGGCCTTGCGCTTTTGTGTAAGCAATTTGTTCTTTTACGTTAGCTTCACAACCCACTGGATGCGTTGTAGTACAGATAAATCCACGAATTCTAGGTTTGATGATCATATTCAACTTCCTTTAAAAAACCTCGCTAGGATAAAAGGTTCATCTGAAGATCGCATCTAATTTCTGTAAAAATGTCGCGAAAATGTAAGTGGTTGGAGCACTTTCAGCGGCTATCGAGATCTTTAGCAAAAAAGAAAGGCACCATCAGGTGCCTTTCTTATCTTTATTGTTACTTTGCTAAGCTGCAGTATTTAGCTTAGCTTTGCCCTTTTTTGGCTTACCATTGGTGTGAATCGCGCTAAAGTCATGGCTAAAGTGGTCCACTTGAATCGCTTTATAGCGAAGCTTGTCTGCCGCGACAATCTGATCTACTTCTTCCTGAGTTAGGACATCCGCTTCTAGTGCCTGTGCTAATCGGTCTGCCAGCAACCCTTTACGAGCAACCTTACCTTCCTTCGCCGCACGCATTAGCTTACGCTCCAGACCCTTAATGTCGTACATCGCTAAGAATGCCGTCTCCATCAGGCCAACACTGTCATTCTCATCTTTGCCAACGTAGCAAAGGTTAGTCAAGCGATCGCGCTGCGCACCCGGAGTCATCAATGCTTCCGCTAGTTTCACCGTTAAATCATCACTAGGCTTCGCAAAATGGTTACCCAACGGGAAGATAAGCACTTTCAATAAACGCCCTACTGCTTTCTGAGGATAGTTAGTGAAGGCTTCTTGCAATGCATTTGCCGCATTGTATAAACAGTGCTGAACAGCATAGTGAACAAAGTCTAGATCTTGTTGCTGACGACCTTCATCCTCATATTTCTTAAGTGCTGCTGAAGCCATATATAGATACGCAAGCACATCACCTAAGCGAGCAGAAATCATCTCTTTACGTTTCAGATCTCCACCTAGTGTTGCCATGGCAATATCAGCACTCACTGCAAGCGCACGGCTTAAGCGAGTCATCTCTTTGTAGTACTTCTGAGTCGCACCGCTCATGTCGGCTTTGATAAAACGGGAACCTGTCAACGCCGCACCAAACGCACCGAAGGTATTACCCATTGCATGTTTGATATGCTTAAACAGCAAGTCATCAAACTCTTTCGCACCTTGCTTGTCATCAGGATTTGCTGCCGCTTCCATCTCTTTAAGTACGTATGGGTGACAACGTGTTGCACCTTGCCCAAAGATCATCAAGTTACGAGTAAGAATGTTGGCACCTTCTACCGTAATCGCTACCGGAATACCCAAGTATGGCGATGCCAAGTAGTTCATTGGGCCATCTTGAATTGCACGACCAGAGTGAATATCCATTGAGTCATTAAGAATGGTACGGGCCATCTCTGTCATATGGTATTTAGCGATCGCGGTGACAATGCCCGGTTTCTCTTTAAGATCGAGAGAGGTTGTCGTCAGGGTTCGACTTGCTTCTAGTAGGTAAGTTAAACCACCAATTCGCCCAAGCGATTCTGCTACCCCTTCAAACTTACCAATCGACATACCAAATTGTTTACGAACATACGCATAAGCACCTGTCGTACGTGAAGTTAGGTGACCAACCGCAGTGCCCAATGCCGGAAGTGAAATACCACGACCTGCTGATAGACACTCAACGAGCATACGCCAACCTTTACCGGCGTAGTCCTGACCACCGATCAGCCAGTCCATTGGAATGAAGACATCTTTACCAAAGGTTGGGCCGTTCATAAATGCTAACCCTAGTGGGTCATGGCGCTCACCGTTTTCAACACCTTTATGATCTGCTGGGATAAGAGCACAGGTGATACCTAGTTCTTTCTTGTCACCCATCAAACCATCTGGATCGTACATCTTGAACGCTAAGCCAAGAACAGTCGCAACCGGTGCTAGTGTAATGTAGCGCTTGTTCCAGTTGATACGAACACCTAAGACTTCTTTACCTTCATGCTCGCCGTAACAAACAATACCTTCATCTGGAATACCACCAGCATCAGAGCCCGCTTCTGGGCCAGTAAGCGCAAAACATGGAATATCGGTACCATCCGCTAGGCGAGGCAACCAGTAATCTTTTTGTTCCTGAGTACCGTAGTGTGACAGAAGCTCACCAGGACCTAACGAGTTTGGCACCATCACACAAACCGCTGCACTGATACTACGGGTCGCAATTCGCGTTACAATTGTTGAGTTCGCCAGTGATGAAAACTCACGACCACCGTACTCTTTTGAAATGATCAAAGAGAAGAAGCGCTCTTTACGCAGGTACTGCCAAACTTCAGGTGGCAAATCGCGATCTTCTTTTACGATCTTATGGTCATCGAGCATAGCTAGCAGAGTTTCTAGCTCGTTATCCATAAACGACTGCTCTTCAGCCGTTAGGGTTGGCTTCGGATAATGGTGAAGCTTAGTGAAGTCAGGACGACCAGAGAAAAGCTCTCCATCCCACCAAACACTACCCGCTTCCATTGCTTCCTTTTCAGTGCTCGATAGTGGTGGCAGCACTTTTTTAAACATTTTAAAAGCTGGGTCACTTACCCATTTTCTTCTTAGAGAGCCCATAATCAGATCCTTTTGTTCACTATTTAGTGGTCCAATATTTTTGTTATTTGTAGGTACTAGTTAAAACTTCTATTCTGCAGCGACGCCTGCTGCTAAGAATGGAATCAGTTGGTCAACAACGGATTTGGCATCCATTGCTTTTCCGTAATCATTTTCTGCAATCTCAAGTAGCGCTTGGCTTGAAGCCATTGTGAAAACACAAGTTCCGAGCGTGAAATGTAAACGCCAGAACAACTCTTCTTGAGTGAGCTTCGGATTCGCTTTCATTACCGATTCAGTAAACAGAGATAATGCATCCGAATAACGAGTGGTGATAAACCAACGTAAATGGCCCTGCACATCGGTGTAACCACGACCGATTAATAGCATAAAACGACTGGTTCCATTTGGCCGTACATCATTTAGATTACGTAGCGGACCGCGTAGAGACTCAAACACGTCAGCCATCTCAAAACTTTCATTTAGGTTGAGGTTAATCAATGCATCTTGAACAGCTGGCATAAATGCTTCGAGGTATCGATCCAACACCGCTCTCACCAAGGTTTTCTTATCACCAAAGTGATAGTTAACCGACGCTAAATTCACACCCGCTTTACTGGTAATAGTGCGTAGAGAGGTATCTTTAAAGCCATGTTCTGCAAACAGCGCTTCTGCTACATCAAGAATTTTCTCTTTGGTGGAGTTTCTACTTGCCATTTTAATCACTCGTATTAAACAACTGTTTGAAAATATACATCCGAAACAACAAAGCAACAAGCTGTTAACATCACATTTTTATAGATTGGTCTGACCACCATGTCTGAATTGGGTTCTAAGCGCTTGAAAGAAGAAAATTAAATATTTTTTGAAAAAAGTTGGAACTGTTTTGAAAACGCCCGGTCTGAATAAGTGTAGTTAGCAGAGCATTCGAGGGTTTGGACAACCCACTAAGTTTACAGGCCGTCAAACTTGTTTTCTTACTGAAGCTACTAATTTACGCTGCTTTTTCTTATTAACTCCTATGTTTATTTGTATCCGCCCAGAGCCTGATTGCTCTGGGCTTTTTTTATTCTGCGCGTTTAATACCAACCTGAGCAAAAACCCAACGAGAACTTAGCAAGTAATTACTCACCATCCCTACCAGTACCCCAGCAACTAAGGCGATGACTGGCCCAAGTCCTACTTCTCCTAAAACAGACGACATCAGCTTAAACACCAAGAAGTTTGGCAAGGCAGAAATGCTGGCTCCACACATAAACTTGATCCATTGCTGAGCCACTTTTTGTTCTGTGTTTTGAAAAGTGAAGATGCGATTACCAAACCATGTCACCGTCGCGGCGCACACAAACGCAATTGCACGGGCAACCATAATTGGCGTGTCTGCCAGATAAAACAGAGCTGAAAAAACCAATGCATCGGCGATAAAGCCGATGCATCCAATCATTGCAAAGCGAAACAGCTTGTTGTTCATGACTGTTGACCGCAACGATACAATGAGCGACGACTCTTGGCGGTAAACTCGATAATGCAGCTTAACTGCTTTTCTTTAACCAGTTTATCTACTGCATTGCGTTCACCAATCAGCTGCACCTGAGACAAGGAATTAAGTTCCGACTCATCACTGAGTAACTTCGCCTGACCAGAACTGTAGAACTGACCAGAGAAAGGACGTGAGCCAACATAGTAGGTAGCAACGTCAGGCTGAGCCATTCTAAGAATGACTTTGTCGCTACGTTTATCCCCGACATCTAAGTGAATAAATCCGACTGCAATCACCAGTAACGCGGGTACGATACTCGCGGTGACCTTAAACCACTTTTTATCTTGTTTTAGATCTGAAACCAGAATCGCCATCAACAAACCAATCGCTGGCACGCCCGGAAGCACATAAGCGGGCAGAATGTTTCCAGAGAAGGTAAATAGAACCAAAGGCGCTATCATCCAAAACAGTAAGAAGCTAACAATGCCATTTTTAGGTTTGATCGTTGATTTCAAACTGCGACGTTTTTTCCACAGCAAAACCGGCAACACAATTGACCAAGGCGCAGCGGAATATAGCCAGAACAACCAAATAGTGCCGCGAACTTCATTGTGTGCAGTCCCGTAAAGATCGCCCTCCCAACCACTAACTAGAAAGCGCTTAAAATGCTCACCTACGATGAAATAATCGATAAAGCCCGGAGTTGCACGTTCTGCCAACACATACCAAGGTAAGGCAATGATTAGCATCAGCAGTGTCCCTGTTGCGATCGGGAAACGCTGCCAAAGCACTTTTAGCGCCTGAGTGAAACCATGCTGCAAAACAAGCCAAGGCACGACAGCAAGCCCCATTAACACAATCACAAGCGGCCCTTTAGCCAATAAGCCGATCGCTAAGCCGACAAAACCAATGTAGCCCCATCCCCTATTGGGCTTATCTTCCTCATAGCTAAGCCAGCATAAATAGAAACCAAGCATAGCGATGGTCATGCCTAGGGTTAGCGCCATATCCGTCATTACCGCTCCTGCAGCGATAGAGAAGATCCCACAGGTTGCCAAGACCAGCGCCGTGATTAAGCCGCTGTAGCCTACCCGCTTGGCAAACAGTCCAATAAACAGCAAAATCACTACGCCTGCTATCCAATGGGGAACTCGAACAGCAAACTCGTTGATACCGAACGTTTCGATACCCACTGCACTCATCCATGTAAACAAGGGCGGCTTACCCCAGAAAGGCACGCCATAGTCAAATTGAGGCGTGATCCAGTTGCCCGTCTCAATCATTAACCGCGCCATTTCACCGTATCTGGCTTCGGTGGTATCCATGAGTGGGTAAGCGCCTAAAGTCAGCAGTCGAATCAAGAGTGCCGCGCCTAAAATCGCCCATAAGTGAACTCGGTTAAAACTCACGCTCGTTTCTCCGTTTTATGTACTTGTTGCCTTGCTTGTTTTTCACTGACCGACTGCACTAGATAGAGTGGTCTTTGTTTGGTTTCAATGAAGATTCGACCAATGTATTCGCCCAATACACCAATACTGAGAAGCTGAATGCCTCCTAATGCCAATTGCACAACCATCATTGACGGATAACCGGTGACAGGATCACCAAATAGCAGCGTCTTAATCACGATCATCACGCCATAGATAAATGCTCCCCCTGCAATTAAGCTTCCAAGCACTGTGGCAAGTCTAAGAGGTCTAATCGAGAAAGAGGTAATGCCATCGACGGCTAAACCGATAAGCTTGAGATAGTTCCATTTCGTTTCGCCGCTAAATCGTGCATCGCGTTGAAACTGAATCGTTGCTTGTTTGAATCCCGGCCAAGCGAAGATCCCTTTCATGTAACGATTTCGCTCTGGGAGGCGATTAATATGGTCGACGACTTCTCTTGAAAGAAGGCGAAAATCTCCGACATTTTCAGGGATCTCAGATTTGACCATTGAATTGAGAAGGCGATAAAACACAGCTGCGGATTGACGTTTAAACCACGTCTCGCCAAGCCTTTCCGCTCTTTGCATATTAACGACGTCGTAGCCCTCGCGCCATTTATCTAGCATTTGAGGAACAAGCTCAGGCGGATCTTGAAGATCGGAGTCAATGATAATTACCGCTAAACCATGACAGTGCTCTAGCCCTGCACTCATGGCCGCTTCTTTACCAAAGTTACGGCTTAGCGAAACACTGTGAATCGTAGAAGAATGACTGGTGAAGCTTTCCACAATCGCTAAGCTATTGTCTGTGCTACCATCATCGATGTAGATGATCTCACAAGTGTCGGCCAAGCTGTCTAAAACTGAACTTAAACGTTGGTGCAGTTCAGGCAGTACCTCTTGCTCGTTGAAGTAAGGGACAACAACGCTAAGAGTGACTGATGACTGAGTATGACGTGGCACTGAGGTTACAATACCCATATGGCCCCCTATTTGGGTTAGATTCTCAAACGCAGCTCAAATGAACTGCTGTATTACGATCGAATCTATCAGCGAGGGTGTGAAAAGCTTGTTGTTCACGTTTTTTTCACAGCGCCATTGAGATCATAAAGCCCCATTAAATGAGAGTGTGCGATGAACAGAGTATTACTGGTTGAAGATAACCGAGAGGTTGCGGGTATCTTGTTTGATTACTTCGAATGTGAAGGAATGGAACTCGATTACGCAGACAACGGCGAACTGGGTCTACAACTGGCACTGGAAGGCACTTTTGACTTAATACTGCTCGACCTCATGCTGCCGAGAATGGATGGTCTGACCGTGTGTAACAAGCTAAGAGACGCTGGCGTTAACACCCCCGTACTAATGCTGACTGCACTCGATAATCGTGATGATATGCTTAACGGCTTTAAACATGGCGCCGATGATTATCTGACGAAACCGTTTGATTTAGAGATTCTTGAAGCGCGCATCCACGCCTTGATTAAACGTTACAAGGGCCAAGTCGCTAGCTCCGTTTTGCAATTTGGCAGTTTGAAGATCGACCAAAAAACTCGCCAAGCTTATCGCCAAGACAAGCTATTGGCTTTAAACCCAACCACTTACACGATTCTAGAGATGCTTTGTCAGCGCGCCCCAGAGGTGGTGACTCGACAAGAGGTCTCCGAAAAGCTGTGGCAAGAAAGCGAACCCAACAATGATGTACTGCGCAGCCATATTTATCAGCTACGTAACCAACTCGATAAGCCTTTTCATGCGCCGATGTTAACCACTATCCCTAAAATTGGCTTTCGCTTAGAGGACATCTGATGCCAGACGGTTTTCTATCTAATACGCAAACGCTCACAGGAAGACTCGCGGTATTTTTTACTGGCATGTCCTGCGTTATCGGGATCGTTACCTTTGTCATCTTCTACCTTGCGTTGCAATGGTCGGAAGATCGCGTGGGTGAAAGGCGTATTCTTATCGACCGCGATAGTGCTGTTGAACGTTTTCTTGCCGGAGAGCAGGGAAAAATCCGTCTCGACTCTCTAACTGTTGCCTACAACGACGCAGATTTGGTCCCCCAAGAATACCGCGGTTATGTTGATAACCACGAGACCTTCCTCGGCGAAGTTGGATCCCTGTTCTCTCCGCACGGGCATATGATCTATAAAGGATACTATTCAGACAGTGGCGAGCAAAAAACCATCGTACTGCTCTCTTTGATCGACAAAGTCGAGTTTGGTAACGAGGAAATCCTTTATTCAGGCATCATCGTCATCAGCTTTGTGTCTCTGCTGATGTTTACCTTTGGCGCGCTGTTGTTTCGCCTGTCTAGGCGCTTGATTGAACCCGTTAATGACATCACTAAACAGCTCAATGAGCTGTCAGGTGACACTACTAAAGCCTTTGCAATACATCAGGAAGCCGCCGAAGAGTTCCAACTACTGACGACCCACCTTAATCAATATCGCAATGAACTTAACCTTGCCTTAAAGCGTGAACAAGCTTTCGCTCGTTATGCTAGTCATGAACTGAGAACGCCACTTACTGTGGTAAAAGGGGCAAATAAACTCCTTACGCGCTCTAAACCTGATGAGTTTCAGCATCGACAGATCTCGCGTATCGAAGACGCGACGTTAGAGATGATCACTATGGTTGACGCTTTGCTCTCTATCGTACGCTACGAACGCAATGTCGACGATGCGCCGCTGAGGGATATCGAGCATGAAGAGATCAACAAAGTCGTCACGGCCAACAAGGTACATGCTGCAGAAAAAGATCTCGACATCAATGTGAGCTTCCTTTCGCAGCCTAAGCTAAGAGCAACTCCCGCAGTTCTAAACATGGTGCTGGGCAACCTAGTTCGTAATGCCATTGCCGCCTCTGATCATGGCAGAATCGATATCGAGGTTTCATCCGAGCATATTAAGGTGATTGACGATGGTCCGGGGCTCACGGACTCCCCAGACTCAGAAGGACATGGACTTGGGTTGCTAATCGTCGACGACCTCTGTCGACGCTACCAATGGCACTTTGAACTGACCAATCATCAAAACCGCGGTTGTTGCGCCACTATAAAATTTTGATCTAGATTGATACTCATGGTCACCAATCCGTTAAGATAGGCGGCCAAATTTTCACGATCGATTTTTATGAAGCTCGCCAATACGCCCATCACTCAGCACCAGTTTGCTGACATACCGTTTTTCCTAAAACGCGATGATCAACTGCACAGCCATTTTAGTGGTAATAAAGCACGCAAATTTATGGCTGTGCTTGAGCAAAATTATCCGACCATTAAAACGCTGATAAGTTACGGCAGCACTCAGTCGAACTCGCTTTACTCTTTGTCAGCGCTTGCTGCGATTAAAGGTTGGCAACTAGAGTTTTATGTCGACCGCATCCCTCAGTGGTTAGATGACAACCCACTTGGCAACTATCGAGGCGCATTAGATTTAGGGGCTAAAATCATCCCTACAGCTGAATACCATCTTCATCCGCTAGAGTATATCGAGCAGATTCGTCAGCCAGACAATTCTTGCCTACTTTTACCTGAAGGGGGGCGTTCAAAGCTTGCTAAACAAGGGGTTGAGCAACTCGCAAGTGAAATCCTCTCTTGGACAAGGTATGAGTCCAATCACCAATTTGTTGTTGCACTGCCTGCTGGTACGGGAGCGACAGCCCTTTATCTGCATAAGTACTTAAAGCCCCACTCTATCCCCGTATTAACTTGTCCATGCGTAGGCGGAAAAGAGTACTTAATCAAACAGTTTGAAGAGCTAGGCGAAAATGATTTTCCACAGATTCTAGAGTTAGAAACAAAACATCATTTCGGTAAACTTTATCAACAAGATTATCGTATTTGGCAGCAATTACTTGATGAGA
Source organism: Vibrio tubiashii (assembly GCF_028551255.1). NCBI lineage: Bacteria > Pseudomonadati > Pseudomonadota > Gammaproteobacteria > Vibrionales > Vibrionaceae > Vibrio > Vibrio tubiashii. The sequence goes on along the minus strand of NZ_CP117029.1, from coordinate 1,165,498 downwards.
CCGATATCGAGTTCGACCTTCTCTACGATCCTATGATGTGGCAGTGTCTACAATCATGGTATAAAGAGAATCAAGATAAGAGCATCATTTATGTTCATCAGGGAGGTTTGCTTGGTAATGAAAGCATGCTGCCGCGATACGAACGTAAATTTGGTCAACGCTTCGGAGAACAAAAATGAAGTCCTACATGATAGTACTAGTTGCTGCACTGGCTTTACCTGCGTCTGCCAATGTCATTTCAACTCCTGCTAAACCCATCATCGGAATCAACGCCGGAGAAGTGGGCAAGCGCGTTTGTTACTACCAAGATAAAGCGTACTCTGATGGCGCTATCGTCCAAATCGATGAGTATTACATGATCTGCGCTGCTGCTAACGATTACGAACTCAATGGGGCATTAAAGTGGCACAGCATTGATCAATACCAAGCAGAACAACCCGCCAACAAAGAACAAAGTGGAAAACCAGTAAAAAGATACTCGGTAAACTAACCTCTTTCCTGATAAAAGTAGATAGGCATAGATTGATCACTCCAATAGCGGTTCGCCTCACTAAAGGCGATGACCTTAAGCAATGCATTCAACACTTGGTCACGGAACATAATATCAGTGCAGGTACCGTCGCCTCTTGTGTAGGGTGTTTTACTCACCTAAAGATCCGTTTGGCGGGCGCAACGCAAACTCTCGAATTAAACGAGCCCGTAGAGATCGTCTCGGTAATGGGTACCCTTACGCCCAATCATCAACATATCCACATCTCGGTTGCAAAACAAAGCGGAGAAGTTGTCGGTGGTCATCTGATGGAAGGTTGCCTGATCGATACCACGGCTGAACTCATTCTTCATAAATACCACAACCTGAAATTTTCACGGCAACATGACAACAACACCGGCTTTACTGAGCTTGTGGTTAGTCAGAGAAGTTGTGAATAGAAAAAAGCTCCATCGGATGATGGAGCTTGGAGCATAAATAGTTCGGGGGAACTATTTGACTAAATTTCGTTTCGATTTGATTAACGCTGCCGCATTGTGCATGGCATCTTTGGTACTAACATCGATAATCGCAATATTGCTAAACCTTTCTGGCTCTTTTATTGCCACGTCATGAGCGAAGATAACCAGTTTTGCTCGCGCGATATCTAGCTCGGTGATGCGGTTGTTAATGCCATCTGCGCCTTGGGTTTCTACTTTAATTTTGATGCCCATAGAATAGGCTGCTTTCTCTAATGATTTAGCCGCTAGAAACGTATGAGCAACACCGGAAGGACATGAAGTCACCGCAAGTACATCGGCTTCCCCCTCTGTTTGCACTGAAGAGTATGCGCGGCGAAACGAGTCATACTCTTCATCTTCTCGGACCGTTTTTTTCAATAGAATAACAACACATGCCGTCGTGAGTGCGCCCGCAACGGTTCCGACGATATAGCCCAGCTTGCCATCGACAACAGGAAGTACGATCCAACCTCCCCAAGGGGCATGGTTGATGACATGGAACATAAAACCCGTCACATTACCGACAATACCACCAGCAACAATGGCAGGAAGAACACGCGCAGGGTCGGCGGTCGCAAACGGAATCGCCCCTTCACTGATCCCAATCATGCCCATAATGCCAGCGGCCTTTCCGGCCTCACGTTCGTCACGCTTGAATTTATTGGGTGATATAAGCGTCGCTAAGGCTAAACCAAGAGGAGGCGTACAAATTGCAATTCCAACGCCCCCCATCAACCAAGGCTGGGTGTTAACTTGTGTTTGGGCAAAGAGCGTCGCCACCTTATTGACTGGCCCTCCCATATCAAATGCAGTCATTGCACCGAGAACGGTTCCAAGCACCACTTTTCCTGAACCTGCCATATCAGTCAACAGCAGATTCAATGCGTTCATGGTTGCGGATATCGGAGCGCCTATTAGCCACATTACTAACCCACAAGTGGCAAATGTCCCGGCGAGCGGGTAAATGAAGATGCTTCCTAACGAACTCATGCTATCTGGCAATTTAATCTGCTTGAGCAACAACACAAAGTAGCCGGCAAAAAAACCGACGACAATAGCACCGAGAAACCCAGTATTGTATTGATCAACCGCTACCCAAGAACCAATCATTCCCGGTGCCAATCCCGGTTTATCAGCAATTGAATACGCGATGTATCCACCCAGTACCGCAGTAAAAAGCGTTAAACCCGCGATTCCCATGTGCGCCATATCAGCCAGAATGCCCTGCTCTGGTAGTGCGGCATGGCCTGTCATCATCACCGACAGTGAAAGTAGAACCCCACCCGCGACAATAAACGGGATCATATGAGAAGTGCCAAACAATAAATGCTCTTTCACACGAGCTAAGTGCCTTTTGACCGGACTCATCGGCTCTAAGCGTGCACCTTGCGCGAGGTAATCCTGATCCAAAAATGGCTCGGGGGTACTTTCAGTAATCAGCTGCAACGCCGCCTCGACGCTTTGCGCTTGTTTTAGCTGATGGATAAACTCTTCTTCAATCAGCTTACTGGAAAGCTGCGCTAAAACCTCAATATGATGGTGGTCGTCACCATCAGGGGAAGCGAGCATAAAGAAAACATCCGAAAGCTCTCCATCCTCTGCGCCATAGTCAATCCCACTGCGACTTATCCCTACCGCAACGGCGGGCTTAGCCACCGCAGAGCTTTTGGCGTGTGGAATCGCAATACCATCTTCAAAGCCTGTATTACCAATTTCTTCGCGAGCCCATAAATCGGCAACAAATTGCGATTTGTCGGCAAGGTTTCCAGCAGTATCGAGTAGATCCACCAACTCCTTGAGCACTTCTTCTTTGGTGGTTGCTTTTAGGTCGAGACATATCGTCTCCGACTGAACCAGGTTTGTAATGTCCATTATTTCTTACCTTGCCGTACTCGCGCTCGACTATAGATTAGTCACCTAGCCTTGCCCAATATATAGGACTAAAACGGCTTTAACTGGATTATTGTAACACTCGAATAAAAGTGTGAAGCCCATCTTTCAATTTATCGTTTTGAGCCAAGGCAATCTGCCGTTGCTATGCTAATATCCGCGAAAATAGCCACAGAGAATTACTATGAAAATCATTGCTGTCACTGCCTGTCCAACAGGTATTGCACACACCTATATGGCAGCAGATGCACTCAAGAAAGCTGCGCCAAAACATAACGTGCAAATTAAAGTTGAGACCCAAGGTGCAATGGGGATCGAAAATCAACTCACTCGCCATGATATTACTTGTGCCGACAAGGTATTAATTGTCTCGGATATAGAGATTGAACAATCGAGCAGATTTGATGGGGTACCTTGTGTAAGAATCCCTATTGAAGACGTACTGATTAACGTTGATAAAGTATTTATCCTCCACTGCCGAGCATAATGCTGCTAATGACAGAGTATCAAATTACCTTTCTTGTTAATGACTCCGGTGCCAGTGCTCACGCCACTAAACCGCTGTGTAGTCTTGCGAAAAAGTTCAAAAGCAACATACGAATTATCAACATCACGCGCAATCGTAGTGCTGACCTCACTAAATCTGTTGCCTTACTGCAAGCGGGATTGGTCGAAGGGGATTTGTGTCAGATTACCGCTTTTGGTATCGATGCCGAGCTCGCATGCTTTGTACTCAAAGATGTTATCTCTGAGCACTATGCCTTAGTCGGCTCCAACATTAATTATGAGTTTTCCAATCAGTTAGCACAGAGATTACCGCAGCTAAAAACGCCAAGTGCAGTCAATTGGTACTATGCTAAGGCTCATACCGAACTGTCCAAGTTTGAATGTTTAAAAGGCTTGGCTCAGCTTATCTACCCTCAATCAGCCGATGATCTGATCCTTGCCTTCATCAAAAGAGAAGAACGTTCATCAACCTGCGTAACGTCAGGCATTGCCTTACCTCATGTGATGTTCGATGGTATCAATGAGATCAACATCGCCGTAATAAGCAGTGATACACCAATTGATTGGGCTTCTAAAGTGGGTCAAGTTCACTTGGCTATAGCACTGGTGATGCCTTCATCCCCTACTCGCGAGCAAATAATTACCGCAACCAACCTGACCAGAAACCTGCTCTGCGGCCAATTTGCAGAACGTCTCTTAATGACAAAAAGCAGTATCGATCTTCAAGCCCTGCTGATGTATTCCATGTCACGCTTAATTACCTAACCGCTAGATTGATCCGCGGTAGTCAGATGGGGTTCTTCCAGTACGATTTTTGAATACTCGACAAAAGTAGTTCACATCCTTAAAGCCACACCTAACCGACACCTCATTAAGTTTAAAATTGTATTTCTTAAGCATGAATTTCGCTCGATCAATTCGGACCCAAGTGATGTAGTCTGCTAACGTCATGTGCCCTTGCTGGCGAAACAATCGCGATAAGTGGTTGGCAGAGATGCTAAATCGAGCGGCGATACTGTCTCGGGTGATCTGACGGTGGAAATTCTCCTGAATGTAGATACAGATCCCCTGATACAGATCCTGAACTCGGTTGTGAGACTTTTCTAATGGCGTGTCTAACATGGTTTTGCAGTATTGCAACAACGCCTGCAACAGCAGCTCATCCATTGGCTTTTTGGCATTTTCTCGCGCAAGCGAACTCAGCGCCTCAAGAATGTTATCGAGTGCGAAGCCAGAACGCGTCTGAATACTGTGCTTTTGGATGTCGTAAAAGTTGGTTTCCCCTTTACGCTTGCTAACTAAACTTAAGCCCAATTGACGTCGGCCAAACAGGATACTCAACACCGAACAATTGGTATCCCAATCTGGCTTGTTCCAGCAGTTCGGCGGAATAAAGATCGCGTCTCCTGCCTTAGCGATAACTTGAGTGACTTTACGCTCATGATCTTCCATTTCATTAATGTACTCGCCATCAAGCACCAACTCCAATCGAGGAAAATTAACCTGATAACTGCATTCCGGTGGCGTGTGAAAATCTCCAGCAAACCATATGTGATGAAAAGCTTCTCTTTCACCGAGTACCGAAGAAATTAAGTCATGAAATACCATTTGGATACTCTCAATAAGTCGCGCGTGTGCTACGCGCATAGGTATACCGCTAGTAGAGACTTTACGCTATTGAGCAAAATCACAATTTAAGATTAATGGTACAAAAATCCAGCTATGGCAATAAATTTATAGTTATCCAGCTTCAAAACGATGGAGTATAAAGGCTAATAAAGCATCACAAGTAATTGTTTTAAATAAACTAATAGTTCTTAAATTAGTGTTGTATCTGACTCATCCGGCGATCTAAATCACACCTCAAAAATACAGTTACAATCTTCTAGTAAATGCATTTTTTCTTCACTACAGACTCTTTCTCACAGCTTCCAAAATACCCCTGATACAACAATAAAATTATTAGGGGTTCACAATGATCACCAAACTCATCAATGAGAATTTGATTGCGCTCGATCTTAAAGCGCAATCCAAAGAAGAGGTTTTTCACGAGCTAATCGAGGTACTTTATTCACAAGGTAGAATCACCGACAAGCAACAATTTCTCGCCGATATCAAGGCTCGCGAAGAGCTAGGCAATACAGGTTTTGAAGAAGGCGTTGCCCTCCCTCATGCCAAAAGTGCTGCGGTTATCGAACCCGCTGTTGTTATTGGCGTTCACCGTACAGGTATAGATTACGGCGCAGAAGATGGATTGCCATCAAAACTCTTTTTTATGATTGCCTCTCCAGATGGCGGTGACAATCATCACATCGAAGTGCTGGCAGAACTCTCTTCTAAATTGATTGAAGAGGGCTTTATTGAGCGTTTTTTAAACGCGACATCAAACCAACACGCGTTAGAACTGCTACTGAAAAAGCAAACTCAAGACGACGTAGTTAGCGATACCTCCAATGGTTTTGTTATCGGAGTGACGGGATGTCCGGCGGGCGTTGCACACACCTACTTAGCAGCAGAAGCTCTGGAGAAAGGAGCGGCCAAGTTAGGCTATGAAATCAAAGTCGAAACGAATGGCTCTATCGGCGTAAAGAACAGCCCGACAGCAGAAGAGATTGCCCGAGCAGAAGCCATTATTGTTGCCTGCGATAAACAGGTTGATATGGCACGCTTTGCAGGGAAACGCGTTGTAAAAACCAATGTAAAAGCACCGATTAAAGATGCACAGGGCTTGATCACACAGGCGTTAGATGCGCCGACTTATCACGCTGACGCTCAAACCAATGAATCTTCTGTCGCAGATAAAGCATCTCAGGCTCGCTCTGACTTGTACCGCTTTTTGATGAATGGCGTGTCTCACATGATCCCATTTGTTGTCACTGGCGGCCTATTGATTGCGCTAGCCCTAGCAATAGGCGGTGAGCCAACTGAATCCGGTATGGCGATTCCTGCCGGCAGCATGTGGAACCAAATCCTAGAAGTGGGTGTGGTCGCCTTTACGTTAATGATCCCGATTCTTGCCGGCTATATTGCATACGCTATTGCAGACCGTCCAGCTCTTGCTCCAGGTCTTATCGGTGGCTGGATTGCCAATAATGGCTCTTTCTATGGCGCAGAAGCCGGAACTGGATTCATCGGAGCGATTGTTGCAGGCTTACTTGTCGGCTACTTCGTTAAATGGGTCACCTCGATCAACTACCACAAGTTTATCCAACCACTTGTGCCTATCATGATCGCTCCTATCACTGGCTCGCTATTTATTGCTGGCTTATTCATCTTTGTTATTGGCGCGCCGATTGCCGGACTGATGGATAGCTTAACTGCACTTCTAACCTCAATGAGCACGGGTAACGTTGTATTGCTTGGCATTGTATTAGGTGGCATGGCTGGCTTTGACATGGGTGGCCCTTTCAACAAAGTCGCGTTCCTATTCTCTGTCGGCATGATTGCCAGTGGTCAAACTCAGTTTATGGGTGCGATGGCTTGTGCAATCCCTGTCGCACCTCTTGGTATGGCATTGGCGACTGCTCTGGGCCGTAAATTCGAGCTGTTCGAATCCTCAGAAATTGAAGCAGGTAAAGCAGCTGGCGCAATGGGCTTAGTTGGTATCTCTGAAGGCGCGATTCCATTTGCAGCTCAAGATCCCATGTCGGTCATCCCAGCCAACGTTCTTGGCTCTATGGTCGCCGCTGTTATGGCGTTCTCGTTTGGCATCACAAACAGCGTCGCACACGGCGGTCCGGTCGTCGCGCTTCTTGGTGCAATGAACTACCCGCTTCTTGCACTCGTGAGCATGGCGGCTGGTACTGCTGTCACCGCACTGACGTGTATCACGCTTAAAAAACTACGCAAAGAAAAGCTGGTTACCGCAGCAGCTTAACCCTTCTCCTTTAACGCCAAGTGGCTTGAGCTCCCTCAAGCCACTCTTTCCCTATGGTGAATGCAATGCCAGAACTTACAACGTCTGTTGCCAGTGAACAGTACACTTCAACCACAGCGGTTCCTGCTTTTGACCAGACTGAAAACCTTGACTTGGAGCCGCGCCAAGCCTTCTTTCCAATGAAGAACGTGATTCAAAACTACGCTTGGGGCAGTAAGACATCACTGAATCAGCTGTTCGGAATCAGCAACCCAGAATCTGCTCCGCAAGCGGAAATGTGGATGGGCGCCCACCCAAATGGCTGCTCGTCGGTTACGAGCCAAGGTATTTCAGTCAAACTTTCTGAACTTATCAACAATAACCCACAGCACTACCTTGGGGAACAAACCGCAAACACATTTGGCGAGCTGCCGTATCTATTTAAGATCCTAGCGGCAGAGCAAGCGCTATCAATACAAGTCCACCCGAGTAAAGCCCAAGCAGAATCTGGTTATGCCAAAGAGCAACAGCTAGGGGTACCATTGACCGCAAGCCATCGTAATTACAAGGATCCCAACCACAAACCAGAATTGGTGTACGCCCTTACCCAATACCAAGCCATGAATGGCTTTAGACCAATCGAAGAGATCATTGAGAACTTTACCCAGTTAGCCATTCCAGAGCTTAATTGGTTGCTTGAAGCGTTCACCGAAGAGCCAAATTCACACGGATTGGCGAGCTTCTTCTCTGGGATACTGTCCTTACAAGGTGAACAAAAAGAGATGGCACTCACCATGTTGATGGTCAAAGCCAAACTCTCTAGTGAGCCTGTATATACGCTCATTACCGAACTGGAAAAGCAGTACCCTAATGATGTTGGGTTGTTTGCTCCCTTGATGCTTAATGTCATTACCCTACAGCCAGGAGAGGCGATGTATCTTGACGCGCAGACGCCTCACGCGTATTTGCATGGTACCGGACTGGAAATCATGGCGAACTCTGACAATGTACTTCGAGCAGGGCTGACACCTAAGCATATCGATGTCGAAGAGCTTGTCTCGTGCACGCAATTTGTTTCGAAACCAAAGCATAGCCTAAAACTAGCGCCCTCGACTGACGAAGGAATTGAAAGCTTTGAGGTGCCAGTTGATGACTTTAAGTTCTCGATCCTTCATGACTCTGACAACCGTCACCTAACAACGACCAGTGCTGAGATTCTACTACCACTCGACAAACCGATGACCTTAACGCATAGCAATGGAGAAACATGCCACATCGCTATTGGGGACTCGGTGTTTGTAGCAGCGAACACTGGCAATTATACGCTCTCCTGCCAAGGACGAGTGGCACGAGCATACAGTTAATTTAATCCAATCACATTATTGAGCCTCACCATCGTGAGGCTTTTTTCTATCTGGAGAAATAGGCATTTGTCGAAATAATAATGACGCTAATCACAATTAAATTTAGCCGATACAAAAGTATAGCTATAGCCTTATTTTTGCTATTTCGACGATAGCAGCAATGGATTAATTTTAACTCATAGAAAAGCATTCGTGAGTTTAGAAATGATTACACAATTAACCAATGTCAATTTAATAAAAAAGCAATTATCCGCGACAAATAAACAACAAGTATTCGAAGAGCTTGCTCAATTACTGGCAGACAACCAACGCATTAATAATCGGGATAACTTCCTAGCAGATATCAAGGCTCGCGAGGCACTGAGCGTCACGTCGATGGATGGCATCGCCTACCCTCATGCGAAAAGCAGCGCTGTATTGGAACCTGCCATTGCTGTTGGCATCAAACCGACTGGCATTGATTACGATGACGAAGACGGTATTAACCCGACCCTATTTTTTATGATTGCCTCACCAGATAATGGTGCTGACCATCATATCTACGTTCTTCAAGAGCTATTTGGTAAGTTCAGCGAAGAATTTATAGAAAATATTATAAAAGCAAAAGATGAACATCAGATCTTAGATATTTTAATTAATTCATAAGGTAAATTAGATATGAGTACAATAACCGCTCAAGCTACTAATAGTAGCGATCTTAAAAAAAACCTCAGTACCCTAAAGCAACACCTTCTATTTGGTACCTCACATATGTTGCCATTTATTGTCGCGGGCGGTGTTTTGCTCGCACTGGCAGTAATGGCATCAGGTAAAGGAGCAGTACCCGCAGACGGCTTACTCGCTGACATTTCCAACATCGGCATTAAAGGCCTCGTCCTGTTCCCAATTATTCTCGGTGGTTTCATCGGTTATTCTATTGCTGATAAACCAGCGCTTGCACCTGCGATGATCTCTTCTGGCATTATGGCGGATATGGGCGGCGGTTTCCTAGGCTGTATTGTGGCGGGTTTTATCGCAGGTGGCGTGGTTTTCCAACTTAAGAAAATCCCTCTTTCTGCCAATATGACCGCGCTAGGCGCCTACTTTATCTACCCTCTTATCGGCACATTAATCTCTGCAGGTATCGTTCTTTGGGGCATTGGTGAGCCAATCAAGATCTTTATGGCATCAATGAACGAGTTCTTGGCATCAATGGCGGGCGCTTCTAAGGTCGTACTTGGTACCATTCTTGGCGGTATGACGGCTTTTGATATGGGTGGCCCAATCAACAAAGTGGCGACCCTATTTGCTCAAACACAAGTTGATACTCAACCATGGCTAATGGGTGGCGTTGGTATTGCAATCTGTACGCCTCCGCTAGGCATGGCGCTCGCCACTTTCCTATTCAAAAAGAAATTCACTAAACAAGAGCAAGAAGCGGGCAAAGCTGCAGCAATCATGGGCTCTATCGGTATCTCTGAAGGGGCTATCCCATTCGCTGCCAACGACCCAATGCGCGTACTTCCTTCAATCGTGGCTGGCGGTATCGTAGGCTGTGTATTTGGATTCTTAACTGATGTTCTACTGCATGCACCTTGGGGCGGTTTAATCACTGCGCCAGTTTCAAGCAACATCCCAATGTATGTGGTGGGCATTGCTCTTGGTTCATTAACAACGGCTTTAATTGTTGGCTTCTGGAAACCAGTAGCGGAAGAGTCAGAAGACGAAATCGAACAAGAAGCACCAGCGCAAACTCAAGCGGCTCCAGTAGCAGGCGAAGGCGAGTACGATATTGTTGCTGTCACTTGCTGCCCATCCGGTGTTGCACATACCTTTATGGCAGCCAAAGCACTAGAAAAAGCAGGCGCTGCGGCTGGAATTAAAATTAAGGTAGAAACTCAAGGTCAAAACGGCATTCAGAACCGCATAACAGACCTAGATGTTGCTAACGCTAAACTGGTTATCTTAGCTCACGATATTCAAGTAAAAGATGCCCATCGTTTTGCCAACGCGAACGTGGTGGAATGTTCTACCAAAGAAGCAATGAAGAAAGCGAGCGAACTTATTCAAAGCTAAATGTTCTGCAAAATCAGAAACGAAAAAGCCCCAGCATTTCTGCTGGGGCTTTAGAATGTGGCGGTGAGTGAGAGATTCGAACTCTCGATTCGTACTTACCATACACATCGTTAGCCACTGATAAGATATCAACTCTTTATTTATCAGCAACTTACTTTCAAGCCATAGAGTTTCGGATTAGTCTATGTATAACTGAATTTGATTTGAAATGTATCAGTGTTTGTACCTCGAATCAATATCCTATCTGCTGCTATTTCAATGAAAGCAAGCAGTTACACGCTGACAAATCAGGAAATTTTACGAACAAAAGTATCATATCGATCTTGGATGTGAGCTTCCTTATATGCCCCCTTAATCGCTTGTCTCAAAAAGACCTCTAAATCTTTCTGAGTTAACAACAACACCATTCCCTTGTGCTTAGTGGCTATTCGCTCTATATGCCTATAATAACTGTCCTTGATATCTCCTCTGAATACAATCACACCAAACCTACCGGCATTATCATTCATATAATATGTGATTTGGTGAAAGTCATCAGATTTTAACTCTTTATAGTTTTTGCACTCCCATGTTATTTGGGTTGCTCTGTACTGAGAACGGATAACTTCCCAAAAGCCATCTGTCGCTCTATTTGATGTGACCCAATCTCTTATCGTTGTTCCATTTACATCTCTAGAATGTGGCTGAACGTTAGTCAACGACCTAAAGAAACAGAGCTCTATTATTTTCCCAACAATATCTTCGAAATCGCTAGCACCTTTCGTCCCTAAAGGAATAGAATCCAAATTAGATTTAAGGTCTTGCAAGGTCATTTTGTAGTCATCAAGAACGAAGCTTTGAGGTATATCTTCTAACTTACCTTCTGCTTTTAGCGATGTTTCATCTTTCAAATCTGAAATCAAGATTGAGCGTAAGTTCAAAGCTTCTCTATACGTTGGGTGTATAACTATAATGGAGTTGTTATCAAATGCAGGTTTAGCATTACTGTCTTTACTTGAGATTTTATATTCAATACTTTTTCGGTTCTTAATACCGATGAATCCAATGCCATACAATAGCTCTATAAACCTGTGCGGCTGTGTGTATTCATAAACCCAATCACTACAATGCTTCCCTATTACATCATTGACTAGTAACTTTTGAATAAAATCTTCTATTGCACGTAATGTATATTCTGAGCCTAAACCATAGAACAACTCTAATACCAGACTAATATTCGAATAATTTTCGGCGTACTCGTCACCTAAGTCTTTTAATCTGCTTGTACTATAACGTTTAGACGCATCATACAAATCACTCTTAGTTATTTTACTGTTACCATGATTAATAGCAGAATCAATAGCATAGCTAGTTAGCATTACAACATCACGAGGACGGTGCTGACAAAGATTCATAACAGTGGACATTGAGTCATGCACTTCATCGTTTTCAAAGAAACACTCCCAAACTTCACCACCTAATTTCGGTTTTGTATTAAAAGGCTTGATTAGTCTACGTTCAATCAGCTCAACCAATTTAGGTGTAGTCCAATCTAAAAATACAACTGATGTTTCGAGTCTAGAAAACTCGTTGTCTAGTTTTCTAATCCTGTCATATATATTTTCTCGAATAAATATGTACGGCTTTATACAATCAGTTGAAGCAGTAAGTCTCACTGCTGCGTGCATTAGCGCCATCAAACAAATAATAGCAGAGTTGGATCCATCCCATGATTCATCTAACCTATCAATAAGGATAATGAACTCAAAGTTTGCATCAACAGCAATATCATTCACTTCAGATATAAGGCTCTTGCTTCGTTTAATTTGGCGTAACCAAAGTTTTTGATTTTCTTTACTGTAAGCTTCGAATATTTCTTCCGTTAAATTCAACAAGCGATCATCAAAATCACAGTCTACAATAAGCCCTCTCTCGCGCTTAGTGTATTCATATTGACTCTCAAAGTTAAATATCCCACGTTTATGCCATTCCTTTATCACTTCATCTAATAGCGCCCTTTCCATAGAGTGCATAAGTGACTTAAATGGTCGCTGTTTAGTGTCTACGAACTCTTCATATTCAAGTGGTAATTCCAATAGATCAAATATTTGTGGAGTAATGTGAATAGTTCTACGATTCTTTCTTTTAATTTCATAGGTTAAAGCTGTTTTACCTGCTCCCCTACGACCTATAAAGAAGCAATTAGCATGGTCAGTATTTAGTGTTGCTAACGTCGCAGGAGTTTTTACAAATAGGTCAGGGTCTTTTCGAATTATGTCATATTCAGCAAACGCTTTGCCAATTCGAACCCTCTGTAATGCATCCTTTGGTAGCTGTACTTTAGTCATATAACCGTTACTATGATCGAGAAATATCATTCCATGTTATATGAATAGTGCGATCAAACAATATCTTATGTCACAGTCTATAAACACAGATGCATGTAATTTAGCAAAACAGGAAATTTTCTGTATCTCAGAGCTCTTGCACTGACATTCTTATTTTATTCCCAACGTAAGAGACAGTATTGACAGAATGTTCATACTCTTAATTGTTCCTAGACTGCAAAATGGTTTGTATATCTCTCCGGTATCTCCTAGGTCAGCGCTTCCCCATTTCCCCCATATGGGGTAGAAGGCTTTCTCAGGCTCAGCAATGCCTATCAATTATCAGATTAATCCACTCAGTCAGCTATCAATCACCTCTTCATCTGGCAGCGCACAGATACACCCACACTACATAAGCAATCACTAATATATCTACTACCTGTCCGATTTATCCTCGCTTTTCCTTCTACTGTCCGAAACTCTACTGATTTATATGTACATCGTCCGAAATGAACCATTGACAGTTTCGTACACCTTAAATATTATACTGTCCATAACTTAACAGATTCGGACAGGCAATTAACTATGGCTACTCACAACCTTATTGGCTTTGCTCGTGTATCAACTCAAGGGCAGGAACTAGAAGACCAACTACATAAGCTTAAAGATGCAGGATGCAAGAAGGTATTCTCAGGTAAGCATTCAGGCAAGGCAGACACCAACAAGGGAGCGCTTGAAGAACTGGAAGCCTATGTACGTGAAGGTGATACAGTAGTAGTAACTAAGCTTGACCGTCTAGGTAGAAGTACGCCTCAGGTTGTTACTTTGATTGAGAGACTAGCTAATAAGGGCGTATCGGTTAAGACACTAGAGCAAGGTATTGATACCAGTAAAGACGATGCGATGTCTAAAGCCTTCTATCAAATGATGCTGGTGTTTGCAGAGATGGAAAGAAGCATGATTCAAAGCAGAATGGAAGAAGGTAAACAGGCAGCGGTAAGAAGCGGTAAGCATACTAGCCAATCTGTTAAGGGTGGCAGAAAGGCAAGCTACACAGAAGAACAGAAGCAAGATGTGCTTGACCGAATCAATAACGGACAGTCGATTAACAGTATAGCTAAAGACACCGGACTGACTAGACAGACCATCTACAGGATTAAGGGCTAGCAATGCCTCCTATGAGCCACCAGTAGATCACAGAAGGGCTTTAGGCGACGGACTGACACACTTGCTCATCTATCGCTTAAAGTCCCTTAGAATGCCATACAGCCATTCATTAGCCTTATCAATACAATACCTACCTCACATTTGTCTCACGCGATAGACAGCCTCAAATTAACATACAATATAGAAGCAGTAATTAACCCACCATATAGATAATTAACCTGACCTATAGACACAGAATTAAGTGACCATATAGACAGTAGTAATTAAGACAGCATATAGATAGTAAGTATCAGTAGTGCCAGAAGAACCCTTAACACTTCCTCCCTTATCTAAAGACCTAGAAGAAAAAGAGCAAGCAATCTACCAGTAGTGACCAGTAGAAGGAAGGGCATATCTGTCTGGAATTATTCACTGGCTACCTATCAATTATCCATATAACTCCTGAGAAGCCCTGAGCAGTCTTAAACCCACCGTATAGAAGTGAGGAGTAATCTACTAGCTCCTTTCTTCTTCATCTTTCTAGGCTCACACCATGAGCTGTCAAATCAAATCACACTTATCTGAGTACATCTTTTCATTGCCTGTATAGCTTGCCTTTTTGGTTGGCTGTGATTGGGCTGTGCAGGATGGTGCTTTGGGAAGGTGTACCCAAATAGGAATAAATCAATGAACAATCTACAACAAAGCATCGAGGAAATTAACAAGCAGTTCGACACTGAACTAATGCTAGGTCTTGAAGGTAAAGATGCAGTAATCAGCCTTCTAGATGTAGCCAGAATCACAGGGCGACTACATGATAACTTGCTGAAGTCTGTACGTAAGCACCTAGAAAGTGAAGCAGTAACAGGAGGCGTAAATTTTTACGGCACGTCCTATACCACTGCGCAGGGCAAGGAGCTACAGACTTACTTACTAGACCGTAAAGCTTTCTATTTCTTTGTACTAGGGATGACAGGCTCAAAGGTAGCATCTATCCGCTTGAAGTACATCAACGCATTCGAAGCGATGCGAGAGCTTCTCTATGCTGCATCTAATGATGAGCTAGACCACGCAAGGGCAGTTATGAAGGGCTACCGCTTGCAACTAGCAGAAGCAGAAGACAGAGCAGAAGTAGCAGAGCAGATGTCTAGTGAACTACGTAAAACGATAGTAGAGATTGAAGGAAGCTCTAGACCCACTCACGTGTTCAAGCAACTGAATCAAATCCCTCAATACAACAAGCTACTCAATCAAAGAGAGTTCATGTTGCTACTCCGCCACTTGCGCTTCAAGAGCAATAAGCAGCGCACAGCCATGCAATGTGGTATTGATTTGGGATACATGACTAACCTGTCAGATGTTAAGAACGGACGCACTTATTACAGTGCAGCTATCACGTCCAAAGGTAAAGAATACCTAGTCGATAACTACATGGTAGCAGTGGAAAGCTTTAAGCAATCAGAGCTCTATTCAAAATACAAAGGGCTGAAAGCGGCATGATTACAGTTAAACGACTAAAGAACTACCCATATTATGGGGTGTCTCGTTGCGGCAAGCTTTGGTCTTTTCGTAGTGGCAAATGGCTCAGTCAAATCAAAGACCAAAAGGGATACCTAACCGTGTCCCTTTGTAATGGGCTCAAACGAAAAGGAAAGAGAACTGTAAGAGTTCATAGGGTTGTTGCTCAATATTATTGTGACAACCCTAACAAGCTCCCCTACATCAATCACAAGGATGAAGACAAAGCCAATAACCACGCTAACAATTTAGAGTACTGTACAGCCCAGTACAACACCGAATACAGCCAAGCTAAAACTTTCCACTTCCTAAATCCAGAGGGTGAACTAACTAAGGTATTTAATCTCAAGAAATTCTGCCGAGAGAACAACCTTAACTCTGGCAACTTAAATCAAGTTGCACTAGGAAAACGCAAGCAACATAAAGGCTGGACAGCAGCATAGCATCACATCAGCAATCTCTACAATATCCCCGATAGCCTTCAAGTGGCCATCGGGGTCTTTTTGTTAAGAAATGTCTATGGCTAAACCACAAATGTGCAGTTTCTTATTCCTCCTTAGTTTCTTCAGGTTCAGTAGTATCAATCCCGAAGAAATGTGTAACTCTATAGTTATCAAGCGCGCTTCTTTTTGCTAGTTTCAGTATAGCTTCATGAAGGTTTCTTCCGAACTCATCCCGTGGCAGCTTACCATCTGAATTGCTGAAAATGCTCTTTGCTCCACGAACCGTTTTCAATAGGTCTTCATGTTCGTCTGTAGATAAGAACTCGTAAATCTCATCTATACTATGGCTAGCTAAAAACTCCTCGTCCTCTATGTTCCATCCTCTTTCTCTAACAATTTTGCTAATGACAGTATAGATAGAGTAGTGCTGATTCAGCTCGACCTCTTTTTCTTTAATTTTCTCCAGAAGTTCAGTATTTACGGTCATTCCCTTTAACTGCCCTATCATAGACTCATGACAATTATCTAGCTTGATAGCTACAAATTTATCAATGTAAGCGTTTCTATCAAAACCTTCTTCGAGCTCTTCTAGTGTTTCTAATATAGGTTCTAACTCTCTAGCGGATATAGTACTAATATGTTTGTCCAAAAAGTCTTTCAAACTCTTGATTACATCTTCACTACTCGTCAGAAAGTTATTATTGTATGAGCCCCAAGCAGCGGTAAGTTCCGATGAAATATTGTTAGTTTTCTGTCGCTCATTTAACTGCTCAATTGATTCAATAAAGATCTCTTCGTTTATCCTTCCATTTTCAATATAATTAATTATTTCTGCTTCATACTCAGCGTAATATGCATAACCTAAAGCTGAGATTCTGCTTTGCAATGCTTTATCTTCAACAGGTTTTTCACTGCTATAATTAAAAATAGATTGAATCTGATTAGCTCTTATTTTGATACTAGGCTCATGGTGAACATACGTAAGAATGGCTGTTGTTGTTAATATATCTTGCTTAACTGGCTCTTCAGCATTATCAACATACTTAATTATTTCATCTAAGTTCCATTTGATGTGCTTAATAATCCTTATATTATTCAGGTTATCAGCTTTGAAGGTGTCGCATATCATGTCGCGACATTGGTGTTCTTTAAACTCTATATCAATGTTGCTTTCCGCTAATGGTGAGAACTCTAACTCCGTATCAATTACTTTCTCACGATACTTATCTATATCGACCTTATCATTTTCTTCTAACGTATCATCGTTAAAAATCAATACTATCTTGCACTTACTTGTTTCAGCTAAATTTGAAACATAGCCAAGTAGAGTAGACATTGATAGTTTGCTAGATTTCCTTTCTAGGTCATCAATGCAGATAAGATAGTCATTTACTAATGAGTTCTCGATTGCAGATATGGCACCTGAAAACTTAGAAACTTGAGGGATATGTTTTGCGATGTTTCCAACCCTTTTAAGGTTGTTTTTTACTACTGCTTCACCTTTCTTTTGGCTCATAGATCTAGCATTGTAGAAAACTCTAGATTGCAGCTCATTTAATCCTTCCAAGCCAAAAAGAGAGACATACGAGTAATTCGATAATGTGGTATCCTTTCCGTGCTTCTCAACAATCTTATCCCAAGTAAATGTCTTCCCTACTCCCCATTTACCTTTGATAACTAGAACTTTCTTTTCTTTATGCTGTAAAAAATCAACGACGTTTTTTTCAAATGTATCCATTTTCATCTCTTTCAACTTAATATTTTGCACATCTTTGTGTGTTTACATTCGTTGATCAAGCTACCATAATTAATCAGCTAAAATCTCACGATATTATCACTGAAATCAGGTAGATATTTTGGTACGAACCCACAAAAGCTATTCAGGATGACCTCCAACAATACAAGAGGGGGGGATATGAGCTTCTACCATCAAAAATATTGGTCACTACGATGATACCTCCATAGTGGAAAGTAACAGCTCTAAGTAGGAAAGGGGCAAATCTGCGTTACAACGTTCTACCCATTCAGCACGCCTCTGGACAGAAGCGGTTTAAGGCAACCCGTCAGATCTAGTCACCCGATGAAGCGAAACTGACAGATTGCATTCAAGCTATTTCAAGTAATTGCATAGCTTGCATCTGGTTGTCAAAAGTGAACCCTCTTAGATAAACCTTACCAGTTGTCAGCTTACCAACAGAATGCCCCATCAACATTCCTATCAATTCTTCCTTCACTCCCCTATTAAACAGAGTAGTAATGACATAGTGTCTCAAGTCATGGAAGCTTCCCTTAATACCCTGCCCTTTGAATAACTTGCCGTAGAACTTACTAGGTGCATTTGCAAAATGATTAGTAGATGACCAAGGTAAATCAAACAGACGGCTATCAGGTGCAATCTGTGACTCTTTAGATAGCTGAATAAGCAATGCGTACAGCTCATCATTTATAGGAACATTACGAACGGATGAGCCATTCTTAACTCTATTGCCATTCTCTCCATGAATCTTTAGCTTACGATTGGCAAGGTCTATATCGCTCCCCCTCAACTGCGCTATTTCATTCAGTCTACAGCCCGTCAGCAGGGCAATTCTAAGCAAGTAATACTTCCAATTGTCTTTGGTCTTTCTATCGGTTTCAGTGGCTTTTAGGAGCTTTGAAAGCTGATTTGTCGTAAGAGCTTCTTTTGGTGCTTTAACGTCCTTAGTCACTTTCAGTTTGAACCAGTCAGCGTCATGCTTAATGCCAACTCGGTTAAAGCAACTGGAAAGCAATCTAAGCTTCTTTTTCAATGTGGTAGGGGAACAGGTCTGATTATCTTTCCATGCTTCAACATGAGCCAGAGTAACGCTTGTGAGACTAGCTTTGGTCATGGTTGCAAAGCTATTCCAACAGCTACGATATTCAACTTGGCTCTTTATACTCAGGTCAGAAATGTGGCTATCAATCTCAACACTTTGGATGCTAGTAGATTGTTTCTTCTTAACTCCAATGAACTCATCAAGGATAGCTTTGATTTCTGATAAACAAGGAGATACAAGCTCTTTAATCTTGAGGGCTAAGCCAGTGCTTATATGTAGAGCTTTTAGATAGTCGCTTGTTCTTAGGCTGATTTTTACTTGCTTGTATTTGTCAGATTCAAGATAAGACCAACGAAAGTAATAAGTATTGGAACGTCTTAGGAGATAAGTTGCGGTCATTTGATTGTACCAAATATTGTACCAATCCATTAACTTTGCCATGACCAGAAAGCAAAAATCCCTGACGAATCAGGGACTTAAATGTTTGGCGGTGAGTGAGAGATTCGAACTCTCGATACGTTGCCGTATACACACTTTCCAGGCGTGCTCCTTCAGCCACTCGGACAACTCACCGAATCAAATTGTGGTTGGTTTCGTTAACCAACGAGGCGCTAATTTAATGATTCTATTGGGTTAGGTCAAGTCTATTCCCTAAAAAAACCTCACCATAGAGACTGTTTGGTTACTAACTGGCTAATTCGATCATGAATCAGTCAGTTTAGGCTTCTTGATAGTAGCCAGGAACGCGGAACCACTTACGGCACATATCTAGGAAGTAGCCATACAAAACACCCATTCCACATGAAACAACCGCATTAGAGGTTACTGCAGTAATGATCTGATCAGTCGATGCACCCACAACCAATAGAATTGCTGCATACACCGGAGACTGGAACAGGACATAAGCCAAAAGATCAGAGATGTTTTTCATGACGCCAGTGTCAGATAAGCGAGCGCCTTGGCGTAATACGTAGTCACGGAACAAACCGTATGGCCAGGCAATGGCGATGTTAACTGGGATTGAAAGCGTTCGTGAAGCTAGCGATTGCTCAAAAGTCATACCGGATACAAAAATTTCAATGAACATTCCGGAAATAAAACAAAACACAACCATTGCAAACGTATCAGCAGCAGCGTTACGAATACAGAAAGGCCCACGAGACTTCATTCTTACCTCAACATAAATAACTAGAAATAAAACCAATAAACAAAATTAAAAACCAGCTAAACAGCGATAAGCCAGTCAATATCGCCATTAAAACATTATTTTTACAGTTTTAGATTTCAAAGTTATTAAAAAAAGGTAAATAAACAACCAGATTTCGTAGTAAAACTAGATTATGTCGCTAAAATTCAAGCCAAAGGACAATTTTTAAACAAATTAACGTAATTTAGCTACAGTAATCTTTGACTTGTACGGCAAGTAGATCCAACTCTTCTTGTTGAGGGAACTCCCCAGCCATCAATCTAGATTCAATATTAAATAAGCTATCGTCCAGAATCGGTGTCTGAATGCCATCGAGATTTTGCTTTATCTGCGCAAACTTGTTTTTGGCATGGGGTAAGTCTTCGTTTTCTATTGCCATAAAGAACATCATCAATGGCTCTTCCAGCTCTATTTTGAGCTCATTTGAGTTCGCAGAGCTGTTTAGAAGGTGAGGCTGAAATTGATACAGCTTGTCGGAATAATTGACCAATGCGTCATCGAGTTCCGTTTCATCAATCGGCTTCGAGATAATGTAATCAACACCCGCCCCCAACATTCGCTCTCTGGTATCTTTAAACACATCAGCAGTACAACCAAAGATCAACATATTGGATCTTTCGTCAGCCAAACTACGAATTGCAGTTGTGGCTTCTACACCATCCATCACTGGCATGTGGTTATCCATTAAAATAAGGTCAAACTCACCTTGTGCAATCGCCTCAACGCCAAGCTCTCCATTTTCGACACATTCACAAGAGAAGCCTTTGTTGGTCATAAACGTATTTAGGATAATCGCATTGGTGCGGTTATCTTCAACGATCAAGACTCTTAGACCGTTATAGTTGAGCTTTCTGAGTTCGCGGTATTCCGCAAAAGCAGGTTGGCTAACTTCGGTGCGAATGACGGCCTCAAAGCTCGAACCAATCCCGAGCTCACTTTTTACCGTGACGGTGCCTCCCATTAGCTCACATAGCTGTTTTACAATCGCAAGGCCTAAGCCAGTTCCGCCGAAACGGCGAGTTGTAGAAGACTCAGCCTGTTCAAATGGCTTAAATATTTTGTTTTGGGCCTCACGAGCAATCCCTATACCGGTATCTCGCACACGAATAAGCAGGAAGTTTTCACCATCTCGAATCTCTTCTTTAAAGTACACTTCCACATAGCCACGAGAGGTAAACTTGACGGCATTGTTAAGAAGGTTAAACAGAATCTGTCTTAATCGCGCTTTATCACATAGGTACCAACGCTCATGGGGTACTTCAGAGTAGACCTTGAACTGCAACCCTTTCTCGGAACAGAGCGTAAAGTAAACACTGTTGATACTGCCGATAATCGACTCTAACGGGAAAGGTGATGATTCCAGCTCTAAATGCCCTTGCTCTACTTTCGAGAAGTCGAGAATCTCGTTGAGCAGCGTCATCATATGCTCGCCAGATTCATACAATGTTTTAAGATGCTTTCTCTGCTCTTCACTTAAATCGGTTTTTAAAAGTATTTGCGCGGTCCCCAGTACCCCATTCATTGGTGTACGGATCTCGTGAGATAAAGTGGCAAGGAATGCACTTTTTGCTTTCGTCGAAGCCTGAGCTTTAACCTTTTCTTCTTCAAGATAAACCGTTTTTTCATTTAAAGAGTCGATGAGGTATTTGATTTCATCTTGGCTATTGTAATCAATCTCTATTGCCCCTCCCTCTTTGGATTCATCGAGGCTACGTGCAATGACAACAATCGGAGAAATCAGAAAACGGTTAATCAAAAAATAGCCTAGCATTACACAAGCAAGCATGATCGGTACGATGACGGCTTCGACTTTAGAAACCAGATCATACACCTGTTCGGCTACCAACCGTTTGGCGTTCACAACGTCAACACTCCAGTTAAAATCACCAAAGCTGTTTTGACTGATATAGATATTTTTAGCGAGCTGGAAGTTGTGCTCTGTGATGACATCTCCGTAACCGTCACGCAGGATCACGCCTAAGTCGTACTCTTCAGCGTGTAGGCGAACAAACGCAACCAAGGTTTCTAGTGAGATATCAATGGTTGCTACGCCAGCAAAATTACCATCGACATAATACGGCGATGACGCGGTGATCATTTGCACATGAGTAAAAGGGTCAATATATACAGGAGACCAAGACACAGTTCCGCTTGGTTTTTTCACAACAGAGGTATACCAAGACTCTTTGTCGTATCCCCCTGACTCGGGGTTATCCCATGAGAGCACCCTGTCGATCTTGCCATCACTTGCTCGGTTAAAGAATAGGCTTTTATAAGGGACTTGCTGATCAATCGAGTAAGGCGTCGGCCAAAGACCACCACTCACCGCAACCCCTTCAACAAGTGAAAAAAGCTTATGCAGCAAAACCGCTTGGTGTTCTTGAGTTTCGTGGTTACTACCGATACTGACCACGGCTTGCAAGATCCCGACGGAGCTATTTATCGGCTCTTCTATCTGAACAGAGATAAGCTCCGTTCTAAGATCGAGGTTTCTTTCTAGCTGCGCTCTGGTCGGCGGTTCAACGATCAAGTAGCTGACAGTACCGATAAGGGCGACAGCCATAGCTAGATAAATAGCTAAAGCAAAAATGCTCTTCCTTTTTAGCGATGAACGAATATCCATAAATCTTTGAATTTTGACCGTTTATAAAAAATTATAGCGAATATATCTGAGCAGCAACCTTTTTCTCACTTCTGTTGGCTGTTACCATTGTGATATCACAACTCCTGATTTACATAGGATGTCTATTTTGACCCTACAAGAACTTCTGTCCTTGCCTGAGCTTGAAGGTAAGTTGATTGGTGAAGCCAAAACTCATGGTTTTGTTACCGCTATGGCTGCCGCGCCTCACACGTTGACTCCCCACGAATGGCTACCATTCCTTTGGGGCGGTGAAGAAGTTGCCCCTTTTAGTGACGGTGAGCAGTTAGAAACATACATTGAGCATATCATTGCCATATGGAACGAATCACGCCCTGCCCTACTGGAAAATCGTTGGCAATGGCCAGAAGGTTGCGCTCTAGATGAAGAAGAAATCGTGACAGAAGCAACGCGCGACTTCTGTGAAGGAGTTCTCCAAGGTTGGCAGCTTGCGCGTGACGATTGGGAAACCATCATGCCAGAAGATAGCGAAGATAACGCTTTACTAGGCGGTGTGTTGCTATCTGTGAGCATGCTTTATGATCCTGAGACGTCAATCGCAACGCTTGCTGAACAAGGTATTGAGGGTCTTGAACAGTTTGAAGAGATCTTTAATGCAATGCCAACCATGCTATGTGGCTTGACGATGCGTGGTTCAATGCTGGCAGATCAAGAATAACAAAATAAAAAATCGCAGCTCAGGCTGCGATTTTTTGTTGTCAGGTTCACTCAATTTTTTGCCAATTAAAATCTTCAATACGCTCATCTGCAATATAGAATATCTTAGCGCTAGGTAAAATCTCCCTATCGAGTTCTGGGTTGAGTTCAATCCCTTGTCCTACATCCAATGCGATCAGCGTTGCTTGATAGTCTCGCTTCATAAACTGAAAAGCATCTTCCACTTTTATTGTTTTCTGCTCACTCGGATAAGTCGTCGAATACTGAGTCATACCTCGTGTTGAAGCCAATAACTCCTGATGCAAAGCACTTGAACCCGGGTCTACCGCGGCTTTAGCAAGCATCTCAGCCCCTACTGCCGGAATACACTCGGCATTTGGGCAATGCTGGCTTAGGAGGTTGCTGAGAGCCTCATCTTTAAAGTAAGCGAGCAGATGGGCACTTGGATTGATGTTGGCACTATATAGCGCAGCTGACAACGTAATGTCGTCTTCTAGGTTATCGACGACAATACAACTGGCCCTTTCAATTGCGGCTTTTTCCATCTCTTGTGAGTCGGTATAGCTGTTTACTTTTACGAATCCAATTTCGCCAGGAAGCGGGTTTTCAATATCTGAACGACTGCATAGTACAATTGGACGTTTGCCCTCTTCTTCATGCTGTAACATGCGAATCAAATGCATGGTACGTTGCCCATTCCAACCTAATAGTACGATATGATTTTCCACACCAATTCTCCGCTTTCCTAAAATACCTGCGCGCCAATACTCGACCATCCCTGCTGCAAGTCGACCAATCAAAGCCGCAAAAAGTGATAAGCCCCCCGGGATGACAAACAAGATAACGACCCATTTTCCCATTGAAGTTTCAGGCGAATGATCGCCGTAGCCAACGGTTGATGCCGTCACCATCAAGAAATAGAGAAAAGTTGAGAGGTCATCGGTAAGCGCGTGCTCACTACTCGCTCTCAGTAGAATCCAAGAGGCGGCAATATAGATAACCAATAGCAAAGCTAAGTTACGATTACTAAGATTAAATATATTTGAGTTCAACCACTTTCTAAATGTTAGCCAAATAGACATAGTGCTCCTTCACTTGATTGCTTAAGGGTATTTAAGCCTAAGTGCTAAAACAAAAAAACCAGCCAATAAGGCTGGTCTTGATAACTGTGACAAATATCCGCTTAAGCGTTGCCTTTTACCTGCATGTTTAGTTGCTCAGCAAAGTCTAGCATGCGGTTCAATGGGATAAGCGATTTAACACGTAGCTCTTCATCAACAAAGATTTCGTGCTCTTCGCCACCGTCACGTAGTGCAGCTTCAATCGCTTTTAGGCCGTTCATTGCCATCCAAGGACAGTGTGCACAACTACGACAAGTTGCACCTGCACCCGCGGTTGGCGCTTCAATCAGCTCTTTCTCTGGAACAAGCTGCTGCATTTTAAAGAAGATGCCTTTATCGGTCGCAACAATCATTTTCTGCTGTGGAAGCTCTTTTGCTGCTTTAATTAGCTGGCTTGTAGAGCCGACAGCATCCGCTAACTCAACAACGCTAGCAGGTGACTCTGGGTGAACAAGGATAGCTGCATCTGGGTATAAACCTTTCATCTTACGCAGTGCATCAGCTGAAAACTCATCGTGAACCACACACTCGCCTTGCCATAGCAGCATGTCTGCGCCTGTTTGGTTAGCAATGTACGAACCTAGGTGGCGATCAGGGCCCCAAATGATTGGCGTATCTTCAGAGTCTAAGTGTTCAACGATTTCTAATGCGATACTCGATGTTACAACCCAGTCAGCACGGGCTTTTACCGCTGCTGAGGTGTTTGCGTACACAACGACTTTGTGGTCCGGGTGAGCATCACAAAACTCAGAAAACTTGTCAGCAGGACAACCAAGATCTAGAGAACACTCAGCCTCTAGCGTTGGCATAAGAATACGCTTTTCAGGTGTCAGGATCTTAGCTGACTCACCCATAAAGCGCACCCCCCCGATGATCAGTGTGCTGGCTGGGTGGCGGTTACCAAACTTTGCCATTTCAAGTGAATCACCGACAAAACCGCCGGTCTCTTCTGCCAAAGCTTGGATCTCAGGATCAGTGTAATAGTGAGCAATCAATACCGCGTCTTTTTCTTTAAGCAACACTTTGATGTTGGCAATGTGTGCTTGTTTTTCTTCTTCTGTTAGCGGGATTGGTTTTGGTGGGAATGGGTAAACTGTCTCAATTGTATCTAATATGTGGCTCATTGCTTTTGCGCTACGCTACTTCCAGTAATCCGAGTATTGTAACCTTAACGCTATTGCAGATTCCAGCGTCGACACAAAGGAAAACAAAAAAGGAGCGCTTTGCACTCCTCTTTAATACCAATTAAGAACGGTTAAAGACGCTCTTTTGCCAACTTAGCTGACGCACTATTTGGATACTCATCAACCACTTGCTGATAGTACTTCGTCGCTTGCGCTTGGTTATTATTGCGAGCGGCGATATCACCAAGTTTCACTAAAGCATCGGCACGCTTGTTGGATTCTTTATACGTGATCACTGCTGCAAAACTCTTCACGGCTTCTTTATCTTGCTTCTTGGCAAAATAAAGTTGGCCAAGCCAATAATGCGAGTTCGGCGTGAAGCTTGAGTCAGGGAAGTCTTTCTGGAACTGCTGGAATGCAGCAATCGCACCCGTATAGTCACGCTTCTTAAGAATTAAGTCTACCGCGTTCTGATACGCAGTCTGCTCATCTACATTTGAGCTAAACGTTCCACCTGCAGGTTTCGCTGAATCTTCCGGTGTCGTTTGAGCAACAGGCGTTGATGCTTGGCTACGAACCTTATCTAACTCAATGAAGAGCTCTCTTTGACGCTGCAACATCTGCTGCATGTCATAAGTGCTTTTTTCTAACTGACCGCGAAGCTCACTGATTTCAAGAGCCATGTCATCGAGCTGTTGCTGCATTTGCAACTGGACGCGATTGCGGTTTTCCAATAGGCGCTCTAAGCGCTGAACATCAGTTTCGCTACCACGAACTGACGATGAAGAAGTGGCAGTATTGCTACCGCTTAGATCGGATACTGGAGCTGGTGCAGCGAGTACACTACTCGCTGCACTTGCCAGTAACGTAAGCGTAACAACGCGCTTAAGGTTACTGAACATGAGGCAATTCCTCAATTAGTACACTAGAACTGCGCGGCGGTTCTTAGCGTAAACATCTTCTGATTGACCTAGAAGAAGTGGCTTCTCTTCACCGTAGCTTACAACTTCGATTTGATCCGCTTGAACACCTAGAGCTTGTAGGTATTTCGCTACAGCTTCTGCACGGCGCTCGCCTAGTGCGATGTTGTACTCTGGAGTACCACGCTCATCTGCGTGACCTTCGATTTTAACTTCTAGAGATGGATCTTTGCTTAGGTAAGCTGCGTGAGCTGCCAGCATCTCTTCGTAGTCACCCGCGATAGTAGAGTTGTCGAAAGCAAAGTAGATTGTTGAAGTTTCGCGTAGTGCTTGCTCTTTAAGCTCTTGCTCAGAAAGCTGGCCATTTGCTTCTAGTGGAGAAACAGCTGTGTTGTCTGTCGTTTGAACTTGGTTAGTTTCAGTAGAACCAGTAGAGTTCGCTGCGTCATCACTTGAGCTACATGCTGTAACCGCTAGAACTGGTAGCGCAATTAGAAGCCCTTTAAGAACTTTGTTAAGTTGCATTGTTATAGTTTCCTTTGTTATTGATACTTACTTGCTACAAAAACGGTGACCATGCAGGTGCACGAACTCGACCATTTGTTGCCGGTAACCTTGCTTTAAAGCGTCCATCAATGGAGACCATTGAGAGAACATTGGCCTTGTTATAGATCGAGCTATAAATGACCATACCACCATTTGGCGCAATACTTGGTGATTCATCCAACAATGTTTTGGTTAGAATTTGCATCGCTCCAGTTTCCATATCTAGCTTGGCTAGATTGAACCCTGTATTACTGCGATTCACCATCACTAAGAAGCGACCGTCTGGTGTAATTTGCCCACCAAGGTTCTGGCTGCCTTGCCATGTTAAACGCTTGGTCGAATTACTTGCCAAATCTACTTGATAAATTTGAGGTTTTCCACCCCGATCCGAGGTAAAGATCAGAGATTTACCATCTGGATGCCAAAATGGTTCGGTATTATTCGATCTACCGCGGGTAATTTGAGTCAGTTTTCTGGTGTTCAGATCCAACGTATACACTTGCAGGCTACCGGTTTTTGATAAAACCAAAGCCAGCTTACTGCCATCTGGAGAGAATCTTGGCGCACCATTGTGACGAGGGTATGACGTTACTTTCTCACGTTCACCCGTATAGATATTCATAATGAAGATCTCAGCTTGGCCGTTTTGGAAACTCACATAAGCAAGCTTTTTACCATCTGGAGACCAAGCTGGAGACATCAATGGCTGCTTAGAACGCAGTACTAGGCGCTCATTGTAACCATCGTAATCAGATACGCGTAGCTGGTATGGGAAAGAATCTTTATCATTAACCACGACATAAGCAATTTTCGTTTCGAACGCACCTTTCTCACCTGTAAGCGCTTCAAACACACGATTCGAAATGCGATGACCTGCGGCTCTCATTTGCTTAGGTACGATAGTCATCTTCTTATTAAGCAAGATGTGATCATGAGATAGCACTAACTGACCATCAGAGCTCAATGACTTAGCTTGACCGCTTGTTAACTGCCCTCGAACGACGTCAATCAGTTGGTAATTAACAACGTATTTTCCAGTCGCAGGGTCTAGTGTAACAGTACCTGTTACCATGGCATCGACACCTAGCTTAATCCACTCTTCAAAGTCGATGTTTGACGCAGAGTATGGTGTTTCTGGCATAGCAGAGACTTCGACTGGCTTAAATTTGCCACTACGGAGTAGGTCTGAAGCAACGATCGCAGAAAGATCCTGCGGTAACTGGCCAGCACCTTCCCATTTAAATGGTACGACCGCAATTGGTCGCGCCGAATCGATACCATCTGTAATTACTAGTTCCAAAGCCGCATTTGCCATTTGGAACATGCTCATTACAGTGAGCACACATCCTATTACTAGTCGCTTTAACACAAGCTTTTCCTTATAACTCAGGTACTACGGTTAAATTGATATTCTTAATTTTGTTCACAACGTCTGGGTCTTTAGGCAGCGGAAAGCTGTTCACTTGCGCCACAGCACGCTTGGTTGCAGCACATAAACGGCTATCACCATCCAGAACGGAAAGATTGCCAACAATTGCGTCTGCTCCCGTAGGAATCAAACGCAGGTTAACTCGACAAGACTTTCCCCGAAAACTGTCCTCCAGCAACAGGTTTTGCTGAATGAGCTGAGTGTAAATTGCGCCGTAACGATCAGCCTCGCTAGAGACATGGCTAGAGCGCGCCGACGTATTCGCCTCAGCTTCCGTTTCTAAGCCTGCAAAGATATCGTTAAGCGCAGCTTCTTGCTCTTTACGCTCGCGTTCAATGCGCTCTAAACGTTCTTTCTCTTTGCGCGCCTTCTCAGCCGCCTCTTTGGCTGCTTTCTCTTTCGCTATGCGCTCTTTCTCGGCTTTTGCTGCCGCTTCACGTTCACGTCGCGCTTTCTCTTCCGCTTCTTTTGCCGCTTTTTCACGAGCGATACGCTCCTGCTCCGCTTTGGCAATCGCTGCTTCTTTCGCTAGACGTTCTTGTTCAGCTTTCTTAATCGCTTGCTCTTTCGCTTTACGTTCCGCTTCAAGTTTAGCTACGCGTTCCTTTTCTTTTTTCACACGAGCTTCTTCAGCTTTACGCTCTTTCTCTTTAGCAACACGTTGCTTTTCTGCTTCACGAGCCGCTTTAGCCTCTTTCGCTTGTTGCTCTTTGAGCTTACGAATACGTTCTTCTTCGGCTTTACGATTCTTTTCAAGCTGTTCACTTTCACGACGGAGCTTGTCTAAACGATCTTGCTCTTTCTTCGCTGCTTCTTCACGCTTGCTACGAATCTGTTGTGCTTGCTGCCTGACAAGATCTGGGTCGATGACGACCGCTTGAACCAAACGCCCAGTAGGCTCCGGCTTAGACATTGTAAAGTCAGTGCCCCAAATCAAAGCCGCAATAAGAAGTCCATGCAAAGCAGCCGATATGATAATCGGCTTCTTGAAATCGTTCTTTTTAGATTTGTTCTCTTTCATCGCAGCGACGATTATTCCTTAATATCTGTCAGCAATCCGACTTTCGGAATGCCTGCACGACTCAATTCGTCTAATACCAAAACAACTTCTGCATATGGCGTAGCGGCATCACCACCTACAGCTACAGGTGAGTCAGGCTTTAAAGACAGTTCTGCTTTAACACGAACAATCACATCTTGTAGAGAGATACCGCGAGATACCTCTTCGTCATTGACGCTAAGACCAAGGTTTCCGTCTTTATCGATTTCAACAATGATAAAGCTCGCGTCACTATCACCCGCCAGTTCAGAGGCTGGCTTTGCAGTGGCGGTTTTTGGCAGCTCAACGTCGACGCCTTGAGTGACGAAAGGTGAAGTCACCATAAAAATGATCAACAGAACCAACATAACGTCGATATAAGGAACAACGTTAATCTCGGCAGTCATTTTGCGCTTTTTAGGTTGGTAACCAGCCATAGCAACTATTCCTTACTTGTAGTATCTCGACCAGCCATTGCCTGGCGGTGCAAAATACTATGGAACTCTTCTGAGAAGGTTGCGTAGTTGTGCTCTAGCTTACCCACTTTACTACTGAATCGGTTGTATGCCATTACCGCTGGAATTGCAGCAAATAGACCCATCGCCGTTGCAACTAGAGCTTCTGCGATACCAGGAGCTACCATTGCGAGTGTCGCCTGTTTTACTTCACCCAATGCGATGAAAGCATGCATGATGCCCCATACAGTACCAAACAGACCAATGTAAGGGCTAATTGAGCCAACCGTTGCTAGGAATGGAAGGTTAGTTTCAAGCTCATCCACTTCACGCGCCACAGCGACACGCATTGAACGGCCAGTCCCTTCCATAATGAAATCTGGAGAGTCAGCGTTAGATTTGCGCAGACGAGCAAACTCAGTAAAACCTGAGTAGAAGATCTCTTCTGTGCCCGCTAAGTCATCCTTACGCTTTTTGGCATTTTGATAAAGAATCGACAGATCGGTACCTGACCAAAACTTATCTTCGAAGGTTTCCGCATCTTTTGACGCTTGAGAAAGCACTTTACTGCGCTTAATGATCATTGCCCAAGAAACAATCGACATGCCTAAAAGGATCAGCATAACCATTTTAACCAACAGGCTTGCCTGCAAGAAAAGGTCTAGCATCGAAATATCAGCGGTCACTATTCGTTAACTCCATAACTATTGATTGAGGCATTGCTTTTGGCCTCATTTTTATATTGTCGATACATGCTACCTTAACCATTGCCTTACACAATGACTTACCCTCAGGATTAACGATCTCCTGACAGAAAGTGAGTGAAGCTTTTTTAAGGTCAGCAATTTTTGTCCTTACAGTGAGATGATCGTCAAGACGCGCACCCTGTAAAAAATCGATGTCCATGTGTCGGACTACGAAACCGATGTTTTGTTCCAAAAGGACTTGTTGAGATACACCAATAGTGCGAAGTAGTTCAGTTCTTGCTCGTTCAAAGAACTTTAGGTAGTTAGAATGGTACACCACGCCACCAGCGTCAGTGTCTTCATAATAAACCGTTACTGGCCATTCAAATATCAATGCCTGATCTTGCACTATAGCGCCCAAAATTTGTTTTTCTAGACGGATACTATAACGCAACTCATTACTATCTATGCAAGACTTAATAAGTGAATTCAAAGCTTGAAACAAAAAAAAGCGCAACCCATTCAATGAGTCGCGCTTTTTTTATACAAAATGAGCGGAGTTTAGCCCTTACAATAGACGAACTACCGTGAGGTAAATAAGAATCGTCAATGAGCAGTACGGACTAAACAGCACCTGCCAATACCAGTTACGAGGTTTGAAACCTAGACCAGATACCATGCTTGAGCAAATTGCCCAAATCAGTAGTGGTGAAATAATGGCATTGAAACCGCCGATTGAAGCGGAATACAGTTCTGGGTCCCACATAACCATAGCTACGTGATAAAAACCAAGAACCAGTGATAAGGCTCGGAACAGAGCCTTATCAACAGGTGCATGTAGCTTAGCTACCTGCGCAGCGAGGTTACTCACTGTCTTTGTCCATCATTTCAGAGTGCTCTAACCAAAGAGCGTTGATGATGCCGAATGCACAAGCGAGTAATACACCCAGAATCCATGCGAAATACCACATAATCGTTACTCCTTAGTAAGCTGAAACGTCGTTGTCTTCGATGTGTTTCTTATCAAGACGACCAAACATTTTGTAGTATGTCCAAGTCGTGTAGCCAAGAATCACAGGTACCATTACCGCAGCAACGAGTGTCATCAGACCAAGTGTCAGTTCACTTGCTGTTGAGTCCCACATCGTTAAGCTGTGGCTAGGTACTAAGCTTGAAGGCATTACGAATGGGAACATCGCAAAACCAGCCGTTAGAATCACACCTGCGTTAGCAAGACTTGAGAACAAGAAAGCAAAACCACCGCGTTCTACGCGAGACGCTAATACCGCTAGCAGTGGCATTAGCACACCAATAACTGGCGCTGCCCACATTGCAGGGTAAGTTTCAAAGTTCTGCATCCATGCACCTGCTTGGATTGCCACTTCTTTATTCAGAGGATTTGATGCTGCCATCGTATCGATAGCACTTGTAATCACGTAACCATCGATAGATTGAACCCAAAAACCGCCAAGAACAAATAGTACCGCTACGATCAAACCTGATACTTGAGCAACGTTACGTGCACGTACGTGTAGCGCTTCTGTTGTCTTCATCTGTAACCAAGTTGCACCTTGAAGTACGAATAGCATCAAGCTAAGCACACCACACAGCAGAGCAAATGGGTTAAGTAGCGCAAAGAATGAACCTTTGTACTCAGACATCAATAAGTCGTTCAGTTCAAATGGAACACCTTGAAGCAGGTTACCAAATGCCACACCAAAGATGATTGGTGGCACTGTACCGCTCACACAAAGCGCGTAGTCCCAAGCATGACGCCATTTTGGATCTTCGATCTTTGAACGGTAATCAAGGCCAAGCGGACGTAACCAAAGCGCAGCTAGAGTTATGTACATTGCTAGGTAGAAGCCAGAAAACGACGTTGCGTAAACTAGTGGCCATGCTGCAAATAGTGCACCACCCGCTGTGATCAACCAAACTTGGTTACCATCCCAGTGAGGAGCAATAGTGTTGAGCATAATACGACGTTCAGTGTCGCTTTTACCGATAACAGGCGAAAGCGAAGCAACACCCATATCGAAACCATCTGTGACAGCAAAACCAACTAGCAGAACACCAATCAGAACCCACCAGATAAGTCGTAAGATTTCGTAATCAAACATAATATTCCCTCACTTAAACTTCGACTGAACGGCCGACTTTGTCTTCAACAGAGTTAGCGTTTTGTTCGAAGTGGTAGCGACCAGTTTTCAGGCTGCTAGGACCTTTACGTGCAAATTTAAGCATTAGGTAAACTTCAGCAATCAAGAACACTGTGTACAGTGCTAGGATAGCGAATAGAGAAGTCCATAGTTCACCAATTGTCAGAGCTGAAGCAGCAACATGTGTCGGAAGGATTTCACCTACCGCCCATGGCTGACGACCATACTCGGCAACAAACCAACCTGCTTCAATTGCAATCCAAGGAAGAGGAATACTGAATAGCGCCGCTTTAAGAATCCAAGGTTTTTGCTCGATTTTCTGGCGACATGTTTGAACAAATGCTGCACCAAATACGAATAGCATAATAAAGCCACACGCAACCATGATGCGGAACGACCAGAATAGAGGCCAAACCGTTGGGATAGAATCATCCGCTGCCGCTTGAATTTGCTCTTCTGTCGCATCAACAACATTTTCAGTGTAACGCTTCAGAAGTAGGCCATAACCTAGGTCACCTTTCACTTCATCAAACGCTGCCATGTTTTCTTCTGATTTATCACCCGCACGTAGCTTCTCTAGAAGCTCATACGCGTACATACCAGTACGAACACGTTCAACGTGGTCATCACGCAGATCGCGTAGACCTGTTACTTGCTCATCTAGAGAACGCGTCGCGATAATGCCCATAACGTAAGGGATCTTAATCGCGTAGTCGGTGTGCATTGTCTCTTGGTTAGGCATACCAAACAGCGTAAATGCTGCAGGCGCTGGCTCCGTGTGCCATTCCGCTTCGATCGCAGCAAGTTTCACCTTCTGAACTTCACCAAGCTCATAGCCAGATTCATCACCAAGAACGATAACAGATAAGATAGCTGCCATACCGAAAGAAGCAGCGATAGCAAATGAACGACGAGCGAATGCGATGTCACGACCTTTTAATAGGTAGTAAGAGCTGATGCCTAGAATGAACATTGCGCCAGTCGTGTAGCCAGATGCTACGGTATGAACGAATTTAACCTGAGCAACTGGGTTTAGAACAACCTCAGCAAAGCTCACCATTTCCATACGCATGGTTTCAAAGTTAAATTCAGCGCCAACTGGGTTTTGCATCCAGCCGTTTGCTACCAAGATCCAAAGTGCAGAGAAGTTAGAACCTAGCGCAACTAACCATGTAACAACAAGGTGTTGACGTTTTGAGAGACGATCCCAGCCAAAGAAGAAAAGACCTACAAAGGTGGATTCTAAGAAGAAGGCAACTAAGGCTTCAATCGCCAAAGGTGCGCCGAAAATATCACCTACGTAATGCGAATAGTAAGACCAGTTAGTACCGAACTGGAACTCCATGGTAAGGCCGGTAGCCACACCAAGTGCAAAGTTAATACCGAATAGCTTACCCCAGAACTTTGTCATGTCCTTATAGATTTGCTTGTTCGTCATTACGTACATTGATTCCATGATAGCCAGTAAGAAGGCCATACCTAGAGTCAACGGTACGAATAGGAAGTGATACATCGCTGTCAGTGCAAACTGCAACCGCGATAGATCAACAACATCGATCATGATTACTCCTATGTGTCGGCTGAAGACACTTTCTACATTAATGCATTGTTATTGAGCGTTGAGCAAACTTAAATAGTGTTATAAAAGATAGCCAACCTGTTGCAAAAATGTACCGTAATGGTTAGTTAATTGTTAAGCATCAGCTAATATAGCTGGCGCTAATATTACTGCTAAAAACAGGTTGTTTCAAAAGGTTTATAGCCAGAGTTCGCTTTGATTTGTATCAAGTTTTGTACGGCATTTTTGACCAAAAAACCATCACATTGATCTGCATCAACAGTTTGAAGGGTGTTTTGTTACGAAGGGGTTATTGGTGACAGGCCATTAAGTATTTATGCAAAACAAGCAGTTAACAAGTCACTCAATTGCGCTACCTATTAAGTAGTAAGTAAATTACATTAGTGTGATGTAGATCATCAAAAGAAAAAGCCAGCTTCTGCGAGCTGGCTACTGAAAACTTATTTTTCAATTCCGAAATGAAGATAAGCGCGATCTGTGGCAATTCTTCCGCGTGGTGTCCGTTGCAGGTAGCCTTGCTGAATCAGGTAAGGTTCAAGAACATCTTCAATAGTGTCTTTTTCCTCACCTATTGCAGCCGCCATGTTGTCCAAACCGACAGGACCGCCACCAAACTTCTCCATAATCGCCAGAAGAAGCTTTCTATCCATATAGTCGAAACCTTGCGCGTCAACGTCCAACATATTAAGTGCTTTGTCTGCGACCTCTGCGCAGATGTGGCCGTTACCTTTTACTTCTGCGTAGTCTCGAACTCGTCGTAATAGGCGGTTGGCGATTCGCGGTGTACCACGGGCACGTCTTGCCACTTCCAACGCCCCCTCAGACTCCATAGATAGACCTAAACAGTCAGCACTGCGCTGAACAATGTTCTGCAAGTCTGGGATTTTGTAGTACTCCAAACGCTGAGTAATACCAAAGCGATCGCGCAGTGGCGAGGTCAACGAGCCCGCGCGCGTCGTTGCCCCAATCAGAGTAAAGGGAGGCAAATCGATTTTTATAGAACGAGCAGCCGGGCCTTCACCAATCATGATATCTAGCTGGTAATCTTCCATCGCCGGATAAAGCACCTCTTCAACCATAGGGCTAAGTCGGTGAATCTCGTCAATGAAAAGAACATCATTCTCTTCGAGGTTGGTGAGTAGCGCTGCCAGATCGCCTGCCTTTTCAAGTACTGGGCCAGAGGTAGTACGAATGTTCACGTCCATCTCGTTGGCAACAATATTGGCTAGTGTTGTTTTACCCAAACCAGGAGGACCAAATATCAATAGGTGATCGAGCGCTTCATTACGTAGCTGTGCTGCTTTGATGAAGATCTCCATCTGATCACGAACATGATCTTGGCCTTTGTAATCTTCCAGTTTCTTCGGACGTATCGCTCGATCGATAACATCCTCTTCTTTATACACCGTGTTATCTGGTGCGATTAATCGATCCGCTTCAATCATTGTTCAAGCCTTTTCTATACCATCGACTTCAGCGCTTCACGAATAAGCTGTTCGCTGCTCATCTCGTCCGTCTTCACTTGTGAAACCACTTTAGATGCCTGAGTCGGCTTATAGCCTAATGCCAGTAGCGCACTGATTGCTTCTTCTTCAGCATTTGACTGAGCGGGCTGCGGCGCTGAGTCTACAGGAGCCGCGTCGGTGAATGGGGTAAATAGGTCTCCCGCGCTCCAGCCTTTTAGCCTATCCTTCATTTCTACTACAAGGCGCTCTGCTGTTTTCTTACCCACACCCGGCAGTTTAACTAAGGTCGAAACATCTTCACGCTCAACACTGGCGACAAACTGACTCGCTGTCATTCCCGAAAGAATCGCTAAACCGAGCTTAGGACCGACGCCATTGGCCTTAATCACTTCACGGAACAAGGCGCGCTCTTTAACGGTATTGAAACCATACAGTAACTGGGCATCTTCTCGGACAACAAAATGAGTATAGATGATCGCTTCTTCACCGATACTCGGTAGCTCATAGAAGCAACTCATCGGCATTTGTACTTCATAGCCAATGCCATTAACTTCAATCAGTAGTTCAGGAGGTTGTTTCTCGATAAGAATGCCGCGCAGACGTCCAATCACGGTAGTTACTCTTTAGAAATGAATTTGCGACAGGATAATAAAGAACTGGATAGACATCCAGTCCTTTATGATTTAGAGCTAGATTTTTGAGACAACTTGATCAAGTTGCGAAGTTAAGGTTCTTACTGCGTCTACCTGTGAGGTCAATTGCGCACCATTTTGCGCTACGTTCTCGGAAATTGTTTTCGTTTCAACCACGCCATTCGCCACTTCACTGCTCGCTTGGTCGAGTTCTTTGAGTGCCATCATTTGGCTGGACATGATATTGGCAAGTCCGTTGACGTCTTGTGAGATGGCAGAAACTTCGGTAATCATCGACTTCATTTTCACCGCACTTGAATTAACGACGTCTTGTCCGTGTTTCACTTCCTGTTCGCTGCGGTCAAGCAAGTTTCTAATCTCTATCGCCGACTGGCTACTTTTAGCGGAAAGGTCACGCACTTGCTCCGCCACGACGGCGAAGCCACGACCTTGCTCCCCTGCCCTCGCCGCTTCAATTGCAGCATTGAGCGCCAGTAGGTTAGTTTGTTCTGCAACAGAGGTGATCAAATCGGCCACTTTCATGATCTCTTCATGGCTACCAATAATTTGGCTGATGGCTGAGGTAGAGTCTTCAAGTAACTGCGAACTGGTCTCCGCTTGCTGGTGAACCGCGTCACTGCGCTCTCTAAGTTCATCAACAAAACGGGT
This sequence comes from Vibrio tubiashii, assembly GCF_028551255.1. Classification (NCBI taxonomy): domain Bacteria; kingdom Pseudomonadati; phylum Pseudomonadota; class Gammaproteobacteria; order Vibrionales; family Vibrionaceae; genus Vibrio; species Vibrio tubiashii. Next base: position 1,128,274 of record NZ_CP117029.1, on the reverse strand, counting down.
TGAACCTTCAATTCCTTCGGCAAGCTGATGAACTTGCTGACTCATCTGCTCTGCCGCACTGGCCTGAGATTCACAATTGATGTTCAGGTTCGAGACCTGATCATCTAGCGTCAATGACTGAGATTCCAGTGTTTGCGACACATCTTTCAGCTGTATTGAGTTTTGATTGGCTTGCTCTAGAACATGAGAAAGATTCTGTTCACCGAGTGTGGCTTTCTCTGCAATCGCTTCACTATCACTTTTTGCTCGCTCTGCGATTTCAATCGCTTTATCTCTTTGCTTGGCGGTGAACGCCTGAGCAATACAGATAACCACTAAAGGCAATACCGTTCCAGACCAAATTTCAACGCGTTGCGCAGATTCAGATAACTCTAATACCGGAAACGAGTTACCAGAGACATGCATAAAGGTCATGATGGCGGAACACAAGATAACCGTCACACTCCAACTGATAGCTACCATTCGCGTACCAGATAAGAAGAATGCCACCACAAGTAAGGGAACCCAGTAAGTTTGGGTTGACTCTACAACACCGCCGCTTTGGTAAATGATATTAAGGGCATGCACCGACATACCAATAAAACCGAGGTTGAGTGCGATTTTCGGGTTCTTTAACAGTTTTAGGCAAACGGCAGCAAAGAGCTCCAATCCAATCAGCAGTATCGAAGTCATAATTAAGCCATCATGACCGTGCTTAGACCACTTTATCAGGCTATAAACGCCGACGAGAAAAGCGATGAAAGAAAATAGAGAGAGGGTGTCCGCCTGACGCTGTTGATTTTTCGTCCATTGAGGTTGCTTGGGCATACAGAATTGTCGCCACACGTTGACAGGGTTCATGTTCAATCTTCCTTGATTGATATCTTGTTAGACCTCTGACCACTATATTAATGCAACATTTTTATAACAAACCCAGTAATCAGATCTGTTTTATATGTCTCAATTTTGCACCAATAGGAAGTAAATAGTGTGGAATGGTTAACGGTAACGTCCGCGTCTCGCGCTGGTAGCTTTGCCTGCTAAAGCTACCAAGGTTTTGTTGGTGTTGGCGTGACAGATCGCGACACCAAGGGCATCGGCCGCATCAGCTTGAGGTTTAGACGGGAGTTTAAGCATATGTTGAACCATATGCTGCACTTGCTCTTTATCCGCCGCACCTGTACCAACCACGGCTTGCTTAATCAAACGAGCTGCATACTCGTAAACCGGCAAGTCGGCGTTGACCGCGGCAACAATTGCGCTACCACGAGCTTGACCAAGTTTGAGCGCAGAGTCTGCATTTCGTGCCATAAAGACCTGCTCTATAGCAAATACATCTGGTTGAAACTGAGTGATGATCTCTGAAACGCCCGCGTAGATTTGCTTAAGGCGACCGGGCAGTTCTTTTTCGGAGGTACGAATACAGCCGCTACCAAGATATTGCAGATGGCGACCCGTTTGACGAATCACACCATAGCCTGTGATACGAGAGCCCGGGTCAATACCAAGTATGATTGACATTGTTTTCTTTATTATCGCGTTAATCTAGCTCGACATTTTAATCTAGCTAAGAGGCTATAGCGAGGTAATTATCGCTCGGCTAGACAATCCAGATTCTAAACCCACCTCTAATACTTGGGTCGGTTCATGAACCAATTTTTCTCCTGTCCAGTAATCGTACCAATAGACAGGGAAATTGGCAGTTAACGTGACTTCTCTGGCGGTACTTTGATAATTGAACAAACAGTGGAGGTCATTTCTCTCAGTCAGTTGAAGAAAAGCATGATGAAGATTCAACGCCGTGAATCTTGCGGCCTCCTGATTATGCCTATGTCGAATGGCCAGTTTAGCCAGCGTTTTTTTAGCGAATGGCGTGAGTTCCGGTAGCGGATCACCAGAAAGTAACAAGCCTCCACTCGCCAACAGCGCATCTCGATGGAACTCGTAATACTTCCTCTCGGTTGCCTGATTGGCTAAAGAGACAAACGTCGCGCAATCCGGATCGATTTGCCATAGTTTTCGATGCTGCCAACTGCGGTAAAACGTCTCTTTGGCAATCTGTTCAAACCTTGTCGCGCAGCGTTCTACGTCATCAGACACTCGCATGGCATCCACCAGCCCCAACGATGGCCACATTGGCGCATTGCATCCAAGTACTAATGCATCCCCCGCCCCTTCAATGATGGCTTGCATGCCTAAACGATAAGCTTCGACACCTGTGACACCTGACTGACTGCGAACCCCTTTCAATGTTCCCCAGTAGTTAGCGTCAAGCTTAAACATTTCGACGCCCCACTCTTCACGCATGGTACGGACGACACGCGTTAGGTGTTCTTGGACTTGTAGATTAGTGGTATCAAGGATGTACCATGGAGTACAGCGCCAACCTGCATAAGTGACATCTTCGGCTTTGAGCAATCTTCCATCTTCATGGCGCACAAACCAATCAGGATGATTACGAAATATCTCAGACTCGGGCTGCGCAATAAAAGGCGCAAGCCAAATAGCAGGCTTTTTACCATTTGAGCAAATTTCTCTGAGGACAGATTTAATGCCAGAAGGGAATTTGTCAGAGGGTGTTAACCAATCTCCCATGAATGCTTGGTATCCATCATCAAGCAGGACGTAGTCAAACGGCTTTAGATGCTCGCGCATTTGTTCAACATTAGCGTGTATATTTTGCTCGGTCACTTCAGCGTAGTAGGCATACCATGAGCACCATCCTAGAGGCGAATCTTGTGTCACGCCTTTGCGTACCGGATGCTGCTCCTGTATCAAACCACTGTATTGCAGATAGAGCTCAGATAAAGACTCTCCTCTTAAAACCACAACGGATTCTAGACGATTCGTTGACCAATCTTGTGGGGCAGTTTGTTCCCCATCTATGTAAGCATTGATCTTAACTCGGCCATCCTCATCGCCCACAGTGAAATACCCGGCAAAGCGATGACAAGAGGTAAAGCCAAACAACGCATAGCCAAGCGAGTCTTCGACCACTAGGTAATTGTAGTAACGTTTAGGGGCTTTAGAAGCGTAGAGTCGATAACTAGAGCTGTTGTCTGGGCAGCGACCAATATCAACCGGATCTTCGTAAGTACCAGTGGTTTGAGCCAGCATTTGAAAACCGTCACCCAGCAAGGTGGCGCGACGTTCAAAATCAAAATCTGTCTGAAAAAGCAGAAACTGCTCATCGACGGGATCATTGGATAAACCCCGATAAGTAAAGGTAACCTGATTACCGATAGCATCAGCACTAAGATCGCTGTTGGGAATAGTAAGGATACGCTCGTGGGCTAAATGCAGGAGTTGCGACATATCACGCTCTGCTTTGTCGTTATTTTTCTCAATTAGAGCATTGGTACAATTCGTTGTCTATTTGGTCATCAACGCATTACGTAACGGCGATCACGTTTCTATCATCCTTGGAGGCGAGACAACCCAATTTTTCTCATTAAGTGAAAAATGAAAAAACCCTCCAACTCCGGAGGGTGAAAAGGCAGTGGATTATGCGTTAAGCATCCTGCTTATAAAAGCCCACCGAAGTGGGCTACAAACGTAGAGGTGAAGAGAATCTTAGAATGCGTAAGCCAGTTTTAGGAATGACTCGATATCACCTTTCTGCAGACCCGTACCTTTTGCAGAATCGTAGCCTTCGTCAGATACGTGGTATGCGATATCAACCAGTGCTGTAAAGTTATCTGTGAACGCGTAAGAACCACCGAAGTTAACCGCTTCACGTGTATCTTCAATCGTTACGTAACCAGCGCCTAGGTATAGAGCGTCAAGTGTGTAGCCAACTGACGTGTTGTACATTTTAACTTTTTTTCCGTCAGCAAATTCTTCCTCAGCAACTGTTGCACCGATACCTACTGCGCCAAGATTAACAGCACCGTTAACTAGGTATAGCTTATCTGTCTCACCTTCAGTTTCATCGTTGTCTTCGTAACCAAGGTTAACCATAAATGTTTCGTTTTCGTAACCTAGGTAGCCGTTGTAACCACTTTGACGATCAGTGCCTTCATAGTTACGGTCACCAAAGTAAGAGATACCGTATTTAACACCTTCTTTGTCGCCTTCAAACTTCACCACTTGGCGAGCATCTGACGCATCGTTTGGTGACCATAGGAACTCGATAGTTTTATCCGCTGCACCGTCAACTGCATCTAGCGCTGTGTCGTTTGCGTAACCGATAGACGCTACACCAGCACCCGTTTTGTAACCAACCCACGTGTCAGTGATCGTGAACGTAGAATCAGAAGTTCCGTAGTCGTCTTCAATATCAAACTCACCACCAAACTTACCAACAATGTTGCCATTTTCGTAGTCAGCGAAAATATCAAAACCCGTTACGCCACCGTTATAGAACTCTTCGTCTTTAGCTGATGAGTCATCATTAACCTCACCACCTTCTTTACGGTTTTCTTGGTAATAACCACCGATAGCAAACTCACCTGATACAGTGAACTGATCACCTGAAAGTGCTTCTGCCGCTACTGCTGACCCGGCTACAAGAGATAGTGCTACTGCTAGTGCTGTCTTTTTCATTTCTTTGTTCCTATAGATTTTTATTTATGAGCGTCAAATGCCATCTGCACGCTCTGAAAACAAAAACTATTGGTGCTAGTAATGATTCACAAATGAATCAATAAAAAAGCCGCTCCGCAATTGTGATTAAGGGTAAATTAAAAAGCTAAATTTACCTGATTGTTCGCCTACGAACTCAGTTGAAATAAGGGATACTTGCACACCGATATACTCTAAGAACATCAACAACGTCGCCGTAAAAGAAGAGGTACAAAGTTCAAAAGCTAAAGCAAAAATTCGCCATCGTTTAGTGCACCTAAACACACATTTTTAGTTTTCTATGACTAAACTTAAGGGTGAGTTGATAGTTGGACATATCAGGTGAAAAGAGACAGATCGAACAAACTCATCCTTTTTATCTGCTGGCTTTGGTGCAGCCTCTCAGTCGCTGCGCCATTGAAAGTCGCTCAAGACTTGTGGCCTCCTTATGTGATGAACTCCGCCCTAGGCAGCGGTATTGCCCATGATCTCGTCATTGAAGGGTTGATTTCTGCGGGGTTTGAAGTTGATTACTCGGTTAAGCCTTGGACGCGGGTACTCAAAGAAACGATTAATGGTAAAAATGACGTCATCATCGCGATTTGGAAAACTGAACAACGAGCTCGCGATTACATTTTCACCGATCTATATATGCACAACAAAATGGCGGTAGTCTCTCGTCAAGAGTCCAGTTTTGAATATAAGTCACTAAGCAGTTTGAAGGACACCCGTGTCGCCCTAATCGATAACTACGCATACGGCGCAAAGCTTCTAGATTACCAAGGCCTCATTCCAGTCAGCTCAATCCACCTGCCTAACAGTATCCGCCTTGTTTTGTCTGATCGCGCTGATGTTCTAGTCACAGATGAAGCTGTGGGTCGATGGACGATTAAAGAAATGAGACTCGATGCCTCTAAGCTTAGTTTCAGTCCAGTCTATCTCGATACAACCCCACTCTATGCCGCCGTGAGAAAAGATCACCCTCAAGCTCAACAAATCGTCTCTGCCCTCAATGCCTATTTCAAAGATCATGGTGCGCGACAACTTGAATTACTAAAAATTAAGTATGGTCTCTCGGATAACTAACGCTCGTTTCTGCAAGCAAAAAAATACCAGCCGCTTGGCTGGTATTTTTCGTTCTAGTGTCGATTATGCCACTTCGATTGGACCACCGAATGACGTCACTGGCGGTACTTTACCGCTGAACTTCTCGAAGTCCACGATACAAGTGTTTGCCGATGTCGCCTGTGCTAGCTCTGAAGAACCGATGTCTTGAGTTAGCGTGTTTGGATCGCCGTAAGTACAGATAGCGCCTTCTTTCTCGTTTAGAGGACCATACCATGCACCTTCCTCGATACGGATAACACCGCGAGGGTAGCTATCAGTAACCACTGCACCTGCTAGAAGCTGACCACGGTCATTGAAGACGCGCACTAGGTCACCATCTTTGATACCCTTCGCTTTCGCATCCTCAGGGTTGATGTAAACAGGTTCACGACCTTGTACCGCATACGTTGCGCGGAACTCTTCAGATTCACACATCTGAGAGTGCAGACGCTTGTCTGGGTGACAAGATTGTAGCCAGTACGGGTGTTTGTCTGAGCCAGGACCACCGTGTGAACGTTCTGATTTCTCGAACCACATTGGGTGCTCTTGACAGTGCTCGTAACCGTAACGGCCGATCTTACGAGAAGTGATCTCGATGAAGCCAGACGGCGTACCTAGAGCGTTGATTTCTGGGTCTTTACGGAAGTCAGCATGACGAACCCAAGGCTTACCTTGACCGAAGTCTAGTACGCTTTTCTCCCAGAACTCAGCAAATTCTGGCATCTCAAACTTGCCTTCGTTGGCTTTCTTACAATCGTTATATAGGCTTTCGATCCATTCCATCTCGCTCATACCACGAGTGTACTCGTCACGACGACCAAAGCGTTGAGTTAGTTCACTCATGATCTGGAAGTCTGGCTTAGATTGGAACAATGGATCGACAAGGCGATGCATTGCGATCAAACCTTTACTTGAGTACGAACCGTATACGTCGATGTCGTTACGCTCCCACTGAGTACAAGCTGGCAGTACGATGTCTGAGAAACGACACGTTGCAGTCCAAGCAAACTCAACAGTCACAACCGTTTGAAGCTTCTTGAATGCTTTCTTCATGCGGTTACGATCTTGGTGGTGGTGCCAAGGGTTGTTACCTGAGATCACCATCATCTTGAAGTCAGGCAGTTTAACTTTACCACCGTTGTAACGAATCTCTTTACCAGGTTCCAATAGACAGTCGATCCAGCGCGCTACAGGAATAGTGCGGCTATAACCGTTAAAGTCATTGTTGTCCCATTTAGGCTTCATACCCGTATCTAGGTTACGAGGGAAACCACCAGGGCCCGCAAAGCCCGTTGAAGGAACACCGATACTTGAGTAGTGGTGACCGTAAGAAATACCGCCACCCGGTAGACCAATTTGACCAACCATTGCAGCCACAACAGCACCTGCCCAGTATGGCTGTTCACCATGCTCTTGGCGTTGGATACACCAGCCCATTAGGATCTGAGTACGGCCGCTTACAAGCATACGTGCAAACTCACGAATCTTGTCCGCTTTCACGCCACAGATTTCCGCAGCCCATTCAGGAGTTTTCACCACTTTATCTTTGGTTTCACCCTGAACGTACTGAATGAACTCATCAAAACCTAGACAGTAAGTGTCGATAAACTTCTTGTCGTAAAGGTCTTCGTTGTAAAGCACGTGTGCAACAGCCAGCATGAAGGCAACGTCTGTCATTGGGTTAATGTACAGATGGTCGTTCTCTAGGTAACGCTGAGTCTTGTTCTTCACAGGGTCAACTGAAAGTACGTTGATCTCGCCTTTTGCTACTTTCTCTTTTAGCTGAGCTAAGTAGTCAAATGACTCGTGAGTTTCACAGTTCCAACCTACTTGCAGGTTCTTCACAGGGTCATTTGCCCAAAGAATGATGTTGTCTGCATTTTCTAGAATTTCAGACCAAGAAGTACCTTGTGCATATACTTCTGTTGAACCTAGAACGTATGGCAGAATCGTTTGACCAGCACCTGTCGAGTAGTCACCCACTTTAGTGATGAAGTTACCGTGCATACCAACCGCGCGCTGCATGTGCGCAGTACAGTTGTTGAAAGCACCAGTTTGGTTCCAACCCGTTTGACCTGCATGCAGTGCCCAAGGACCGTAGTCTTTCTGCACACGCTCAAGTTCACGGTAGAACAAGTCTAAAGCTTCATCCCAAGTAACACGGATGAAACGGTTGTCACCGCGTGTCTCTGCGCTGTATTTATGTTTCTTAAGCCAATCTAGACGCACCATAGGGTAACGTACACGTGATGGGCTGTAGATAATACCTTTGATGCCGTTCAGCATCTCTGTTGGGTTTTTATCTGTTTCTAGCGGTTTGATTTCTTGAACTTTACCCGCGTAGATGTGGGCGCGGAATGCGCCCCAGTGTGAACCAGTTACCTTCCAAGTTCCTGTTGTTTCCGCAGCGCTTGCAGAAGCAGATGCCAATAAGCTTGGACCGATGACTGATGCTGCGCTCGTTGTCGCTACACCTTTTAGAAAACTTCTTCGTGTAATAGCCATTTCAAATACTCCGTCTGACGCTTATTAGTGGTGGCCTTCAGCATAATCTGAAGAGTGCTTCTGTAGGTACTTCAAGATCAGTGCTTCACTATCTGTATCTAGGTTAACGAACGCAAGCATACCGTCGAACATACCTGGCCAAGTGTTCGCATCGAAGTGCGCTTCATCTGGTTGGGTGTGACATACAGAACAGTTTGTCTTATACGCTTCTTTCGATTTTTCCCAAACTGGAGTGATGTCGTTCAACATTGACTCTTTCTTCAGCCATACTGTTGCTGCCACTTTCTCCCATGGAAGACCTGTAAGCTCATCCACTTTCTTCTCGCCAGTCGTCACAATGCTATCGTCTGTTGATGCTTCTTTAAGAAGAGACGCAACCGCAATGTTTTTACCAAAGTCTTCTTGGATTACACGACCAAAGCCTTTCGCTTTACGCCAGCCGTCGATTTCAATTGAAACAAATTCGCCTTTCTCTTCCAGAACTTTAACTGAAGAAGCTGGATTTAGAAGACCGGCTTCTTTTTGACCTTCAGCGTCAAAGTAAATTGGTAGGTGACGCACGCTCACTAGTGTTTGGCCTGCCGCATAGCTAGTATTAGAAGCAAGAGATTCTAGATCGCCAACGATACCACCAATGCTATCCATACCAGCAGGCAGTTTGTGGGCAATACCTTTGTGACAGTCAACACAGCTCTGATCTTTTTCTGCCGCTTGCTTCATCTGGATACGAGCCGTTGGTGACATTTGCTCGAAGTCCATCGATTCGTAGTTGTGACAGTTTTTACACTCTAGGGATTTGTTTGCAGAGAAACGATCCCATTCATGTTTAGCAAGCTCGATACGACGCTCTTCAAACACACCTGGTTCATCATAGTTACCAAATACTTGTGCGAATACTTCTTTAGAAGCCTGCATCTTACGTGCAATTTTGTCTGTCCAGTTATGAGGAACGTGACAGTCAGGACAAGTTGCGCGCACACCAGAGTGGTTCTTCCAGTGCACAGTTTCTTGTAGTTCAACGTACACGTTGTCACGCATGGTGTGACAACTAATACAGAATTCTTCAGTGTTAGTCGCTTCTAAAGCAGTGTTGAAACCACCCCAGAAGATAACACCCGCGATAAAGCCGCCCATCGTCAGCACACCTAGGCTGATATGAACCGCTGGGCGCGTCATGGTGCGCCACAGTTTAACAATCAATGATTTCATGGTTTGCTCTCTTAAAATCTTTATAAAAATGTGGAATTGAGCTCAATGGCTTACATGCCATGCGCGCCAGGTGGTCCCATTACGAATACTTGAAGCATCCATACTAGGAATCCGTAGCCGCCTACGAACGCCACACTTAAAATTGGGAAGAGAACAACCGCGATGAAGAGGAATGACTTCCACTCCAGAGAGCGTTTTTCACCACTCTCGATTTTGTTAACATCACTCATACATTTGCCTATTTTGTATCTAGTGTTTTTGGTTAGCTCTTGTCGTCGAGCCAATTTTTTTACTATCTCTAAGTAGAAATGTTAGACCATACTAATCGTAGGGTTCAATCAAATCCGCCCTTTCCAGCCGTGTTATTCAACACTTTTTTGAGCTCATCCAGAGATGTGTTTGTTCGTGTTTTTATATATAAATTTGCCACTAAATATGAACAATTATTAACAGAAACAAAACCATCAAAACCAATCAAATTGTGCAACATTTCAACAACAAAACGAAACATCTACCACTTTAGAGGCACGATGTTTACGTGCTAACTTTAGCTCATTTGTAAATAAAATGTTTCAGAACTTGTCAATAAATCAGAGCGTTTTTGAATTTAATACAAGATGACGCACACCCAAATTCGCGTACAATATGCGGTGTTCGTGAGGGGGATATATGGATAGTGTGGTAGATATTTCGTGGTCAGTATTGGCACTGTTTTTTGGCCTACTCGTTATTCCGCTGCTGATCAGCCAACACTACAAACTAAAGATCGGCAATGAAATCATTGTCAGTGTCGCTCGAATGACACTGCAATTGCTGATGGTCGGTTTCTATCTGCAATACCTCTTTCAATTGAATAGCTTAGCCATCAATGCACTTTGGTTGTTGTTAATGACATTGATTGGCGCCAGCGCTATTGTTGGTAAAGCCAGATTGCCCAGAGAAGCCCTGTTGCTGCCAGTCACAATCGCCCTAACCGCTGGGCTATTCCCTATGCTTACGATTATCTCAGTGCTTGTGATTCAGCCACAGCCTCTATACAGCGCTCAATATATGATCCCATTGGCAGGGATGCTGCTGGGCAACTCTATGAGTGGTAATATTGTCGCACTTCAGAACGTATTTACCGCTTTAGATGAGAGAAAAAGTGAATACGAGGCCGCCATCTCACTCGGAGCCTCGCCTAAATATGCCACGCTACCTTTTGTGCAAGAGGCGATGCGACGCTCACTCGCCCCAACTCTAGCCACAATGAGCACCACGGGATTGGTGACCTTACCAGGCATGATGACCGGACAAATTTTAGGCGGCGCAAGCCCATTAGTTGCGATCAAATATCAGATTCTGATTATGGTGGCGATTCTGGTTATGATGTCTCTCTCCGTCATGCTCTCCCTACAACTGACTATCAAGAAATGCATTAATAACGAAGGAAGAGTGCTGGTTAAGATCAAATCAGCCGACTGATCTTTAATCGTCGATCCGCTACCCACAAGATCTTATCCACAGATTCTGTGGATAACCGTGGTGATACCTAGGAAACAACTGGTCTAGCCAGAGTGCAAGTAAAATCTCAATAAAAATTTTCTTTGCATTCATACGCATATAATTTAATTCGAATAGCGTAATAAAACTGTCACTCAAGGTACCTAGGTTGATACTAGCTAACCTAAGGAGGGCGTTATGCTGAACCTAACCAAGACCCATTGTGTAGATGTTGCTGAGATTGAACTAAGCAATGCCCAAGATTGGCTGATCGACGAACCAGAGCAGATCGTTGCGATAGAAGAGATATTTAGTGCTGAAGTGGATAGCTGGCATTAAAAAGGCCCACATTGAGTGAGCCTTCAAATAAGTAAAATAATGGCCTAGTCGCGTAGGTAGATGAGCCAGTACCACATGCCAACGAAAACGCCACCGCCAATGATATTGCCAAGTGTCACTGGGATCAGGTTATTGGTAATAAAGTCGATCATATTTAGGTCGGCGTAATCAGCAATGTTTGCACCTGTCATCTGCCAGAATTCCGCTGGGGCAAAATTCTTGATGCCGATAGCCATAGGCACTTGGAACATATTAGCAATACAGTGTTCAAAGCCTGCGGAAACAAACATGGCAACTGGCAAGATCATTACCGCGATTTTGTCAGTTAGCGTACGGCCACTGAAGGTCATCCACACTGCGATACACACTAAAACATTACACATGACGCCAAGCGCAACCGCAGATAGGAAGGTGTGGTGCAGTTTGTGCTGGGAGATCGCCATTGCATTCAAACCCACTTGGCCATGATCGAACATGTATTGCTTGGTCAGAAGCATACAGATAACAAGTAGTAAAGCGCCCACTAGGTTACCGGCATACACGACTGCCCAGTGCTTAAACAGCATTTTCCAAGAGATTTTGCCACTTGCGCGCGCGACTAAAGTCAGCACCGAACTAGTAAACAGTTCACCGCCTGTCACGACCACTAGAATCAACCCTAAGCTAAAGGCTAACCCACCGAGCAGGCGTGTAATTCCCCAAGGTAAGTCACCAGCACCTGTCGTCACTATGGTATAAAAGACGAAAGCGATACCAATGTGAATACCTGCAGAAATAGCCAATAGAAAAGATTTAACCGGATCTTTGGTTGCTTTGCCTACGCCAATTTCAGCAGCGCGCTCAGCCATTTGTGGTGGAAGTAGAGAATCAAACTGGTGGTTTAAGTTCATCATGGGTGAAACATTTTGCAACAAGTGGATTAGTGGAGGCGGATAATTACTCGATTTTTATTCAAATACAAGCGTTAATTAACCTCACAGAACAAAATGTTATTAATTGAAAGAAAACTCGCGCCAAACTCTAAAAATCAACGACTAAAAATCACTAAATTAGTTTTCAAAAATGAGAGAAAGGTTCTTTCATATCAATAAATTAAAAACAAAGTCAGTCTCGATTTTTTGTTCTCATACAACTTTAGTCTAATTTTTTATATTAATAGCCATTATTATTCGTTATCGGCATTAAGACACCCTCCACGTGCTACTAACCAACAAAAGCCATTAACAATCTTTGATTCTGATCTATTCACAATGCGATTGAACAACTCCTAATCAATCCTAGCAATTCCTTTAGCGAAAGTAAGGCTTAGCTAACACTTCTCAACTCATAACATTGCCGATTTATAACTTCATGATTAAGTTGAAATCAGTACTTTCGAAAAGGATTCAAATATGAAATTTACGCCTGAACATATGTCTGAACTAAACCTATTACTCCAGTTTGACATCAGCAGTGCTGCGACGGGTATTAAGGTTCATCATGAAGCGACTGAAGAGATGCAGGCGGCAGTTCAGCGCCTTTACGAAAAAGGGTTATGTACCTTACCTGACGGCGGCTACCTCACCGATGAAGGTATCGAAATGGCTGAACATGCAGATAAAGCGCTAAGAGTGCTTTCTAGTTAGCACGAAAAGGTACAATCGGAGACTTGATGCCTTTGGTTGTCGAGAGGTAGCGGTTGTATCTCTCAACAATAGAGGAAACGTCAATTTTCTTTAAACCTTCATTAAATACATCACGCCAGTTGTGTCCCTCTGGCGTGTTTTTGAATGCTAAATACAACTCTTTGCTCTCAAGCAAGCGGCTGTTCATTTTAACGCGGTTGCCTAGCATGTCTGATCTAGGATCAATGCCGATCAAATAGTCGAGTACATTTGAATCAATAACCGCGGCATCGAGTCGCCCCTTAGCCACTTTATAAATGTTGCGAATATCGTCTGCTGACGCTTCAACCTGAATCAAGCCTTCCTCTACCATTAAATCAAAATCGGCCGTATTCACATACCCTTGAACAACACCAATTCGGTATAAGGTTAGATCTTCCAATGAACTCCACTCAATCGGAAACTTGATGTTCTCAACCAATCCTAACGGCCCGCTGCCAATAGAGTCTGAGAAAACAAACTCGTCGGTTTTAAAGTAATATTCTGGAAAGTAGCCAACATACTTATCGCTTTTGCTGGCGAGCGCGACAGCACGTACCCAAGGTTTGAATTCGATAACAAGCTCATACCCCATTGCCGAAAACGCTTCGCGCGCAACTGCAACAGACAGACCATATCCTTCGAGCTCTTCTCCTGAATAAGGAGGCCACTCCAGAGACGTCATATAGACTCGCTGAGTCGCCCCACTAGGAAATACGCTGACAATGAGTACTACCGCTAACAACCACTTCATGCTCACCTCTAACTCGCAGGCATACACCACCTACATAGTTAATAATAGGCACAGTGGTTTATTTATCTAGGCGCGCTCAAAACACCATTTGTATGGTTGAAGACGATCGTAGAGCCAGTTGAAGCCCGTCGCGTAAAAGAAAAAGAACACGAGAAACCCTGCTTCAAGCATAAGTGCTTGGAAGTAAGTAATATTTAGGAACCAAGCTATCGTCGGTAAGGTAATGAAAATCAACCCTCCCTCAAAGCCGACCGTATGCCAAATACGGGTTGATAGTGATCGTTCTGATCTAGGCGTTTTACATAGACGGTCAAAGCCAATGTTGTAAAAATAGTTCCACACTACGGTAAACAAACTCAGCCCGACGCCAACCACAACCAATTCACTCGCCCCTTTGCCTGAAAACATAGACGCTACAGGAATAATGAGTGCCAAAGCAATCAGCTCAAAAAACAGTGCGTGGAAGATACGTTCTTTAGTTTGCATAATGTTTTCTCTCTTTAATCACAAACAGTGGGCGTATGTTCATCTATAATCGAGATACTTAAAAGTTAGATACCATTAGTAAAAACGATATGTTTAGTATTGAGCAGTTAGAGGCTTTTGTTGCCACCGTTGAAACTGGCTCCTTTTCAGCAGCCGCACGAAAATCGGGTAAAGTTCAATCCGCCATCAGTCAGCATATTATGAACCTTGAACTCGATTGTGGCGTTGAACTGTTTAACCGAGACGGGCGCTACCCTACGCTAACCGAAGAAGGTAAAAAGCTGCTTCCTCATGCCAACGCCACACTAAAGCAGCATAAGCGCTTAGTAGAGTGCTCATCCTCATTGTTTAAGGACGAAGAGTCGAACATCAGCATCGCCATCGACGAAGGCATACCCGTAGAGAATTTCTCGCACGCACTAGAGACCGTATCCTCGACGTTTCCGAATCTAAAAGTAGAAATTCTCGTCGCTTCCAGTATCGATATTATCGAATTGGTCGCCGAGAAACGCGTCACGACTGGTCTGGTATTTTCAGAGATTGAGCTACCACCCAACATCGACTTTGAATCTGTCGGTCACATTGAATTTGACCTCTATGTTGGTCAGACACATCCACTTGCAAATCAGCTCTCCGAGAACATCGACCAACTCTTGCTTCATAGGCAGTTGTTGTTACGCTCAAGAAATGCCAAAGTAAGTGGATTCCAGCAAGCTCATAGTCCAGAGCTATGGTATGCAGATAGCTACTACGTACTATTGGAATTAATCAGTAAAGGATTTGGATGGGGATTCTTACCTACTCATATCGCTTCTGCGTATGAGGAGAGTGGAAAAATCACCCGAATCCCAGTGCGCTATGAACAGCTTTGCTGGCAAGCGAATGTCGACGTAATACAGCATCAAGGCTACGGCTTTAAACCGATACACCAACTCTTACGCAGTGAACTACGTAAGCTACTATCAAGGACGCAGGAATGAAAACACTCTCAATTGTCGGAGGCGGCTGGCTTGGAAAGCCTTTAGCTCAGTATTTAACGTCTATCGGCCATAAAGTATATGTGAGTAAAACCACCTCAAAGGGCGTTGACGAGCTAAAAAAAGAGGGCCTAGAGGGTTTTAAATGCGACCTCAATAGTGGGGAAGCAGAACTTAGCGCGCACCTGATTAATGCCCCTAGCGAAATTGTCATAGGCTGTTTTCCTCCAGGATTTCGTAAAGGCGGTGGGCAGCAATACGTCACTCAATGGAAAGCGCTGATTGAAGCAGCAAAACAGAACGGTGTGTCTCGGGTAATCATGGTTAGTTCAACGACTGTATACCCTAGTCTTGCCACTGACATGGCCGAAGAAGACGCCTCCCTTGCCATCGCTGAAGGAAACCCTGATTTTAGCGATAACGCCACCATTATGCTTCAAGCCGAGAATGCGCTGATAAGCTCAGGACTGAAGTTTGCCATTGTGCGATGCAGTGGATTGGTTGGCCCAGACCGTCACCCTTCTCGGTTTGCTAGCAAACTAAAACAAGTCAGCGAGCTGGCCCCTGCCAACATGATTCACTTACAAGACGCGATTGGCGCAGTCAGTTTTATGGCTTTGAACAATTCTTCTGAAGTCGTTAACGCGACGACTCCTAACACGGTGAGCAAAGCAGAGTTTTATCAAGCGGCATTAAATAGTGTCGGATCGACTGAACCTCTGCCACCCATTACCCAGCATCCGGACAAAAAAATTGTCGCCAATAAGTTGGTGAACCTAGGCTATCGCTTCCACTACCAGCACACATTAGAGTTGGTTTAACGACCAAGGGGCAATTCATGAGTCAGCTAAAACTATATCAACACATTGAACGGCTTTGGTCTTATATGCAGCTCAGCCACACGCTAAAAAAATCGGACTGTATTTTTGTGTTGGGTAGCAATGATATAAGAGTCGCAGAGTATGCAGCTCAATTGTTTCTACAAGGATGGGCCAAAAAGCTTGTTTTCTCTGGCGGTGTCGGACGCCTCACCGAAGGTGTGTTTGAATCATCCGAAGCACAAACCTTTGCCAACGTGGCACGTGATATGGGTGTGCCTGCAGACAGTATCCTTATCGAAGACAAAGCGACCAATACTGGCGAGAATGTACAACTTACCTATCAATTAATGAAGAAATCAGGTGAAGATTTTAAGTCGTTCATTTTAGTCCAGAAGCCGTATATGGAAAGGCGTACATACGCAACGTTTGCCAAACAATGGCCAGCCTCTTACCAACATCTTTGCGTGACGTC
The DNA here is from genome assembly GCF_028551255.1 of Vibrio tubiashii. NCBI lineage: Bacteria > Pseudomonadati > Pseudomonadota > Gammaproteobacteria > Vibrionales > Vibrionaceae > Vibrio > Vibrio tubiashii. The sequence continues at coordinate 1,111,937 of NZ_CP117029.1, read as the reverse complement.
GCCAAAGACTTCATTTTGTGACTATTTCAATGATGAGATCGATTTGGATATGGTCGTCACAGCTATGCTTGGTGACTTTGAAAGGATCAAAACATATCCGGCGAAAGGCTTTCAAATCGAGCAAGAGGTGCCTGAAGAGGTTGATTCGTCTTACCGAGCAGTGAAGCAGATTTTTAGCTAAAGAAGAGATGAGGCCTAACTGGTAGGCCTCGTATTCGATTAGAAGTAGTAAGAAACGCCCACTTCAAATTTGTGGTCATGATCTTTGTCAGCAAATTTAGTGTGCTTAACTTCCATATCTGAGCGTGTATAAGTATGTGACGCCTCAACCCACCATTTACCATCGGCAGAAATTGGCTGACCGTAACCGGTTTTAACTTTGAACACGTTTGCATCTAGCTTCTGGTTATTGGCATCTTTAAGTTTGCCATCAAGATGCATAAATTGCGGCTGGAATACCACGTATTGACCCTTTTCACCAATCGACAAAGAGCCAAACAGGTTTACTTGATAGCCTGATAAATCTGCTTTAGTTTTGTCTTTAACATCTTCACCCTGCGCAGAACCTGCGACATAAGCCACATTTGGGAAGATGGATAAGCCTTCCCACGGAGTGGTGACTTTCGCAATTGCGCCCAGTGCAACAATATCGCTACCGATACCATTCGACTTTTCCCAGCCTTTCATATAATCAACCGAGAAACCTGCTTGAGGCATCGCATCTAATCCAGTGTCTAGTACCTGAAAGTAACGTAAACGTGAATTCTGATCTTTCTTACCTATTGCATTGTTTTTCGTCGCCGAGCCGTGCTCTACCAGACCGATGAAGTTGTTACCTTCACTGTACGCACCAGCAATACCAACCATACCTTTTAGCGTGCCATCATTATCGACCGTACCAAATGCAAACGAGTTAACTTTAGTCAGGTCACTCGGATCTGGGGTATTGTCTTCTGATGCATGAGCTGATATGGCAACAGAAGCAGCAATAGCGGTTAGCGATAAGGTAGCTAGAGTTTTTGCAAATTTGTTTTTCATAAGGATTACCCCAAGCGACTATGAGCAACATATGTCATAGATGAATAAATTTGATAGTGACTTTGTCGCACATGTCCTTGAATCTCGGAGCTGTTAGCTAGGAGTTTCGTCGAAAAGTTATCTTGAGGAACATATTAAACTAACAAAGCAATCAGTAAAAGCCTTATTTGAAACAAAAGGGGAAAACTAAAATCAAAAATGAAACAAACCTTATTTTATGGTGCTTTCAGTGATGTTTCTGCTTGAGTGTTAAATGAATGCTTATTGATTAAAATCAATATTGACACTACAAGTTTCACCTGAGCCATGGTGACGATGAATAAGTGATACACCCACCGACCTCCAAACCGACGCCCATAAAAAAGCCGGAGCAGTTGCTCCGGCTTAGGTCTACCTATATAAGCTGGTTAATGAATAGCGGCTTCTTTCTCGCTTAAGTATTTAAACTTAAGCTCATCGCCTTTGAGGTCAACTTTCACCGTACCACCATCAACCAAAGAGCCAAACAGCAGTTCGTTAGCCAAAGGCTTCTTAACCTGATCTTGGATCACTCGACCCATTGGGCGAGCACCCATAGCTTTGTCGTAACCCTTCAGCGCTAACCAGTGGCGAGCATCATCTGATACTTCAAGCGACACGCCACGTACATCAAGCTGAGCTTGCAGCTCTACGATGAACTTATCGACAACTTGGTGGATTACATGCTCATCTAAGCTGTTGAACCAAATGATGTTATCCAGACGGTTACGGAACTCTGGGGTAAATACCTTCTTGATTTCAGACATAGCATCGTGACTATGATCTTGTTGGATCAAGCCGATCGATTTCTTCTCTGTCATCTGAACGCCCGCATTGGTTGTCATCACGACAATAACGTTGCGGAAGTCTGCTTTACGACCGTTGTTGTCTGTAAGCGTACCGTTGTCCATCACCTGCAATAGCAGATTAAAGATATCTGGGTGAGCTTTCTCAATCTCATCAAGTAACACAACAGAGTGAGGATGTTTGATAACCGCGTCAGTGAGCAGACCGCCTTGGTCATAACCAACATAACCAGGAGGCGCACCAATCAAGCGGCTAACTGAGTGACGCTCACCATACTCAGACATATCGAAGCGAAGTAGCTCGATACCTAGTAACTTAGAAAGCTGCACGGTGACTTCTGTTTTACCCACCCCAGTCGGGCCTGCAAATAAGAATGAACCTACTGGCTTATTATCAGCACCAAGACCTGCACGAGTCAGCTTGATCGCTTCACTTAGCACATCAATCGCATCGTCTTGACCAAACACTAGCATCTTCATCTTCTCATCAAGATTTTGCAGAATCTCTTTATCTGAAGATGAAACCGATTTCTCTGGGATACGAGCCATTTTAGCGACCATCGCCTCAATATCAGCTACACCAACTGTTTTCTTACGACGACTCGCTGGGGCTAGACGACTACGTGCGCCCGCTTCATCAATTACATCGATCGCTTTATCAGGCAAATGACGTTCATTGATGTATTTGGCAGAAAGCTCAACCGCAGCGCGAAGTGCTTTATTGGTGTAGCGAACTTCATGGTGAGCTTCATACTTAGGCTTGAGACCAATTAAGATCTTAGTAGTGTCATCTAAAGATGGCTCAACAATATCAATCTTCTGGAAGCGTCGAGACAGTGCGCGCTCTTTCTCAAAGATATTGCTGTACTCTTGATAAGTTGTCGAACCGATACAGCGTAACTTACCGCTACTTAGTAGGGGTTTAATTAAGTTGGCAGCATCCACTTGACCACCAGAAGCCGCACCCGCACCGATAATTGTGTGGATCTCGTCGATAAATAGAATTGCATCTTCTTCTTTTTCAAGCTGCTTCAAAATGGCTTTAAAGCGTTTCTCGAAATCACCGCGGTATTTAGTACCCGCAAGAAGAGAGCCGATATCTAATGAGTAGATAACGCTATCGGCGATAATGTCAGGCACTTGGCCTTCAACAATTCTCCAAGCAAGGCCTTCAGCGATCGCCGTTTTACCCACACCGGCTTCACCAACAAGTAGCGGATTGTTTTTACGGCGACGACACAATACCTGGATAGTGCGCTCTAACTCTTTATCACGCCCAATCAGTGGGTCGATCTGGCCTTGTTTGGCGAGCTGATTTAAGTTTGTGGCGAAGCTTTCTAGACGTTCTTCTGAACCGGTTTCTTCGACACTCTCGCTACCAAAGGAATCTGAAGAAGATGGCTCGTCGCCTGAGCTAGAAGCTTTGGTAATACCGTGAGAAATAAAGTTAACAATATCTAAGCGGCTAATATCATTTTTCTTGAGTAGATAAGCGGCATGAGATTCTTGTTCACTAAAAATGGCCACCAGCACATTTGCACCTGTGACTTCACTGCGTCCTGATGACTGAACATGGAACACAGCTCTTTGCAAAACGCGTTGGAAACTCAAAGTGGGTTGCGTTTCGCGAGTTTCGTCGTTTTCTGGGATAAGAGGTGTAGTTTGATCAATGAATACATCGAGTTCGCCGCGAAGGGCCTCGATATCTGCCTGACACGCTTGCAGGGCCTCTCGCGCAGCATCGTTTTCTAGCAATGCTAACAGGAGGTGCTCGACGGTCATAAACTCATGTCTTTTGTCTCTAGCGCGAGCAAATGCGCCGTTCAGACTCGACTCCAATTCTTTATTCAGCATAAGTACCTCCTTTAAGAACAACTTAGGTTGCTCGAACAAGCGTTATGCTTGCTCCATTGTACAAAGCAAAGGATGCTCATTCTCTTTAGAATACATAGTAACTTGCGCTACCTTCGTCTCAGCAACTTCTGCAGTATACGTGCCACAAATTGCCTTGCCTTCATAATGCACCTTGAGCATCACTTGTGTCGCCTTGTCGATATCCATAGAAAAAAAGCGTTCTAGGATTTCAATCACAAAGTCCATCGGGGTGTAATCATCGTTATTTAACACAACGTTATACATTGATGGTGGCTTAACTTTTGTTTTTTCTAACTCCAGCAGATCGGATCCGGGAGTGACCCATTCAAAATGTTTGCTCATGACTCATCGTTGTTAATGTTTTTGTCTCTATTAATTTTACCACTTCATCGAGCGAAAGTTTTGAATTTAGTTCTTACTATTTAGAACAAAATACTTCTAAAAAATTTTGTCCTTACTTAGAGACTAATGCAGCATTTGAGTCGCTGCAAATAAAAGATTTCTCTTAATCGACCAGTTGTATCTAATTGATTAAAAAGAAACCAAAAACCATTCACGACATCTATGCTTACTACTAAATAAGCAGTTTAACAGTTGCAAAAATGTAAATCTCAAAAGTGATTTGTTTGCAAATATGTAGACTGTAATACCTTTTTCCTATTGACTGTGACCAATCATTGGCTACATTGGTCAAATAGTGACTAAAAATTTGGCAGCGGCTGAATGATAATTCACTTTCTGTTTACAAGGATTCAATGTAAGCACTTAAACAACATCAGTAACAATATGCATGAGGGATGTATAGCATGGCTACAGGTACAGTAAAATGGTTTAACAACGCCAAAGGATTTGGTTTTATTTGTCCAGAGGGAGAAGATGGTGATGTGTTCGCACACTACTCCACCATTAAAATGGACGGTTATCGTACTCTGAAAGCTGGCCAACAAGTGAGTTTTGAAGTGGAAGAAGGACCTAAAGGCTATCACGCTAGCTCTGTGGTTCCGGTTGAGGCTCAACCAGCAAAATAACCGCTGCCTACTTAAACAATGTTTAAATCGTTTAAAAACTAAAAAACCCGCCAGATGGCGGGTTTTGTTATTTATGCAGCTTGGGTTAGCCGTTGATAACACCATTGAGTGTCGCGCTTGGGCGCATTAGAGGCGAAGCCTTATCAAACTCAGGTGCGTAGTAACCACCTAGTTCACCAGCTACACCTTGCGCGCCGTTTAGCTCAGCAACAATCTTCTCTTCGTTTGAAGAAAGTGCTTCAGCAATTGGAGCAAACTCAGCAGCAAGCTCAGCATCAGCGGTTTGTGCAGCAAGCGCTTGTGCCCAGTATGTTGCTAGGTAGTAGTGGCTACCACGGTTATCTAGCTCACCCACACGGCGTGATGGCGACTTGTTGTTGTCTAAGAAGTCACCCGTCGCTTTATCTAGGGCGTCAGCCAAAACTTGCGCTTTCGCGTTACCAGTTACTGTGCTTAGGTGCTCTAGAGAAGCTGCTAGCGCTAGGAACTCGCCTAAAGAGTCCCAACGTAGGTGGTTCTCTTTTTCAACCTGCTGAACGTGCTTAGGTGCAGAACCACCAGCGCCTGTTTCAAATAGACCGCCACCATTCATTAGTGGAACAATCGATAGCATCTTAGCCGATGTACCAAGCTCAAGAATTGGGAACAAGTCGGTTAGGTAATCACGTAGTACGTTACCTGTCACTGAAATTGTATCCTGACCTTGCTTGATTCGAACAAGAGAGAACTGACACGCTTCTAGCGGCGCTAGGATCTTAATCTCTAGACCTGAAGTATCGTGGTTCGGTAAGTAGGCATTCACTTTCTTGATTAGCTGAGCATCGTGTGCACGGTTTTCATCTAACCAGAATACTGCTGGTACACCTGTCGCACGTGCACGAGTTACCGCCAGTTTCACCCAATCTTGAATCGGTGCGTCTTTAACCTGACACATACGGAAGATATCGCCTTCCTCAACAGATTGCTCAAGTAGTACTACGCCAGAAGCGTCAACCACACGAACAGTGCCTGCCGTATCTAGAATGAATGTCTTGTCGTGTGAGCCGTACTCTTCTGCTTTCTGAGCCATTAGACCCACATTCGGTACACTACCCATAGTAGTAGGATCGAACGCACCATTTTCTTTACAGAAGTCGATAACTGCTTGATAGATACCAGCGTAGCTACGATCAGGGATCATCGCTTTAGTATCTTTCTGCTTACCATCTGGGCCCCACATTTGACCAGATGAACGCAGCATTGCAGGCATAGATGCGTCAACAATGATGTCACTTGGTACGTGTAGGTTGGTGATACCGCGGTCTGAATCAACCATTGCTAGCGGTGGCTGAGTTTCGTATACCGCCTGTAGTGCAGCTTCGATCTCTTCTTTTTGAGCAGCAGGAAGCGCTTGAATCTTCGCGTAAACGTCACCAATACCGTTGTTGACATCAACACCTAGCTTCTCGAATACATCACCGTATTTCGCGAAAACGTCTTTGTAGTAAACCTTAACCGCATGACCAAAGATTACTGGGTCAGACACTTTCATCATGGTCGCTTTCATATGCAGAGACAGCAGAACGTCTTGCTCTTTTGCTTCAGCGATTTGTGCTTCGAAGAACTCAACCAGTGCTTTCTTGTTCATTACTGAACAATCGATGATCTCTTTATCTTGCAGTGGGAAAGCGCCTTTAAGCTCTTTTACTGCACCGTCTGCTGCAACAAACTCGATCTTAACCTCTGTCGCGCCTTCTACTGTGTGCGATTTTTCGCTACCGAAGAAATCGTTGCCAGACATGCTAGAAACATGCGACTTAGAATCCGCTGACCATGCACCCATTGAGTGTGGGTTCTTCTTCGCGTAGTTCTTTACAGAAAGTGGAGCACGACGGTCAGAGTTACCTTCACGTAGTACTGGGTTTACTGCACTACCTTTGATCTTGTCGTACGTTGCTTTGATTGCTTCTTCTTCGTACGTGCTTGGCTCTTCAGGGTAATTAGGTAGGTTGTAACCTTTGTCTTGAAGCTCTTTGATTGCGGCTTGCAATTGAGGAATCGAAGCTGAAATGTTTGGCAGCTTAATGATGTTTGCTTCTGGTGTTTTTGCCAATTCGCCTAGCTCAGCTAGTGCATCACCAATGCGTTGCTCGTCTGTTAGGTGCTCTGGGAAGTTTGCAATAATACGCCCAGCTAGAGAGATATCACGAGTGTCGACATTGATACCTGAAGAAGCAGTAAATGATTGAATAATCGGTAGTAGTGAGTAAGTTGCTAGCGCAGGTGCTTCATCAGTAATAGTGTAAATAATTGTAGGTTTTTCTGTAGGCATGAAATTTCCCTATTGTTCTAACCGGACCTGTTGAGTGTAGGTCCTATGTGTGTGTCCGCTAACAAGTTATGAATAATCCCCTCACTTGTTGCGATTTGTCCGTCTCTTTTTGTTTTCGTCACTAAGTCAGCGACATCCTTGAGAGCGATCAGGGTCTGTTAACCTTTTGAGGTTAAATTTTGTTCGAGATAAAAGCGTTTTAGTCGCGGCGAGAGGTTTGCCGCCTAGTCACTCTAAGCAAAACACCTCTTAACAAAGAATAAAACGCTTTTAGCCGAACCCTTCGGGCAGCGTTTGTGGCTCCTTTCTACTGCGTTATCGGCTTATCAGGTAGAACAACTACATTTCAAAACCTCTGCCTTGTATAAAGAACCCACAAACTGCTGCAAAAGTCATCTCAAAAGGTCAACAGACCCTCAATATAATTAAACAAAATTGAAAGAATAGTCTATTATCTTGCTCGCCAATCCTGTTTTCGGGCGCGCAAATGGTAGCTTATTCCGCATCTCGTTAAAAGTTTTACCCACACTTCGTTTACATTTTTGCAAGGTAGTTAACATGTCGCCACGTTCACAACGTGACTCTAAACCCTCTTCATCACGTCGCGGGAATTCCGGTTTTAAACGTCCCTCTTCAGCGAAAGGAGTGAATAAACATTCCTCTAAAAATCGTAGAAAACCGACGAGCACTAAACCCAAAATCGCACCGGAAGATCGTAAGGTCATCGTGTTCAATAAGCCTTATGACACTCTAAGCCAATTCACTGATGGTGATGGCAGAAAAACCTTAGCCGACTTTATTACCGTCAAAGATGTTTACGCCGCAGGTAGACTTGATAGAGATAGCGAAGGCCTATTAGTTCTGACCAATGATGGCATCTTGCAAGCCAAGCTGACTCAACCTACATCTAAATCACCAAAGACTTATTGGGTGCAAGTAGACGGCGCACCGTCAGAGTCAGACTTAGACAAGCTCCGAAAAGGCGTGGAGCTAAAGGATGGCATGACACTTCCGGCCAAAGTTGAAGTAATGGCAGAGCCTCAAGTGTGGGAACGCAACCCACCGGTTCGCTTCAGAGCCAACATTCCAACCACATGGCTATCGATCACCATTATTGAAGGCCGCAACCGCCAAGTGCGCCGCATGACCGCTAATATTGGCTTCCCTACTCTACGATTGATTCGTTATTCGATGGGAAACGTGACGCTAGGTGACTTACAGCCAGGTGAGTGGAAAGAGATCGAAATTTAGAAAGTCAAAAGTTACAGAGATTCCTTACTCGTTCATTCTTCTCTCTAAGGAATGACAAGTCTCAGCCACCTGTCATCCTCAAGAATGAGGGACGAATGAGTTGGGGATCTCTTGAAGCAAATCGAAAACCTTTGGAGATTCCCTACTCGCTCCTGCGTCTCTCTATGGAATGACACGCTTGCTTACCTCACAAAACAAAAAACGGCGCTTCAATTGAAGCGCCGTTTTTATTTAGCATTTAGCTAGAAGTAAGAATTAATCTTCTTTCTTCTCTGCTGCTTTCACTGCAATCGCTAGCTCTTCAAGCGCCGCTGGGTTAGCAACACTTGGTGCGTCTGTTAGTAGACACGCCGCCGCGGTTGTTTTAGGGAACGCGATAACATCACGGATGTTCTCTGTACCACATAGCAGCATCACTAGACGGTCAAGACCGAATGCTAGACCTGCGTGAGGAGGCGTACCAAACTTCAGTGCATCCAGCAGGAAACCAAACTTAAGCTGCTGCTCTTCTGCATCGATACCTAGAATATCGAACACGGCTGCTTGCATCTCTGCATTGTGGATACGAACTGAACCACCACCAACTTCATAGCCGTTTAGAACCATGTCGTATGCGTTTGAGTTCGCTGCTGCTGGGTTTGCTTTTAGCTCTTCTGCATTCACGCCTAGAGGTGATGTGAATGGGTGGTGCATCGCGTGCAGGTTGCCTTCGTCATCTTCTTCGAACATTGGGAAGTCAACAACCCATAGCGGTGCCCATGCGTTTTCATCTGTTAGCTCTAGATCTTTACCTAGTTTCAGACGTAGCGCACCCATTGCTTCCGCAACTGTGTTTGCTTTGTCTGCGCCGAATAGAATGATGTCGCCTGACTCAGCTTGAGTGCGATCTAGGATGCCGTTGATAACATCTTCACTTAGGAATTTAGCCACTGGAGATTGGATACCTTCCATGCCAGCTGCGCGGTCGTTAACCTTCATCCAAGCTAGACCTTTCGCTCCATAGATACCTACGAACTCACCGTAGCTGTCAATTTGCTTACGAGTTAGCTTAGCACCACCTGGTACGCGAATGACTGCAACACGACCTTTTTCATCGTTTGCAGGGCCTGAGAATACTTTGAATTCTACGTCTTTTACTAGATCGGCAACATCAACGAGCTCTAGTGGGTTACGTAGGTCTGGCTTATCGCTACCGAAACGACGGATCGCTTCAGAGAATGGCATTACTGGGAAATCACCTAGGTCTACGTTTAGTAGCTCTTGCCACATATCGCGAACCATTTTCTCAGTGGTTGCACGAACTTCGTCAGCCGTCATGAATGACGTTTCGATATCGATCTGAGTGAATTCTGGCTGACGGTCAGCACGTAAGTCTTCATCACGGAAACACTTAACGATTTGGTAGTAACGGTCAAAACCAGACATCATTAGCAGCTGTTTGAATAGCTGCGGAGACTGTGGAAGTGCGTAGAAGCTACCTTTGTGAACACGGCTTGGCACCAAGTAGTCACGTGCGCCTTCTGGCGTCGCTTTAGTCAGTACTGGCGTTTCAATGTCTAGGAAACCATTGTCATCTAGGAAACGACGAACAAAGCTAGAAGCTTTAGCACGCAGCTTGATGCGATCGCTCATTTCAGGGCGACGCAAGTCTAGGTAACGATACTTTAGACGCTGCTCTTCAGAGTTTTTCTGGTTGAAGTCTAGTGGTAGAACATCTGCGCGGTTGATGATCTCAAGACCTTTAGCGATGATCTCAACTTCACCCGTTGCCATATCTTTGTTTACTTGGCTATCTGGGCGAACACGTACTTCACCAGTTAGCTTGATACAGAATTCATTACGCAGCGTGTTAGCCACTTCGTACGCATCAGCCATATCTGGATCGACAACAACCTGAACAACGCCTTCACGATCTCGCATATCGATAAAAATAAGACCGCCTAAATCACGACGACGGTTAACCCAGCCGCAAAGTTCTACAGTTTGTCCTGCAAGGGACTTGTTCAGGTGACCACAGTAATGGGTACGCATAATGAATTTCCCAATCTCTTAAAATTTGTTGATTACTATCTATCGGTGTTAAGTTTACCGATAGAGCAAAGTTCCATTTATACGCTGAAAGTGGGTCGAGATCGACTACCTAGCGTACAATTTATTGCGATTTATCATCTATTGATGCTTTTTAAACCAACAAAGGCGTAAAACAGCAGCAATATGAAAAAATTGGCGCTGATTATAGCCCTAATCTGGGTGGTTCGGCAAAACTCTCATTCAACCGATTCAAACTAGAGAATGTAGCAGCGAATATGGACAGTTTACCCATCAGACTCGGACTCACTATGTGGTCACACAACAATTGGCAACAGAGCTTTTATGGCAGTGGCACCAAGCCAAATGAAAGATTGGAAAAATACGCCAGTGTTTTTCATACGGTAGAAGGAAACACGACCTTTTACGCCACACCAAACAGTGTCACGGTCAACAACTGGCGAGCGGCAACGCATGATGATTTTCGTTTTACCTTCAAACTGCCGCAAAGCATCACCCACCAACAAATGCTGCGTGGTTGTCAGGCTGAGCTAAAAAGCTTTATGGCGATTATGGAGCCACTGCATGAGCGTATCGGTCAGTGGACAATACAACTGCCTGCTGCCTTTGGTCCTGAACACCTAGAAAGCCTCAAACAATTTTGTACTCTGTTTCCACCTCACTACCCTATTGGTATTGAAGTTCGTCATCCCGCTTTTTTTGCTAAAGGCGATGCTGAAAAAGCGCTCAATGCTTGGCTCATTGAGCAAGGGTACGATCGCATCATCATGGACAGTCGCCCTGTCTTTGCTGCTAAGCCAGACAATGAAGCCATTATCGACGCCCAGCAAAAGAAACCAAAAGTGCCCGTTCATGCCATTGCAACGTCAGACAACCCTATGATTCGCTTTATCGGCCATCCTCAGGAAGAGAAAAACTATGACTTCTTTACCCCTTGGCTGAGTAAAATTCCTCAGTGGATCGAACAAGGTAAACAGCCTTATGTGATGATTCATACAGCGGATAATATCGTCGCGCCCGAACTCGCCGCTCATCTCTATAAACAGTTGCAAGAAAAGGTAAAACTGCCCGACTTAAATGACTTTCCTGCGGTAGATGGCAACACACAGATACAGATGTTTTAGTCCATCTATGCTCAATACATGACAGAGGCGCGAAATTCACATAAAATACGCGCCTTTTTAATGGCTGTAGACTTGAGAGCACGGCCTCTCACGTTGAGAGAACTGAGTTATGAACCCTAAGAGCAATCCAGATACTATTTTTTCGGCTCCAATCGATAAAATTGGGGATTTCACCTTCGACGAACGTGTTGCGGAAGTTTTTCCAGACATGATTCAACGCTCAGTACCCGGCTACAGCAATATTATTTCTGCTATCGGCATGCTGGCTGAACGCTTTGTAAAGCCGCATTCCAATATCTATGACTTAGGCTGTTCTCTTGGGGCGGCGACTCTTTCTATGCGTCGTCACATCAATCAAGAAGGCTGTCAGATTATCGCCGTTGATAACTCTTCAGCGATGGTTGAGCGATGCAAGCTACACGTTAACGCTTATCGTAGCGATACGCCTGTTGATGTGGTTGAAGCAGACATTCGCGATATCGAAATCGACAATGCTTCTGTGGTCGTACTTAACTTTACGCTTCAGTTCCTATCACCAGAAGATCGCTACACCTTGCTCGAAAAGATCTACGCAGGTCTTCGCCCTGGTGGGATCTTGATTCTTTCAGAGAAGTTTGTTTTTGAAGATCAGGTATCGAATGAGCTGCTGATCGATTTACATCACGACTTTAAACGTGCCAACGGCTATAGCGAGCTAGAAATCAGCCAAAAGCGTAGCGCGATTGAGAATGTGATGCGCCCAGACTCGAAAAAAGAGCACAAAGAGCGCTTCGCTAAAATCGGCTTTAGCAGCTACGATGTCTGGTTCCAGTGCTTTAACTTTGGTTCGATGTTCGCGATAAAATAGCGAGAAGCACACGCGGCTTGCTCTCATTAGGACGTCATCCTCAAGAGAGAGGAACGAGCGAGTTGGGGATCTCTTATCAAAAAAGATAAAAACCGAGATTCCCTATCACGTTCGTCCCTCACTGTAGGGAATGACAAACTTGACTTTTACACCACAAAATCAGTGAAAAACTATGTTTAACTTTGCCAATTTTTATCAGTTAATTGCCTCAGACACACGTCTTCAACCTTGGCTGAATGTCTTACCTCAACAGCTAACAGATTGGCAAAACGCAGAACATGGTGATTTTGGTCGCTGGCTAAAAGCGCTTAATAAAATCCCAGAAGGCCATCCAGACCAAATCGATATTAAAAATGCGGTTGTACTGGCTAACGATACCCCTTTTCATAGCGGCGAACTAAAAAAGCTCGAAAGTCTACTGCGCACTTTCCACCCTTGGCGTAAAGGCCCATACACGGTTCATGGTATTCATATTGATACTGAGTGGCGCAGTGACTGGAAGTGGGATCGAGTGTTACCTCATATCTCTCCACTCAAAAATCGCAGCGTGTTGGATGTTGGCTGTGGTAATGGCTACCACATGTGGCGCATGCTAGGTGAAGGTGCTCGACTGACTGTTGGCATTGATCCTTCACACCTGTTTCTGATCCAATTCGAAGCCATTCGTAAATTAATGGGTGGCGACCAGCGTGCACACTTGTTACCACTTGGCATCGAGCAACTACCTAAGCTCGAAGCGTTTGATACTGTATTTAGCATGGGTGTGCTTTATCACCGCTGTTCACCGCTTGATCATCTTATCCAACTGAAGAACCAGTTGGTTTCTGGTGGTGAACTGGTACTTGAAACACTGGTCATTGAAGGTGATGAAACTTCAGTACTTGTTCCAGTGGACCGCTATGCTCAAATGCGCAACGTCTACTTCTTCCCATCAGCGAAAGCACTCAAAGTCTGGCTAGAAAATGTTGGCTTTGAAAATGTGCACATTGTGGATGAGAACGTGACAACCACAGGTGAACAACGAACAACTGAGTGGATGACACACAATTCACTGCCTGACTACTTAGACCCGAACGACCCGACAAAAACAGTCGAAGGTCACCCTGCTCCTCGCCGAGCGATATTAGTAGCAACTAAGCCATAAAATAGTCGCGAATTGACAGAGAGTTAACTCAACTCACGCGGGAAATCATTTCGCGGACACGCAATCCCCAATACAATACCAAGGATGCATCGCATCCTTGTTTTTTTAAGCGTTAATCCTCTTTAAATCGTTTTATTGAGAATCTGACACAATTCGCTGCTTGTTTGTGACAAATTTATTACGCTAAACTTCTTATTTATCTATTGTTTTAATTACTTTCAGGTTTATCAATGTTGACAAGATTTACCCCTATCGTGGCACTTATGTTGCTGTCTGGTTGTACGCTTACAAATAGTGAGCAATACCACCAAGAAACGTTAGCCGCCATTCAAGCTTCAGAAACAAATCTAACCAACCAATATACAAACCTAAACTTACAGTTAAGTAATCAGTCTGACTATATAGAAAGTCTCGAAGACCAAGTTCATGAACTTGAGAAAAAACTCGCGGCATTCAAATCAGAAGCATTAGAAGAAGTGCGTAAAAAGCCAGACCCAGTTGTCATCCCTGCTGCTGCACCTGTTGAAGCGACACCAAGTCATGAAATCGTGTTAGGTGAAGTTGAGAAAGTCACGATTGACTCAATCAAACAGTCTTTTGATGCCCGAGTCGATACAGGCGCGGCAACGTCTTCACTCAACGCTGTTGATATCGAGCAATTTGAGCGCAATGGCAAAAATTGGGTTCGTTTCCACCTCTCTGATGGAGAGAAAGAACTCAACGACACAAACTGGATCGAAGCACCAATCCTACGCTTTGTAAAAATCCGTCAGTCAACGAACGAAGAAGTCGAACGTCGCGCGGTTGTTGAATTGTGGGTCAAACTCGGAAAAATCCATGAAAAAGCGCAATTTACCTTGGCAGATCGCTCGCAAATGAGTCATCCTGTACTCTTAGGTCGCGAGTTTATCCGTGATATCGCAGTGGTTGATGTAAGTAAAAAATACATACACACGGAAGTTCCTCAGAAACAATAAGGTAGCGTAGGCTTATGACGTCCAAAATTCCTTTTTATATATCAGTTGCGTTAATCATTGCAGCTGGTATTGCTTTAAGCATCTTTCGTCACCAAAACTACGGTGTTCCATGGACACCAGGTGAAACTCGACAAGTTTGGGATATCGAAGCGCGTATCGAGTTTACTGGCCAAGGCAAACCAGTAAAAGCCTCTTTGGCAGCACCTCACACCCAAACTGGTTTTACCCTGATTAATGAATCTTCTTCTTCGCCAGGTTACGGTGTCTCTTATATTCAAACAGACACTGGACGCCGAGCGGAATGGTCTATCCGCAATGCGACGGGACCACAAACCATCTACTACAAAACTCAATTCCTTGTTGACCCTCAAGCAAATGTTGAGCCTATCGCACCGAACGACGAGATTAACCCTCCTACGTTCGATGGCCCTGTTGAAGCTGCTGCAATCGCTCTCATTGAGCGTGCGAACGAACGTTCTGCTGACGATATCACTTTCACACGTGAGCTGATTAAATCGCTCAATGACTCAGACAGTCAAAACGCTTCTCTGATTCTCAACCGTATGTCGAAAGTTGATGCCGTCGATAAGATCCTTGCTTACGCGAAAATCCCGAGCAAGGTGGTGGGTGTTATCGAGCTGGAAGATGGTCGTCGTCGCCAAACAATTCAGCAAATGAACCAAGTTTGGAATGGTGAAAACTGGATCTTATTTAATCCGAATAACGCTAACCAAGTGATCAAAGAGAATATCCTTGTTTGGGATGAATCTAACGTGTCACTGCTTGATTTGATCGGCGGTCAAAACAGCCAAGTGCATTTCTCAATGATTGCGCAAGATGTGACACCATCACAAGCAACTCAAGATAAAGTAGAAGCTGACGGGCTACTTAACTTCTCAATCCATAGCCTGCCACTTGAAGAACAAGCCATGTTTAAAACCATCATGCTTATTCCGATTGGTGCGCTTATCGTTGTTTTCTTACGAGTAATTATTGGCTTGAAAACCTCTGGTACCTTCATGCCAGTCCTTATTGCTGTCGCGTTTGTACAGACACAACTAGTCACAGGTATTGTCGGCTTCCTACTGATTGTCGGCACAGGCTTAGTTATTCGTAGTTATCTCTCCAAGCTTAACTTGTTGCTCGTGGCGAGGATCTCAGCAGTAATTATCACGGTAATTATGATCATCTCGGTCTTTACCGTTGTTGCGTTCAAGATTGGCCTGACTGAAGGTCTATCGATTACCTTCTTCCCTATGATCATTCTTTCTTGGACGATTGAGCGTATGTCGATTCTTTGGGAAGAAGAAGGGGCGAAAGAAGTGGTGCTTCAAGGTGGCGGATCACTGCTTACCGCTGTATTGGTTTATCTCGCAATGACAAACCCATTCATTCAGCACCTTACGTTTAACTTTATTGGCCTACAGTTGATTGTCTTAGGTGGCATTCTACTATTAGGTACTTACACAGGTTATCGCCTAACTGAGCTTCGTCGCTTTAAACCACTTGCGGAGGACTAAACATGTTTTCACGTTTTACCTCGCAATTTACAACCCCTGGTAAGCTTCACCATAAAGGGATTATGGGGATGAACCAGCGCAACCACAGTTACATTGGGCGGTATAATGACCGCTCAAAGTACCCACTGGTTGATGATAAGCTCAAAACTAAGATCATTGCCCAACAACATGGCGCGACCACACCAGAATTGATAGGCGTGATCAGTAGCCAAGTTGAAGTAAAAACCATTCATAAGATGGTTAAAGATTGGCCGGGTTTTGTTATCAAGCCTGCTCAAGGGAGTGGTGGTAAAGGTATTCTGGTAATCACATCACACAAAGATGGCGTTTATACCAAACCTTCTGGCGCGACGATTAATCAAGAAGATGTCGAACGCCATATCAGTAACGCACTGGCCGGGCTTTTTTCGCTTGGTGGTAAAAATGACGTAGCCGTGGTTGAAAACTTAATCAAGTTTGACGACTGTTTTGACGGCTTTAGTTATGAAGGTGTACCAGACGTGCGTATCATTGTTTTCAAAGGCTACCCTGTGATGGCGATGATGCGTTGTTCTACTGCCGCTTCAGACGGCAAGGCTAACTTGCACCAAGGCGCAGTGGGTGTCGGTATTGATATCGCAACAGGACGCGCGGTTAGAGCGGTTCAGTTTGACCAACCGATCACCCACCATCCAGACACTGGCAAAGAGCTTGCTACACTTCAAGTCCCACACTGGGAACGCTTATTAACTTTGGCCTCTAGCGCTTGGGAAATGACAGGTCTTGGTTATATGGGTACCGATATGGTGCTCGATAAAGAAGAAGGGCCAATGGTACTTGAACTCAATGCTCGTCCGGGTCTGGCAATTCAAATTGCTAATGGCGCTGGTTTGTTGCCAAGGCTTCATCACATTGAAAACTTAGGTCTGGGTATCGAATATCCAAAACCTGCTGAACGTGTCGCTTATGCGGCGAGGCAATTTGGTATCTTCGCCAAAGAAGTGACTAGCTAAACCTCTAATAACAAAAACCCGCGACAAGCGGGTTTTTTAATCGCCTTAGTTCAACGATTAAGCCAAACACTCGCCAGTATGCTCCTTGCACAAGCCGTATTTTAACTTAATTTTATCCGCCACTTTTTCGGCAATCATTATCGTCGGTGCATTGGTGTTTCCACCGATTAAAGTGGGCATAACTGAGGCATCAACCACTCTTAAGCCCTCTAATCCGTACACACAAAGTTGATTGTCTACCACAGCGAGTGGGTCTTGCTCTGTCCCCATTTTACAGGTCCCGACGGGATGATATTGAGTGTCAGCGCGATTACGAATATCTTGCTCTATCGCCTTATCATCAATTGCATCGACAGGATAGAAGTTGTCTCCTCGAACATCATCAAACGCCTCGCTTTCTAACATTTGATGCTGTTTTTTCCACGCCTTAATCATGACAGGCATATCATCAGGGTGACTAAAAAACGCGGGATCAATTCGCGGAGAGTCGTACGGGTCTGCGCTTCTTAGTTTCACCGTGCCTTTGCTCTTAGGCCGCAGCAAGGTGATATGGCTACTGAATCCATGACTTAAGTGGATTTTCCTAGCATGGTCGTCAACCACAGCGACAACGAAAACAAATTCAACATCCGGAATTTTCACATCATCATCAGAACAAAAGAACCCTATTCCCTCAGCATAATTGCTGGTTAGTTTTCCGCTCCGATGACGCCGCCATTCAGGAAGCGCCTTGCTCATCTCCGCGGCCATTTGAAGTGATATACCAAACGTCGACTTCTTTGCACTGCATTTGTAGGAATGAATCAGGTCAATATGATCCTGCAAGTTCTCACCGACACCAGATAGCTCATGAACCTGATAAATACCGTGTTTGTCCAACTCTTGCTTCGGACCCACACCGGAAAGCAATAGGAGTTGTGGCGAACCAAATGCGCCAGCCGAAAGGATCACTTCTTTGCGGCACCTAATCTGGAATCGTTTTCCCGCTAAGCCATACTCCACCCCAATCGCACGCTTATCGCGAAACAAGACTTTATGTGTCGTGGCTTTAGTCACTACCGTCAGATTGGGGCGAGATAGATTGGGAGTAAGGTAGGCTTTGGCGGCACTACAACGCTCACCATTGAGTTGAGTCACTTGGGTGGCCATCGCGCCAAGCTGATCTGAGCCGTTGATGTCTTTGTTACGCGGCACACCGACCGACTCACAAGCCTGTAGATACTTCTCTAGCATCTCACTTGGACAACGCAGATCAGCAACATTCAGCGGTCCACCTTGACCATGAAACTCATCATTATGGACTTCGTTATGTTCGGCTTTTTTGAAGTAAGGTAAACACTCATCATAGCTCCAGCCTTCGTTGCCTAAGCTTGCCCACAAATCATAGTCATAGCGGTGTCCACGGGCATACATCATGGCGTTAATTGAGCTAGAACCACCCAATGTTTTTCCCCGTGGCTGATAACCTTTGCGTCCATTGAGCCCCGGCTGCGCTACTGTTTCGAATCCCCAGTTATTGTATTTTGTCGGCATCATGGCAACCATACCAACCGGAGTATGGATAAAGGGGCTGGTGTCTTTACCACCAGCTTCCAACAGGCAAACACTGGTATTGGGGTCTTCGGACAGACGAGCTGCTAGTACGCAACCCGCGGAGCCGCCACCAACAATAATGAAATCATAACTGTCCATCCACCAGTTCCTCGACACTAAGTGGGTGAAGTTCGCGTTTAAGAATCTTTCCTGTTGCCGTCATTGGTAACGAAGCTCGGACAAAGACTCGGCGCGGATACTTGTAATCTGCTAACTGCTCTTTTGCCCAAGCGACCAGTTGTTCTCCACGAACATCGGAACTGTCGCGTAAAACGACGTGAGCATGAATCTCCTCACCTAAAACATCATCCTGCTCACCAACAACGGCGACCATTTCAACCTCAGGGTGACACATGAGCACTTCTTCAATTTCACGTGGGTAGACATTGTAACCACCACGAATGATCATATCTTTGACTCGATCGACAATGAACAGATTACCGTGCTCATCAAGTCGGCCAATATCACCAGAGAAGAACCAGCCGTCTTTTAGCGCTTCTTCGGTCGCTTGAGGTCTTTGGTAGTAGCCTTTCATCACGCTTGGGCTCTTAATGCAAATCTCACCCAGTTCTCCTGTCGCGAGTTTCTGACCTAGGCTATCGACTATCTTAACCATATGCCCACAAAGAGGCTGGCCGACACTACCGGGTAAGCGTTCACTATCTAAATGGTTAAAGGTAGCCACAGGCGCTGTTTCAGACAGCCCATACCCTTCCAAAATTGGCACCTCAAATCGTGATTCAAACTGGCGCAACACTTCTACCGGTAAAGAGGCCCCACCTGAGGCACTGAGTCGCAAGCTGTTTTTAACTTGTTCACAATGCTCTGGTAACTGCTCTCCTGCTTTGAGTAGGGCGATATACATGGTTGGTACCCCAGCAAAGATAGTGACACCATGCTCGACGATTTCCTCTAGCACTGATTTTGGTTCAAATCTTGGGATCAGCACCATATCCGCACCCGTCAATACCGCCGCATTCATCATCACGGTTTGCCCGAAACTATGGAACAGTGGCAGGGTTAACATAGTGGTGTCACCATGCTCTAATCGAAGCAGGTATTGCGATGACATGGCATTAGTCATCATATTGGTATGAGACAGTTCAGCGCCCTTTGGCTGTCCTGTTGTTCCTGAGGTATACAAAATGACAGCCGTATCATCTCCATCACGGCAAACTGACTCGAACTCAGTGGCTTCGCTTTGCAGCCAGTGATTAAAGTTGTCTCCGCTGCTTTGGTTGGTCGCTGCCATTGGCACAAAATGCAAACAAGACTCCACCTGTTCAAAACCGGCTCGACCATATTCACCAATGGGAAGTTCTGGGGTGCCTTCAAAACACAAGTAAGCTTTGGCATCAGAATCTTGTAGGTGATATGCCACTTCTCGTGATTTGAACAGCACATTGAGAGGAACAACCACACAACCCGCTTTTAAAATTCCATAGTATGCGATTGGGAAGTAGATAATGTTAGGACACGAAAGCGCCACTTTATCTCCAGTTTCAAGCCCAAGCTGTTTCAATTGGAAAGCGACTTTACTGGAGAGCTGATCAAACTCTTGGTAGCTCAGCGACTGTGCGCCCATTTGTAAAGCACGTTTATTTGGAAACAGCGCAGCACTGCGCTCTAGGTTGACAGCAAGGTTATGCATCCATGTTCTCCTCTAGCTAGTTAGCCAACTTATCGATGTTACTTAGTTTGATTTTTTAATGTAGGGTCCGGTTTACCAACGAAAAATCGAACCGCCAATTTTTGAATGGGATTGCCGTATGGGGGCGCAAACAACTCAATTGGAAACCACTTACGCATCTGAAATACACTGCGCGCATGGCTAAGCTCTCTGAACCCTTCTTCACCGTGATAGTTACCCATGCCAGAGTTGCCCACTCCGCCAAATGGTACCGAGTGATTCAGTACATGCCATCCCCAATCATTGATCGTCACGCCACCGCTATGGGTTCGAGTAAGCAAGATTTCACGCTGTTGCTGGTCATGACTAAACAAATAGCAAGCCAGAGGTCTTGGACGCTGCGTAATATAATCAATGACTTGTTCTATGTTCTGGTAGCCATGCACAGGAAGAAGTGGGCCAAAAATCTCTTCTTGGCAGATGCGCATCTCTGGGGTTAATTGGGTAGCAATATACAAAGGTGTTTTACGCCCTTCCCCATCCTCTAAGCACTGAGTAATAACCGCCCCCTTTTCACGGGCGTCATCTAGCAACTCATGGAAGCGTTGCGTCTGAGCATCATCAACCAGCGAGGTATAGTCATGATTTCCTTCAATAGTGGTGTACATTTCTTTGTGCGCATGGGACACCGCAGCGACAAGCTGGTCAACTTTCTCTTCGGGCACAAAGGCATAGTCAGGTGCAATACAGATCTGCCCAGAGTTGAACCCTTTACCATGAGCGATACGCTGTGCTGCCTGCTCGATATCGTAATCATCAAAAACAACAACAGGAGACTTGCCACCTAGCTCCAAAGTAACCGGAGTTAGGTTCGCTGCCGCGTTCGCCATGATGACTTTGCCGCTCTTAGGTGAACCAGTAAAAATGAGATGATTGAACGGAAGGTTCGAAATTTCCATCGCTTGAGGGTGATTACCCTCGACAATACGGACGATGTTGGTTGAATAGATCTCACTAAGAAGCTGAGTAAGCACTTTAGTGGTTGCAGGACAGTTCGGCGGCATTTTAATCATGCAACGGTTGCCTGCCGCGAGCGCGGTAATCAATGGGCCAACAGAGAGATAAATTGGGAAATTCCAAGGGCAGATAATCCCCACCACACCTTTTGGCTGGTATCTCACCTCTAGCTTATTACCTTTGAATAACCATTCCGTTGGACGCCTGCTAGGCTTCATCCACTTGCCGATATGACTTAATACATGATTAATATCCAGTATCGGCGCGAGAACATCCGCCATAATCGATTCGGTATGACTGCGTCCGCCAAAGTCTTCACTCATCGCGTCCGCTAACACATCTTGGTAGCGTGAAAGCTGTTTCTTAAGGGCTTTTAAACGCTGTTTTCTTACCGCTAAACTTGGTAGCGGTTCTTTTTTGTATCCCAGTTGAAGTTCATTAAACCAAGCTGTCAGTTCACCTTCCGGACTATCGCAGTGCTGTGTCTCTTGCTCGGCTAAATTGGTTGTCATCATGTTCATCTGAGGTACCTCGCTTATCTCAATGGCTCATTACAACATTTCATTAACATCATGCACAGGTGTGAGAAAGACATAAATCGGTGAAATTCGGACACGAATAACAGACCTAGTCAAATCATTGCGCTATAAATAAGCATGAAACTCGCATCACATTAAGGAAGGGAAATGGAGTATAGCGCGGTTTATGAACCCGACATGCAGGCATTTGGTATTCTTGACGTGCAACTACTGACAAGATATCTAGAAAACCAGATCCCGGTCGAGGAACTGCTTGAAGGAAGTGGTATATCGCTTGCCGAGCTTTATTGCCCTGAAACACATATCACCCTCGCCCAAAAGTTGATCATTTTCAGTAATGCAGTGAGCCTATCCAACGAGCCCGATCTGGGCTTAAAAGTCGGTCAACAGGCGCGTTTCAGTGACTTTGGTGTTCTGGGTTATGCCGCCTTTAGCAGCAGCACTTTACTCGACGCTTTATTGCTTGGTTTCAAATATCTACGCCTTGCCGGCCCCGTGCTGAGAAAGAAAATGTGGATTGAACAAGATCGCGGTTACTTTCGCGCCGAGCAACTGATCGACCTCGATTCACTGCTGCCTTTTTGCTGTGAGTATTGGTTTGCCGCAATTCAAAACCTGTGTGAAGAAGTCATGCAGCAGCCCTTTCCTTCTTATGTGCTTAAATTCCCATACCCTAAACCAGAATATGGCGACGCCTACAACGAACTGTTTCGCTGCCAAATCGAATTCGATTGCCAAGAGCTAGAATGGGAGTTTGACGCGAGTAGCTTGCACGACCCGCTACCATCAGCGAATGCCATGACACTACAGATGTGTTTGAAGTCTTGCGATGAGATGTTAGCGAAAGTCAGCAGCACACCAAGCTTAAAAGAGAAGATTACTCAGATGTTTGTCGAAAGTCCGGGCAACTACCCCTCCATCGAAACGCTTTCAACCCAGCTCGGTATGTCATCTCGAACACTAAGGCGACACCTAAAAGCTGAACAAACAAGCTACCAACAACTCCTCGACCACGTTCGTTTTCATCTGGCTAAACACTACCTTGTTTCAACAGGCTTAAACATTGAAGAAATTTCCGAGCGGATAGGTTTTTCTGACAGTGCCAATTTCCGCCATGCGTTTCGCAGATGGAGTGGTTACTCGCCAAAACAGTTTCGAAACCAAGCGATTACCACTAAATAAAAATGCCCGCTAAGTTAGCGGGCATTTACCATTTGGCTTGTGTTTATAGCTCTTCAACGAGTTGTTGAACTTCGCTAGCGGCCTTTTTCTCCTGACCAAAGCCTCTCAAGCCTACCACGTGTACATGCTCGTGATCTTTAAACACTTTACGTACTAGCTTGTAGGTGGTGCCTTTTTCAGGGCTGATATTCTCTGGTGCGGCAATCAGAAGCTGCATGTCTAGGCGGTCACACAGTTCAAACAAGGTCGATATCGACTTAGCATCCAGACGAGCGGCCTCATCAAGGAACAACAGACGACAAGGAACAATGTCTTTACTACGCAGACGACGCGACTCTTCTTCCCAGCTCTGTACCACCATAAGAAGAATCGATTGACCTGTACCGATCGCTTCACCCGTAGATAGCGCACCGGATTCTGCTTGTAGCCAACCATCTGAACCACGGTTAACTTCAACGCTCAGCTCTAGGTAGTTACGGTAATCGAGAAGTTCTTCACCCAACACCTGTGGAGAGCGCTGTCCCATATCAATATGTGGGTTAACGCGCTGGAACAACTTAGCCATAGCTTCCGAGAAGGTGTAGCGAGGCGATTCGAACAAGTCTTTATGCTGCTCTTGTTGCGCTGACAAGCCATTGAGAAGCACTTCGTGACTCTCACGAATCTTCACGTTTAGACGTACACCTTTCACCTGACCAAACGAGATGTTTGACAGACCTTGGTTGAGCATACGAATGCGGTTTTGCTCTCGCTGAATCGTCTTCTTAATAATGCTCGCCACAGACTCTGAGCTGATTGCTAATCGGTTTTCACGCTGAGTCAGCTCTTCCGTGAGTCGAGCCAGCTCAACTTCCATCTCTTCAATCGCTTCAACCGGGTCATCGGTACGGATAATATCTTGACGGATACGCTCACGTAGATGTTGGTAAACGGCAATATAGAACAGAACTTTGCGCTCTGGTCGCGCATTATCTTCAGAGAGGCGAAGCGCATCACGTAGGTCTTCGTTATCGGCCACAGCCAGGCGAAGCGCACCGAGTGACTTATCTGACATCGAGCGTAATTCGTTATCAGACATGTAAGCCAGTTCGCGCTTATGCAGGCGACGTTCAACATCGTTCTCACGCGCCAAACGCAGCACCGAGCACCAACCCGCTTTCGCAGCTACAACGAAAGTACGCAGTTCAACGTACTCTTTCTGAACCTTCTTCAAACGCTTAGCTAGCGACTTCATCTCAAGTTCTGTAGACGTAATCGTACGCTCATATTCACTCTTACGTGAACGAGACGTATGTAAGCGCTCCTGAAGCTCATCACGGCGACGCATAGCACGTTCTGCCGCACCTTCATCAGCCGTCACACCGTATTCTTGAAGCTCTTGTTTGAACTCCTGAACCGTTTCTAGCTTGGCTTGATGTGAGCTTTTCAGTGATGCCAATACTTGGTTGTATTGGTTCATTTGACCTTGTGCTTGCTTAAGCTCATCACGAGAACGAGTACGCGCGCGTTCTGCTTCAACTAACTTCGCTTTTAGCTGATCGCTTAGCTCACTGCTTTGGTTGAGCAAATCAACCGAGTCAGAGTAAGCAAAATAGTGGCGACGCTCGACAAGATCAGACAGGGCAAAGATTTGTTTCTTCAGCTGCTGAAGTTTTTGGTCAGCCGCTTGATATTCAGCTTCTAGCGCATCAAATTGTTCTGGGTCAGCATCCAGTGCTGAAACGATCTTCTCTAGCTCAGCAATGGCTTTGCCATGATTGGTAACGAATGACTTGGCTTCGGTTAACTTAGCAAGATTCTGTTCCAACTCTTCAAATTGAGCCGATAGTGCATCATCTTCAATCAACGCCATGTTCGGTGCAATTTTATCCAGCGACGCTAAGGCTTGTTTGCTGCCAAGTAGTTGGCTGCGCTGCTGTTGCTCTTTAGCGTCAAGATCAGCCAGAACGCGTACAAGCTGATTGCGCTTGTCACGAATGGTCGCCAGAGCTTGTTCAGGGTCAGCTTCAAATGCCACCTGAATATGTTTCGCAACAAAGCTGTTGAACGCTTGGTACATACGCTGAAGTTTTTGCGAGTCGAACGCCGCTTTAGCGTGCTCTTCAACCACTTCTTCACGTTCGTTACGTAGTAGCTCTAAACGCTGTTCACGCGCAGCACGACCAAACAAAGGAATCTCTGGTAAACGTGAGTAACGCATTTGGCGGTCGTTCATACGCACACATACTGCGCCTTCAAGCTCTTCTGCATCGAACGAACTGTCATCAAACGCATCGACATCACCTTCAATGATGTAAAGGTCTTCAGGACAGTCATCCAATTCCACCAGCTTCTCTTCAATGCCAGATAGATCGGATACAACGATCGCATGACGTGCAGGGCCGTACATAGCACTGAAATATGGCGCGTCACCAATGGTGATATCGTCATAAATTTCAGACAGTAACACGCCACCAAGCGTATCGGCTAGCCCTTTCAAACGTGGGTCATTAGAGCCACCAGGAGAAGCTAAACGCTCAATTTCACCTTCAAGCTGAGTGCGGCGCTCTGACAACTTATCTTTAGCAACAGACTGCTTCTTCTCTTCTTCTAGCACAACCTGCATATGACTCATAACAGACTGGCTATCGTAGAGGTCAGCACCACTTTGCTCGCGCAGAGACTCAAGTGCATCGTGCGCCGCAATCCAAGTTGGCGCGATAGCCTCTAGCTTTTTGATTTCTGCAGAAGCGTCTTGCTCTAGGCGGCGCTGTTCACTGCGCTGCTCACGAACCTCTTCTTGAGACATCTCTAGTGATTCAATTTGCATCGCATGGCGTTCACGCTCTTGCTCAAAGGTCAGTTCATCAATCAAATCAACATGGTGCTGCTTTTGATATTCGCCAACCAGTTCTTGAGTCTGACGCTGCTTATGTAAACGACGTTCAACATCGCGATGCTGCGCGCGCCACTGCTGTTCATTTTGAACTAGCTGCTGGGCTTCTCGACCTTGAGCGATGGCCGCTTTCGCTGACTGAGACGCTTGGTTACGTTCCACATTGCCAACAATGCTCTTAACCAGTTTTAATGCTGTTTCAAACTGCTCTGCCGCAGCAGATGACATATCAAGCTTGTGCTTAGTGGCCAGCAGTTCATTGGTGCTTTGCGCTTCGTTATCTTTTAGCTGTGCAACCAAAGCCTGAGCTGATTCTGGTGTTAGATCTTCGTTTTGCAAAAGCTGCTTGGCTTTTTCTAATGCCTGTACCGCTTGTTGGTATTGCAGCGCACGAGTCTGCTGCACATCCAATGCCTGTTGGTAATCGGCAAGCTGAGTCTTCAAGCTATCGACTTCTTCCTCAGAAACCGTCGCTTGTTCTTCAACCATAAGCACACGTTCTTGTGCTTCTTCTACTACCATCATCTGCTCTTCAAGGCGTCCTTGAAGCTCTTCAAGATCTTCTTGGTAGCGTTCGATTTTCTCTTGCTGACGCAATGCGTTTTGCACTAGCTGCAAGTGGTCTGAAGCGGCTTGATAGTCTTGCTCTAGTGACGACTCAGACTCAACCAGTAGCTCTAGCTCTTCTTGGACGCGGTTGAGCAGGTTGTTTTGTTCTAGCAAAGTTTCACGCGAGCTAAACAGCTCAGAGCGCAGTGACAAGGTCTGCTCAAGTTTGTTGCGACGATCATTAGCATGGCGCATGTAATCCGCCGCCACATAGTTAGTCGACTCGGTGATCAGATGTTTAAACAAGTCGCGATCAGCCTGAGTGGTTTTAATCGCCTCAAGTGTCATGCGGTTTTCACGCAGCGCTGATTCCATATCTTGGAACGCTTTTTTAACACCGCCATTTTGTGGCAAGAGGTAGTCGCGAAGTGAACGAGTAATCGCACTTGAGATACCACCGTACAGCGATGCCTCGATCAGACGATAGAACTTAGAGCGGTCGCTAGAGTTGCGTAGTTTTTTCGGAATAACGCCGAACTCAAACATTTGAGAGTGGTAATCGACAATCGAAGAGAAGGCTTTGAATTGTACGCCTTCAATTTGGCCGATCGACTCTTTGACCTCGTTGATCTGGCGAACACGAGCTTGAGTATCTGAAACGCTTTCGATCAACACATCTGTCGGTTTGATATGGCTTGGTAAGCCTTGAATCACAAACGGCTTGATGTCGACTTTCTTGTCTCGACCCGCGACCTGTTGCAGCTTAACGGCAAACAGCAAACGTTGATTACGTGAATTCACGACATCGAGTGCAGCGTAACAAGCACCGGCTTGTAATTTACCGTACAGACCTTTATCGCGAGAAGATTGGCTACTACCCGCTTCCGTTGTATTACGGAAGTGAAGCAAGGTTTGATCGGGAATCAAAGCAGTAATAAACGCAGCCATAGTCGTCGACTTACCTGCACCGTTACCACCAGAAAGTGTGGTGACTAGCCCATCGATATCAAAAGTACGCGCAAAAAAGCCGTTCCAGTTGACCATGGTTAGCGATTGATATTTACCTCTTTCAATCATGCTTCACCCTCTTCCATCATTTCTTGTTCAGCGCTATCGTCGCTGTCAGTTTGTTCTAGTAAGCTACCTTGGCTTGGCTCTTTAGTATGCACAACCGCTTCACCATCACGGATTAGGCGCAGCTGCGCTTCACGCATATCGTCACCAACTCGTACATCAGCACCAAAGCGGAAAACCGACTCACTGATGCTAAATTTGCCGGTTTCACCAATATTGATGATCATACCTAGGCGGCGCAAACGGCGCAGCGAGGTACGGACTTTTTCAAAAAGCTTCTCTTTGTCTAAATCAGAGCCAGTTGCACGATTGGTCACTAGCTTCATTAGCTTTTCTTCATCGGCAAGGGCCAATAGCTCTTCATACAGCTCTTGGTTAGTAAAGATACCTTCATGTGCCAAACGTTCTGGGCTTAGGTAAAGGAAACACAATACCTTACCTACCAGCATATCAAGCTCTGAAAGCACACTACGACCAATCAGAGACGTAGAACGCGGTCGCAGATAGAAAAAGCCTTCTGGCGCTTTTACAAGTTCCGTGTTGTAGCGTTGATAGAAAGAGGACAACTCAACTTCGAAGTCTGACAACAATGCATGGTTATCAAGATCTTCGCTTGAGATATGACGCCCTGCTCGCAGCATACTGTCTAGTGCTGGGAACAGAGGGTTTGAAATTGCTTTTGCCAGATTATCTGACATGTATTCATTAATATCGGTCGATGACATTTGCTTGTACCTTTGCACCAAATTCGTTGATCGCTTGCCAATCTGGTTGAATGGCTTGGTAGTCAGACTCTGAGTAGCCTAAACGTACCGCTTGGTCGATAACAATTCGTGCTAAATCAAAATGATGAGTTTGCGGATGCTGTGCTAGGTAATCACGTAGCACTAAGCCCAGATCGATAGGCGCCCCTTGCTCTTTATGAACTTTAAGCATGCCTGCAATACGATCTGACAATTCATCATTGACCTGTTGGAACTCTTCGTATTCCACTTCTAGTGGTACTTGGCCGGTAACTTCATCATCTCTCAGTACCAAGGCCTCATCACGAAGATCGGTTAAGCGCTCGGCATCTGCGTAAGTCAGGTACCAAGGCATATCGAAATACTCTTTGACGGATTGACGTAGACGCGAACTGAATGCTCGGTTCTTGTCCATATCAATCGCGGTTCGAATAAATTTGTGAACGTGGCGGTCATAACCGATCCAAAGATCGATCGCTTGCTGACCCCAACTGGTGATGCGATCAAGCTTCATTTGCAGACCAAACAGGGTTTCTGCGATGAACTCAAGCTCATCATCACCATAAACCAGTTCTTGAATATCAAGAATTTGCGTCTGTAGCTCGTCGCCTGCGGCTTGAAGCGTATCTTGCAGCTCTTTGAGGGTATTAGATGTCTCAGAAAGCAACGCTTCACAGTTGTTGATGGCGTCGCGCCAGTCTTTGTTTAACAGTTCGGCAATCTGAATCTTAACCGACTGCTGCTGCTCATCCATCACACGCTGGTTCAGATCGATCTGATCGAAGATCTCTCCCACTGAGTACTTAAGCACACCATAGACGTTCTTACGCCAATGACCTGGCGTTCCGCCCTGACGCGCAGACTCAATCGCCTTCGACATTTCGTCTGCAACCATTGAAAGCTGGATCGAGAGCTTAAGTTTGGAGAACTCGCGATGTCGGACGTAGTAATCGGTAATCCCTATCGCAAGTGGTGACAGGCGATAGATACTGGCTCCATCGGTCACTTCACTGGTAAAACGGCTAATCAGTCGTTGTTTGACCATTTCGTTAATCGCGTTGTTAGCGCGAAACGCCGACGCGTCACCCGTTTCTTCAAATAATCGGGTAACAATGGTAAACGCATCATGCAATTCACCTTCACCCAATTCTTCATCGAACCTTTCATTACTGAGCACAGCGATAGCGATTAGAAATGCCAGTCGCTCTGTTGTCAGGTTCAATGAGAAATCATGCTGCTTTACCCAACCGACCAATTCATCGATCGGCTGCTCAGCATTTAGAGTCATCTCACTCATTGTTAGTCCTGCTTATCTTTCTTTTGTGCCCATACATGTATGTATCGGCCTAACGAGAGGTATGGCTCTTCTCTGCACAGTTGTCTTTCTAGTGCCAACACATCTTCATACTGGTAATCGCCCATGTACTCCATATTTCCTATGTAGTCACTAAAGCAGCGGATACCAGATTTGCCACAAATTGAAAAACCAGCGTCTTCAATCCACTGGTAGACCTCGTCAGGTTTTAAGCCTTTTTGTGGCTGTAATTTAAATCTTTTGCGATGCGGCATTCCGTCTAATACATGAGGAATGTTGCCGCACACGACATTCTTGTAGACCAAACCATGGTGGTTATAGAACATAATCGAAGCCATACCACCCGGCTTTACTTGTTCTAGTACTTTCTCTAGCGCAGGTTTAGGATCTGCTAACCACTCCATCACCGCATGAAACAGGACCACATCCACTTGGGATTCTAGGTGCTGGTCAAGCGATTGGACTGGCGAATGAATGAAGCGATACTGCTCAAGCAGGCCATTTTTTGCAATATCCTGCTCTGCCAATAGCAACATTTCAGAAGATAGATCACATAACGCGACATGATGTCCGAGCTTAGCTAGTTTTTGCGACATTTGTGCCAAACCGCCACCCGCATCTAGCACATTGAGTTGCTGATTTGCCCCATCAACAGTATTAAGTATCTGTTGAAGATCTTCCCAAACAATGACTTGGCGAATCTCTCCTTTGTCAGAACCGTAAATATTTTTTGCAAATTTGTGGGCAATATCGTCGAAATTGCGGTCTTCAGTCACAGCAGCTTAGGTTATCATGTCTAATCGTGCTGCTATTCTGTCATAAGAAAAGCAGGAATAAAGAGGCTTTCTCTTAAATTATAATCAATTGATGTTTTTTCGGACTATTTAGTATGTTTGAGCTGAAAAAAGTTATGTCTTCTCTACTTATGCCGCTTCCCGCGATGCTAATCATCGGTCTATTCGGCTTAATGTTGATCATGTTTACCCGTAAACAGAAGACAGGCTGCTTTGTTGTTCTATTCTCTTTCATCGGTATCTTCCTCATCGCTTTTCAACCCGTTTCTTCTCGTTTGTTGATGCCGCTTGAACGCCAATACTCTGCCTTTTTTCCGGTCGACCAATCGATCGACTACGTTATGGTGCTCGGCAGTGGTCATGTCGTAGACGATAAGATCCCACCCACTTCTGAATTAAGCCGAACTGGTTTGATGCGCCTTGCCGAAGGTATTCGCATCATGCGTATTTACCCTGGCTCTAAACTGATTTTGTCTGGCTATGCGGGCGGCTCTGAAGTGAGCAATGCACGTATGATGGCGAAAGTGGCTCTCGCCCTTGGCGTCTCGAAATCTGACATTATTCTGTTAGAAACCGCCAAAGATACTTGGGAAGAAGCGAGACAAGCGGCAGCATTCGTTAATACCAAAAAGCTGGTTGTGGTGACTTCAGCAAGTCATATGGAGCGTGCTCTCAATGAATTCTACTCTGCAGGGTTAAAGCCGTATCCTGCACCTACCAATTATTTGGTGCATAACAACATCTCTCAAGCATGGGAGAAATACACGCCGAAAGGGAAGTATTTAGAGCAAACCGAGCGTTATTGGCACGAAACCTTGGGACAAATTTGGCAAACGCTTAGAAATTGGGCGTCAGATTATGAAGAGCAAGCGCTGCAAGCTTCTGAAAGCAAAGTTTGATACCAAGTTGAACAAAATACCAACCAGAATAAATCCTAGATAGAAAAATACCGAGGTAAGCCTCGGTATTTTTATGTCTGTTAGCTTGGTGTTAGGATCTGTTGATCTTAGTCACCGGCAAACATATAGCCTTCGCCATGAACGGTGACAAAGATTTGTGGATTCTTTGGATCGAATTCCATTTTTGCTCGCATGCGACGAATCAAGACATCTATTGTGCGATCGTTTGGCGCATCAACACGGTGGCTGATCATGTTTAAGATACGTTCACGGCTAAGAACCTGATTCGGATAAGAGGATAAAGCCACTAACAGCTCATATTCTGCTTTAGTCAGCTTAACCGGCTCACCGTTACGACTCAGTGCACGGCGCTGAACGTCAAACGTCCACTCACCAAAGCGAACAACATTATCATCTTGCTTTGCTGCACTGTCAGAGCCTGACGAGTTACGTGCAGCGGAAATTCGCCACAGTAAATTTTTAACTCGAACCAATAGCTCGCGTAATTCAAAAGGTTTAGTAACATAGTCATCGGCACCCATTTCGAGGCCAACGATTTTGTCGATGCTGTCCGTGCGTCCTGTTACCAGGATAATTCCAATGTCTGATTGACTGCGAAGTTCGCGAGTTAGCATTAATCCATCTTCACCGGGTAGATTAATATCCAACATCACCAAATCAATCGCGTTGCTTTGTAGCATGTCTCGCATCTGCTCGCCGCTTTCTGCTTCGCTGACTTGGTAACCTTCATTCTGAAAGTAGCCAACGAGCTTGCTGCGAGTCACTACGTCGTCTTCTACTACTAGTACGTGATAACTCATCTGCACCACTTAATTTGCATTGGGAATAGTTCTATCATTTATTCTATTCATAAATAGTAACATTTCTAGTATTTATCACTTTAAAAACGAGAAAGATGATTTTTTATTGATTCAAGACAAAACCGCCGCCTTTGTTAATAAATGCTCATAATTCGTCTTTTATTGTCACGTAAGCCATTACCGCTATTCATTTTTATTAGTTACACTAATAGGTAGTTATTTTGGGAGTGATACCTAATGCAAGAAATCAAAGCATTCAACGAGAAACGTGCGGAAATCTATTGGTGGCTTTCAAGCCTTTACGCCAAAGAGTTAACTGAAGAGAACCTTGAGCAGTACCATTCAGCTCAAATCCGCTCTTTCCTTACTGGCCTTGGCGAGAATGCCGATCTAAAGCCGTCGATTGATCGTGTCATTGATGCACTCAATCGCTTGATCGATCGCGAAGATGCACAACTAGAGCTTGCTGCTGACTTTTGTGATCTGTTTTTGAAGTCTGATCGCGACTCTGCACTACCTTACGCTTCAATGTACATTGGAGAGACGGGCCTGCTTAACGACAAACCAGCGAAAGAGATGGAAGCGTTAATGCAAGAGCATGGCGTTGCTGTTGATGAAGACTTAAATGAGCCGGCTGACCACATTGCCATTGAACTCGATTTTCTCGGTAATCTCATCATTCGCTCTAATGAACTTGAGCAAGAGCGTCATATTGAAGAAGCACTGATCGAGCAAGAAGGCTTCATTCGCCAGCATCTTCTAAGCTGGACACCTAAATTTTCAGCTAAGTGTCAAACACTCGATGAGTTCGGTTTTTACTCGGCGATCGCTTCCCTCACCGTGGCATTCTTAGAGTTAGATTGCACATACTTAATCGGTGAATAGAGTCTAACAATGTGAACTGACACAGGTCAGTTCGAAGAAATGTGTTTGCCCTAAGTCGGATTGCGGTCTAAAATCGTGACCGCAAACGATAAAAATGAACTATTCAAATACAAACCGCTAAATAAGAGCGGTTTTTGTGTTTCTGATACTTTCTGCCAACTTATTCTAAACTGAATATATTCTCGTGGCAGTCATCGACAGGACAAAATTTATGGCCACTATTAAAGACGTT
Organism: Vibrio tubiashii; assembly: GCF_028551255.1. Taxonomy (NCBI): domain Bacteria; kingdom Pseudomonadati; phylum Pseudomonadota; class Gammaproteobacteria; order Vibrionales; family Vibrionaceae; genus Vibrio; species Vibrio tubiashii. Next base: position 1,078,809 of record NZ_CP117029.1, on the reverse strand, counting down.
GCTCGCCTTGCTGGTGTTTCAACAACCACTGTGTCTCACGTGATTAACAAAACACGCTTTGTTGCCGAAGCGACACAAGAAAAAGTGATGGAAGCGGTAACCGAGCTTAATTATGCACCGAGTGCAGTTGCTCGTAGTCTTAAGTGCAACACTACGCGTACAATCGGTATGTTAGTGACACAATCGACGAACCTATTTTTCTCAGAAGTTATCGACGGCGTAGAAAGCTACTGTTACCGCCAAGGTTACACCTTGATTCTGTGTAATACAGGCGGCATCTATGAAAAACAACGCGACTACATTCGCATGTTGGCTGAAAAGCGTGTAGATGGCATCCTAGTGATGTGTTCAGACCTGACCGAAGAGCTGAGCGAAATGCTTGATCGCCACAAAGATATTCCAAAAGTGGTGATGGATTGGGGCCCTGAGAGTTCTCAAGCAGATAAAATCATCGATAACTCTGAGGAAGGCGGCTACCTAGCGACTAAATACCTGATCGAACGTGGTCATACTGATATCGCATGTTTAAGCGGCCACTTCGAAAAAGCTGCGTGTGTTGAGCGTATTAGTGGCTTTAAGCGCGCCATGGCTGAAGCTCAATTGCCTGTAAACGAAGACTGGATCCTTGAAGGTAACTTCGAATGTGATACAGCGGTATTGGCGGCAGATAAAATTGTTGCAATGGATAAAAAACCAACCGCCGTGTTCTGTTTTAACGACACCATGGCACTGGGGTTAATGAGTCGTCTACAGCAGAAAGGCATTCAAATCCCGCAAGATATGTCGGTTATTGGATACGATAATATCGAACTGGCAGAGTACTTCTCTCCGCCGTTAACAACCGTTCACCAACCAAAACGTCGTGTTGGTAAGAATGCCTTTGAAATTCTTCTTGAGCGAATTAAAGACAAAGAGCACGAAAAACGCGTGTTTGAGATGCACCCAGAGATTGTTGAGCGTAATACCGTTCGTAATCTAAATAAATAACTTAAAGTCAAGCGCTTAGCTAAGCGTCGTTCTATTGGCTAAGCGTATATCTCCCCTCTATTTATTGAACCAATGTCACATTTATCCTATAAAAACGTGATGCTCTGCGCAGAATTTATTTATTCTTAAAGTGTTCGATTAATGCCACGAACAGGGCAAACCATTTCGAAAGGATGGGACGCAAAGCCTCCGGCCTTAAACAATTTATTGTCTGGTAGCGGGGTTGCCGATGGCGAATATGCAAACTGTCATGCCGCTTTATACTTGCACTCGTATGACACCTTACTGACAATGTCTCTGCATAATTTTGCTAATCTCTCGGACCTGCATTGGTGGCGTATACATATACACCGAGAAAACACAGCATGGATAAACCAATACTAAAAGACTCAATGCGTTTATTTGAGCAGCTAGGACATATTAAGTCTCGCTCAATGTTTGGTGGCTTTGGCATTTTTGCTGATGACACTATGTTCGCACTTGTCGTCAACGATAAGCTTCACGTACGCGCGGACGCGGCTCTCGCTAAACAATTTAAGTCTCAAGGGCTAGAACCCTATATTTACAAGAAACGCGGCTTTCCCGTCGTAACGAAGTATTTTGCACTTTGTGATGACTGGGCAGCGGACGCAAGCAAAACGCTAAACATTGCGACTGTCGCTTTAAAAGCAGCAAACCAAGAGAAGCAAACCCAATCGCAAGCGAAGCCGAACCGTTTGAAGGATCTGCCGAACTTAAGGTTAGCGACTGAGCGTATGCTCAAGAAAGCAGGTATAGACACGGTTGAAAACCTAGAAGAAGTGGGTGCCGTACACGCTTTTAAGGCTATACAGTCCACACACTCTGCCGATGTCAACATCGAACTTCTCTGGGCTTTAGAAGGCGCAATTAAAGGCACACACTGGTCGGTAATCCCACAAAGCCGACGTCAGGAGCTGTTAACGCAAGTCAGCTAATCCAATACAATATATGTAGAAGAAGTCAGCCTTAGTGCTGACTTTTTTATTGCTTTTTATCTGCCGTTTGAAATTTGTCGCTTGCTTTCCCTGTCTTGTCTAGTAACACTAATATTTGATATCCATGAAATTAAATGGAGCTGCTCAACATGAATAAAAAGATCATCCTAGGAATTGTTTTCGTCGCTTTGATTGTTTTGCTTGGCGTTAATTTTGGCCAGTATCTCACGCTAGAAAACGCTAAAGCCCAACAAGCAGAGCTTGCAGCATTTATCGCTGACAACTTTACTATTGCAGCTGCTAGCTATTTTATCGCCTATGTTGCCATCACCGCTTTCTCTATTCCTGGCGCTGCGGTCGTGACTCTTTTGGGTGCTGCCCTTTTCGGTTTCTGGACGAGCTTACTGCTGGTTTCTTTCGCTAGCACCATAGGTGCAACACTCGCATTTTTGAGCAGCCGATACTTGTTGCGTGATTGGGTACAAAGCAAATTTGGTGAAAAGCTCAATGCCATCAACCAAGGTGTAGAAAAAGATGGCGCATTTTATCTGTTCTCACTGAGATTAATTCCAGTGTTCCCATTCTTCCTCATCAACTTGCTAATGGGTCTAACACCTATCGCGACGGCTCGATTCTATTTGGTGAGTCAACTCGGTATGTTGCCAGGAACCGCCGTTTACTTGAATGCCGGGACACAACTTGCTCAAATAGACAGCTTGTCGGGTATCGTCTCTCCAACCGTTTTAGCCTCTTTTGCACTTCTCGGCTTATTCCCGGTGATTGCTAAATGGGTCATGGCGAAAATTAAGAGCTCCCCTTCAACATCAAATGGAAATGCTTAATGAGGATATATTCTGCATCGACACCTACTGAAGCTCACATTGTTTGTGAGCTTCTTAAGTCTCAACAGATTGAGTGTGAAGTTCGTGGTGAAGGCGTGTTTGGGCTCCAAGGTGAAATACCTTTTGGCGAGAGCAGCGAACCTTATGTCTGGCTACTCGACCCAGATCAAGCCAAGCACGCCAATACGGTTATCGAGCAGTTTAACAATGCGGATGTTGGCAGTAATTGGCTTTGCAACCAATGCGGAGAAATGAACGAACCTCAATTTGGCGCATGTTGGCAATGCGGAGAAGCAGCCCCTTAACCGATTTTAGGTGCTTCAATTTGCTGCTGAATAAATGAAATCGAATGGTGATTGAACTCTTCTGGGCGCTCGACGTTACATACATGGCCGCAATCGGCAATCTCAAGTAGCTTGCTCTTGCGATGTGCTGCAACCATCTCTTTGACAGGCTGAATAAACATATAGTCTTTTTCCCCCATCAAATAGAGCGTTGGGATAGGCAGTTCTCTATCCTTAAAATACTTCATCAGTGGATTAACTTCCGAAGTGAGAATAAACCAACGCTTAAACTCTTTCTGGCAAAGCTTCTTGGCTTCGCGGATAAATAAGTGCCTTGATTCCCTCTGAGTACGCTGCGGCATCACAATATAAGCAAAAAGGCTGTATAACCACATGTAAGGGATGACATGTTTGCACATGCCACCTAGCCTAACCAATATCTGCGAACGGACGTTAAATCGCGTTACAGCGCCACCTAGCACCATCGATTTGACTCTATCTGTTGCAAGTTCCGCTAGGTTTCGAACAATAATCGTGCCGAGAGACATACCAACAAAGTGGGCAGAACGTATCTTTAAGTGATCAAGCACCTTAAGAATGTCCATTGTCACCGCTTGGAACGTATAGCGGTTTGCCATCAACTCTTTGATCAATTGATTCGACTTACCATGACCACGCAGATCGATAAGCAATAGATTAAAGTGCTGTTTATACGCTTTGATTTGCTTAAACCAAATTGAGGAACTTCCCCCTGCTCCATGCACAAAGACTACCCATTCATCACTGGTAGGATGGGTAAAGGTTTTGTGGAATAGCAAGGTATCACTCATATCGAAAAGGGTTTACTCAGCAATAAAATTGGTTACGGAGAGTACCATAAACATAGGGGGATTTACGTCAATTTACCTCAATTCTTAATTATTCTTTTATTAAAAGTGTAAGTAACCATCAAAAAAGGCGCCCTAAGGACGCCCAGTTTCATATTAATTTTTGCTCAACGCACTGTGATACAAGGATAGGTATTCATCCGCCGATTTGTTCCAACAAAAATTCTGCTCCATCGCATACAATTGAACGCGTTTGACTTCGTTAGGTTGCTGCGCATGAAGAAGTAAAGAACGCTGCAACACATTAAGCAAGGCACTTGGTTTTGGTTCATCAAATACAAATCCCGTTGCATTTTCAGGCTCAGCATCATAGTCATTGACACTGTCGCGCAAACCACCAACACCGCGAACAATAGGTAGCGTTCCGTAAGCCATGCTGTAGATTTGATTCAAACCACAAGGCTCAAACTCAGACGGCATAATAAAGAAGTCCGATCCGGCTTCAACCAAATGCGCTAACTCATTGTCATACGCTTCAACAAAAACAAACTTGTCGCTATGCAGCGCTGCAATCTCTTTTAGCTGCGATGCTAGAACAGGATCACCTGTGCCGACAATCACCACCTGAACCTGATACTTAAGAAAATCACTTAAGATAGGCAAAAGATAGTGAACACCTTTTTGGTGTGTCAGGCGACAAACCATGCCGTAGACTGCGACCTCTTGAGTTTCTAGCCCTACCCTTTGCTGTAACTCTCGCTTACAGGCTTTTTTACCTCGAACCATACTTTGGCGAGTCGCCTTATAGTTCACAGGTAAGTAAGCATCACTTTGAGGATTCCAAGCGCTGTAGTCGCATCCATTAAGTATGCCGACTAAATCGTCTGAGCGCAGTTGAAACTCTGCCGCCATGCCATGGCTGCCAAGCTCTGTTTTTAGCTCTTCAGCGTAAGTTGGACTGACAGCATTGATCTTATCCGCATTCACTACCCCAGCTCTTAGCATAGTAATGTGCGTTGCACTGACTGCCGCATCCGGTGCATAACGGGTGTGCATCTCTGGCAGAGACTGGAGTTCATCGTAACTAAATACCCCCTTAAACACCGCGTTATGTACCGACAATACACTCTTGGTATGAGTGAAAAAGTCGTGTGAATGATAACGGTGTTTAAGCAGGTATGGGACAAATCCAGTATGCCAGTCGTTGGCATGGATAATATCTGCTTTGAATCCGAGCTTAGGTAACATATCTAGACTAGCGGCACTAAAAAACGCAAAACGTTCACCGTTATCGGCATACGCTTGATTGTTTTCCGCATACATCTCTGGCCTGTCGAAATACTTCGGACAATCGATGGCAAACACGGGCACGCCAACGATCTCTAGCTGTTTAACGCGATATTCAGTATGAGGCCAATGCTCTAACTGAGTTTCAAGCACCACTTGGGCTTGATCAATACCCGCCAACTTTTGGTAAGCAGGTAAAGTAATACGAACATCTTGCTGTAGTGCGAGTAGTGCTTCAGGCAGTGCCTTGGCAACGTCTGCCAAGCCACCACTCTTGATTAACCCTTCAACTTCCGATGCTACAAATAGAATAGATAAATTCTTAGTAGCCAACTCTTGCTCCTTTAGGAATAACAACGATGCCATCTTCCGAAACGTGGAAGTGCTTTTTATCTTCCGATAGGTTTACACCAATCTGGGTGCCCGGTGCAATATCGACATCTTTATCGATGATTACACGGCGTAGTACACAACCATCACCGACCTTAACATCACCAAGTAGAATACACTCACTAATATCACAAGCAGAAGCAATGTTACTGCGGAAGCCTAATACTGACTTCTCAATACGTGAACCACGAACATAGCTGCCATTACAAACTAAGCTATCAATGATCTGCACGCGGCCATTGTCTGAGTCTGTAAATGTCGCAGGTGGCAAAGGTGGGTAGAATGTATGCAGAGGCCATTTACGGTTATAAAGCGAGAATGGCGCATCTTTCTCAAGTAGATCCATGTGTGCTTGCCAGTACGCTCCAATAGTACCGACATCACGCCAATAAACTTCCTCTTTCTCACCAGTAATTCGGTTGGTGCTGAAGTCATAAACAAACACATCACCACGTGGGAACATCTTTGGAATAATGTCTTTACCAAAGTCATGAGAAGAGTCAGGGTTGTCGGCATCTTCGATCAGTTCTGAAAACAGTGGTTGAGCTTCAAATACATAGTTGCCCATCGATACAAGCGCGTGTTCAGGATCTCCTGGAATCGATTTAGGATTCGCTGGTTTTTCTTCAAAGCCAATCATACGTCCGTCTGCGTCGACCTCAATAACACCAAACTCTGAAGCTTCACTCAAAGGCATACGCAAAGCGGATACGGTTAATGACGCCTCTTTCTCTTTGTGGAAATCAAGCATCTGTTTGATATCCATTTTGTAGATATGGTCTGAACCGAAGATACAAACCTGTTCTGGCTCGGCTAATTCCATGAAACGTAGGTTTTGGTAGATAGCATCCGCCGTACCTTCATACCAACGCTTACCAGTGCGCATTTGTGCTGGAATTGGGTCGATAAAGCGGTCAGTAATACCACTGATGTTCCAGCCTTTCTTCAGGTGGTGGAATAGCGATTGGGATTTAAATTGAGTTAGAACGTAAACGCGCATCAAATCGGCATTTACAAAGTTGTTTAGAGCGAAGTCTATAAGACGGTAACTGCCGCCAAAAGGAACCGAGGGTTTACTACGAGATTCTGTAAGAGGACGAAGGCGTGACCCTTCTCCACCAGCAAGGATCATTCCCAAAACACCAGCCATTTATATTTCTCCATTTTATTTATTGTTGTGATAAGCCCGATTTTAGGGGGTGGACTTATCAATATTCTCTATAGGTATGCCATTCCTATTTGGCATACCATGCAGCAAGAGTCACTCTGCCAACGCCTTTTGTGACGGTAGTTAAACGCCATTGTGCCTTGTGCAAAAGGTTTATTATAACTTATCGTATTTCAGCAAGATTACAATTTAAAATATGCTGTACTATCGAGCTCACACTTATTACTTTTTCGCCCCCTGCGATAGCTCACAGAATCCCATAGCCAAGACACATCTCGATAACATAACATCTACATTAATGTGACCTCGCTCGCAAAGAGGTACGATGACTTACCATAGCAATAAGTAGAGAGTTGAGAACTAACTGCTAAGCAGCATTCGATTCTTCGTGGATATAGATTGCATCCTTGGCTTCTGATTTAGCAATGTATAAGGAACTGTCAGCTAACGCTAAAGCTTGTTGCATGGTGACATTTGGCTTTATCAACGTCCCTCCCACAGAAAGCTCAGTGAAGGAAAGGTAATGGTTTGAATCACTAGCCTGAGCTTGCTCAACATACTGTTTGATACGACAAGCTATCTGTAACAAAATCTTGTTACTATCAGTTCGGACAAGGAGCAAAAACTCCCCCTCCTCCCATCTTGCCGCTACATCATATTCGCGAATCGCTTTAGTCAAACATGACGCGATAGCTTTTAGTGCACTCTGATGCTTTTCACTATCGAACTCCTCATCATTTCGAGGCGACAGTCCAGCATCAATCCATATGAGGCCAAATTGATGCTGTTCGCGTGAAGAGCGTGCAAGCTCTGAACGCAGTTCACGCTCCAACCCTCGGCGATTGTGTAGCCCTGTTACAAAATCGAATATGGCAAGCTTATCGATTTGCTCTGTACGCGAAGTGACTAACTCCTCCAACCCTGTTCTCGCAGCAGTGAGTTCATGCTCGATCAAATCGACTGCCTCATCAAGGCTTTGATTCCCTGACTTAAACCTAGTGAGCTTTCCAAGTCGTTTGCTCACGCGTTCTACAGGTAAAATCCAATGCTTAACCAAATAAAAATAACTCAGCAGGGCACACAGAAATACCAAGCTCATCAATGGTAAATAAAGGCTTGTCGCAACCCAACGAGGAACCATGGCGTCAATACTGACAAAGGTCAGCTCGTACCACCCTAAAGCTTCAATATAGTGAATCGCCACTACGGCTTTTCCTGACTCTTGCTGAACCATCAAAATTTCAGCCTCTTCACCAGATTTCTGACGCTGCATTAACGTTTCTATCGCGGAGTATTCATCAGAATTTGGAACGTAGTCACTCAACGTGGGCTTAGTATTTTCACTGTCTCTTAGAGGGTAATGAAATTTGTGGGAATCGACTGAAAATTGGATTCTTCGCCCTTCGTCGACAAACAATGTTTTTAATGCGTGAGAGTGATGTTCATCGAAACGTTCAAACAGCAGATTAGTATCGATTCCCGTCCCAACAACACCGAGGAAGCGACCACCGTCTACAATACTGTGGTTGATCCAAACTCGCGTTAGATTTAAATGCGCATCTCTAGCGATATTAACGCTAAAGTCTACACCGCTATCTCTCTGCTCAAAATACCAATTGTCTTGGACTGAGGCAGGATCGAGATAATATCGAAGGAAGGTTTGCTCACGTACACTTTGCACATCGTTGTAGTGATAGGCCAAATTTTCGTCAAGTACGATAAAGAAATTTTTCGATTTTAATTGCCAGCGATATCGGTCAAGGGTTTCCTCAGCGACAGCGCGGTATACGTCATCATTGCTGTTCATTCCCCATGAGGTCACATTCGGGTGTTCCGCCAGGTCACTGATGAGATTCACTTCTTTAATAATGGGCGCGAGCAATGTTTCAGCATCATGGTGTGCAGAGATCTGTGCGTATTTCCACAGCAGTTCCTTAACGATACCGTCAACAACTTGTTTGGAGATACTATGCGCAGCAAATAGAAAGGTAGCACTGACACAGGCTAAAAAAGTCAGCAGCTTGAGTCTCTGTTTCATGATGTCCTTCCGTGGGTCATCTAAATCAATAGAAGCTACTTACTATATTGTCAAAAATGCAATTGAGAATCTTTACATTCATGCTATGAATGTACGAATAATTTTATATACCTCTCATCAAAATGAAAACCGATGATCATTCGGCTCATAAAAAAAGCAGCCTATTTAAGGCTGCTTTTCATCAAGTAAAGGACTTACTTTTTCTTGGCTGGCTTTTTACGCTTATCGGTTATTTCCCATTTACCATCCACGTAGAGTGCCGTGTAACCCGAAGGCTTGCCATCCACCTCTGAGCGGACGTAGTTCTCTTTCGACTTACGGCTAAAGCGCACCACCATAGGCAGACCATCAGGGTCTTGCTGAGGGGCGTCAGCCAAGTAGTGGAACTTAGGTGAAATACGATCCTTAAAGCGCACAAGTTCTTCAACCAAAGGTGCACGAGTTTCGCGCGATTTCGGGAATGTGCTTGCTGCTAAGAACAGACCAGAAGCGCCATCGCGAAGAACGAAGTAAGCATCAGAGTTTTCACATGGTAGCTCTGGCAAATGCACAGGGTCTTCTTTTGGCGGAGCAACTTCGCCGTTTTTCAGGATCTTACGAGTGTTCTTACACTCTTCACTCGTACAGTCCATGTACTTACCGAAACGGCCGTTCTTAAGCACCATGTCGCTGCCACACTTGTCACATTCGACAACTGGACCATCGTAACCTTTAACTTTGTACTCACCGTGTTCAACAATGTAACCTTCACAGTTCGGATTATTACCACAAACATGCAGTTTACGTTTGTCATCGATTAAGTACGCATCCATCGCCGTTTCACAGATTGGACAGCGCTTTTTCGCACGCAGTGCAGCCGTCTCAACATCCTCTTCAAGAACGTTGATAACACCATCTTCATCACCTAGGTTGATGGTCGTCTTACAACGCTCCTTAGGAGGCAGTGCGTAACCTGAACAACCTAGGAAAACACCTGTAGAAGCAGTACGGATACCCATCTCACGAGAACAGGTCGGACACTCGATATCGGTGTAGACGATATGGTTTGGCTTCATGCCGCCCAGTTCTTCGTCTTGTTCCGCTTTCTCTAAATCACCAGTAAAATCTTTAAAGAAGTCATCTAGCACACCTTTCCAGTTGGCATCGCCTTCCGCAATTTGGTCTAGTTTTTCTTCCATGCGAGATGTGAACTCGTAGTTCATTAACTCATCGAAGCTACCATCTAAACGGTCAGTGACAATTTCACCCATCTTCTCAGCATAAAAACGACGCTGTTCGACTTTCACATAACCACGATCTTGGATGGTTGAAATGATTGACGCATACGTTGAAGGGCGACCAATACCACGTTTTTCAAGCTCTTTTACCAACGCAGCTTCTGTAAAGCGCGCTGGCGGCTTAGTGAAGTGCTGCTTAGGATCAAGAGTAACAAGCTCAATCGCATCACCCACCTGTACTGCAGGTAGAATCTGGTCTTCGTTTTTACCCAATGGACGTTGAACACGAGTCCAACCGTCAAATTTCAAGATACGACCTTTCGCTTTTAGCGTGTACTCAGCCGCTTTCACGCTCACAGTAGTCGAGTCGTATTTTGCCGGTGTCATCTGACACGCCACAAACTGATTCCAAATCAATGAGTACAGTTTGTGCGCATCGGCTTCCATACCATTGAGGTCGTCTGCTTTCACAGTTACATCAGATGGACGGATCGCTTCGTGAGCCTCTTGAGCGCCCTCTTTGCTACCGTAAACAATTGCTTTGCTAGGCAGGTAAGCGTCGCCAAATTCAGTCGCGATAAAACCACGGGCAGCTTCTACCGCTTCAGAACTCAAGTTAGTCGAGTCGGTACGCATATAAGTGATGTAACCCGCTTCATAGAGACGCTGAGCCAACATCATGGTTTTCTTAACGCCGTAACCTAAACGAGTACTCGCTGCCTGCTGCAGTGTCGAGGTAATGTAAGGTGCTGAAGGTTTACTTGAAGTCGGGCGGTCTTCGCGCTTACACACTTCGTAGCGCGCTTTTTCAAGCACAGCCATCGCCGCTTTGGTTTCAGCTTCATTGACGGGTTTAAACGCAACGCCTTCTTTCTGCGCCACCTGCAAACGGAAGTCAGTTTTATCTTGAGTCTTAGTATCTGCGTGGATATCCCAGAACTCTTCTGGAATAAACGCTTTGATTTCACGCTCACGCTCTACCAGCAACTTCACCGCTACAGACTGTACACGACCAGCAGATAGGCCTCGTGCAACTTTTTTCCAAAGCAGTGGTGACACCATAAAGCCAACCACACGGTCCATAAAACGGCGCGCTTGCTGTGCATTAACACCATCCATACTTAGCTCGCCCGGTTTCTCGAACGCCTGCTGGATAGCATTTTTAGTAATCTCGTTAAATACAACGCGTTTGTATCGCTCTTCATCGCCACCGATGATCTCACGAAGGTGCCAAGCGATAGCCTCTCCCTCGCGATCCAAATCGGTTGCGAGATAAACGCTGTCTGCGTCTTTCGCAAGCTTTTGCAGCTCTGCCACTACTTTCTCTTTGCCTGGCAGAACCTGATAGTTCGCTTCCCAACCATGGTACGGGTCGATACCCATTTTTTTGATTAGTGACTTGCGATCTTTTTCTTTTTTGATTCGTGCTTTTTCTTCAGCACTTAAGCCCTTGGTTGATACCGCAGCAGCTTTCTGACCAGTGCTTTGGCCAGCAGTCGGTAGATCACGTACGTGACCTACACTGGACTTTACAATGAAGTCCTTACCTAAATACTTATTGATGGTCTTCGCTTTGGCTGGCGACTCCACAATAACCAGTGACTTACCCATAATTGACTCAAGTGTCCTTTATCGAGTGCGAAAATATCGCACGACATACTTAATACTTTGCTTCTTTTTTTACTATTGAGCGAGATTACAAGAAGATCAATATCTTTTTTAAATTTCTATCTTGACTGCTCGACAATTCAGCGATGTTTCTACTTCTGATAATTAATTGTGGCATGCTGAACACTTCGTGCTTATTGCCGAGTCAGAAAACGCCACATACTAAACGGCACAATATCTTTGACGCCAATGAAAGATGATGTTTTTTGCCACCAGTCACAAAACCCACACACTCACGCTTACGTTAGATTTTGCGCGATTGATCTAACGCAATTGAAATTACGTGCGAACTGCCTACAATTCCACTCATCGCTTCTTTTATATAGAAGATAAATTTAAGAAAGGTACTTCCATGAGTGACAAAAAGGCCATCTCTCAGTTCGAATTATTAATGATCGCCAACCAAATCATCCAAGACCACGAAGATTATCTCGAAGGCATGCGCGCAGAGAGCGTAGAAGAGAAAGATGACGTGTTGGTGTTTAAAGGAAACTACTTTCTAGATGATAACGGCTTACCAACAGCAAAAACGACAGCCGTGTTTAATATGTTTAAGTATCTAGCGCACCATTTGTCGAAAGAGTTTACGATTGAAGGATAACTGGAAATTAGCAAGGGTTGGCATGTGGTGCCAACCCTTTTTAATTTTGGGACGTTTCACTGCGGAAGACGGATGCGGGAACGGACTTTGTCCTACCGAGAACTAGAGAACTAGAGAACTAGAATAATGAGCAAAAACGTATCAACTACTCCAGTTTTCTAGCAGCGCAGCGATCCGTAGGGCGAAGCCCGTTCTAGATTCCCGCGGGCGCAGCCCGATCTCGAAGCGCAGCGCCTTCTACGAGCTCAATCCTTCCAGCTTATCGAAGTAGTCAGGGAACGTCTTTGAGGTACACTTAGGATCGTTAATGGTCACAGGCGTGTCGCTTAACGCAACAAGCGAGAAACACATTGCCATACGGTGATCGTCATAAGTGTCAATCGCAGCGTGGGTAAGTTTAGCTGGCGGCGTGACAATAATGTAATCCTCACCCTCTTCAACTTCTGCACCGACTTTACGTAACTCGGTCGCCATTGCTGCTAATCGGTCCGTTTCTTTTACACGCCAGTTGTATACGTTGCGAATCGCTGTAGTACCTTCTGCAAACAGTGCGGTAGTGGCAATCGTCATCGCTGCATCAGGGATGTGGTTAAAGTCCATATCAACCGCTTTAAGCTCACCGACGCGAGAGATAACGTAGTCGTCACCCCATTCGATTTGTGCGCCCATTTTCTCCAGTGCATCTGCAAATTGAATATCGCCTTGGATACTCTTTTTACCGATACCGGTTACTTTAATTTCGCCACCTTTTATCGCTGCTGCCGCTAAGAAGTAAGATGCTGAAGAAGCATCGCCTTCAACTAGGAAATCTCCTGGTGCAACATACGATTGGCCTTTACGAACCACAAACTCTTGGTAGTCATTGTTTTCTACTTCTACACCAAACTGAGCCATGATATGCAGCGTGATATCAATGTATGGTTTCGAAACCAGTTCACCGATAATCTTAATCGTTACATCATCTTGCGCGAGCGGCGCAGACATTAGAAACGCAGTTAAAAATTGACTTGAGATAGAACCGTCGATTTCAACGGTACCGCCTTTGAGGCCTGTACCTAAAATCTTGAGTGGTGGGTAATCTTCGTTTTCAAGGTATTCAACCTCGGCACCGGCTTGACGCAGAGCATTGACTAGGTGACCAATTGGGCGCTCTTTCATGCGCGGTTCACCCGTCAGAACATATTCACCACCACCTAAACATAAAGCGGCAGCAAGTGGGCGCATCGCAGTACCTGCGTTACCCAAAAAGAGTTCTAACGCTTGTGGCGCATCAAATGGCTTTCCTAAGCCTTCAACTTCACATACTGTTTTATCTTCAGACAGTGAATAAGACACACCAAGTTGGGTCAGTGCATTCAGCATATGACGGATATCGTCACTGTCGAGTAAGTTAGTGAGTCGAGTTTTCCCACTTGCTAGTGCTGCAAGCAGTAAAGCTCGGTTAGAAACACTTTTTGATCCAGGTAAGTTGACCTCACCATTGACTTTGTTGATAGGTTGTAACGTAAGGCTTTCCATTAAAATTGATATTCCTTGCTCACCCCGCCTTCCTAAGCGGGACGATGAAAAATTCTTCGTACTTGCAGCCTATCTAAATTCCCTGTGTAAAACCAGACCCAAATCACGAATAGCGCTGAATAATTATCTCACCCAACCGCTGCTAACAAACCCTATCAATATTCCTTATCGACACGAACTCCATCATCGAAATAGAGAATACGAACTTTGTCCCCTCGCTCAAATAACATGGTGTTATCGACATCTTGGATAACGTCAATCAGCTTACCCTTTTCTGTTTCAATCAGTATTTCTACCAATTTATACTCCACTGAATACTCTTGATTGGCTTGGCTTCGCGCGATGCCAGCTCCTGCAACGGCTCCAACTGCTGTTGCCACTTCTTTGCCGCTACCACCGCCAAACTGGTTGCCAACTAACCCACCCACAACGGCACCTAACAGCGTTTCCCATCCTGAACCTTTCGATTTAATAATATCTTGCTGGGTGATGTATCTCACTGTCTCTACCTGACCAAACACCACTTCGTTGACTGGGCGAGCCGTATTTCTTTGGTAGGCTGCATTGGCAATCAAAGGAAAAACCAATATGATCCAAAGTAACTTCTTCATTTTCTTTCCTCATTTCATTCATGGCGATTTATCTCACTGAACTTGATCCCGACAAACTTTGGTTTCCATCCACCTTTGATGCGTTATCTGACCCCAACGGTTTACTCGCCTTTGGTGGAGACCTCAGTGCAGAAAGGCTAATACTCGCCTATCAAAATGGCATCTTCCCATGGTATGGCCCCGGAGAGCCTATTCTTTGGTGGAGTCCATCGCCACGCGCTGTCTTTGATCCTAAGACATTTCAACCGGCCAAAAGTCTCAAAAAATTTCAAAGAAAACTGGCTTACCGCGTGACGATTAACCATGCGACTGAACGAGTCATCGACTACTGCGCCTCGACCCGAAGCAAAGAAGAGACATGGCTAAATGAAGAAATGCGCTGTGCCTACAAAACCTTGGCACAGCAAGGACACTGTCACTCAGTTGAGGTGTGGCACGCTGATAAATTGATTGGCGGTCTGTATGGGATTTCAATTGGACAAGTTTTTTGTGGTGAGTCGATGTTTAGTTTAGAAACGAACGCATCTAAGATCGCACTATGGTATTTTTGCCGCCATTTTGAACAGCATGGCGGTAAGCTAATCGATTGTCAGGTGCTAAACCCTCATCTTGCTTCTCTTGGCGCAATTGAGCTCAATCGTGAAGACTTTATTCAAACACTGCTATCCTATAATAATGAACCGCTACTGGAGAACTGTTTCTCAAAACAGCAATTAACCAGTGAATCATGGGGAGAATAATGAGTTCGGATCTGCAACAAATACGCATTGGATTAACCGATTGCCACCCTTGTAGCTATCTGGCAGATAGACAAGAGCGCGTTGCGGTCGCTCTCGATCCGACGATGCATTGCGGTTCGAGCTACGAGGTCTTGCTCGCCAATGGATTCAGACGCAGTGGCGATACCATCTACAAACCGCACTGCGATCTATGCAGTGCTTGCCAAGCTATTAGAGTGTCTATCCCTGATTTTGTTACATCTCGCAACCAGAAACGACTGCTGAATAAAGCAAAAGCCTTCTCATGGCAGCTAAAAGAGCAGATGGATGATAACTGGTTTGAACTCTATTCACGTTACATAGAAGCTAGGCACCGAAATGGGACTATGTACCCACCCAAGCAAAAAGAGTTCGCTCAGTTTTCTCAATGTGCTTGGCTTAATACTCAATACTTACATATCTACGACCAAGACAAGCTCATTGCCATCGCGGTCACCGATATTCTTTCCAACAGCGTGAGTGCTTTCTACACCTATTTTGACCCGGATTATGCGCTTTCTCTCGGTACACTGGCGGTATTGTTTCAAATCCAATACTGCCAAGATCAAGGTAAACAATGGCTTTACCTAGGCTATCAAATCGATGAATGCCCAGCGATGAACTATAAAGTCCGATTTCAGCGTCATCAAAGGCTAGTAAATCAGCGTTGGCAAGGGTAGAATACGCCCCAACTTTACTTAATTCATTTTTATCGGCATTATGCGCCGGTTGAAATCGTCCATTTTTAAAAGAGGATTAAATGGCTAAAGAAGACGTAATTGAGATGCAAGGCACTGTCCTTGATACTCTACCAAACACAATGTTCCGTGTTGAGCTAGAAAACGGTCACGTAGTTACTGCTCACATCTCTGGTAAAATGCGTAAGAACTACATCCGTATTCTTACTGGTGACAAAGTAACTGTAGAGATGACTCCATACGATCTATCAAAAGGTCGCATCGTCTTCCGTGCTCGTTAATCTCTGACTGCCTAGCGCATTCCGAATTATTCGAATACAGACAAAAAAGCGAAGCTCATGGCTTCGCTTTTTTGTTTTCATTATTAGCATCGCCTTAATCGGTGTGACTACACAAGCCGCGCACCCAAATCCAGCAATTGTTGAGACGTATCTAATACATGCGCATGCGTGTTTCGTAACACCAATTAAGGCTTTTTAGCTAGCAAATCCGTCAACTACTTGCCTAATGCCTCTTTATAATGCTCGCGACAAACAGATACATAGCGGTCATTGCCACCAATCGCGACTTGGTCACCCTCTTTAATCGCCACACCATGTTCATCAGTGCGAATCACCATGTTGGCTTTACGTCCACAGTGACAAATGGTTTTTAGCTCGATCAATTTGTCTGCCCAAGACAGTAGGTATTTACTCCCTTCAAACAGCTCACCGAGAAAGTCTGTTCTCAGCCCGTAACAAAGCACAGGAATATGCAGTTTATCTACCACTTCGGTCAGTTGGTAAACTTGCTCTTTACTCAAAAACTGACATTCATCGACCAAAATACAGTGACGTTTTTCAATTTCATTTAACGCAGAGATCTCTTGATACAGATTTGTCTCGGCATTGAATAGCTGAGCATCTGACTGCAAACCAATACGTGAGCTCACTTTACCAATACCGTAGCGGTCATCTAGGGCGGCGGTGAAAATCACTGGGTTCATGCCGCGTTCTTGATAGTTAAAAGAAGACTGAAGAAGAGTGGTTGATTTACCCGCATTCATTGCTGAGTAATAGAAGTACATCTGTGCCACTGTTTGTTACCCGTATAAAAATAATAAATTTAAAGAAAAGGGCTGAATTAACAGCCCTTAATATTTGTATTCGTATCGCTTACTTACGACGCCACGTTGTCCCTTCTGGGCCGTCTTCAAGAACAATGCCCATTTCTGTCAGCTTATCGCGCGCCATATCTGCATTTGCCCAATCTTTAGCTGCGCGAGAGTCATTACGTAGCTTAATCAGTGCTTCGATTTCTGCCACTTCGTCGTCGCTGCCAGAATCACCTTTTAGGAAAGCTTCTGGATCTTGGTGAAGAATACCGATCACATCTGCTAGTTCACGCATTAGCGAACCCAGTGCGCTTGCGGTAGCGACATCTTCTGTCTTCACGCGGTTAATTTCACGCGCCATGTCAAACAGCACAGAGTAGGCTTCTGGTGTGTTGAAATCATCGTTCATCGCTTCAGTGAAACGTTGAACATACTCTTCACCACCAGCAGCTGGTGTTGATAGGTCAAGACCACGCAAAGAAGTGTACAGACGCTCTAGAGATGCGCGTGCTTGGTTTAGGTTCTCTTCGCTGTAGTTTAGCTGGCTACGGTAGTGACCTGACATCAGGAAGTAACGTACAGTTTCTGGGTCATAATGACCAAGCACATCGCGAATAGTGAAGAAGTTACCGAGTGACTTCGACATCTTCTCGCGATCAACCATAACCATGCCACTGTGCATCCAGGTGTTCACATAATCTGTTCCGTGCGCACAGCATGATTGAGCGATTTCATTCTCATGGTGTGGGAACTGTAGGTCCGAACCACCACCGTGAATATCAAAGTGATTACCAAGAATCGAAGAGTTCATCGCAGAACATTCGATATGCCAACCAGGACGGCCTGGGCCCCATGGTGATTCCCATGTTGGTTCACCTGGCTTAGACATCTTCCAAAGTACAAAGTCTAATGAGCTACGTTTAGCACTTTCAATCTCTACACGAGCACCCGCTTGTAGCTGCTCTAGATCTTGGCGTGACAGTTTGCCGTAATCATCATATTTCGCGATTTCAAACATAACGTCACCGTTGTCAGCAACGTAGGCAAAACCACGCTCAATAAGCTTTTGAACCAGTTCAATGATCTCAGCGATGTATTCCGTCGCACGAGGCTCGATGTCAGGACGCTTCATGTTCAGAGCATCAAAATCAGCATGCATTTCACCGATTAAGCGCTCAGTCAGTGAATCACAAGTTTCGCCGTTTTCATTCGCGCGCTTGATGATCTTGTCGTCGATGTCAGTGATGTTGCGAACAAAGGTCAAGTCATAGCCTAAGTAGCGTAAGTAACGTGAAACAACGTCAAAAGAAACGAATGTACGACCGTGTCCAATATGACAGAGATCATAGATGGTTACCCCACAGACATACATGCCAACTTTGCCAGCATTGATTGGTTTGAATTCCTCTTTCTGTCTTGTGAGTGTGTTATATATCTTTAACATGATCTCTTTCTAATATTTGGGTGAAACAAAATAGTGGCTCAGTATATCAAGTCACGCTCTATTAGGTAATCCCCGATTCGAGCAAAAAGCCATCATTAACACCTATACTCAGGTCTCAACCCTTACTTTTCACGTATTAATGTCTGAAAAGTTAAGTTAGAATCTTGGGCTCAAAGCAAAAAACACAGCTAAAGGAAAAAATCATGATCACCCTTCACACAAATTTTGGTGACATCAAAATTCAACTAAACGAAGAGAAAGCACCTGAAACAAGTGCAAACTTCCTACAGTACTGCCGTGATGGTTTTTACGACAACACGTTATTCCACCGTGTTATCGACGGTTTCATGATTCAAGGTGGTGGCATGGAGTCTGGCCTAAAAGAGAAGGCAACTCGTGCACCAATCAAAAACGAAGCAAACAATGGCCTAAGCAACAAAGTAGGTACGCTTGCTATGGCGCGTACAATGGAGCCGCACTCTGCTAGCTCTCAGTTCTTCATCAACGTTAACAACAATACGTTCCTAGACTTCCGTAGCGAAAGCCTTGACGGTTGGGGTTACTGTGTATTCGGTGAAGTTATCGAAGGCATGGAGATCGTGAACAAGATCAAAGGCGTAAGCACTGGTTCTTACGGCATGCACCAAGATGTACCACTAGAAGATGTACTAATCACTGGTACAACAATCGAAGAATAATCTATAAAAAAGAGCGCATTATGCGCTCTTTTGCTATTTAACTATGACCACATTTTTTATATCTGATTTACACCTTTCCCCGACAACTCCCGACATCACTCAGTGTTTTGTTCGTTTTATGCGTGAAGAAGCAATCCATGCCGATGCACTTTACGTCCTTGGCGATTTGTTCGAGTTTTGGATTGGCGATGATGACCGCTCGGATTTCGCTTCATCTATCCGCGCTGAATTTAAAACCCTCACGGACAAAGGTATCCCTTGTTTTTTCACTCAAGGCAATCGTGACTTTCTTGTTGGCAAGCGATTCAGCCGACAAACAGGAGTCACATTACTGGGCGATGAAACCGTCATAGACCTTTATGGACGTAAGGCTATTGTCCTACATGGAGACACGCTCTGTACCCAAGATGTGAAGTACCTCGAATATCGCGCTAAAGTTCACCAACCTTGGTTGCAGTGGGTATTCAATCGTATTCCAATGCTCGTTAAAAAGAAAATTGTCAATAAAGTCCAGTCTGATATCAAAACGGATAAACAGACTAAATCACTCGATATTATGGACGTGACTCAATCTGAAGTCGAAAACGTTATGCTGCATCACAATGTTGATTTAATGATACATGGGCATACACATCGACCTAAGGTTCATTCCTTCCAAATTCTAGAAACGGACTATACTAGAATTGTGCTAGGTGACTGGTACACGCAAGGCTCAGTCTTGGTGTACGATAAAAATGGGTTTGAATTACAACAACGACCTTTTGCAGGTTAAGTCACTTATTTTTCACGTTATTTAGTTCATTCTTAATGAAGACTAATTTTCCTCAACTTGAACACGGAACGTGGTATAGATCTTGACTTACTCATATATAGCTAGGCAACCGATACTCAATAGAGATAAGCAAACTGTTGGGTATGAGCTTCTTTTTAGAGATGGGCCGCAAAATACTTTTCCAGAAATCGATCCTGAGCATGCAACAAGCCGCTTGCTATCAGATCATTTTCTCTCGACACACTACGAGACACTGGGCGATAAACTGGGCTTTGTAAACTTTCCTTATCAAAGCCTGTTAAATAAGGTACCAACCCTATTCCCTGCCGATAACCTCGTTGTCGAGATCTTAGAAGATTGCCCGCCGACAAAAGAGCTACTTGATGTTGTCAAAGAGATGGCTGCCGCCGGTTATAAAATTGCTTTAGATGATTTTATTCCAAGTAAAGAGTGGCGCGCCTTCTTACCCTATATCTCAATCATCAAATTTGATATTCGCCTCGTCCCGATAGAAAAGGCACGCAACTTTATCCTTCGCCTAGCGGGCACCAACATAAAGTTTCTTGCGGAAAAAGTGGAAACCTACGAAGAGTTTGAACAATCGAAGCAAGCCGGCTTCGAATATTTTCAGGGGTACTTCTTTAGTAAACCTGAGATGATAACGCGCAAGTCTCTTGAACCATCGTTTATGACAGTTATTCAACTGCTAACCGAAATTTCCAAGCAAGATATGGATTATGAGTCGATTGAGTCGCTAATCAGCAAAGACGTTACCCTTTCTTATAAGCTACTGACATTTGTTAACTCATCCTCGATAGTTCAAACCAAGATCCAATCCTTCAAGCAAGCCTTGGTTTACCTAGGTGAAGACAAACTACGCAAGTTCATTTCTCTTGTCTCTCTCGCTTCGAGCCAAGAGAGCAAGCCAGATTATCTTTATGGATTATCGATCCAAAGAGCAAGATACTGTGAGTTACTTGCCTCACGATTAGACGCCAAGTTTGAGTCAGGGCAAGCATTTTTAACGGGTATGTTCTCACTGCTTGATAGCTTGTTGGATAGGCCACTAGAGCAAATCGTTGAAGAAATCTCTGTCGATGAGTCAATAAAACTCGCAATCACAAAGAATGAAGGCATACTAGGCGAAATTTTGATGCTGACTAAAGCATACGAACAAGCCCAATGGGAAGAAGTTCGCCGCCACTGTGACTCAATCGGTGTTGATGAAATCGTTTTGAGTGAATGTTATGACTCATCTGTTAAATGGACGGCTGATCTTCTTTCTGTAAAAACGAACTAATCGGAGTTTTTATGAATTCGTGTCCTTGTGGAAACCCAAAGGATTACAGTGAGTGCTGCGAGCCAATCCATCACGACCACTCAAAGGCTAAAACACCTGAACAACTGATGCGTTCTCGTTACTCAGCTCACGTAAAGGGCTTGGTCGATTACGTGATCAATACCTACCACCCAAGTTGCCATGCAGAGCAAGAACGTGAAGCCATCACAGACTCAATCGATAGCGACTGGTGTGGCTTAGAAGTGCTCGGCGCAGAGCCTGGTAGCCATGACAACGAAGGGTTTGTCACTTTTAAAGCTTACTTTAAGCAGGATGGACAAGAGTATTGTCTTGAAGAGCGCTCGCGCTTTCTCAAGGAGCAAGAGCTTTGGTACTACATTGATGGCTCTTTCCCGCAAAGTCAGGAAGCTGAGCAACCACTTGAACCAAGACTGTCACAACCTGTTCAGAACTTAAAAGTGGGTCGCAACGACCCTTGTATTTGCGGCAGTGGTAAGAAGTTTAAAAAGTGCTGTGGTTAAGATAAAGAAAAGGCAGGATTCGAACCTGCCTTTTTTACATCTTAAGTTAATCGTTTGGATTCACTCGAACAATATCTTCTTGCCCGTGCTGAAACTGTTTTTTTAGTTCAGCTTTCGACTTAAAGCTAATTTCTCCGCCCTGAGCAACTGTCATATGCTGCGCTTCTGCATTATGCTTAGATTGATACAACATCACAGCTTGCATACAAGAGTCTCGCTGCTCTTGAGAAAGTGGGGTACCCTCAGGCCACTTACCTGTTTCTACAGCAAAAAGTAGACGCTCATAAGCCTCAGGTGTGATGGCGTTAATTAACTGCTCTGCGTCCATGGTTTATCCTTAAAATCAGTCGCGATAAGCGAACCTTAACTGGCCAGTAGACTCAGTCAAGAAAACTACAATAAATAAGTGTAACGGATCACAAGCAACGACAGTATGAAATCAATCAAGCTACTTACTCTATTCGGTCTCAGTGTCACCTTAGTCGGGTGCTTTGAAGGCAACAAAAATACCGAACAACTATGTGAGAGCCAACCTGCTCTGCAATGTGAACGTCTAAACATGGGCGATGGTCAGTGTCGAGTTCCCCGGACTGATTTGGTATGGCATCGATTTGAAGTGTTAAAAAACCCAACCGACAGTAATCGAATTAAAGAATATGAGTACGTAGCTGAATACAAAAAATGTTTAGAGTTAGCTTCTCAGATACAGCCGCTAGACCAAAAAGGGGTCAAACAGCAGCGTTTTACCGCTCTGGTTAATTCCGGAGAAGATTTAGATAGCATTGTAGCGATACTTAAGAAGTCAGACTCCCCCCAAGCACTTTACTTTTTGTGGAGCCAGATTGGCAGTGACGATGCGCGTCGAAGCTTTCTTCAGCTTGAAGGGACGAAAGCATTAGAAACAGCAGAAATGCAGTATGCCCTCGCGACCTTTTACACCAGCCGAGACCAAGCAAAGACGCGCCAACTTCTGATCCACACCCTAGAGCTAACTAATCAAAGCAATATCAACAATGAAGTATTCAAATCCCTAGCTAGCACCACTTATCGGTTAGGAATGAAGAAAGAAGCTTACGTTTGGACGATGGTCGCAGAAAAATTTGAGGTTCCTATTGCGTCGGAAAGTGAACTTCAGCTGCTGTATGGATTTGATAAGAGTGTTTACGACCAACTTGATGAAATTGCTGACCAGTTTGAAGATGCCATCATGAGCGGCACCTTCAACGCAGCGATGATCCCTAAATTTAAGCAATCTTAGACAAATGTAAGGATGAAACAGAGAGCGGTGATTAAATCACCGCTTTTTTATGAATTGTTGAAAATTAACGACACAGAGTTAACACAGAACCTTTCACCTGTTGTTTTTGGCCCATCAGGAAAAACGTGACCTAAATGGCTATCACAGGCTGCACACCTTATCTCTGTACGCACCATTCCGTGACTCAGATCCTCTAAATAACGAATAGCCTCACTCGATGCAGGGGCATCAAAACTCGGCCAACCACACCCAGAGTCGTATTTGTTATCAGAGCTGAAAAGAGGCGCTTGGCAACAGGTACATGAGTAAATACCCGTCTCTTTGTTATGCAACAACTTACCGCTAAAAGGCGCTTCTGTCCCTTGCTTTCGACACACCCTATATTCTTCATCCGATAGCACTTCACGCCAGTACTCATCAGGCTTCATCATTTTTTCTTTGTTTTGTTCCACGGCAACAAATCTCCATATTCTCATTTTTAATTATGACTTTTTTTTTGAAAAACTTGCACTCAATTACTTTTGTAGCACATACTTTGAAACCATAACAGGATGGTTAAACTTTCAGCATCGCTGTCGACATCTGAACTATTTTACGTCAACTGGTTAGGGAAAAAATCAGTTTTCCGTTCAAAACATCGCCAATTAAGACTAATTGTGAAAAAAAGCGACGCTTTTTTTTGACTTTAAACAAGTTAAGTCCGATTATCTGTTGCAGATTTTGACTGGATTCTGTAATTTTACTACCAGTTATCTTTAATCAGAAATTAAGTTGTGGAGCAACTATAATGACTATCAAAGTAGGTATTAACGGTTTTGGCCGTATCGGCCGTTTCGTTTTCCGTGCAGCGCAAGAGCGTAACGACATCGAAGTTGTAGGTATTAACGACCTTATCGACGTAGAGTACATGGCATACATGCTTAAGTACGACTCAACTCACGGCCGTTTCAACGGTACTGTTGAAGTTGAAGGTGGTAACCTAATCGTTAACGGTAAGACTGTACGTGTTACTGCTGAGCGTAACCCAGAAGATCTAAAATGGGATGCTATCGACGTTGACGTTGTAGCTGAAGCTACTGGTCTTTTCCTAACTGACGAGACTGCTCGTAAGCACATCACTGCTGGCGCGAAGAAAGTTGTTCTAACTGGTCCTTCAAAAGACGCTACTCCAATGTTCGTAATGGGCGTTAACCAAGACACTTACGCTGGTCAAGACATCGTTTCTAACGCTTCTTGTACTACTAACTGTCTAGCGCCTATCGCTAAAGTTCTTAACGACGAGTTCGGTATCGAATCTGGTCTTATGACTACAGTTCACGCTACTACAGCAACTCAAAAAACTGTAGACGGCCCTTCTGCTAAAGACTGGCGCGGTGGTCGTGGTGCTTCTCAGAACATCATCCCATCTTCAACTGGTGCTGCTAAAGCTGTAGGCGTTGTTCTTCCAGAACTAAACGGCAAACTAACTGGTATGGCTTTCCGCGTACCAACTGCTAACGTTTCTGTAGTTGACCTAACTGTTAACCTTAAGAACGGTGCATCTTACGAAGCTATCTGTGCAGCTATGAAAGCAGCATCTGAAGGCGCTCTTAAAGGTGTTCTAGGTTACACTGAAGACCAAGTTGTTTCTCAAGACTTCATCGGTGAAGTTCAAACTTCAGTATTCGATGCTAAAGCTGGTATCGCTCTAACTGATAACTTCGTTAAAGTTGTATCTTGGTACGACAACGAAATCGGTTACTCAAACAAAGTTCTAGACCTAATCGCACACATCTCTAAGTAATCATTACTTAAAGATTAGCGTTTAGCGCAGAATCTTGTAAAAGGCGACTTTCGAGTCGCCTTTTTTGTATCTGAATTTTGAGTCTCTAATTGAACTAGGAAACAGAACATGGATTTAACCACTCTCCCTGCCCTTACTGTTCTCTCTGATAACGTCACAATCGTAGAAATCGATCAAGTGAAGGTCGTTCGCGTAATACATGATAAAGCCAGCGCGGGCATTGCCCTTCATGGTGGACATGTCCTTTCATTTAAGCCCCAAGGTCAAGAAGACCTCATCTGGATGAGCGAGCAAGCTGTCTTTGATGGTAAAGCAGCACTACGCGGTGGTATTCCAGTTTGCTGGCCATGGTTTGGCCGTATCGCTGCACCTGCTCATGGTTTTGCGCGTAACAGTGAATGGACACTGCTTGAACATCGTGAGAATGAAAATGGGGTAATCATTGAGCTTGGTTTATTGCCATCCGAATCAACACTGGCAGTGTGGCCTCACCAATTCCAAGCTCATCTACTGGTTGAAATTGGCGATGAGCTTAAAGTCACCTTAGATGTGATTAACACCGATGACCAACCTTGGACGTTCTCTGGCGCTCTGCACACCTACTTAACCGTTGGCGATATTGAGCAAACGAAAACAACTGGCATGGGCGCAGAGTACATTGATAGCCTGAAAGGTGGTGAAGTTTGCCAAGGTGGCGATATACTGCAACTGACTGACACCATTGACCGTGTTTACACACAACCGTTAGAACAGATTGTCGTTGAAGACCCTGTCCTAAATCGCTCAGTAGTGGTTGAAAACCAAGGTCACAATTCCGCTGTACTGTGGAATCCATGGTCGGAAGGCGCTCAAGGAATGGCTGATATGCAGGACGACGGTTACAAGACCTTCCTGTGTGTTGAGTCAACCCTGCATGCGCCTTCAATCGAGCAAGGTCAAACACTGCAACCCAATGAAAGTTATCAATTGATCACCAAGATTTCCAACAAGTAAATCATTCGCCGCGGGTCACTATACCTGCGGCTTTGCTTTTCGCCGAAATTTCTTCATTCTCCGTCCGGTCTTTTGCTTCTAGGCGTGCAGCCTTTGCACCTTCGACTCCGTTATCTTTAAAATCATTAATACGAATCAATTATAGACATTTTATAAATCGCTATTATTATTCCTGATTTTTTGCTGCTGAAAGATTCATTTTTCAATGATAACAAGAGTCTATAAAAGACAGGATAACTAGAAATGTTCGAAAAACTCAAAAATCAAAGCGTCGGTTTTCAGCTAAAACTGGTCATATTGCTTTGTTTGCTAATTTCGTTTGCGGGTACAGCAACCCTCGTTTATCGCAATGCTTCCAAAGTACTGCTCGATACCACACTGAAAGGACACCAAGCCGAAGTCGAAGCCATGGCGATGACCATCGCAGGTCAATTTGATGCCTATTTACATACCGCTAAAGTACTCGAATCTACCTTTAGAAATGGCTATCTCGCCGGTGTTTATGTCGAGGATTACAGCGTCGATTTTAACGGTAAGTCGATCCCTAACATTACCCAATATGGCGAGAGCTTAATTGGTGATACGAAACTTGTAGATAGTTTTACTCGTGATACTGGCGCGGTAGCCACTATCTTTGCTCCTTTGAACGGTGATTTCATTCGCGTTGCGACTTCTTTAAAAGATCCTTCTGGTCAACGCGTTGTCGGTTCAACTCTAGGTAAGGACCATCCTGGCTATAACCAATTAATCAACGGTCAGCCATACTACGCGCAAGTTAAACTGTTTGGTGAAAGTTACATCACCTACTACGCTCCAATCAAAAACGCTTCTGGACAAGTAAACGGTCTCTCATTCATTGGACTGCCGGTCGAACAAGCGACTCAAGATCTCTATAAGTCTCTGGAATCCATAACATGGGGTGAGACGGGATACACCATTGTGGTCGACAACCGAGAAGATAATCTCGGTAAATACTTGCTGCATCCTGTTCATGATGAAAGTGCCCCGTCAATCATTGAGGTGGCTGACTACGATGGCAACAAACCATTCCATCAAATATTTGAGCAAAAAAGTGGCTTGATTCGTTACCCTTATGAATATCAAGGTACGGTTGGGGAGAAATATCTTGTTTATACCGAAGTTCCTGGCTGGAACTGGAAGCTACTAGGCGGCACCTTCATTAAGGAAGTAACCAAAGGAAGTGACACGCTACTTAAGCTCATTATTACCATTGCCACAATTGTTGCGATCGCGACGTTTATCATTCTAACCGTTTTCCTAAATCGTAATCTAAAGCCACTGACCGTATTAAATAGCTATATGACGAGACTGGCAAAAGGAGAAGTTAGCCTAGATATCCCTTCGACGGGTAAAGCGTCAAACAACGAGATTATTAACCTCAGCAATGGGGTTGCGAATATGGCAACACAGCTCAACACCTTAGTCGGTGAAATCCGTTCGACCAGTGACGCCGTTCAGACAGCATCTCAAAGCGTGTCTAGCGACGCCGCACACAATTTAAGCCAATCTGATATTCAACAGCAACAAGTAGAGCAAGTGGCCACAGCAATCGAAGAGATGGCCTCTTCTGCACAGGCGGTTGCTCAGCAGGTGGAAGCGATTGCAGAAAATGTTCGCTTGACCAATCAGGACAGTCAATCAGGGCTCGATGTTGTGGAAAATGTCTGCATCGATATCGCCCAGCTTAACGACCAGTTAGACAACTCAGCGAAGGCGATTGAGCAAGTCAACCTTGACAGTGAAGCGATTCAAACCGTGACTAAAATGATCGATGAGATCGCCGAACAAACTAACCTACTGGCGCTTAATGCGGCAATCGAAGCAGCTCGGGCGGGCGAGCAAGGTCGTGGGTTTGCAGTCGTTGCTGATGAAGTGCGAACTCTGGCCCACAGAACTCAGACTTCAGTAAAAGACGTGGTGTCTATCATTGATAAGCTTAAAGGCTCAACCAGTAATGCGGTGGATATGATGAACAAGAGCCAAGTCAATGCCAATCAAGTGTTAGACAAGGCACAAGAAGCGGGCATAGCACTCGAAACGATTGCATCTCAAGTTCAGTCTATTGCAGGTCAGGCGGATACCATTGCCGCGACTTCCGAAGAGCAGGCCAATGTCTCCCAAGAGATCGCCTCTAACGCAAATTCTATCAGTGAGTTAAACCGAGAAAGTCGTGAGACAAGCGCTAAAACGACCCAAAGCGCCGATCATTTGATTAAGCAAGCGGCGTCATTGAAACAACAAGTGGACTTCTTCCACTAAGTTTCTAGCTTTTGCAATCATAAGCAGCGCCGCGGCGCTGCTTTTTTGTTGAGTCAGCCCTCTGCTTGCTAGTTTGACTTTACGCTTCCTGATAAACTCCGCCTTGTTAGTTTTCACCAGAGCCTGTTATGTCTTACACCTGCCCTTTATGTCACGAGAACCTTACGCTTTCAGAGCGCACATATCGTTGTCAGAACAATCACGCCTTTGACCTAGCGAAGGAAGGTTATATCAATCTAATGCCTGTTCAGCACAAGCGTTCTAAAGATCCCGGCGATAATAAAGACATGATGCAGGCGCGTCGTCGCTTTCTTGAAATAGATCACTATCGCCCACTTAAAGAGCGTGTGGCTCAGTTATGTGCTGAGCTCCTTTCAGGCTCACAGCATCGGCTTCTTGATATTGGTTGCGGTGAGGGTTACTACACGACAGAAGTGGCCTCCCATCTAGCAAACCAATATGCGCAATCCAAAACCTACGGATTAGATATCTCTAAAGTTGCGATTCGCTACGCCGCTAAGCGCTACTCAAACTGTCATTTTTCGGTTGCTTCAAGCCATCGCTTACCGTTTGAAAACGGCAGCCTAGATGCGGTACTGCGTATCTACGCGCCATGCAAAGCAGAAGAACTGTCTCGCGTGGTTGCTGATTCAGGTTTTGTTGTCACTGTAACCCCTGCAGGACGCCACCTCTACCAACTTAGAGACGAAATCTATCCTGATGTTAGGCTTCACAGTGAAGAAGCTGAAATCATTGCTGGTTTTGAGTTAGAACAGCAAGAAAAATTGTCATACGTAATGCAGCTCAGCGATGGTGATGGTTACGATCTGCTGCAGATGACGCCATTTGCGTGGAAAGCGTCTGACACTCTTCGTGACAAGCTAAAGTCAGCTACACTTTTTGAGTGTGAGGCTGATTTTATGATCCGCATATATCGCAAGAAAGCACCTCAATAGATAATAATTCTCATTTTTATTGAACTCTATTCTGGCCTCCATTACTATTGCCGAACAATCTAATGGAGGCCATTTATGTTTAGGCTCATTGCCACTTCTCTAAGCTGCTTTGCTCTTGCTGCTTGTTCAAGTTCCCCTCTTTCTCCCGAGCAACAATCAATTAGCAGTTACTACGACTACCAGCTCTACACACCTGAAAAACAAGTCGTTTCTATTGATTCGCTTCCAGAACCACTGAAAACTGCCGATGTCATTCTTGTTGGTGAATGGCACACCCATGCAGGTATCCATCGCTTCCAAGTTGATCTGCTTAGGCAACTCGTCAAGCAAAGCAAAGATATCGCGCTTTCCATGGAGCAATTCTCACGCGATAAACAAAACGTTGTTGATTCTTATCTAGCAAGTGAGATTGGTGAACAAGTACTGATCAAACAAGGCGCTGCTTGGCCAAACTATGAAAGTGACTACCGCCCTTTAGTTGAGTTTGCTAAAGCAAATCAGCTCGATGTCATCGCAGTGAATGCCCCTAAACCTATCGTGCGCTGCATCGGGAGGCAAGGGGTTGGCTACCTCGACAAGCTAACTTCCAGCGAACGACAGCAATTGGCTGCAACCATAGATACATCCAACAGCGCCTATAAAGAGAAGTTCATGGCCTCTATGCACCATGGCAAGCCAGAGCAAACTGAACGCCAATTTGCCGCTCAAGTGACTTGGGATGAAACCATGGCGGAAAGCATCGTTAATTACTTGGCAAGTAACCCAAGTAAACAAGTTATCCACATCGCAGGTAAATTTCATACAGAGCAAGGTTTTGGCACAAAGGCGTCGATTCTTAAGCGCAGCCCGAATCTTAATGTCGTCGTCATCACTCCAACAGAATCACCAGTAGAGTTAGAGGGGCAAGACTACCCACTTGAAGTCTTAGCGCCACCTGTTCGCTATGTAAAAATGGAAAATAGAATGGCGGCTTATAAACATCTATCTAAGCGAAACGATGATTTAGCGTGTAAATAGGCACTGTAATTGCTCTTCTTACTATCAAGTCCCATCAAATGAGAAAGGATAGATTGAAAGTTATAAATTGGGCATGATTTATGCTTTGTTATTTTTAATTCAAATTTTAAATAATTTGCACAAGTTTTTAACTAAGCGGTCGATATATTGTCTGAGGATGATGTAAGGAGAGCATTATGACACCAGTAGGAATGGAGACGGCAAAGCTGTCACCAACCCAGCAGGTAAAGCCTCAAGCAACGGCACCCGAATCGAATGCGGGTCAAGCCCCACTTAAGGTTGAACAAAATAAAGTCACGCTTTCAGATGAAGGAAAAGCGCTATTGGCAGCGCTTCAAGAAATAGAAAAAGAAAGCAAGGCACCCAAAGAAGGGGATAAAACCGTTGGTGATAAAGTCGAATCTTTCGCTCACGGTGCATTAGGTATTGACCACCCTGATAAAATTGAAGAAGAGCAAGATGGCTCATATTCGGCGGGGCAATATCTTTCCGCAGCGGCAACTGTCGGCGGCATTCTTTTAGCTATCCTTTAGTTTTCTAGTAACGCCTCGACAATAGACACCTTTTCTCCTCACGACAAAGGACGTCATTTGTCGTAGATAGCCTACGCATTCCATAATTTTGGCTTTCAAGATTATGGATTTTACGCTGTGCGAAACACCTTTTCACTTATCGATAAGCCTACCTTTTTTGGCGCTATCGCACTGCTTGTTGCCATTGTGTTCCCTTTGATTTTGTTCCCCCAACAAGGGGCAGATTGGATAGCAATTGCTAAAAGCTTTATGACCGATAAACTCGGTTTCCTCTACCTTGCTCTTGGCCTTGGTGCTTTCTTCTTTATGATTTATGTCGTGTTCAGCGATATGGGTCAAATCAAACTTGGTGACCCAGATGAAAAGCCCGAGTTTGCCACTTCGTCTTGGGCGGCAATGCTATTTTGCGGTGGTATTGGCGCGAGTATTCTTTACTGGGGATGCATCGAGTGGGCCTACTACTATCAATCCCCGCCTTTTCAACTAGAGCCTGGTAGTGAAGAAGCGGTACGATGGGCAGCCACTTACGGGATTTTCCACTGGGGCCCGATAGCTTGGGCTATCTACCTCATTCCTGCACTCCCTATCGCTTACTTCTTCTATGTACGAAAGCAGCCAGTGCTTAAGGTGTCTAGTGCTTTAATGCCAGTGCTCGGAGAAGAACGCACCAAAGGAGCGGCTGGCAAAATCGTCGACGTTTTGTTTATCTTCGGTCTACTAGGCGGAGCAGCAACAACATTAGGCTTGGCCGCTCCTCTTATTGGCGAAGGGTTGAACTTTTTGTTTGGCATCCCGCAATCAACCTTAAGTCAGGTAGCGGTGCTGTTGGTTTGTACCGCCATTTTTGCTTACTCCTCTTACGCGGGGATGGAAAAAGGTATCAAGGTACTCAGCAATATCAACTTTTGGGGTGCAATGGGGCTTTTGGCTTTTGTCCTTATCGCTGGCCCTACCATTTTCATGCTTGAGACGGGCTTAGATTCAATCGGTCGTATGCTGTCTAACTTCTTCGTGATGGCAACTTGGGCGGAACCTTTTGGTGGATACGGCAGCTTTGAGAATACTCACTTCCCACAAGATTGGACCATCTTCTACTGGGCATGGTGGCTCGTCTTTGCGCCAAGCATGGGGCTGTTTGTTGCACGTATCTCACGCGGAAGAACAATCAAACAAATGGTGTCAGGTTCGATCTTCTTTGGTTCGCTAGGCTGCTTCCTTTTCTTTATGATTCTCGGTAACTACGGCCTCTCACTGCAACTCTCTGGCGAAATGGATATCGTAGGCATTCTTAATACACAAGGTGCCACCAAGGCGATTTTCTCGATGCTCAGCGCTCTACCTATGGGCACATTAGTGATTGCCGTGTTTACCATTTTATGTGTGATCTTTACCGCCACGACTTTTGACTCCATCTCTTACATCTTGGCCTCTGTGGTCCAAAACAATGTGACCGAAGAGCCAATGCGTTGGAACCGTATGTTCTGGGCATTCACCCTATCGTTCCTGCCAACCGTATTAATGTTCCTAGGCGGTCTAAGCACATTACAAACTGCTGCTATTGTTGGAGGTTTACCTTTATTGGTGATTTCAGTGATGTTGATGATTTCAGCGGTTCGCGCCACCAGTCTAGATCTGCGCCACCAAGAGGACTACGTTGAACCGACGATCAACATTGAAGACTTACCCGAAATGGATCCTTGGTCGTCTGAAGGTATTGCACTGGCAAGGTTCGAACGCAGTCGTGACGCCGCACAAGAAGCCGCAGAATTAGAGCGTGAAGCGTTCGCCGAACTACACAAGGTGAAGAAGCGCATTCGCGCCTTTGCCCTAGAGCACGATGGTGAAGAAGAGTTCGGCGACCACCACATTCCACAAGACCTACAAAATGAGCTGCAAGCGGCACTCGATGCTGTCGCAAAAGCTCAAGATCGTAAACAAGAAGCGTCAGAGCAAGCTCAGGCAGCGCGTAGCGAATTCAACCAAGCAGTTTCCTCTGTACCAAGTTATTAATCCTTGCCTACTCTTCCTTCCTCTAAGACAAAGCTCACCTTACGGTGAGCTTTTTTTATTCATTGCTAGCAGAAGCGATTTAATCTTCTAACTGCTGCTTAACCATATGCAGATGAACGTCTTGTTGTGGGAATGGAATCGAGATGCCTTCTCGGTCAAACCTGAGTTTCACCTCTTTAGTCACATCCCAGTACACATCCCAATAGTCGTCTGTTTTAACCCAAGGACGAACAATGAAATCCACTGAAGAAGTATTCAGTGTATGGACACGAATATTAGGCTCAGGTGTGCGCAGTACCGCTGGGTGCGTGGTGACAATTTCGGTAAGAATGCTTTCTGCCTTGAGTAAGTCGTCGCTATAACCAATACCAAAGACCATATCAACGCGTCGTACCCGCTCATGTGTCACATTCTTAATCACATCTCCCCAGATTTTACTGTTAGGAATAATGATGATCTGGTTGTCGAAGGTTTTAATCGTGGTATTCACTAAGCTCATATGGCTAACCTTACCGTCTACGCCACCAGCGAAGACAAAATCACCGACATCAAAAGGCTTATAAATCAACAACATCATGCCCGCAGCAAAGTTAGATAAGGTATCTTGCAGTGCAAAACCGATAATCACACCCGCAATACCAAAACCTGTCAATACAGGAGCGAGATTCAAGCCTATCTGCGACAAACCGACCAAAATACCGATGACCCACACAACATTGCCTGACATGCTGATGAAAAAGTCTTGCATCAACTGCGATAACTTAAGGTTTTTCGATACAACGGTTTTGCTCACGATCTTACGCACTAGCTTAGCGAGTAAGCTGGTCGAAAAAATGATCAGAGCAAAGATAAATAAGTGGAAGATATGCTGAGGAGCATTGTTAGCAACCCAGTCCCAAAGTTTGTCTGACCAATGCGAGATGATAGAGAAGATAACTCTGCCTTCAAGCAAGTCTTGAGTGATACTCCCTGTCACCTCAAAGATTAGGCGTTTGTATTCTGCCGTATCTATCCCGACTTGATCGGCAATAGAAATCAATGATTTAAGACTATCAACCGTAATATTCATGCGCTGCTGAATGATCAATTGACCAAGCTGTAAAGTGGCCAGCTCAGATTCCGGGCTCACGGCTAGCTGACGCCCTACCACACTGATCTGCTGGTTAAAGTACTCTACCGATGCAGACGTCAAGCGCAGGCGTTTGTTTAATGAATCTCTAAACTGAGCTTGAGCAATTGACTCGTCTTGACCAAGCTTGTTAAGCCACTCGATGTTCTCCCAAGCAGACTCCATGACATTATCGAAGTAATGCTGTAGCTCCTGAAAGTCATTCAATAATGCGAGCTTTTCTTCATTTTTTGCTGAGTCAATTTCGGCATTCAGAGACTTAATCTTTTCTTCAAGATAGGACATCGCCCCGTTGACATAAGTCTGCTGCATTTTGATGTGGGCAATAAGATTGTCTGTGGGTATCGTCCCTTTACTTACCGCAGCCTGAAGCGCCGCTCTTAAGCTTTCATTTTTTTGGAAAAGCTTAAGTTGCAGAGCATCTTTTGCCCCGCCCGTCGCTGTTTCGATAGAATCGACTAACTCAGTAAACTCACTGGTGATCTTTTCAACTTCTCTTTCCTGCTTTGAAAGCTGTTCAGCCTCTTGAGAAGCATAACCACTGGTTGCGAAAAGAAATCCAAAAGAGATAACTAACCCTACGACAAACATACGCAGGTTTTTGCAAGACATTAAGTCCATGATGACCTCAGAAGAATGGGTACAAGTCTTTGTTTCTTAAATTGATGCCCTAATTGTACACCACAAAACTCAAACGTTTGCATATTGAGTGTTAACTAAGCGCAAATACAAAAACAGTCGCCAATGGCGACTGTTTGAGATTAAGCTCGATTAGGGTGATTGAGGATGTGGTCTTCCCAATCCACAACATCGATTTCGTATACCACTTTGTTGCGAACACTTTCGCCAGCGGCATGCATGGCTGACTTTGAGCCTGTAATGAGTGGGTGCCACTCTGGTAGAGGCTGCTTTTCCGCTAGCAAGCGGTAAGCACAGGTGTGCGGTAGCCAAGTAAAATCATCGATATCATCACGAGTTAACTTGGTGCATTCCTCTCCTGAGGTAAAACGATTTGGGTAATCCTTACACGAGCATGTTTTGCTGTTTAGCCAACTACATGCAACATTGGTGTAATAGATCTCGTCGCTGTCCTCATCCATCAGCTTGTGCAAGCAACATTTACCACAACCGTCACAAAGTGATTCCCATTCGTCTTCGGTCATCTCTTCGAGAGCTTTTTGCTGCCAAAACTGCGTCATGTGGTAACCCCAAGTGTTCAAATATCATTGTGGAAAAAGGAAAGCCGAATTTATATAGATCCTTTATCCAAAGTGCAAGTGATTCTACAAGAGGTTCCCCGATTAAAATGAGCTCAACGCATTCCTTACTCTTCAAGCATCTGATTTAACTGAGCAACTTTCCAACTCAAATTGTTAAGGCGTCTTTTTAGCTCTTCAAACTCTTCATGTGCTTGTTCGTACTGCTTCTTCTCAATCAAGTTTTCTACATAACCAACACGTCCATAAATAGGCGACAAGCTAACCGCAAAGTCCTCTAACGATTTGGTTTCATTGGCGACCTGTGTCCAGCGACGCTTTTTAGCAAGCAGTGCAATATTCGCCATCTTGGTTCGAATTTCACTAAACCGAGCAACAAACTCATCGGCCTGTTCAAGCGCAAGCTGTTGGTCTTGATGTAACGTCTGACCAATTTGAAGAACTTGCTCATCTTCAGAATAGAGTTTATGCAAGACATCGAGCTGCTCTAACGCTTCTAGGTAAGGTTGCTCAATCGATACGTGCATTTTCTCCTCAATCGATGACTGATACATAGGCACCAGTTCAGATTGAATAGAAGCCAGCTTAGAAGGTTTAATATGCTCTACATAATTGCTGAGGTTGCCAGCTGTCAGCACTGGCACCTCTATTGATTGCTTGAATTGATACTGATTGAGTACGCTCGGATTATAGTAAAGCCACAAGCTTGTCAGACTCACGATAGCAGTCGAAACGCACACAGCAGCCAAGCTCCAACGGTGGCGCTTAACTGTCACTCTGTTTTCACTTTCACGTTGCTTTTCTTGACGCTTTATCGCGGTGTGATAGCGGGTTTCAATTTGATCAATATGTTCAAACAAAACAAACCCAACCCCTTCAAAATCTACGTCAACTTCTGGTTGTTGAAGCGTTATCCAGTGGTGGATTCTTTCACATATCCTTTCACTTCGATAAAGGTCGCGTAGCTGCTCCTGAGAAGGTTTCATCTTCTTTAGTTCAGGAATTGCCTTGCTATTGAGCCAATCCAAAACCTCTTTACGCATTTTCGCCGACTTAGAGTCAGGCTTAGCTAACAAACTCAAACTGTGCATTATGAGCTCTAGGCCATTGGCATAACCGGGTAAGCCCTCAATTTTAAGTTTGGCAATAGTGAGATAGCTGCTCATGAGTAAATCAACGCCCGGCCCTTTAGCAAGTAGCTCGCATGCATCGTATACCTCTTGCCAGTTAGTGCCTCCAGACAAGGGGTTGAAACGACTGTTAATTTCGTCTCTGACTTTTTGGTAGCTTTCTAGGTGTCTGATTGAGTCAGAATCAGACGTAATATGGTAGATAACTTGGTCAAGCAAAACTGAATTGGGCATAGATACTTCGTCCCGATTGAAGGAGCGAGTCACCTCGCTCCTTTGATTATTATAATGTTTTAATAAAGAGTCTTAGAGAGTTTGAACGATTTAAATAGACGTTCAGTGAATGGGTTAGCATCTGATTCTGCGTTGATGCGATAGATCATGTCACCACCATCCACGGCAAATCGGTAATCAACCGACGTCTTGCTTGCCGACATGACGTTGCCTTCTTCTAACAAACGGAAGAATGCCCAAGGCCCTTTGATATTGATGCTTCTAGGCGACAAGTTAGACTTAGTCGGCACTAAGGTCACCTTAGACACCGCAGAGTCACGCAACGTATTTGGCCAAATCAACTCCACACCTTCACGAGGACCATGACTGTATGTGAGGTACTGGCCGTCAACATTCAAAACACTTCGACGCTTATTACCACTTAACTGAAGCGGTTCAACCGAGAAATTGACGTCCAAAATCCCTTTGCGATTGAAGAATGCCTGACGAATTCTTTGTGCTTGTTCGATCTGCGCCAAGACCTCTGGGCGAATGATCGATTGAGCAGTATCGTATTCATCAACCGCAATGTTTTCTTCAATAAACACCTTCAACTGGTTGTTGTAGAAGTTATCTAGCGTCCCTTTTGGCGCAAAGAAGGACTCAAAATCTTCCAGTGCAACATCTTTCTTCGATTGCGTGTTAAACGGATAACGACTCGCCAACTTAGTGTAGTAAGGTTTATAAACATCCTCATACCAACGAACTTCTAGGTGTTTAATCGCCTCTTGCTTCACGACATACCAGCTCTCATCCGCAAGCTTAGCGACCATGCTATCGAGTGGCCTTGGTAAACCAGAAGAAATTCGTTTCAGCGTATAGATTGGGTCAGCACTGACTAACTTGACCCGAGCCTTGGTCGCATCAAGCGCTGCCATTCCCACATCCGGCGATTCTTGAATCGCTTTTAAGTATGTTTTCAACTCATCGACAGATGCGAGCACTTCATTGATGTAAGCCGGTTGGTCTCCCACTGGCTTCAACATTAAGTTCAGTTCCGCAAACGGAGATTGAATGCTTGAAGCCACTTTATACTTAGCGCTCTTTAGTAGTTCTTCACCTGCGTCACTATCAGGGTCTAGACCTGCGATGACCTGAGTATTGTTCTCTAGCGTTCTGAGTAAGCGCTGCATCGGCTCAACGTTACCGGTTAGGTTCTCTAACACCATGACCGCATCGTTAATATCACCGAAATACTTCATATCGATATCATTCAATGCCGCTCTCCACGTATTCACATAGTCGGCGACATACAAATTACGGATCTTTTCACGCAGTACTTGTTTATCTGCTTCGCTAAACTGCGCCGTTTTCGACTGACCTAATACCCAACTATCAATCAGGGCTAGCTCAGAGACTGACTCTGAACGTGGCATAAAGTAGCTTTCAAAACCTTCTTTGGTCAGCATCTGTGGAATATACAAACTGCTGTTCGCGACTCGCTCTTCAAAGACGATATCAAAGATAGGACCGACAAGATTACGAATGCTAATCGCAGGACCAAGTACCGTTTGTGCATTCAACTTAAGGTTTCGATAAACACGTTGATCGTTAGGCATAGTACTTAGCTCAGCTTGGACACTCGCAATCGTACGATCGTAAGGTTTCATCACTCGCTCTGCGAACTCATCACCTTGATCTCTTGCACCAGCTAGATCCGTGTGGCGCATGGCATAATCTAAGTGATCTAATAACTCACCTTGCACCTGTTTTTGACCCGCAAACGCGCTCTGCCAGTACTTGCCAAAATAATCCAATACATAGTCTTTGTAGCGACCGCTCTTATCAACCATCATTCGGTAGACACGCAGAACGGCGAGTTTCTCTTCTTCATTGTCCGCCTGCTCAAGAGCAACAACAACATCAGCCATCAGCAGAGGCAAGAATCGATTCTCTAGTAGATTCAGATACGTATCTTCAACCATAGGGCCGATCGTATGCCCCTGATAAAGACCAAAATCGGAGATGTAACGAGGCTTTTCGCGGAAGAAACCAAATTCCAACGTCGCCTGTCGAATCTTATTTAACGGCTCAAGAATGTCTTTCTGAGAAGCCAAAGAAAGGTTCGACGGGTACTGGGCTTTATACTCATTCACTTTGGCCAATACGGCATCTGATTGGTTGACGTTGGCCAAGTAGTAACGGTGCCAAGTGCCGACTAATAGCACAGTTGCCACCATACAAGCCGTGAATGAGAGCCCCATTAACCGACGTTTATGTTTGGCAACACGGAAGTTGTCCGAAGCCAAACCTGCTTCCGGATAGATGATGTTACTAAACAGTTGTTGAGTAAAATAAACGGTCGAATTTTTAGCATTTTGCGCTTTATTTACCGCGTGTGATAAGCCGTATCGGCGTGATGCAGAATCACCAAATGCATTGCTTGGCACCCCTTGCTGATATACCGATGTAAAATAAGCACCACGGACCAATGCAGAAGTAGAGAATTGATCACTCGATAAAGCGTCTTGGAAAAACTCTTTAAGGATATCTTGTAAACCAGACATCTGACGCGTAAAGCTATAGATGGCATCACGCTCTTCTTGTTCTAACGGCTCAGCGACGGCATGAGGGAAAAGCTCGTTTATCTTTGATACAAACTGCCCGTAGTCTTTCGAAAACTCTTCTAACCAATGATCTAAGTTATCA
Source organism: Vibrio tubiashii (assembly GCF_028551255.1). Classification (NCBI taxonomy): domain Bacteria; kingdom Pseudomonadati; phylum Pseudomonadota; class Gammaproteobacteria; order Vibrionales; family Vibrionaceae; genus Vibrio; species Vibrio tubiashii. The sequence continues at coordinate 1,039,903 of NZ_CP117029.1, read as the reverse complement.
ACCGATTCCAACGAGAAAGTGAAACCCAACACCTCATCGCGCTGTGACTTTGAGTAATGTTTGAAGAAAGGTTCAAACCCATACAGTAAATCAAGCTTGGTCAAAGTAATATAGACGGGCAATCGAGTTGCTAGTGTTTCCATCAGCTCACGAATACGCGCGCGCAGCAGGTTCGCGTAAGCTTTACGCTCAGATGCAGTTGACGTGGCTAAGTGAGAAACATCTAGCGCGAGAACAATACCGTTTAACGGTCTTCTGCTGCGCGTTTTTTCTAACCAGTTAACGAAGTTTAGCCATAGGCGACGCTCTAGTTCACCATCATTGTCTTCGTTGCGATTTCCCTGAGTAAGCAGTTCGCCATCAGGATCGATCAATACTGACTCGTCACCAATCCACCAATCAAAAGAATACGGATTCTCGCTCTTCTGCCCAGACGCACGCATAACGGACGAAAGGGCAAAGTTCTGGCCCGAGCGATTGATCAAACTCGTTTTGCCCGCATTCTCTAGGCCAAGCACCAGATACCAAGGCAAGGAATAGAGGTAATTGCGAGTATTGAGACTTTGCTTCATCTCTTGCATCACATCATTAAGCTCAGCTTCCTGACGCTCTTCATATACTGTGATTGGGTCGAGTTTTAGCTGCTCTTCACGCTTTTGCTGACTTTTGAAACCTTGCAGCTTACGCCACTGCCAAATGCCCCACCCAGACAAGGAAAGCAAGACAAATAGTGCGCTCGCCATACCGCGAGCCATCAGCGTTTCAAGCGGTTTGGTGCCTCTAATTTCTAGCCAAGGACCCGCCCACCAAATGGCAACGTTGAGTAGTATAAATAGAGTGAACAGCAAAATAGGAAGGGCAGCTGCTATACCCGGCTTCAATTTCTTAACAATCCCAATGATACTTTTCCACATGGATAGTCCCTTTGCTTAATCTGACGCTGTATTTCGTTCTAGTTGTTCTATTAAAGACGGCTCCCAATCGGTGACGCTCGTCTGCATAATTTCTTGTTTCAAAGTTTGATACTGTTCTGTAGCCATGGCATCTAAATGGTTGTGTTGCAGAAGATCTGCGCTCAACAAACGCCAGTAAAAACGGTCGCGAGGCTCAGTCGCCGCGACAAGCCCGTCATTGAGCATCGACATCGCAACCGCAATCCCGCCCTCCTTAGCAAGACTGAAGGCTTCTTCACGCTGTTCCTGCCAACTCCCTGAAACGCTGCTACCTGAAGAAGCCACCTCACTGCTACCTAACCAATCACGTACTGAGTCAGTCAAAAATGGCGCACCATCTTTAAATTTGAGCTCAGAGACACTTGGAAAGCGTTCGACAAATGATTGAGTTTCTTCACGAATAGCCTGACACCAGCTCTCTTGACCGAGCGCTTTAGCAATATCGTGACTCATTAACTGACCATCAAACCAATACGGCGCAATCGTCAAACTCTGTTCGACCTTTCTCCATAACGCGAGGTCGGGTTGCTTCAATTGCTCTTGATACTCTTTCACTCGCTCCGTTTGCATGCCGCGAAGTAAGGTTTTGCCGTGGGTGTCATGGTCAGGCAAGGCTGTGATAGCGCCCCATAGAGCGTGCCGACGAACTCGAATTGCCAAAGCGCTTCCCGACTCTTGTTCAGACAGATACTCAGCCACTTTCAATAAGGTTTGTTTCGCCGCTTTATCACTTGAGTTATCAACGGATAGAGCAGGTGCAGTGGCTGCAGGCGTTTGTGATGAAGCAGAATGAGACGAAGCCGCTTGTGCCGTGCTTTGTTGCTGCTTCTCTCGCTCTTGAGCTCGTTTGAGCTGATTGACTATCGTCAGCGCAACAGACTCAGCGACGTCAGAAGAGAGCTCATTGACTTCTATCGTTTTCTGCCAACATTCGACGGCTTGCTGAAGCTCTTCTCTGTCTTGACTATCTAGGCTGGCAAAATCAAATTTATCGACGGCCATTGAGAATCGCTGACACATTTGGCTGAAGAATTTTCTGCGTGGTAAGTTGCCTCTTTTGCCTGGCGCTGGAAAGCAATCATTCCAGTAGTGCTCAATAAAGTCGCTCATCACTCCAAATGAGGTAATAAAGCGGCTAGGTGTCAATTGGTTATGCAAACACTGAAGTAAATACACCAGCAGTTTAATGTCTTTACTCTTCTCATTTAGAAGGGTAATTGCGCTGTGCTCTACTTCTTGCCATTGAACACTGGCATGAGAAAGAGAGCCCACCTTCATCATTTGGTCTTCAACAAAGTCAAACAAAGGCTCATCTAGTAGCCTTTCGCCCACTGGAGATTCGCTACTAATCGGTCTAACTATGCTTGTTCGGTATTGGGTCAATTCCATCGCTACCACCCACACCTTGAACGTAATGGTTTTAAAGCTTGGCTTAACCCTGTGGTATCGAATTGCAATCCATCAACTACCGGTGAGTTTGAGCGCAAAGTCAGTCTTGATTCCCTAGCCATCACCTTCATCATCGATATCGCAGGAACTCCTCGTGCCGAAGAGAACAACACACCAATATCATCACTTCTCCAGCTTTGATTAGGACCACCAGCCACAGAGACTCTAATTCGAGCATCTTCCATTGCTTGAGGAAGCGCCAGTTCGATACGACTAATTTTGTTGATACAACTCATCATCAGAACGGGGGAAGGTACTCCATCAGAATGCTTAGCCGTTACAGTGACCCAAGCATCCCCTTCTTTCTCGGTGCCCTTCTCAACAACATTCAAAGGCCCATTCCCTTTCGAGCTATCAAACGCGGTATGCCAAGCGGGCGGTCTATCATCAGACTTAACCGCAAGATTCGACACTGTCGGCGTTTGGAATGCCTCGTCAAAACAGCTCAAGCGATCTAATCGCTCCGATACTGAGGTGCATTGCTGAGCTTTTTCCAACTGCATGCTAGTGGTAGTATCCGTAGCGCTAGCTGCTGTTACAAAGAGACTGGCGGTAAATACTAAAGCCAGCGAGTTCAGCTTAGTCATACGGCTTTGATCTCCAGCTTTTGGCATTTATATGCAAGTGTTCGCTTGGGAATACCCAGACTCTTTGCAGCCTTACCTCTATCTCCAGAGAACTGATTTAAACGCTCGCGAATGATACTTTCTTCGTAGTCATTCATGGCTTGTTTCAAATCGTTGATAGCCGAGAAATCACCTTGTTGTGTTGGGTATGGGTTGTCAGCAATAAACGTTGGTTGAGAAAGGGCTTGCGGCATGACTGGCTGCTCCGCACTTTGTAATTCAAAATTGAGGCAAGCAATGCGATTGGCAAAGCTTCCTTCACTGACTTCAAGCTCATCGCGACATTGAGCACAGCCAAATTCAATTAAATGCTTTAGCTCACGCACATTGCCCGGGAAAGTGTATTGCTTCAGGCAATCTAACGCTCGATAGTGCAGACCACGAATCTGCGTACCATGCTGTGTGTTGAACTCTTTGACAAAGTGCTGGCTCAAGAGATCAATATCCTCTAGACGCTCAGATAGCTTAGGTAACGTCAACGGATACTGGAACAAGCGGTAGTAGAGGTCTTGCCTAAACTGTTTATTTCTCACCTGAGCAAGCAGGTTGACGTGAGTTGCAGAAACAAGGCGAAAGTCTGAGCTTAGCTCCTCTTTGCCGCCAATCGGTCTGAACCGTTTAGTTTCCAGAACACGGAGTAACTTCGCCTGAAGAGACAGCGGCATATCACCAATTTCATCCAAGAACAGTGTTCCACCATCGGCCTGCGCAATTAAGCCTTTCCTATCCGACTCTGCCCCAGAGAACGCCCCTTTGCAGTATCCAAACAGTTCACTTTCGAGCAGATTTTCCGGAATAGCCGCACAGTTGATAGCCACTAAAGGCTCTGAATTGCGGCTCGATAATTGGTGGATGGCTTGAGCAACTAACTCTTTACCTGTCCCTGTATCCCCCTGCACCATCACAGACAGTTGAGACTCTGCCGCACTGACTATCTGCTGACGTAGCCTCTGCATCACAGGGCTTTGACCAATTAAAGAATGAGACAGCTTATTCGCTTGATCTCTTTGCTTGGTATCTCGCTGCATATCATTCAATGACTCGGTAAGCACTTGAATATCTCGTTGCTCACGCTCCATCTCTTCCAGCAAATTCCACTGCTTAGTAAACACATCAATAAACTTAATGCCATCAGCACTGTTAAACGCTTTCGATACTGCTCTCTCCTCACCTAACATAAACAATACGAGCTGAACCTGATTAGAACGTAGTGGCAAAGGTTGAATACAGACACTCTCAAACATGCCAACATTTGACACTAGTTCAGCAAATGCTCGGTCAGATTGCCAAAACAGAAGTTCATCGGCACTAAGAGACATGCTCTTGGCGTTTTGTAGTACGTGTGCAAAGGGATTGTTTAGGTCATTCACAGCCCAAGACGCGTCGACTTGCCCATCGTGTGGCACAAGTCGACGACCATCCGATGTCGGCATTAGAATCAAGCATTGTGATAGACTGAGTTCGTCACGCAGAATCAAAGCAAACTTCGCCGTAAGCTCATGTTTAGTTTTGATTCCGATGAGATCAGTCACTCGTTCTAGCCAATTAGACATAGCTACTCTACCTCTCCGATAAACTCACCATCTTGAGCCGCTAGATAAATCCTCGTGACTGGTTGCTGCTCAGAAAGCTTGTTCAATAGAGCCAGTGATATTGGCGGAAGCAGTTGGCCTTCGATAATGGCTTCAAGCATGCGAGCACCATTTTCTGAGCGCGTTGCTCTCGACAAGATTTCATCGATCAACGAATCTTCGATTACCACTTCAGCGTCGTAACGTTCTTTAAACAGCTTCTCTAGACGAGTCAGTTTGCCACGCACAATTTGCTCCAGAACTTCTGGGTTAAGTGGCATGTAAGGAATCACTTCCATACGAGCAAGCAATGCAGGTTTGAAGAAGGCTGCTAGCTCTGGATAAAGCGCATCATCGAGTTCATCTAGCTTCTCTTCATGATCAACAATCGTCTGGAAACCTAAGTTTGAGGTGAGGAAGAAGACAATGTTTTGACAATCAATTAAGCGACCTTCGCCGTCGGCAAGCTCGCCCTTATCGAACGCTTGATAGAAAAGATTGAGTACTTCTGGATGCGCTTTCTCAACTTCATCAAGCAGCACGACAGAATATGGCATCTTGCGGATTGCCTCAGTGAGTACACCACCCTCACCATATCCAACATAACCCGGAGGAGAACCGATCAAGCGTGAGACAGTATGCTTCTCTTGGTACTCAGACATATTAATCGTCGTTAGGAATTGCTTACCTCCGTACAGGTTTTCAGCAAGTTGCACAACGGTTTCGGTTTTACCAACCCCACTTGGCCCGACAAGTAAGAAAGCGCCCTTCGGACGACCTGGTCGACGCAAGTCAGCACGAGCCGTCAGAAGATGTTTATGAACACGTTTAATCGCGACATCTTGCCCTTTGATCGCTTCACCAAGAATCGAAGTCAGGTGAGTGATCTTGTGTAGCTCATCACTGTTCATCTGGTCGACAGGCACACCCGTCCAGTCAGCGATCACCTCTGCCACCTGCTGGGCGTCCACTTGAGGATGGATCAAACGCTCATCATGAGGAATCGCTTCTAGCTCTTCATACTTAGTACGAATTTGAGCCAGAGTTTCACTACGCTGCTCGTCAGTAAGTGGCTCTTCTTCGTTGACATCATTGAGTGACGCTCTAAGTCCAATTATCTCTTCAACTAATTGCTTTTGTTGCTGCCACTGCTCGGTTAAACGTTCACGCTCTTGCTCATCGGCGACTTCTTCTGTTTTGAGTTCATCAAGTCTTTGTTGATTCACATCTTTGCCCAGTAGCTGAGCGCGTTCGAGCATATCGATTTCGAGTTGGCGCTGATGACACGCAGTTTCAATAAATGCCAAACGTTTTGGCGGTGCCGTTAGGTTAATAGCAATGCGTGCACATGCCGTATCAAGTACATCAATCGCCTTATCCGGTAACTGTCGGCCTGAGATATAACGTACAGAAAGCTCAGCAGCAGCTTTTAACGCATCATCGGTAATAAGAACATCATGGGTTTTCTCGTATACCGAGTTCAACCCACGCAGTATATCCACCGCTTGTTCTACACTTGGCTCATCAAGCTTAACCAATTGGAATCGACGCGTTAACGCAGGGTCTTTTTCAAAATACTTCTTGTACTCTTTCCATGTGGTAGCAGCAATGGTTGACAGCTCACCACGAGCCAATGCAGGCTTAAGCAAGTTCGCCGCGTCGCCACCACCTTCTTGGTTGCCGGCACCAATCAAGGTATGCGCTTCATCGATAAATAGGATGATGGGCTTTGGAGAGTGCTTAATGGCATCAATCACCCCTTTTAAGCGCTTTTCAAATTCGCCTTTCACTGACGCGCCTGCTTGGAGTAAACCTAAGTCCAATGAGTAAAGCTCAACACCTTGAAGCTGCATAGGTACTGTTCCGGCTACGACACGAAGTGCTAATCCTTCGATCATGGCACTTTTACCAACACCTGCATCACCGACCACAATTGGGTTGTTTTTACGACGACGGCAGAGGATATCAATCATCAGATTGATCTCACTTTCACGGCAGAGAACAGGGTCTAGTTCATCCTGACGCGCTTGTTCGGTCACATTTGTACAGTACTTTGCTAAAACAGAGGTATCTGCATTGGCGTTTGAAGGCAAAGCACCCTTGGTTTGTTCAACCACTTGGGTTTCTGAAGATTCTGACAGAATCACATCGAAGTGCTTTTTCAAACTTTCTCGGTTAATCACATCCAATAGACGAACCAACTTGTGCTCCATGTAGCGATCCGCTCGGGTTAAAGCAGCAAGCAGAATTGCGCCAGAACGAAGCTCTGTTTGATTGAGTTCTGTCGTTGAAAGCAACCAAGCTTCTTGAAGAAGTTCAACAAGTAATGGAGAAAACGCTGGGTAGCTATCTAAAGACTGATCACGCACAAAGCTACTGGATATGGTTTGCTTAACATCGTCTATCGCCAGTTCAGACTGCTTGAATATGACTCGAATATCAGAGAGAGGATTGTCTAGAAGAACCTCAAGGTAATGTTCAAACGTAATTTCACTGTGCTGGCGCTCCATACACACGGTCGCCGCTTGTTCTAGTGCAAGCTTACTCTGTTCATTTAGTTTTGAGATTAGTGTCGGTAGTTCAATACGTATCACGGCAATCACCTAGCCTTTAATTATTCTATTTATAAGATTTGATTTAGTTGTTCGATAACGTCACTGGTCTTGACGTGCAGTAGGTAGCTATAACCAAGGAAAGTCCCGACCCAAAGCAATACAAAACCAGCAAAAATCGACCATAGTGGGATTTGCTTGCTTAGCTTGTATTTCGAACGCACAACGTGTTCAGTCGCACTGGTTAAATGAGCGATATCGACTTCTTGATCTTGATTGATCAGTTTATGTAAGTGAGCAATGACTTTTTCTCGCTCTAACTTGCCTGACTCGATGACGCGATACTTGCCTTCAAAACCCAAAACTAGACACTGGTAGATAAATTCAAGCAGTGGTTTATATTGTTGCGGTTCCGCTTCCAATCGTTTCAGGATGGTAAACACTTTTTCTCCACCCCATGTTTCATTATGGAAGCGGGACAGCATAGAGTGCTCAGCCCACACCGTGGAAGAGCCCCACTCTGTTCCCATTACCGCTTCATCTAGAAACGTACATAAGATGTAGCGGTAAGCCATCAATACTGCATGCTCGAAGCCCTGCTCAGTGAGCTCAATCTCGATGGTTTTAATCTCTTCAATCGTTTGATCGTAAATCGCTTCAATGTTTTCGCACTCAGACAACTGTCGAACACGCAGTGACAAGCCAAGTAGAGGCGTCGCCGCATCAATTAAAGGGTTAGATAAGCTCCCTCTAAGTTGAAACCAATAATCCTGGTCGTGGTTTATTTTTTCTACATCATCGAAAAGTAAGCTACTGTACTTACTCTCTTTTTTATTGATATCCATGGATTAACTCCTAATCGCCCAGAACTGAAGGTCTAGTTCATCAAAGGCGGCAGCAACGTGGAAAGCAAATCCACTAGAGTGCGTTAACATCTCCCACTCACTGCTCGACTTATCAAGTTGGTAATAGGTGTAGCCAGCGTGGTATGGCAATTGACGAGGAGCAACCGGTAACACCACCAAAGGGATACCCGGTAATTGCAGTGAAATAAGCTCGCGAATTTTCTCAACCGAAGACACTTTCGTTTGTTGAGTAAACTGGCGGCGCAACTCATCCATTGGCATACGCGCCTTAACAGCAATAATGAAATCTGCCGTCTCCATTAGCTGAGGGTCTTGGATCGGCGCTACCATTAAGCCGTACTTACGTTTATCTAACTGAATCGATACCGCTCTTGGCTCAAGAACCACACTTAGGGACTGACGCAAATTACGGATTAGCGGCCAGAAAGACTCTGTCGGCATGTCGTGGTTGTAACTTATCGCTTTAGGTGGCAAACGGCTTTCATCAGTAAAGGTGGCTAACTCACCCGCAATGGTAGACAAGCACTCAAACAGACGTTCTGGGTGCAGGCTTCTAAGCTCTGCCAAATGCTGGATTTGCGGCTGTAAACGGTTTAACGCTTGCAGCAACATAAAGTCAGACACATCAGCAACACCGCCTTGAGAAGGAGAGCTAATACGTTGAGCGATGTTTTTGGCTCGCTCACGCATCAAACCAGATATCTCATTAACAAAGCGGTGCAAAGCCAAATTGCCAACGACATTGAGATGACATGGAATAAAATCTGGATCCATGACCACGCTTCCATCTGGGCGCTTCTCTAGAATGCGCCCCACTGCCATTGATGCATAAGCACTTCTGTCTTCTTTTTCCAGCATGAGTTGGATTCGCATTGGTGACACATCTATGGTCGTCATATCACCTTGCACGGTATGGACATCGCGCACTTCAAGGCGGCGGCTTTCATAACGACCTGTGCCTTGCGTATCTGGCCAGTTGATTTCCATTAGCGACTCACTGCGCAGAGGAATCGCTAAATAAACTAGCTGGTTAGCCAAAGAGGCATCATCAATTTCTAACGCGTCAGGTAGCGTATCTTCTTGGGGAATACGAAAAGCCGTGCCGTCAGGCATGATGCCAACGGCACGCTCAATAGCGATACGACCGAACGACAAATATTCCGGGTTGAGAGAAAACTCTGAAACACCATACAGGTAACGGCTGACAGAACTTAAGCGCTCATCTATGTAGTATTCTGTATAGCGTTGTTGTTGCTGGAAATGCTGTGGCTTGATGAACAAACCTTCGTTCCAAATAACACGATTTCGTGAAAACATCTTGTCTATTCCACCTTTTCCAACTTGACGTCGTAGTCGCTAAGAAGCATCAACAGGTGATACTCTCTGCCTTTATTCAACACTTTGACGGCTTTTTTCCATTCACTCAGTTCGATATCAGAGAAATTAGCCATAATCCCGATGTAGTTGGTCTCTTCATCGACTTCGATTTGGTTAACGAACTTGAACTGACCTGGGGTCAAAACATAGTCGTAACTTTTGACAAAGTTACTTTTGAGCGCTTTCTTATAATCTTCTTTCATCTGGTCGTAGCTCGATGACATAAACATCGAATCATCTACCAGCTCAAACACCTGAATCTCGACCGGAGAAGCTTGCCCCCAAATACTTGGATTCACCCCCTCTTGAGCAACGATGCTGAAGGTCACTTTTGTTGGCAGTTGAGTCGGGTCATAGGGTTCAGGCTCACTACTACAAGCACTAAGAAAAATCGAGAGAAAGCACATCCATAGCAAATTTCTCACGTTTAAAACTCCAACTGTTTCTCGCGGATTTTTTTGTCGTAAGCTTGCTCAAAAATCTCCCAGAACAACTTTTCAAAACCTTGTTGACGATGTGACGTAAGCTCTTGGTAGTAGTTGCAGTACATATTCCACGCCCACTCATCACTGTTTTGTGAGATGTCTTGGTGTGAACGCTTATAGTTTTGAAATCGACGCAGAAGAACCTGTGGTGAGAATGCGCCTAGAATTTGAGTCAATGCCTCACCTGTCGCGTGCTGCATCGCTTCGTTATGAGCCTGTACATTCTTCAAGCTCTCTTCAATTGCAGCAGGAGCAGAAAGGTGTACGGCACTTTTCTCGGAGTCGTAGAGGGTTTTAATGGTCTCTTCATAAGACAGACCAAGGCGAAGAGGATTGTCTTCTATTGGTTGAAGGTTGCGATTTAAGGTGCCAAAACGCCCTTTGCTTACCTGTTGATGAAGATCCAGAATCCCTTGAATACAAGCTTGTAGTGATTCGCCCATTTCCTGCGACAGCATATGCATACGCTCAATGTCGTCGGTATGGTTAACATTGGCTCCTAAGCCATGCAGCATTGGCCCCGTTAGCAGGTGCCCACCTGTTGTCGCAGGACTGTTAACAGTCGCCTGCTCTGGTTGAATACTCTTCGCTACTTCTTCCTCTAGCAAATCTAGTGTTTGCTCATCCATTTGAAAGCCCTCTGAATCGTTGTTTGTTGTTTGTTGAGACTCAAGCTCTACTGCTCGGTCTGAATTGAATACTTGTTGTTGTGATTTTTCACTTTTCTGCTTGGGCTGCGTTTTGCTACCAAAGCCAAAGCTGAGAATTCGTTTTAGTGTCATGGACGATGAAATCTCGTTATCACTGTCTGCTTGCACGGTAAAATTTGGGTCTCTTAGCGTGAGATCTTCTTCCGGGACTAACCCTTGCGGCTCTAGCTCTTCAACGGTTCTAGAGGTGTCATCATCAATCAGCGACTCTTCTTCGTTTGTCGCCATCAACTCGTCTAATGCCGCCAAAGGTTCTGCGTTTTCAGCCTGCTCATTATTGTCATCTTGTTCGATATCGAGCTCTTGATCTGAAAGCAGGTCGTAGTTAGTGGTTTCGAATAAGCTCGTTAATGAACCTGTAGCACTGTCATCTTCGAGATCACCCAGCGCGACACGGATTTCGTAAGGGCCTATTTGGATTTGATCTTTGTGAACCAGTTTGGCAAGTAGGCCTTTGCCGACTGGCATTTCTGTACCATTGATATAGGTTTCACCACACAAATCTCTTAGGCAGAAGGCACCATCGAACATGACAATTTCACAATGTTGTGGGTAAATACGTCCGCTGGAATCTTTCAGCGTCCATGTAGAAGCTGAGGACGAACCTATTACGCCACCTTCAGCATCCCACTGCATGAGCGCAGTCAATCCAGACTCCAACTTTTGCGCATTGATAACCAAAAGGTTTAAATTGAGTGTTTCAGTCGTTTCCATCTTTACTGCCTTACCTGAATTAATACGCTTTTTTGTTGATCACTGGTGCCAAGGAATGATGTCCACCCAAGGGCAATCTCCGCCGAACTGCCTAATACAAAATCTGGCGCTTCGTTGTCGTCCATCGTCAGCTCTAGGTCATAAGCCATTTGCTCACGTAAAATTAATTCAACCAATTTGCACAAAGGTCCGTACTCTTGGCCCGACGGTAAGAAGTCAGAGAACTTCTTTCTCGATAACTGCTTGATGCAGATAGTGAACTTGCCATTACAGTCGACTACTGACTCCCCAACCATAGAGGTCACTCCAAGCTGAGAGTTTGCCCCTCCGACGCGAGATTGCTGCGAAGGATCAATCTTTACTGTGCGTCTCGTCCATTGGCGAATTTCTACTTCTTCGAGATCAAAACAGTGCGCAATGATCCCCGATACCACCTGCGGAGAACGACTACGCCCCGCCAACGTTCCCGAATAAGCCAACATCTTGCACCAGTTAATCGGGGTATCTCCGCGCAATTCTGGTGAGCCCAAACCGACTAACGAAAGCAACTGCGCTGAAAAATCATCCTGTGCGTCCGGCTGAAAACGCACAAAGTAGCGGTACTTACGCCAGATTCGATAAACCAAGTTAATCAATCGATTGTTGAAGAAATCAAAAAACGGCTGCTTGAAGCCACCAGGCTCTTCATTTAATAGCTGCTCGACCACATAACCTGGCAACGGTGACTGCGCCCCTGACAAACCAAAGAAATTGGTCATCATGACCATTCTCTCGTCGTTAAGCGTATCTAGGCGATTCACATCCGATGGTGAGAAACCTAAGCTTGGGTTAGCACTAAACACCAATCTGCATTGGCGTTCCCAATCGTCACCTTCTGGGTTCATCTCATTGAGTTTTTGCAGTAGCTCAACCAGTTGATAAAAATTGTATTCATGGACGTCACTTGGCATAACAACCTCCTCTGGTTGTTCTGCTTGGTCCACTAAATCAGTGGCTGCATCCCCGCCTGAGTACCCCATGTATACCTCTCTTGATTAGTGACATTGACCACATTCAATTCATGGAATGAGTTAATGCTCGCGTACAGCGCAAAGAAATGGCTTAAAACCGTACCAAATAGAAACAAATCACCTTCAGAGCCAAACCCTGCTTGATCGATGTATAGAGTCGATTGAAGACCGCGTACGGGGAGACCTCTAAGAATTTTGTCCACGGGTTTCGATTCGATTTTTTGAATCGCTTCAAGACGCTGCCTAGAGACTCTTTCAGCTTGTCGATCAACCAGAGCCTTAAAGTCATAGGCTCTAAGTACGCTGCTAAGGGCATCTTTTGATAACAGTGACAAATAGTTGAGCGACAAGTTAGAAATCAATGTCCATAGCAAGCTGCCATCCAAAACGGGCCTAAGCGACTGAGAAGGCACTGAGATGTTCACAAATGTCGCGAACGGCGGTGAAGTATCCGTTGGCTCACAAATATCTCCCACTCCTAACTCCAACGGAAGCAGTCGATTGGTACAGTTCAGCTTTATGGATACGGCTTCATCAACATCAACGGAAGTTGTTTCATCACTTCGGACAAAGGAGATAAAAGATTCAAAACCATCACCTCGGATGCTCTGCTTTACTCTCGCTCGGTAGTAAAGTGCGGTTCTATTTCTGACTCTTTCAACTTCATGCTGGAAGCTTTCAAACGAGGAGTAAACACGCTTTGAGCCACGAATTCGCTTGCCTTGTGAAGCGGTATCTTGCCAGCCGGTCACACTTTCTATATTGAACACTTCATAGTGAGATGGATAACGGCTTGAAGGAACAACTCGATACTCTGACTGACGACCAGAGAGCGAGATCGGATCGGCATCGTGCTCAAACAAGTTAATGATGGGCGCACAGTAGAGCTGGAAGTTCTCTTTGGTTACTCGCACATCGACAGGCAGAGTCTTGGAAAAATGAAGTTTAAGAGTGAAGCGCCCAGTTACACTTTTTGGAATCGCTTTATCAAGCCCTGACAAGTCAAAGAAATGAAACGCCTCAGAAAATGACAAGTACTCTTGTAGGATGCGATAACCTTCATAAACGTTGCTCGGATAAGGAAGCAACGCGTCTTCACTATCAAACCCCACGGTCTTAAAGTTGCCTTCCGCTAACGGGAATTCCGTACCATTGACATCAATACTGACTTTATCAAGGTAGTGATTTAGCCATAGATAAAGCATCTGAGAGCTGTGCTTGTCCCCTCCTAAATAGAAGCGAAGGTTATCAAGCAGTGAACTGCCAATATTGATATCACCATGCAAATCTAAGCTAAGATCAATGGTTGTCGCTTCACGGGTATGTTGTGCTTTCACGTCGTTACAGCTCAGGGGGTAGAGCTCTACCTCACGACATGTTTGGAAATGACACTTAGTACCAAAAACAGGTTTACTATCTACTTGCGTTCCTTTGCGAATAACCTGTTTCTCACTGACACTTTTATCTGGAGAAAACGCCAGAATACTCATGCTTGGAATTGGCCTTAGATAGTTGGGCCACAACATGTTGATCATTGAGTGAGTGAGCTCAGGGAATTCATCTTCTACTTTTTCTCTGAGCCTGGCGGTCAGAAAAGCAAAGCCTTCGAGTAGACGCTCAACATCTGGGTCCATGGTTCTGCCGTGGAGAAAGCGAGATAGCTGTGGGTGAATTTCAGTAAACTCACGCCCCTGCTCCTTTAAAAATGCGAGCTCCTCTCTGAAGTACTTATCTTGAGTCATAATCCCTAAATCACTCGATATTTTCTGTTTTGATCCAGTAACAAACTGATCTGAACGCGATCATGTATCGCTTCACTGTTAATTTGCGCTGTAATTTTGAACTGCAAAGACAAGGGGCTGAAGCTATCGGTATGAGCAGCAACTTCGATGTTTTTCAACCTTGGCTCAAAATTAGATAGGCAATCTTGGATGGCAAGTTTGACCTTAAGAGACAAATCAAGCGTATCTAGCGTCGCATCATTAAAATCGATTAGCCCTAACTCCGGTGAGCTTTGAGATCCACCTACACGAGTGTTGAGTATTTTAGAGACGTTAAGCTTAATCGACTCCAGCACATCCCTCGGATCTGGGCCTTGAGTTAAAGAAACGTTATTGGAATTGGCTTCTAAGCGTTCAAAGAAGCCAACGCCAAACGTACTTTCTTCTGGTGCAAAGTACGTCATATCAATTAAGCCTGATCTAAACGACCAACCAGAGACAGCTCAAAGTTCGCACCCATGTACTTGAAGTGAGGACGCACAGAAAGTGAAACCTGATACCAACCTGGGTTTCCTTCAACATCCGCAACTTCAATCTTCGCTGCGCGAAGTGGGCGACGACTACGTACATCTGCTGGCGGGTTCTCTTGATCAGCAACGAACTGCTTGATCCAAGTATTTAATTCGCGCTCCAGATCTTGACGCTCTTTCCACGAACCAATCTGCTCACGCTGCAATACTTTGATGTAGTGCGCTAAGCGGTTGATGATCATCATGTAAGGCAGCTGAGTACCCAGTTTGTAGTTGGTTTCTGCCTCTTTACCTTCTTTAGTATTCGGGAAGATTTTTGGCTTCTGGATAGAGTTAGCAGAGAAAAACGCCGCGTTGTCACTGCCTTTACGCATCGTAAGTGCAATGAAACCTTCTTCAGCAAGTTCAAATTCTTTACGGTCGGTGATCAGAACTTCAGTAGGAATCTTAGCCTGCAGCGCACCCATAGATTCAAATACGTGCACAGGTAAATCTTCCACTGCACCACCGCTTTGTGGACCAATGATATTTGGACACCAACGGTATTTGGCAAAGCTGTCAGTCAAGCGAGTCGCAAACGCAAACGCTGTATTGCCCCATAGGTAGTGCTCGTGTGACTGAGCCACACTCTCTGAGTAGTTGAACGATTTGATTGGATTTTCTGTTGGATCGTAAGGTACACGCAGAAGGAAGCGAGGCGCTGTAAGGCCAAGGTAACGTGCATCTTCTGACTCGCGCAGTGAACGCCACTTAGTGTATTTAGGGCTTTCGAAGATAGATTTAACATCTTTGATATTTGGAAGCTCTTCAAAAGAGTCAATACCAAAGAACTCAGGACCAACACTAGAAAGGAACGGTGCATGAGCCATCGCACCTAACGCTCCCATGTATTGGAGTAGCTTCATGTCAGGTGTAGAAGGGGTAAATGCGAAGTTACCTACAATTGCTCCCGTAGGTTCACCACCAAATTGGCCATAACCTGAAGAGTAAACGTGCTTGTATAAACCAGACTGAGTAGTTTCTGGTGCGAACTCGAAGTCTTCTAATAGTTCTTCTTTGGTCACATGGAGAAGATCAATCTTGTTGTTTTCGCCAAAGTCAGTGCGATCAACAAGTAGCTTAAGACCTCGCCAAGAAGATTCCATTTGTTGGAATTTGCTATCGTGCAGAATCTCATCCATCTGCGCACTGATTTTTTTATCTAACTCAACCAGCATTTGGTCAACAAGAGATTTGTTCACCGCTTCTTCAGCTTGCTCAGAGCCAATTAAATTCTCGATGAAGGCTGCTACACCTTTTTTGGCGATATCATAGCCATCTTCACTTGGCGCGATTTTCGTCTGCGCCATGATTTCATCCAGTAAGCCGCCTTCAGCCAGCTGGGGTCTTTCAAGTACCGTTTCTGTAGACATCAGGGTTTTCCTAATCCATTAAATGACGAATGTTATTAGTCAGTATTTTGTTCTATTTCGCGTCTTCACTGACAAGGTTTAGCTCTTCTAGAAGCTTGTCACGAGATTCTTGAGAGTTAAGTAGCTCTTGCAAGCGATCTCGGAACGCTGGAATGTTGCCAAGTGGACCTTTCAACGCAACCAAGGCTTCTCTAAGCTCAATAAGTTTGTTGAGCTCAGGAACTTGGTTCGCAATTGAGTCTGGTGAAAAGTCAGCTAAAGAGTTAAAGCGCAAATCAATTGGTAGCTCTGCGTTTTCATCTTCAGTTAATTTGCTTTTCACTGAAGTAGATAGGCTCAGTTCACTTTCACGCATCACAGATTCAAAGTTGTTTTTATCAACTGAAACGGTACTACGCTCTTCGACAGGGGTTTCTTCGGTATGACCTTTAAAGTCTCCAACCACTAAAGTTTTTAGTGGTAATTCAACTTCAGCCTGAGCGTCGCCAGTGGCAGGAATATATTTAATATTAATCCGCTCTTTAGGAGCAACGCTTCCTTCCTTAGACATAATCAAAGTTCTCCGATATTTAAATTTAAACAGGATGGTGTTTATATTGATAATAAAACAACGCCCCTATTACCCGCGAGAGTAAGGGTTAATTGACTTTATTGTCAGATATACTTTCTAGATTTTTCTAGTAATTCTTAAACGTTCAATTAATAAAGAATAGAAATTTATAATTTGAAAATATTATTCTCTTGAATCAATGTCACACTTAAATGATTAACATCATTAATAAGTCTAATTTAATACGTTCTATTATTGAGACCGATAATAAATAATGAACAGTATGAATCTGACCACAAAATGGGGTTCGGATTTCATACTTTGTTAATGCTCAATAGGTGTTCCAAAGATAATCATGGTTATAGAAGTAAGAGACTTCTGATAACTCATCCTTCAACGCTTGAGATTGAGGTAGTTGTACCTCTGCTATTTTATCTACTGTCTCTTTGTAATTGGTTTCAGCCTGCTGGTACACGCTGCTCAATCTGTCTTGCCCTGCATTTTCAAGATAGAGCTCAAAATATGCTTTAGCTTTAGGCAGATCCGTCTTAACAAAGTGATATCTAGGGCTGTTGCCACTATAGATATTGCCTAGGGTAACCAAAGATGTGATGTCACCTTGAACAACACCGACTTCTCTCCACTCTAATGCTTCTTGAAACTTGCCTCGCGACTCTAAAATGGCGACGAATCTCTTGATTGCAGGAATATACCCTTCTACGGCAGCATGCTTATATCGCTCGCGCGACAAAGCAACTCTTTCACTTTCAAAGAAATAATCCCCCTCGCCATTTTCTAATCTTTCAGCGCTTGTCATATAAGCACTGGGAAGTTCGAATTCCATTGCCTTATCTAAGTAATACTCAGAAAGTTTTCGATCTGACTTATGAAAATAGTCGGATAAGTGCAAATAGGCTAAGCCTGGAGAGACAGCGCCCAACTCTATCAGGCTGTTGTAGTAGTCACTCTTATATTTATTACGCTTGGCATGAGTTAACCAATCTCCGTTGCGATACAGGTATTTAAGCGCGGATCTATTACCGCTTTCTGCAGCTTTTACCAAATATTCTCTCGCGTAACCCGTTGCTCGAACCTTATCGTGGTTACCCATCGTCTCCATCGCATAGGCATAGGCTCCGTCGGGGTAATTATTGTCTGCGGAATACTTAAGGTACGCTCTTGCCTCTGTGTTTTTGAACTGCGCACGAAGTAGTTTTCCATGCTTATAAGCCTCTTCGGCAGACATCTTCTCGACGTCGTAATTATCGCTTGAGTGGGCTGCACTGCTTAACGCAACCATCATAATAATCGTTAGCAATCTAACCGATATTGACACTACTACCACCTTGCAATACACCGCCACAGCTTACGGGATCCCCAGCTCTCGCCGCTGGCTTTCCGTCAATCTTTACCGTGCCTGAACCTGCAGCAATGGCGCGGTCATGTTTTGGGTGCTTAGGCTTATCGTGAGGTTCCAAAGGATCGCCTTGTCGTGCAGCAGGAATACCATCAATTTTCACAGTACCTGAGCCAGCGGTTATAGGCGTCGGTGGAAATCCATCATGTTCGGTTCCTATGTGTCCGACAATAATTCCATTTCCCATAAAACCTCACTTTATATAAGAATTTAAAAGTAACCCTATAAGCAATTACTGCACCAAAGTCACAACCCTTTAAATACCGAATCATATGCCCAATAAATAGTTACTTGAGCAAGTAGCTGCGAATTCTAGGCAATTAATTGTCCATAGATCAAGCAATATTTTGCTCACCAATTAAGCTTTAAAATTATCATTAGTATTTTGATAAAGTAATAAATAAATAACACCCTACAAATACCGTTTGGAATCCTAAATGTTATTTATAGATCTGATACTAATTTAATTTATTTTATTGTTATTTAAATAACGAAAAATAGATACACTCATTCCGATAAACAAGCCTATTTGACAACAATCAAGCAATAACTATTAACGAAACTCTAAATTAGTAATCATTAAATAAGCTAGTTATTAAAGCGTACGGAATTAGGATTCTAAGGGAAAAATTCACAACAGAGCAGAAAAACGAGCACAATATTTTTTTTCATATCGTATAGTTCAGTGATAGCTACCTAGGTTCAACTCTGAAAAAAATTAGTGATATAGATCACACACCCTGCTAACATGCGAAAAAACTTACACTAAGGGGTGATGAATGGAATGTCGATTAGGCTGCGGTGCATGCTGCATAGCACCAAGTATTTCTTCACCTATACCTGGAATGCCTAATGGTAAACCCGCGGGACAACGCTGTATTCAGCTAAATGAAGATAATCTTTGCAAACTATTTGGGAAGCCAGGGCGGCCAAAAGTCTGTCACCAATTTAAACCATGCCCTGTTGTGTGTGGCTCATCAAATCAACAAGCATTAGACAACATCACAGAGCTTGAAAGTCTAACCTGATAAGTAAGACTTATCAGCGTTATAAGGCCTATTAATTAGTTCTCTAATTTAGCTCCAAAGATAATGAATGCCTCATTTCTTTGGAGGTTAAAATGAAAAAACAGCTTAGTTTACTCGTGATTGCTAGCCTTTCTAGTTCGGTTTATGCCACTGAGTTCTTCATCGGTGCAGGTGGTGGTTATCAAGGAGTAAAGGGAGAAGTCAGCGATAGCGAGTTCGGTACGTTCAGCGATAATGCTAAGGGTGGCGCATTCCATATAAGAGCCGGCTTATATTTAGAGGAGAACCACCGATTTACTGCCACGATTAACCACATGGTTGACTCTTCGCTCTATCGTAACCGTCTAAATGAAGAACCTGAGCACGTAAGTTCAGGTATCGATCTTGCTCAAACAGAGTACCTGATTTCTTATGATTACCTTCATGCACTAACTTCAGATTTATCTTTGTTTGGGGGGGCTACGGTTGGGTTGGTTAACAACCGAGTTGAAATGTCGATTTACAATCGTGATACAGGGGATGGCGCTTCTCACAAAGCCAGTCATACTGACTTCACTTACGGTTTACAAGTTGGTGCGCAATACCAAATTCTTGATAATTTATCTGCTGATTTACAATACCGTCATATGTTTGAATCATACGACAACACCATCAACTGGGAAAGTGGTGAAACAACCAAGGTTTCAATCCCATACAACAATCAGATCAGCCTCTCATTCGACTACCGCTTCTAACGGGTTATTTCTCACGCGCAATCTAGGGATGGATTGCTATCAAACATTTATTCCAATAAAAAAACCGCAGTTTCCCGCGGTCTTATCATTTGATTAAGAAAGTTTCTGCCGACCAAGTAAAGAGTGCGATAGCGTTGTGCCATCAACGAGCTCTAGCTCACCTCCGACAGGAACGCCATGAGCGATACGGCTCGCTTGAACTTGATGCTCTCGGCAAAGCTCAGCAATGTAATGAGCTGTTGCTTCGCCTTCAACTGTCGGGTTAGTGGCAAGAATCACTTCGCTTATATCTCCGCGACGAAGGCGGAAGTCCAGCGTATCTAAACCAATATCACTCGGACCAATCCCATCTAGCGGTGAAAGGTGTCCCATCAGCACGAAGTAACGACCGGAAAATTGGCCAGTTGCCTCAACCGCTGCAATATCAGCAGGGCTTTCTACCACACAAATCTGACCATTTTCCTGTCTTTTAGGGTTGGTACAGATATGGCAAGTTTCTTCTTCAGTGAAAGTACGGCACTCGCTACAGTGACCAATTTCGGTCATCGCATGGCTTAACGCATCTGCGAGCTGCAAGCCGCCTTTTCTATCACGCTGTAACAAATGAAAGGCCATACGCTGCGCCGACTTGGGGCCAACCCCAGGTAGACAACGTAAGGCCTCCATCAATTGCTCCAGCATATGACTGGTGCGCATTAATTCTTACTCTATTAGAAAGGCATCTTCATGCCTGGTGGAAGTTGCATACCACCAGTTACACCAGCCATTTTCTCTTTTTGAGTTTCTTCAACACGACGTGCTGCGTCGTTGAAGGCTGCTGCAATAAGATCTTCAAGCATTTCTTTGTCGTCTTCCATTAGACTCTCGTCAATGTCAACGCGACGAACACTGTGGCTACCCGTAATAGTCACTTTCACTAGGCCAGCACCAGACTCACCTGTTACTTCCATATTAGCGATTTCTTCTTGAAGCTTTTGCATGCGATCTTGCATTTGCTGGGCTTGCTTCATTAGATTGCCCATACCGCCTTTACCAAACATGTTTATCTCTCTGGTTAGTTAGCTTGTTTCGTTATTAGATGGGGCTCAATTAGTAAAACTCAACCCCGACAATTATATTGGTCTCACGCTCTCTTTATCGAGCTGAGCAGCAAAGCGCTTCTCTATAAACTGAACATTCTGATCTTGCTCTAGGCTAGTGAAAGCTTGCTTTAAACGCCCTTGATAGAGCTTATCTCGCAGCTCCAGTGGCGTTTCACCACTCTCTCCTACTTCGACACTTAGGTGGCACTCTTCTCCGAGTACGCGATTGAGCTCACCAAGCAGTTCACTTTGCGCTTTGTCGGTATTCAGATGCGCCTGTGTCGCTCTTAGCGTCAATGAGATAGACGCGCCACTTTTCTCATAATATGAGTTTAGCGCAAGCTGCTCCGTTAGCTTCGCAGTTGTTAGCTGGCTAATCAGTTTCGCCCATTCATTTTTTTCTAAGCTTTCATCTACAAGCTTTTGCACCATTTCTGGTGTTTTCTCATGTTCTAACGCCTTTTTGAGTAACGTTGGCGTTAGTTCTATCGATTCTTTCTGAGTCTGAGGTAAGGTCGGTTTCCATTGATATGGTTCATCCTTAGCTGGCTCAGGTGCTGCATTGAAATTAGGTTGTGACAATGGCGACACCTGCGCTGAACCACCGTGTTTTTTTGCTACACGGTCAAGAACAGACTCTGGTTTTGCAGATGTCGCATTAGCCTTTTTTGGCGCATTACCTTGCCCAGGGTTTAACCCTTTTCTTTGCGAACGTAACTGATGACGTAGACCACTCAAAGGTGAAGAAGTTCGTTCACTCGGCTGCGATGATGGCTGTCTTTGCGGTTGAGCTGCTGGCTGCCCCATATCTGGCTGAGGGGGAACAAACTGCTCACTTGGTGGCATGTATTGCTCAATCGGTGGCTCATCATATTGCGGTGGCTCATAGCTATAATCCGCAACAGGAGGCACTGCGTTCGCGCTTGGAGCAGGTTGAGAAGCCTGAGGTTGAGGAGTTGATGCCTTAGGTTGAGTACGCAGGGCTGGGTTGACCACAGGAACCGTGTTCACAGGGTTAGGTTCAACAGGAGCAGATGCTTCAACTTGAGTGCTAATGACATTCGCTTGCGGCTGGGAGACAGGTCTAAACGCCATCATGCGCAAGATAACCATCTCTAACCCCACTCTTTCCGAAGGAGATAGAGGGAGATCTTGTCGTCCCTTTAACGCAATTTGGTAATAAAGCTGAACATCTTGTGGGCTTAATGCACGCGCAAGCAGCTCAACTTTTTCCGCATCTGGCTGGTTTTGGTCTAATGTCGCAGGCAATGCCTGATACATAGCAAGTCTATGCAGTTGTGTCGCTAACTGTTGGAGCAAACCATCCCACTCGACACCATTTTGAGCGAGAGTTGCGATACACTCCATCGCCGTTTGTGGCTGCTTAGAACTGATAGCTTCAAGTAGATGTAAAGCTTGATCGGTATCTAAGGTTCCGAGCATATGTGCGACGCTGTCCGTCAGCACTTGACCATTCCCTAGGGCAATTGCTTGGTCAGACAGGCTTAGCGCATCACGCATACTGCCATCGGCCGCATGTGCGATCATACCTAAAGCTCTCGCTTCAGCATTAACGCTCTCGTGCTGAAGGATGTGATCAAGCTGCTCATGAATATTATCGACGCTGATTGGTTTCAGATGGAACTGAAGACAGCGAGATAAAATAGTCACGGGAAGTTTTTGTGGATCTGTGGTGGCCAGTAAGAATTTCACATACTCAGGAGGCTCTTCCAACGTCTTCAATAAGGCGTTGAAACTATGGCGTGAGAGCATGTGAACTTCATCGATCAGATAGACCTTGAATCGACCACGTGCAGGTTTGTACTGCACGTTGTCGAGAAGTTCACGAGTGTCTTCAACCTTAGTTCGAGATGCCGCATCGATCTCTAGTAAGTCAACAAAACGACCTTCATCGATCTCTTTACAGGTATCACATACTCCACAAGGTGATGCGGTAATGCCTGTTTCACAATTCAAACCTTTGGCGAACAGACGACCGATAGTGGTTTTACCCACACCACGAGTGCCGCTAAACAAATAGGCATGATGAAGACGATTTTGCGCTAACGCATTTTCAAGCGCGGTGAGAACATGGGCTTGACCAACCACTTCGTTGAATTTGGTTGGTCGCCACTTTCGCGCTAAGGCAAGATAACTCATGAAACGATACCTATAAATAACCTACCCGATTAGTGACCTTCAAATTCACAGATGCTGTAAACGTTAAGGCCAAGACCTTCAAGACGTTTATCACCACCAATCTCTGGAAGGTTGATAACGAAAGCTGCGTGCTCAACTTCACCACCAAGTTGGCGAATCAGCTTGGTTGTTGCTTCAATCGTACCGCCTGTAGCAAGTAAGTCATCAACAACAAGCACTTTGTCACCTTCATTGATCGCGTCAACGTGGATTTCAAGCGTGTCTGTGCCGTATTCTAGCTCATAAGACTGCGCAACAGTTGCACGTGGTAACTTACCCGGTTTACGTACTGGTACAAAACCAAGACCAAGCTCTAGTGCCAATGGTGCGCCAAAAAGAAAACCGCGAGCTTCAGTACCAACAATTTTGGTAAAGCCCATATCTTTGTACTTATCAACTAACAGCTGAATCGTTGCTTGATAAGCCGCTGCGTCTTCCATTAGGCTTGTTACGTCACGAAATAGAATGCCTGGCTTAGGGTAATCTGGGATGCTTTTAATGCTTGATTTGATCTGTGAGATTGTTTCAGTAGTCATAATTCATTCTTAGATTGGCTAGTTGGCGCATTTTTCTAAACGCTTACCATTTGCTAGCGTAATTCTGAGCACAACCTAACCTCTGGAAATGACTAAAGTAACTGCCACGGTTCATTGTGCCTAAAAAACAAACGCCCACTTCAAAAGCGGGCACACTTCTTCACAATCTTAGTGATTTTCTTCTCTATCGGCAAGGTACTCAGTCACAGGCAGACGAATAAACCAACTGAGTAAAATGATGAGCATCAATACAAGAGCAATCTTTAACCAGAAGTGGGGGACGACCCAAATTGAAAAGGCAAAACTGATGAGTATGCATATCACACCACGCTTTTTGACCTTAGCGGTCACTGCACCATTTTGATGCCAATTAGTGAGAATAGGACCAAAGGTTTTGTGCTGATGCAGCCAACGATGAAATTTGGGGCTACTGCGCATGAAGCAAGCGCTAGCAAGAAGAATAAACGGAGTGGTCGGTAGGAGTGGTAAAAAAATACCTATAAAGCCCAGAATTAGGCTGAGCACACCAACAAAATTAAGAAAGAGTCTGCGAATTAAGATGGTATGCTCCGAACGCTATTTAGAAGCCTGCATATCCATTAAGCACGCGAATCCAAGTCAAGGTTGCTGGTAGCGTTGGGATAAGCAGTACTGCTATGAATCCAAGAAAGTAGTAAATATTATAAGGTTCTTTAAAATCTTTGTCTGCCATGAGCTTGCTTCTCTAATTATAGGTGTTGACTTTACTCCCATGAGATTAATCAAATGTTAATAACTTGGGTTGTTTTTGTTTTATGGCGGACTATACCCTAATCGTTAGTCGACAAACACCGACTAACAAAAGGGTTATTTGAAATGTGTCTGTTGAGCCCTATACCCATCATCGGGATGAGTCAAGCTCTGCTAATGATTCTAGCTATTGTGGCTAGGCGTTGCTGCCACGATAAATATCTAAGCTAAAACTGCTTGAGCCCAAACGACTTAGCGTTAAATGGCAAGCTGACTGAATGGGCAAGTCAGTGGTAATAAAGTTTTTAACGCAATTTTCTCCTAGCATAACTCCTGCCGGAATATGCTGAGAAAAATACCCGTTAGCCCATTGAGCGTCTAACCCTGCTGGGAGAAGTGATAACGTCCCCTCTGATAAATCAGCAATCCCAAATATGGCTTTAACAGGTGTACTGCAATCGGAGCACTTAATCCCCTTCTCTAGCAGACTTGCTATGTCTTTAAGATCGGCATTAAAGCACTTGAGGTTACGTAGATAATCATGGAAAAGCGCGCGAACCAATAAGGTGGTGGCGGCTCCATGCTGCCCTTCACTGTCAGAATCAACGAGATAAAAAGCAAACTGCCCGTTAATGAGCCATGCGTAATCAAAGACAAGTGGCATCACATCCGTTGACTGAAGCAAACGATAGCTGCATTTCCAGTCGCCTTGAGAAGTATCTTTGTCTGGTAACAGAGCATGTAGCAAATCTTTAGCCGCGCTTGGATTCTCGTCAAGGTACTCTAAATGCCAATGCAATTCTTGCTCTTCTGGCATATCACCGCTATCGACTCTGAACCATTGACTGGAAAAATCACGTTGATCGCTTAAATGGTTATCCGAGTCATCGAGGGTGTTTTCAATAGCGCACGCTAGGTGCTCATGATTACTGATGGGTTTAGGCAGAAAGTCTTTAATACCAAAACGTAGCGCTTTCGCCACATCTGAAATTTCATCGGTGGCAGAAACGACGATAAGCGGCAATGAGGGGTATTCGAGGCTCACCTCTTCAACGAATTCGATACCATCTAAAATGGGCATCGACAGATCACACAGAATCAAATCCGGTTCATTTGAACGCAGTTTTTGTAACCCATCGAGTCCATTCTCTGCCTCTACAACCTTGTAGCCTTGAGATTCTAGAAAACCGAGAGTGATGCGGCGGAAGATAGGATCGTCATCCACCAGCATGATCACCTTTTGCCCAGCGGCGACAGGCAGAGCCGCACTGGTTCCAACTTCAACTGTTTTATGCATAAATCTTTGCCTCACACAAACTAATGTTACTGCTCTTTATTGTTATTCTTGTATTTAGTTCTACACACTCCTTAAAAAGTAGTCTCGAACTGCGATTTATACAAATCTTCCACTTTGAAGCCTTGTTGCATACTATATGTATGGAATAGCAAATTTCGATAAACTTGTTGATGTGACTCAAACTTTGACGTTTGATATACATATAAATTAACCAAATTCGTAAAAATGTGTGTCTGATACAATGAAATTAGATGATCTAAACCTATTTAGACTGGTAGTCGAAAACGGGAGTTATACCGCAACTTCTCGTAAAACGATGATTCCTGTGGCTACTATAACGCGACGTATTCAGGCTCTAGAAGATTCTTTGAACCTACGCCTTCTCAATCGCCATGCTCGTAAACTCTCCCTTACAGAAGCAGGTGAACGTTTTTACAATGAATGTTCTCCTCTGCTTAGTCGTTTAGCGTCAGCCGCTGAGGAGTTAACTGATGAGTGCCGTGGTGCTGCGGGTAAAATTCGTATTACCGCACCTTCAAACCTGACTAAGCGCATGATGATGCCTATGTACAACGCCTTTATGGCAAAGTACCCAGACATCAATATTGAGCTAACGACCAGCAACCACGCCGATCAGTTGGACCCAACTGAGTGGGATGTCATTTTTCGCGTTGGTCCGCAGCGTGACTCAAGTCTTATCGCGCGTAAAATCAGCTCAGTGGCTGATATTCTGGTTGCCAGCCCTGAGTACTTAAAAATAAATCCAGCTCCTAAGCACGCAGAAGATCTGCATCACCACTCTTTGCTTAAAGGCTCGCCACTGCTTAAATGGCAGCTATCGAACAATAGCGGTGAAACCGTGATCAATAACGATAAAGGCCGCTTTCAAGCCAACACCTTAGACGTGGTAAGAAGCTCTTGTTCTTCTGGTTTAGGCATCACTCTAATGCCTGATGTCATGCTGAGGGAGTACATTGAGGATGGTAGCTTAGTTCGCGTTCTCGAAGACTGGAGTGCTAACCCACGCGATATCTATATGCTCTATAACCATAAAGATCATCTACCAGAAAAAGTACGTTTGTTTATTGATTTTGTTATTGCTTACAATCTTCACTAAACAATCGCCAAAAGTAAAAAAGCTTGGTAATCACCAAGCTTTTTTAATTCTTACAGATACTCGACGAACTTACTCAAATCCCGCTCTGGTACTTTCATTGGTGTGCAACCTGGCGTACCAAGATAAAGGAAACCAACAATTTCATCGTCACCTTCGAGATTAAACGCTTGGTGCACTTCTTGGTGGAACATCCACTTGCCCGAACGCCAGAATCCCTGAAAACCTTGAGCAACCGCTGCCATCTGCATCGCTTGAACCGCGCAACCTGCTGAAAGGTATTGCTCTAGCGCCGGCACTTTCTCATGTTCGGTCACTTTAGCTATAACTGTGATCACCATCGGGGCACGAAACGGCGCATTTTTCACCTTGTCCACAACGGCTTGTTCACTGTCCTCAGCTTGTGCTGCTTTGACTAGAATGTCAGACAACTTGTTGAGCCCCTCACCTTGCGCAATAACAAAGCGCCACGGCGTCAAACCTGCATGATCTGGCGCTCTTAGTCCTGCGCGAATAATGTTTTCCAGCGCTTTTCCTTCAGGAGCAGGCTCAGATAACTTTGCTATTGAGCGACGGTTCAACAATAAATCTAGAGCATCCATGAGACTTCCTTTTTAGTGTCTTGTTTTTCTTGATAATAACGCCCATAAACGAAAAAGGCGAACCCATTGGTTCGCCTTAGTAGAGCTTTGGTTTTAGTCGTAGAACTTAGCGCCAATGCCTGCTCGCGTGAGTAGGCCATCACATGGAGCAAATCGATCGCCATATTTCTGCGCATGTTCGTTCATGATCTCCACCAATTTTTCGATTCCAATTTGATCCATATAACGGAATGGACCACCTAGGAATGGAGGGAAACCGATACCGAAAATAGCACCAATATCACCATCTCTTGGGCTGCGAATGATGCCTTCGTCTAAACAGCGAACCGCTTCATTGAGCATTGGTATAACGCAACGCATAGCGATGTCTTTCTCAGCAAGCTTAGACTCTGGGCTCAAGCTCAGTAATTTATACACTGACTTGTCGACTTCTTTCTTTTTGCCTTTGTAGGTATAGAAACCTTTACCGCTCTTACGCCCTTTACGGTCATCATTGAGCAGTTTGTCAAACACATCTGGCCCTTGGAAACGTTCACCAAGCTCAGCGACTAAGATAGGCATAATTTTGGCACCAATATCAACGCCGACTTCATCCAGTAAGGTGATTGGACCAACAGGGAAGCCAAAATTAAGCAGCGCGGTATCAAGCTGTTCTATTGGCTCTCCGGTCAACAGAACTTGCGCCGCTTCATTCATGTAAGGCGCTAAGATTCGGTTTACGTAGAAGCCAGCACAATCTTTAACCACAATTGGGGTTTTGCCTTGCTTACGCGCAAATTCCACTACCGTTGAAATCGTTTCATCTGAAGTGCCTTGATGAGGAATGACCTCAACCAATGGCATTTTCTCTACTGGACTGAAATAGTGCAAGCCGACGACGTTTTCCGGGCGCTCCGCTTTCTCTGCAATCTGATGGATTGGCAGAGACGAAGTATTAGTCGCGAAAATGGTGCTATCTTTGGCGTTACTCTCGATATCTGCCACCATTTGTTGCTTAAGGTTGAGATCTTCGAATACCGCTTCAATAACAATATCAGTGTGATTAAAGCGAGTAAAATCTGTCCCACCAGAAAGCTGCAACATTTTGCTTTGTAGTTGCGCTTTAGAGAGGATTCGACGTTTTCTTTGCTTCTCAAACAGTTTGTAGTTGTATTTGAGCGCGTTAAGTACACCGTCGTTAGATACATCTTTGATTCGAACAGGTACTTTTGCTTTAGCCACACTGACGTGACTGATCCCTGCGCCCATAAGGCCACCACCTAGTACCGCTGCTCTTGCAATAGGTTTAGGTTGAGCATCACTGCCGTGCTCTTTTTTCATCTCTGTGGTTGCAAAGAAGATCGAACGTAGTGCTTTTGACTCAGAGGTCATCACTAGCTCGCCAAAACGCTCTGCTTCTTTCTTCTGACCTTTTTCAAAGCCCTTTTCGAGACCATAGCGAATCACTTGCAAAATAGCGTCAGCTGCTGGGTAGTTTCCACGAGTCTTTTCATTTGTCTTTTTAGCCGCCTGTTCAAAAATCACTTTGCGGCCTAAGCCAGTATTAGAAATAAGTTTTTCTTTAGTCGAAACTTTTCGCTTACCTTTCTTCTTACCCGCATGTTTTTCGACAAAGCTTTTCGCAACATCAAGCAAAACCGTGTGAGGAACGACCGCATCTGCCACGCCCAGTTTTTTCGCTTTCTTTGCTCGAAGCTGTTTGCCAGTAAGAATCATATCTAGTGATGGCAACAAACCAATCAAACGAGGCAGTCGCTGGGTACCGCCTGAGCCTGGTAATAGGCCGAGCTGTACTTCTGGTAAGCCTAAACGGGTTTTATCTGAATCACTACACACTCGGTAATCACAAGCCAGTGCGAGTTCTAGTCCACCACCCAGACAAGGGCCATGAATAGCGGCAACGACAGGATAAGGCAGGTCTGAAAGCTGCTGGAACATTTGCTGACCTTTTTCCGCCAATGCTTGCGCTTCCTTAGCACTGGTACAAGCATCAAGCATACGTACGTCGGCACCCGCAATGAAGTTATCTGGTTTCAATGAATGAACCACCAAACCTTTAATTGACGCACCTTTCTCCGCAAGTTGAGCGAAGATCGCTTCCATTTCTTCAGCAAAAGCGGCTTGAAGGGTATTCATCTTCTCGCCTGGAACATCAATAGAGAGCCAAGCGATATCTTGATCATCAATAGATAAGTTAAATGCAGTTTTGTCGCTCATTACTCTACCTCCAGTACCATAGCTGCGCCTAAACCGCCTGCGGCACAGGCTGTATTCAATGCTAAACCACCACCTCTTCGTTGCAGTTCACGCAACGTTTGAGTGATCATGCGCGCACCTGTAGCAGCAAATGGGTGACCGTACGCAATCGAGCCACCTAATACGTTGAATTTATCCATATCAATTTCGCCAATCGCTTTGGAGCGACCCAGCTTCTCTTGGGCAAACTTATCGCTTGCGAACATCTTAACGTTTGAAAGCGCCTGCGCCGCAAAGGCTTCATGCATATCGATTAGCGTCAGATCTGATAGCTCGATACCCGCGCGATCGAGCGCCATCGGTGTCGCGTAAGAAGGCCCCATAAGCATGTCCTTCTCTACACCAATTGCAGAGAAAGCGTAAGAGCGAATGTAACCCATGATATCTAATCCCAGCTCCTTCGCTTTGCCTTCGCGCATCAACATGATTGCCGCAGCACCATCGGTAAGAGGCGTACTGTTGGCCGCAGTGACACTGCCGTACTGGCGGTCAAATGCTGGACGAAGTTTTGCGTAACCCTCAATCGTCGAATCTTCACGAATATTGTTATCTTTAGCGATCCACTTCTTATAAGGTTCAGGGAATGCCGTCATCACTTCCCCTTCTATCTTGCCATCATTCCAAGCTTGAGCAGCAAGCGTATGAGAGCGGTGAGCAAGTTCATCTTGCGCCTGACGAGTAATGCCATGCGATTTCGCCATTTGCTCCGCCGTTTGACCCATTGATAAGCCAGTAGAATACTCAGCGACTGCAGGCGGTACTGGCATCAAATCTTTCAATGACAGAGTTTTAAGAATATTGAGCTTTTGACTGAGCGTCTTGGTTTTACTCAGTGCTAGTAGGTTTGCCGCTAGTTTCTTCGAAACACCAATTGGCAGAACAGAAGAGGAGTCCGCACCGCCAGCAATACCGACATCAATAGTTCCCGCCATAATGCTTTCGGCAACGTTTACGGCTGATTGGAAGCTCGTCGCACAAGCACGAGTCACGCTGTAAGCATCGGTATTAATGTCCATCCCCGTTCCAAGCACGATCTCTCGCGCAATGTTTGGTGCTTCAGGCATTTGTACAACCTGACCAAACACAACCTGCTCAATCAGTTTTGGATCGATTTCAGTGCGAGCAAGCATATCACTCACGACCATTTTTCCGAGGTCTACCGCCGGGACTTGACTAAATTCTGTACTTTGACGTGCAAACGGTGTTCGCAATCCTGCGACAATCGCTACACGTTCTCCTGAGCGAGTTTTCACTTCCAGCTTGCCCATTGTTGCTCCTTAATAGATAGAGGTCTGACCAGAATCATTGTAACGAGAATGTTAATTCAATCAAACAGTCGTTTGAATAAACGTGACTTACAACAGATTACGCTGCTTATCAGCCAATAGCGATAAATAACACTGGACTAAGAGATAACTTGATAAAATAGGTGTAACTTATAGGTAGAATGGTTGTCGTAGAGATTGCAGGCAAAAAAAAACCACACAAAGCTGTGTGGTTGGAATATATAAAGCAATTAACTTACGCCAATTGAAATAATCAGTTTCCTGATTAGGAGAAAGTAAAGTCAGCCTTCAAAAGGAAGTGTCATCTTGCTCAACTTGTCAGTGTAAACACCGACTAGATGACAGGTGTTACTATAACCTTTCGAGTTGGCCAGATTTTGAAATAGATCAATTTTAAGTGGAATACTGGCGAACAGATGCTGTTATATTTCACTTCAACTATTCACAACATCAATTGCTACGCTTTTATTCAAGCGATAACTTTAGCTTGCTAAGAAATGAATGAGTACCACTGCTCCACTTATCGCAGTGACAACAACAATAAATTCACAGAGCAACGAGGGAGGCTCCTGTGTCAATCATCAATTTTTTTGGAAAGAAAAAGTCCAATGATCCGGTCAACTCGGATATGGACAGACAAAGAAAATACGAAGCGCTTGTCAGAGCTTATCACAGAGACTTATACAGGTACGCCTATTGGTTGTGTAAAGATCCAACCATTGCAGAAGACCTTGTACAAGAAACTTGCCTACGTGCATGGAAATCTCTAGATAGCTTGCAAGACGAAAAAGCAGCTAAATCTTGGCTTATCACCATATTAAGACGAGAAAATGCGCGCCGTTTTGAACGCAAACAGTTTGATCTGGTAGATATCGACGACCATGGCAACGATGCTAAGGTTTCGGATGATCCTCACCACCAAACACAATGGGTTCAAGCTCAGATCATGAAGCTTGAGGAAGATTACCGAGAGCCACTGTTCCTTCAAGTTGTGGGCGGATTCAGCGGCGAAGAAATCGGTGAGATACTCGGTCTTAATAAAAATACGGTAATGACTCGACTGTTTAGAGCGAGGAACCAATTGAAAGAGATGTTAGATTCAGAGAATACACATAGGGGGCAGCAAAATGGATGAATTAGAATTTCGCCGACGCATCATGTCCGATCCTAAACAAAGAGATAGTGAGATAAGTGCGGCGATAAAAGAAAGTGAACAAAACGCACAGTTCGCTGATGAAATCCTTGATCTCGACAAGCAGATTGCAAAAGCAATGGCAGTCGATGTACCTGAAGATCTGGCTGATAAGATTTTGTTTAATCAGACGTCCGTTGCCAGAGATAACGTCGTGCGACCTAACTTTGCTCGCAAAGCGATGGCAATGGCAGCTTCGGTAGCCTTTGTAGCAGGTTTACTGGTTGGCCAGCTAAATTGGAGTAATCTGGTGGTGTCTCCAGCGCAAGCGAGCTTGGCAACGACGGCGCTTCAGCATGTTGTTGATGAGAAGCCGTTTATCCAAAATCTTGACGAGCAGGTTAAATCATCGCAAATCAACGCTAAGATGATGCCGTTTGATCACCAGCTTTCGGAAACCTTTCCGTACCATGTGTATTACTTAAATCACTGCGGTTTCGGCAAGTCGAATGCGCTACATATGGTATTCAGAGGCGAAAAAGGCAAAGTTACATTGTTCTTAACCGGGATTCCATCTAACCAAACGGTCGACTTCAATGAAGACGGTATGGCTGGAGTTGTGGAACCAATGGGAGATACCAGCATGATCATCGTCGGTGACGAAGGTGAAGATGTGGCTAAGATCGCTGAAAGCATATCTAAAATCATCAAACCGATGATTTAACAAAACCGCAACAATTTGTGACCCACGTCATGGCTTGAACAATCTGTTTGAGCCATTTTTTTAGCACAAAATTAGAGTCAAGACTCTAAAAAGACGTTTTTTGCAGCATTTTCCTGCCAGATAACCATCATTTCCATAATTTTATCACCCTAATCGGCAATGGTCGGATTTCTATATCTTATACTTGAGTCTAGTATCAGCCACCACTGAGCTTTTGCTCAAATTTTATCGTCCACTTAGAGACGAACAAAAAGGAAAAAGCAAAAATGAACAAGACGCGTCTGTTTAAAAAATCACTATTAGCAGTGACAATCGCAACAACTTCTCTAGCTTCGCAGCAAGCTCTCGCTGCCGGTTTCCAACTTAACTCTCAATCAGCAACGGGCCTAGGCCGTGCATTTGCAGGTGATGCTGTTATCGCTGATAACGCTTCAGTTATGTCGCGCAACGCAGCTGCAATGTCGCTATTTGATCGTACTGAAATTTCTGTTGGTTTTAACGTAATTGACTCTGAAGTTAAGATCTCAGATTCAACTTATACTTCTCCTCTAGGTTCTCAATCTGTCGCCGACACTACCAACGATGCTACTTCAGTAGTACCAAACCTTTACTTGGTCCATCCAGTTAACGACAAATTTGCTGTTGGCCTAGGTATTTACTCAAACTTTGGTACAACCAACGAGTTCGATAGCAACTGGGGCTCAAAAACAGGTGCTGTCGTATTACAAGGTTCAACTCCTACTCCGGTTCCTGGTGCTGATGCATTTGGTGGT
This sequence comes from Vibrio tubiashii, assembly GCF_028551255.1. Classification (NCBI taxonomy): domain Bacteria; kingdom Pseudomonadati; phylum Pseudomonadota; class Gammaproteobacteria; order Vibrionales; family Vibrionaceae; genus Vibrio; species Vibrio tubiashii. Next base: position 1,006,468 of record NZ_CP117029.1, on the reverse strand, counting down.
ATCACTAACGTAACAACGACTAATATTGCTCTTCTTAGCTCATACCGTATCAACGAGCAATGGAGTGTTGGTGGTGGTCTAGATATTATCTATGGTGAAGGTGAGCTAAAACGCACTACCACGATGAACAATACTATTCTAGGCGGAACTACAGATGCCGAGCTAATGAATATTGATGCTTCTGGTTGGGCAGTTGGCTTCAATCTAGGTACTGTATTTGAAATGGATGAAAACAACCGTTTCGGTTTAAGCTACCACTACAGCCCAGAAAAAGAAGTAAGTGGTACTGTGACTTACAATACCCAATCAAATATTGGCGATCTAAAGATCCCACTGCCTGATATGTTTGAATTCTCTGGTTACCACCGTATTGAAAACACTAAATTTGCTGTTCACTACAGCGTACAGTGGATCGGTTGGAGCGCATTTGACCGCCTAGTAACTACAAACGGTACTGAAATTAAAGAGTACAAATGGAAGGATACTTTCCACTACTCAATCGGTGGTACTTACTACGTCAATGAGAACTGGGAAGCGCGCGTAGGCTACATGTTTGATGAAGGTGTACAGGATGAGCTAACTTCAGTATCTGTACCAGATTCTGACCGTCAATGGTTCTCTGCAGGTGCAACTTACCACATCAACAAAGACCAAGCGATCGATGTTGGCTTTACATACCTAGTAGGTAAAGACAAGCAAGTTAATGACACTATCACAAGTGGTGCAACGACGCTTAAGCTTGACACTACGACTAAAGCAACAGCGATGCTGTTCGGTGTTCAATACACTCATAAGTTCTAAGCTCAGCTTACAAAACCTACCCAAAGGCCAGCGCTTGCTGGCCTTTTTCTTTAGAGTTAACTCGCTTTACACTCTGATCTTTCTCAGTTTGAATAGCTGTACCAATCCCAAAATTTTAGCTTACACCCGTACTCCATAAGCGCTATTGGCACTACAAATGTTCGCTGAAAAATCAAAACATTAAGTTAACATCCAGTATTTACCACTACAAAGCCACGCAATACCTATATAAAGCTCCAAAAAGCGTCGGTACAGTGTTTTTAATTTTTAAAGTAATAGCTCTAACTCTATGATCGCTCGACACAAATACAATCAGTTCAGCGAACATTACAATGAAAACAAATAAGACTCTTCTATCACTTGCTGTTGCATGTGGCCTAGTGGCTACCTCTACAAGCGTAAACGCAGCGGGCTTTCAGCTAGCAGAATACTCAGCAACAGGTCTAGGCCGTGCTTACGCTGGTGAAGCTGCGATGGCAGACAACGCAAGCGCACAGTGGCGCAACCCTGCTATGCTGACTTACCTAGAAGGTACACAGATCTCTACTGGTGCGATTTATGTAAACCCGAACATCGATGTTAATGGCCAAGTATCTCATCAGGCGCTAGGAAGCACCTCAGCTTCGGCGAACGATTTTGCTAACGATGCAATCATTCCAAACCTATACATTTCTCATCGCTACTCGGACAAACTGGCTGTTGGTTTCGCTTTAGGTACTAACTACGGTATGGAAACCAATTTAGGCACTGATTTCGCGGCCTCTCATTTTGGTAACGAAGCCAGCATTACCACAATGGAAGCGAACCTAAACCTAGCTTACAAACTGAATGACGACGTGAGTGTGGGTGGTGGCGTTCGCTATGTTATGGGTGAAGGTAGCTTCGGTGCCACTGCGCCTAGCAAAAATATTGTAGGTATAGAACAAGGTTCGAACAAACCAATTTCAGCTCCGCAAGGTACAACACTCAAATATATGGAAGGTGACGATACGTCTTGGGGTTGGCAAGTCGGTACAGCTTGGCAGATCAATGATGCTCACCGCCTAGGTTTTGCTTACAAATCAGAAGTGATGATGGACTTTGAAGGCTACGCGAAAGGTCTGACTTTTGGCAACCACAAACCAGGTAAGCTAGCGATCGCTCTTCCTGCCACTGCCGAGATCGCTAGTTTTCACCAACTGTCTGAGCAACTTGCGATTCATGCAAGTATTAACTGGACAGACTGGAGCTCTTTCAAGGAACTTAATGCTCAGTTTAACGATGGTAGCTCTGACCTAATTAAATCTGAAAACTGGGAAGACAACTACCGCTTTGCTTTGGGTACCACCTATCAGCTAGATTCAAAACTAGCGCTACGTTCTGGTATTGCCTACGATATGTCAGCAGTGTCTGATAAAAACCGTACTGCGACCATTCCAGAAACCGATCGTACATGGCTGAGTTTAGGTGCAACTTACCAAGCGACTAAGGCTCTTACGCTTGATGCAGGCTTTACTTACATCATTGCTAAAGATGCGCCAATTAACGAACCTCGCGACTCATCTGACCAAACCGCCGCGGCAATTGGTGGTGCATTCAACGGTGAAGTCTCGGGCAATGTATGGCTAATCGGCCTACAAGCGAACTACACTTTCTAATCAAAAGAACACTATAGAAAGCAAAAAGGCTTGGTTTAACCCAAGCCTTTCTTCTATCAATCTATCGACGATTAAAACTCTTCCAAATATTCGTCCAAGTACTCTTCTTCTTCATGATTGTAATCATCTTTCTCTATCTCAGCATTGTAGTCTTGACGCTGAAGATAAGCGTCACGAGCCACTGAATACGGGTCAGGAGAATTGTCGAGTAAAGCTTCTTGATTAACTAAAGCGGCGCGAGTTTCCATCCCCTCTAATGCCCACTTACCTAGACCTGCCCAGAAGTTAAGTAAAGAGAGTGGCACATAGGTTTTGTCCACTAAATCAGCGGTTTCACGCACAGTCCAAGGACCATATCCGGGCACCATCACGTAAGGACCATTGCCAACGCCATAATGTCCAATAGCATCACTGAATGATTTTTCGTTGTGATCGGTAATACCCGCTTCAGAAGCAATATCGATTAAACCTGCAACACCGATAGTGGAGTTGATCCAAAAGCGATTAAAGTGATCGAGCGCCTTTTCACCATTACCCATAATCAGATTGTTGACCATGCTCGCTGGTTCATCGAGGTTACCTAAAAAGTTGCTAATACCAGTTCGAATCGGCGAAGGGACATAATTTACGTACGCTAAAGAGACAGGTCGTACAAAATAAGGATCGAGGTATTCGTAGTTAATTGCCCACATTGAGCGGTTAAAGCTCTCCATAGGGTCATAGACTTCAGGTTCGCTAAATGCAGATTCGTCTTCGGGCACTGACGCACACCCGGCTAGCCCAAGGGTTAGCAACAATATCCATATCTGCGGCTTTATTTTTCTCATTATTATTAATCCATAAAAAAGGCCGGTAATGTTACCGGCCTTCGTCAACTCATAATCAATAACTATTAATATTGACTATCAATCATAACTTCAACTGGTTCGCCCATTCTAACGGCTTCGCTCTCACCAAACCAGTCCCCTTGTTTGGTTGCAACGTTGCCATCACTATCTATACGTACGCGCACCATCAAAGATTCAAGTGAAGAGAGCTTTCTATCTTCTATCATGCTATTGCCATCATCTAAGACAACGGTACGTGGGAAAGTTCCTAGCGGGTATCTTGCTGCCGCTACTGGCATTGGCGAACCATCAGCAGTATGAACCGAAACAATCAGAGAAGAGTTAGGATCAGCGTTAACCGCATCACCGAGTGTGATGCTTACCGATACAGATTTACCTGTGCCGACTTGCTGACCCATTTGCTTCTGTGCGTTCTCGATACTTCTCGATAGCATTTCGTAACGGCTATCCTGCGGGCCAATCATTTGCTGCATAACGCTCCAGTAACGGACCGCTGCAGGATAATCTTTTCGCTCATACGCATCAAATGCCAAAAGTGAGAATACTCGCAAATCAACATAATCTTGCTGTACTAGCTGACCTAATAAACGGCGAGCCTTATCTTGATCGGTATCGTCTTGCGATAGCATTAGCGCCTGAGCATAGCCCAACATCACATCAGGATTGTCCGACTCAAGGTTGTATGCCTTCTTCATCGCACCCACTGCTGTGCCGACATCGCGGTTAGCCAATGCAATACGACCTAGTAATAGCCAGCCAGTTGAATCATCTGGTTGATAGTGAAGACGTGTACGTAACGCCAGAGTAAGATCCTGCATTTCATCATCACTAAGAGCCGTCCCATCTGGTGACATTAGCTTTTTAGATAACGCAGGTAAGTTAGCACTAACTTCTTGCCACTGCTGCACATCTTCAGACGCGCCAAACTTGAAGTACAAGCCATACGACAGACCAATGACCAATAGCGTTGAAGGAACAAGCACTGCCATTGCAGAGATGCTGCTCTCTTGTTTTTGCTTCTCTTGGCTTGGAATATCATCAAGCAGCGACTGTTTAAGATCTTCGATCAACTCTTGTTGGTCTTCAACTAAGCCCTCATCTGTCTCTTCTTCTAACTCTTCTAAGCGGTCTTTGTAAAACGCCTTATTGAGTTCGTCACGAAGCTGCTCATCGTTGTTTGATTTCTTCTTGATAAAAGGTAGTGCAATCAGCAAAACGCTCACCGCAACTAGAATGACAGAAGCTATCCAAAATAGTGTCATTACTGCTTATCTCCATCATTCTTTTCATCAAGCAACGCTTTTAGACGTGCTTCTTTTTCTGAATCCCACTGCTGTTCGTCGTCTTCTGTAACGTCTACTTTGCGTTTGCGACTACGAACTAGGATAAATCCAAACCCAAATAGCACGACGGCAATCGGACCAATCCATAAGATAGACGTCGCAATCGTGAATGGTGGATTATAGGTAACGAAGTTGCCGTAGCGAGCAATCATATAATCAATGATCTCTTGCTTAGATTTACCCTCTTTAGTCATTTCGTAGACTTTCTGGCGTAAATCAACCGCAAGTTCAGCGTTGGAATCAGCAATGGTGTTGTTCTGACACTTAGGGCAACGCAGTGTATCGCCGAGCTCTTTAAACTGAAGCTCTTGCTCTAAAGAATCGAACTCGTGAATTTCGATCGCTGCATGCGCTGACATTACAAAGCTTAAGCTTGCCACTAACGCAATCATCCATTTCTTCATGATTTCGCCTCCGCTAGCATCGCTTCGTACATCGGCTTAAGCGTTTCATTCCAGTTGCGATCATTAACATCACCGACGTGACGGTAACGAATAATACCATTGGCATCGATAAGGAAGGTCTCTGGCGCGCCATAAACACCCAAGTCTAGGCCTAACATGCCATTGCCATCGAACAAACTAATCAGGTAAGGGTTACCAAGATCGGTCAACCAACCAACGGCTTTATCGCGTTGATCTTTGTAGTTCAAGCCGATGATTTTGACGCCTTGGTCTGCCAGTTCATTTAAGTATTGGTGCTCGGCATAACACGTCGGACACCAAGTCGCCCATACGTTAAGTAATAGCGGCTCACCTTTAAAGATCGCTTGATCGTAAAGCTTACCCGGTTCGGCTAAGTCTTCTAAACGAAACTCTGGAACCTCTTTACCTACTAACACCGACTCAAGTTTCGTTGGATCGTCGCCATGTTGGTTTTTAACTAGCTGGGTCGCAAAAACTGCGACCAAGCCCAAAAATGCCACTAAGGGGATAAATAAAAACTTCTTATTCATTATGCCTCCTGCTTCTTAGCACTTTTTCTAAAGCGATAGCGCTTGTCACTGATTGCGATTGCACCACCTAGTGCCATCAACAATGACCCAGCCCAAATCCAGCGAACAAACGGTTTGTGGTAAATACGCACCGCCCATGATTTGTTGTCATCAAGACGCTCACCCATTGCGATGTATAGGTCACGAGTGACACCACGATCAATGGCCGCTTCCGTCATCATAGAACGCGCTGTGGTGTAGAAACGTTTCTCTGCATGCAGAGTGTTGATGTATTTACCCTCTCGCGTGATCTTAAAGTCCGCGATGTAACCATCATAGTTTGGACCATCTTTGTCACGAAGACCTTCAAAGTGGAAATCGTAGCCTTGAATCTGGATATGTTCACCTGGCGCTAAACGAACATCACGCTCGATGCTGTAATTTTGCACCATCGCAATACCGATAACACTCACCGCTAAACCAAGATGGCCTAACATCATTGCCCAGTGACTGCGTTGTAGCTTTTTAACACCTTCCATAAATGGATGACGGTGGGTCGCACGCTCGTACAATTCGAAAGCGTGTAAGCAGATGATCCACAGTGACATTAGCCAGCCTAGGTAAGCCATAAATAGGAAGTGTTCAGAGAAGATAGTCACAAACACACCGGCTAGTACCAGTGAGATAATCCCTGAAATTAGCATTGGCTTCTTAAGCGCTGATAGGTTGTCACGCTTCCAACGGATAAGCGGACCGATGCCCAATAGGAATGCAAATGGGATCATCAACCACGCGAATAGCATGTCAAAGAATGGCGCACCGATGGATACGGAGCCTAAACCAATCTGCTTGTGTACAAGAGGTAGAAGTGTACCAACTAGCACCACCACAAGCGCAGCAATCAACAGAACATTGTTAGCCAACAATGCGTTTTCACGTGACACGAGGTCAAAATTACCACGTACTCTTACCGATGCACCTTTTAGTGCGAATAGAAGTAATGAGCCGCCAATAACAAAGACTAGGAAGCCAAGGATAAACATGCCTCGCGATGGATCGGAAGCAAACGCGTGTACCGATACTAAAATACCTGAACGTACCAAGAAGGTGCCTAACAAACTCAGCGAGAATGCAGAGATAGCTAATAATACTGTCCACGCTTTAAATGTACCGCGTTTTTCGGTAACCGCTAATGAGTGCATCAAAGCGGTACCCGCAAGCCAAGGCATAAATGAGGCGTTTTCTACTGGATCCCAGAACCACCAGCCACCCCAGCCAAGCTCGTAATACGCCCACCAAGAACCAAGCGCGATACCTAAGGTTAGGAATAGCCAAGCTGCGGTTGTCCAAGGACGAGACCAGCGTGCCCATGCAGTATCTAAACGACCTGTCATCAGAGAAGCAATCGCAAATGAGAAAGCAACCGAGAAGCCAACATAACCCATGTACAGCATTGGCGGGTGGATGATTAAGCCCGGATCTTGAAGCAGTGGGTTTAGATCGCGACCATCAACCGGGAAGAACGGTAAAGTACGCAGGAATGGGTTCGAGGTTAGAATGATAAACAGTAGGAACCCCACTGTGATCATGCCCATAACTGCAAGTACACGTGCAACCGATTCTTGTGGCATACCACGACTGAACGTCGCAACCGCGACCGTCCATGCTGCTTGGATCAATACCCAAAGTAGCAATGAGCCTTCATGCGCGCCCCAGACCGCGGTTAGACGGTAATACCACGGCAACTGGCTGTTCGAGTTACTCGCAACATAGTTAAGCGTGAAATCGTTGGTATAGAAAGCCCATAGCAAAATTGCAAATGAAACGGCAAGTAGCAAGAACATGCCCCAAGACAAAGGTCTGGCGCTATTCATAAGTAAAGTGTTGTTTTTAGACGCACCAACCAAAGGCAGAATACTTAGCAGTACCGCTAATGCCAGTGAGATGATCAGTGCAAAGTGACCAATTTCAGCAATCATTGACCGCTTCCTTGTTTTTGTTGTTCTGTGTATTGCAATGGTTCATGGGTTTTCTTCATTGCTTCTGCGATTTCTGGCGGCATGTACTCTTCATCGTGCTTAGCCAATACTTCAAAAGCTTCTACTGTTGTCGCATCTTTTAAAACGCCCTGAGCAACAATACCCTGCCCTTCACGGAACAAATCTGGAAGAATGCCGTCGTAAACAATCGTTACTGTTGGACCGACATCATGTAGATCGAACGATACACGTAGAGACTCAGAGTCACGCTTAACGGAACCAACCACAACCATGCCACCAATGCGAAGGCGCTGACCGACTTCAGGTTTAGTCCCATCCGGTTTACCGTTAACAAGCTCTGTCGGGGTGTAGAAAAGGTCCATGTTCTGGTTCAATGCATACAGCATCAAACCAATTGTGGCACTGATACCGATAAAGATCGCAAGAACAATGCCGAGCCTCTTTTTACGTCTTGGGTTCATAATGTGTTCTCCAAATTTTTCGCCGCATCAATTCGCGCTTGTCTGTCTATTTTCGCTTGTACTTCGCCGAGGAGAGATTGACCTCTTCTCACACTCAATACCAACAAGACAATCATCACACCGAACGTGACACCAAATGCTGTCCAGACATAACCGGCATAGCCGCCCATGGCAAAGAAATCACTCAAAGATTCAAAATGCATGTTTAACTCCCTCTCTGAGACTTATCTGCTGCTAACTTGATCACCCAAGGGCGATGGCTCTCTTTGCTAATAATTTCGTTACGGAAACGAATCATGGTGACGGAAGCAAAGAAGAAAGCGAAGCCAAAAATGTTCAGTAGCAAAGGCCACAACATATTGCTTGAGATAGATGGTTTCTCAAACTTAGTAATGGTTGCGCCTTGGTGAAGGGTATTCCACCACTCTACAGAGAAGTGAATGATAGGTAAGTTCACCACACCGACGATTGCCAAAATACCCGCCGCTTTTGCTGCTGTTTTTTGGTCATCAAACGCATGGTAAAGAGCAATAACACCCAAGTAGAGGAAAAGAAGAATAAGTTCAGAAGTTAAACGCGCATCCCATACCCACCATGTACCCCACATTGGTTTACCCCAGATCGCGCCAGTTAGTAGCGCAATAAAGGTGTAGACCGCACCAATAGGTGCCATGGCAGACGCTGCCATATCTGACAAACGAACTTGCCAGACGATACCAATGAAAGCTGCGATAGCCATAGACATATAAACGCCCATAGACCAAATAGCAGAAGGCACATGAATATAGATGATTCGAAAGCTATCACCTTGCTGATAATCAGAAGGTGCGAAAGCTAACCCCCATACTGTGCCGACGGTTAAACACACCAGCGCCAGTACAGAGAACCAGGGCAAAAGCTTACCGCAAAGCTGGTAGGCTGATTCGGGCTTGGCATAAGGATGGAGCCATTTCCACATCGTCGTTCTCACTCTTACTTCAAGTTCGTTTAACTTTTTCGTTAAACAATTATTAGTTTTGTAATTTATAGAAAGGGGAATTTTCGTGCTTGATCAAAAACAACTAATTGACACTTACTCGCAGTGCAGCACTTATTGCAAACGGCGTGAGGGTCATTGCCCCCATAAACATAGCGCCGAGAATTGCTAACTGTCCGTTATACGCCATCCCCAGTGACGCAGCATCAATCGCCGACGTCGCAAAAATCAAAATTGGGATATATAGCGGTAAAACGAGCAAACTAAGCAACACGCCCCCTTTTTGCAACCCTACTGTCAGCGCAACACCAATAGCACCAATAAAGCTGAGTGTTGGCGTGCCAACAAGTAGCGTCAATACCACGGCTAACCAAGTATTGAAGTCTAAAGACAGCAATATGGACAACAGTGGGCTTATCAGAATCAATGGCAAACCTGTCAAAAGCCAGTGCGCAATCACTTTTGAAATGACCACAATCGGCAAAGGGACAGGCATAAGCATCATCTGCTCCAATGCGCCATCTTGAAAATCGTCACGGAACAGACGTTCAAGAGACAATAAAGCAGAGAGTAACGCTGCAACCCAAACAATCCCTGCTGCGATTCTAGCCAGCAAGTTGGGCTCTGGACCGATACTTAATGGAAACAGCGTAATAACAATAATAAAAAACCACAGAGGGTTAAAAATATCGGCTTGACGACGAAAGGCAATCAGCAGCTCGCGTCTTATAATACTATTTATGGTGCCGAGCATGATTAGTTACCTAGTTTAATTTTTCTGAGTTTAGGGTTATCCGCAAACATATCTTGGTGCGTGGTAAGCATGACAATGCCACCGTTTTCTGCATGCTGAAGAAACAGCGACTCAAGTACTTTCACACCTTGCTTATCAATTGCAGTCAAAGGCTCATCAAGAATCCACAATTTGTGATCACTTAGCCACAAACGTGCTAAAGCGACTCGACGCTGCTGCCCCGCAGATAACTGAGCCACGGGTACGTCTTCACGACCTGCAAGCCCTACCTTAGTCAATGCGTTATAAATGGTTTGTTTGTCGACAGGCTTACGTGAATGGATGCTTAAATAGAAACGCAAATTTTCATAAGCGGTAAGCTCACGTTTCACACCAGTTTGATGACCAAGGAATAAAAGGTCTTGGTGGAAAGCATCTCGGTTGGACTCAATGTTCTCACCGTTCCAGTAGATCTCGCCATTGTCGCGGTCACCAAGCCCAGTGATGATGCGTAGTAGCGTGGTTTTACCTGTTCCGTTACGTCCTTCGACTTGAACTAATTCACCAGAATCTATAGTAAAAGAAAGGGATTCAAAGAGAATTCTTTCATCTCTTATTGCTGTCAGTTGAGATACTTCTAACATTTGCTATCACTAGATAAACTTCGAGCTAGTATCTTACCACAGCCTTTTAACCACAAAATAGAATTAGACCTATACGAATCACGAAACTAAGTAAGAATCTGTTAATATTCAAACATAAATCTTATTAACTACCACTAAATGGTTACATTCAAAAATAAAAAAAGTGTCCGAAGACACTTTTTAAGCAACCTATCTTTTGGCACTTCGTTTTTTTGCAGCAAATTTTTGCTGCGGAGGACGAGTTTCTAGAGGAGGGACTTTCTCTTTACCAGAGATTTTGTTTTGCAAAGACATCATCAGCTCAGCTTCAGCTTTAGGTAACTCGCACTCTTGAATAAGCTCGTTGACGTCAGCACCTAGCTGAACCATCTTACTTGCCCTTGAGTAAAGGCGACCATCACTATCAGCTTGTTCTAGTTCTGTAATGCGCTCATTTAAATGCTGAATGATATCTTGCTGCTCACTGACCTTTTGACCAAGCCCAACAACCACTGAGCGTACTTCAAGTAATTGTTTATTCGCTTTTTGTAGCTCTTTGTCTAGATGACGGTTTTGTTGGCGTAAATGCTCTGCTGAACGGATCTGACCTCGTTTGAGTCGAAACAAGGCTAAGCAGATAAACAAAAAAACTAACGCGACTGCTCCAGCGATAACTGGAGCACTGGTCATCCAACTACTGTCCATTATAGGTGAGCCATCTCATCCCACTCTTCATCAGTCAGTAGCTTGTTAAGGTCAACCAAGATAAGTAGCTTACCATCACGGTTACTAACACCTTGGATAAACTTAGCACTCTCGTCGGTACCCACACTCGGTGTGGTATCGATCTCTGATGAACGTAGGTAAACCACTTCTGCAACGCTATCAACTAGGATACCGATCACTTGATGTTCAGACTCAATCACGATGATACGAGTATTATCAGTGATTTCACCTTCCATCAAACCAAAGCGCGAGCGTGTATCGATAACCGTCACGACATTACCACGCAGGTTGATGATACCGAGTACGTAGTCAGGAGCTCCAGGAACTGGCGCAATTTCAGTGTAACGAAGTACTTCGCGAACCTGCATTACATTGATGCCATAAGTTTCTTCTTCTAGCTGGAACGTCACCCACTGAAGCACTTCGTCGTTCGACTGCTCTTTTCTTACTTCTACTTCATTTGTTTGAGACATACCTTATCCTCTCTAAGCCAAAATCGGCACAAATGTTCTATTTATCTAATGCTTTAACATCAAGTCCTGCATTAAGCATAGCTATCAATGCTTCAACGTGGATCAAAGCACACATTTTTTCTTTTACCATACCAGCAAGCCAAGGGCGTTTCCCTGCCGTTTCTCGCCAGCGTACCATTTCTGGATTTAATGCTTCAGTACCCATTAGCTGCGTGGAAGCCAAGCCCCACATACTTGCACCTAACATGACAATATACTGGTACTGCTCTTTGTAACTGTCATCTTGCAGCTTCTCTGCCATCACCCACTTAGCGGTGTCAACGACATCAAGCTGAGCTTCACGACTGGTTTGTAAACCTAAGTACCAATCAGGTCGACCAATTAAATGGTTTAGCTCGGCGATTCTATGGATACCACCAAGCTCATCAAGCGGGACGGCAAACGTCACGCTATTGACATCAAAATAGAGCACTTGAAACTCGACATCTCTTTGCGTTGAGTGCCAAATGCCAATATCGCTGCCACCAGTTTGAGTCTCTAGACTTGGCTCGGTTTCGATGCTGGTATCAATTTCTACTTCAGGCTCAGCAATCGCTGGTTCAGTGATGACTTCATCAAGCTCGGGAACTTCAACCTTAAGCTCGGGCTCTTCGACCAATATTTCAGGTTCTTCAACTACCCAGTCTTGTATCTCTTCAACGGCAGTTTGAGTCTGAACTTGAGCAATATCAGCTGTGTTTTGCTCCATCACCTCTTCCAGTTCAAGCTCTGCAACTGGGTTAGTGCTTTCTAACTGCTCTAGAAGACGCTCAACATCTTCTAAATTGGGTACTTCAATCTCTGTTGTTGGTGCTTGGTAATAGCTCTTCTCAGCGACGGATTGAACCATAGGTTCTAACTCATGTTCGTCGTGAGCTTCAGCAACCAACTCCAATTCAGGAACTTGATCTTGCTCAAGGTCGTTGACTTCAGCTTCAAGTGACTCCTCTAACAAAGCAGAGAAGTAATCATCTAACGCTTGTTCACTTGAAAGCAAAGATTGGTTAGTCATCTATCGCTAACCTCTCTAGATAAATCAACAACTGCTTATAAGCGAAGACGCCTCGGCTACCCGACGCAAAATGAGATACAGGTAAATGTTTTAAACTTGCATCTCTAAATTTAGTGTCGATTGGTACCGCAGATGACCACACCTGATTAGGATAATCTTTCTTAAGCTGTTGTAAGGTCTGCAATGACGCTCTTGTTCGCTTATCGTACATCGTCGGAACGATCGTGACATTGAACGATTTATTACGAGACTTCTGCATGATAGCCAAGGTGCGGATCATTCGCTCAAGACCTTTCATCGCCAAGAATTCTGTCTGCACTGGAATCAAAATTCGGTCGCTTGCAGCCAACGCGTTGACCATCATTACGCCAAGAATAGGTGGACAATCGATCAAAACATAATCGTAGCGCTGTTTAATCGCCATCAACGCACGTTTGAGAATTAATCCCATACCACTTCGGTTGCCCATCACTCTGTCTAGTGTCGCCAGTGACATATGCGCAGGGATCAAATCAATCCCTTCGATATCAGATTGCATCACAAGCGGCATCACGGTTTGCTCGGTATATTCCTTAAGCTGGAAAAGATCGAATAAACTCGATGGTACATTGTCAGAGTCATAGCCGAGATAAGTCGTCAACGAAGCATGAGGGTCTGTGTCCACCAATAAAACACGCTTACCTTGCTTACTTAGCAATCCAGCTAAAGTAATCGTTGTGGTGGTTTTTCCAACCCCACCTTTTTGGTTTGCGATGCTCCAAACAATCATGGTTTACCTCTATGCTAGACCGACTTCGACTAACATACGTTCAGCAATTCTGTCTAACGGCAGATCCTCTGTTGAGATCCCCGCTTTTGCGACTGCTTGTGGCATGCCATAAACAACACAGCTTTCTTCGTCTTGAGCCCATATCGTTGAGCCGGCACCTTTGAGCATACGTGCCCCTTCTCGACCATCTGCGCCCATTCCGGTCAGTACCATTGACAAGACTTGATCAGAATAGATTTTCGCTGCACTACCAAAAGTAACATCAACACACGGCTTGTAATTCATGCGTTCGCCGCCATCAATAATGCGCAGTTTTGCCGAACCGGGACGACCTTCAATCATCATCTGCTTGCCACCCGGAGCTAAATAAGCCACGCCAGGTTTCAATGGATCACCATCAGCCGCTTCCTTAACCTGAATCTTACACAAGGAATTTAATCGACTTGCGAATGCCGCCGTAAATGTAGCTGGCATATGCTGAATAAGCACGATCGGATGAGGGTAGTTTGCAGGTAACTTAGTGAGAATTTTCTGTAGCGCTACTGGCCCACCGGTAGAGGTGCCAATAGCGGTCAGTTGATACTTTTTACCACTCGATTTAAAACGTGTGGCTACCGTAGGCTTAGCAGTAGGAGCCGCTGGCGCCGGACGAAGAGACGAGCGAGTTGTCGCTGGTTGTGATGCTGGACGACTTGGTGCCGCAGGTTTTGGCATACTGCGGCGCATCATTGCACGCTTTGATGCAATTTGAATCACGCGCTGCTGAAGTAAGGTTACAGCCTCATCGCGATTACGCGCGATATCTTCAAATTTCTTTGGCAAAAAGTCCAACGCACCTGCATCGAGCGCATCTAATGTTGCCTTCGCCCCATCATGGGTAAGCGAAGAAAACATCAAGATAGGCACAGGGCTTTTTGCCATGATTTCGCGAACTGCGGTAATGCCGTCCATAACCGGCATTTCAATATCCATGGTGATGACATCAGGCTTGATACGCAGGGCTTTATCTACCGCTTCTTTACCGTTAGTCGCAACATCAATAACTTCTAATCGCGCTTCAGAGTTAATGATTTCGCTCACTCGGCGGCGGAAAAAACTCGAATCATCGACAACTAATACTTTGATCGCCATATTTGTCCTTCTATATTTCGCGATTTAGATTCGAGAAGCAGCGGCATACTGCTTAAGCAAATCTGGCACATCTAGTATCAGTGCGATGTGGCCATCACTGGTAATGGTTGCACCAGCCATACCTGGTGTACCTTGTAGCAAGTTATCTAATGGCTTGATCACCACCTCTTCTTGCCCAATGAGTGTATCGACGACAAAACCAACACGTTGGCTGCCGATTTGCACAATCACGACGTGACCATGTCCTTTACGTAACTCGACTTGACCTGCTTGAGGCGCTAGCCAGTTTTGTAGATAGAACAGTGGAATCGATTTTTCACGTACGATAATGGTCAGCTGACCATCAACTACGTTAGTACGGCTCAAGTCTAAGTGGAAAATCTCGTTCACACTTGCCAATGGAAGCGCAAATGGGTGCCCCGCTACACCAACCATAAGTGTTGGCAAAATCGCGAGCGTTAGTGGTACCTTGATGGTTATCTTGGTGCCTTTACCCATTTCAGAGTCAATATCGATTGAACCGTTTAGCGTGTTGATCGCTGTCTTAACAACGTCCATACCAACACCACGACCAGAGATGTCTGAAATTTGCTCTTTACTAGAGAAACCAGGCATAAAGATCAGGTTGAAACACTCTTTGTCTGTTAATCGGGAAGCCGCGTCTTCGTCCATGATACCGCGTTTAACCGCAATACCACGAAGCTTGTCTGGGTCCATACCGCCACCATCATCGACAATGGCAAGTTCAATATGGTCACCTTCTTGCGAAGCAGAAAGTATCACTTTACCCGTTTTGGATTTTCCTGCTGCGACACGAGCGTCAGGCATTTCAATACCATGGTCAACCGAGTTACGAACTAAGTGAATCAATGGATCGGCAAGCGCTTCAACCAAGTTTTTGTCTAGGTCGGTATCTTCACCGCGCATTTCAAGGTTAATGTCTTTTTTCAAGCTACGTGCTAAGTCTCGAACAACGCGAGGGAAACGGCCAAATACCTTTTTGATTGGCTGCATACGCGTTTTCATTACCGCGCCTTGAAGGTCCGCAGTAACAACATCGAGGTTAGCGACCGCTTTCGACATTTCTTCATCGTTGCTGTTTAACCCTAGGCTAAGCAGTCGATTTCGAACCAGTACAAGCTCACCAACCATGTTCATGATGGTATCAAGTGTTGAAGTATCAACACGTACCGTCGCTTCTGCTTGCGGCTTCTTAGCTTGCGCTGCCGGGACAGCGGCTTCTTTCTTCGCTGGCGGCTTAGGCTCTTCTTTTGGTGCGGCTTTAGCCACTGGAGCCGGTTTTGGTGCAGGCGCAGCCTTTGGCTCAGGAGCCGGAGGCGGCGTTGGGTTAGTCGCAGCAGGCTTAGTCGCCGCGTCTAGCTCTTCAATAGAAGGCCCTTTACCTGACCCATGAAGATCATCGAGAAGCTTCTCGAACTCTTCATCAGTCATTAAATCACTGTCGCCAGCACCGACTGCAGGAGCCGTTGGCGCTGGTGTAGATGGTGCCGCAGGCGCAGATGGAGCCACTGGCGCGGCATCGCCTTTGCCCGGACCTTGCCCTGCACCATGCAGTTCATCTAGAAGTTTTTCAAACTCATCATCGGTAATATCACCGCTCATATCGAGGTCAGCAGCAGGTGCTGCGGCCGGCGGTGGCGTGACGGCTTCAGGAGCAGCTTGACTAGCACCTGGCGCCGCGCCTGAACCATGCAGTTCATCGAGTAACTTCTCAAATTCGTCTTGGGTGATTTCATCAATAGAACCTGCTGAAACTTCCGTTTGAGGTGCTTCAACTGGCGCGGGCTCTTCGATGACAGGTTCTTCCACCACAGGCGCTTCAGCGGCTGGGGCATCTGCTACGGCTTCATCTTCAGATTCTGGCTTACAAAGTCTATGTAATTCATCTAAAAGAGATTGTTCTGCTTGAGGAAGCGGCTCACGATCTTGGACGGCCCTAAACTGCTCATTAACCGTATCTAAGGCTTGGAGCATGGTATCCATTAGACTTGCAGTAACTGAGCGTTGTCCATTTCGCAAAATATCGAACACGTTTTCTGCACCATGACAGGTGTCAACGAGTTCGGTGAGTGCAAGGAATCCCGCACCACCTTTTACCGTGTGGAAACCACGGAAAATGGCGTTGAGGAGATCTTTGTCTTCAGGATTGTTTTCCAGCTCGACCAACTGCTCAGAGAGAAGTTCCAATATCTCTCCTGCTTCGACTAAAAAGTCCTGTAGGATGTCTTCGTCTAAATCGTAGCTCATATGTTACCTCTAAAACCCAAGACTTGAGAGTAAGTCGTCGACTTCGTCTTGTGATGAAACGGCATCATCCCTTTCTTGAGGGTTAAGGATCGGACCTTCAGGATCCGTAGATGCTTTGTTCTTGTTATTCGTGCTTTCTTCCAACTGACTCGAACCAAACGCTGTTAGTATTTCGACTAACCTACCTTCGACTTCGTCGACTAAGGTAATCACGCGGCGAATGATTTGACCGGTCAGATCTTGAAAGTCTTGAGCCATTAGAATCTCAGTCAATTGCCCGCGAAGCTCTGAGCTGTCTCCTTCAACCTCACCAAGTAGATCATCGATGCGGTGACAGAGTGCTTTAAACTCAGCGAGTTCAATTCGACCATGCATAAGCTCATTCCATTGAGGGCGAACTTGCAGCAGCCCTTCATGGAGGTTATCCGCAATAGGCATACAGCGATCAACTGCATCCATAGTTTTATTGGCGGCAACCTCAGTCTTGTCAATGACGTATTGGAGGCGATCCCTTGCATCTGGGATTTCGTCATTGGCAATTTCACTCATGCGGTCATCCATGCTGAAATGTTTGATTGACTCATGTAAGTCACGAGTCAACTCCCCAATTTCTTGAAACATTGGATTTGAGTTGTTTTGGTAGATGTCTTTCACAAGAAGATCCGCTTCCTGCTGCTGATCTGCTTCCAACATCTCTACGAGTTGCTTTGCCTGTTCTAATGAAATCATTCTGAATTGGCCTTTAGCGCCTTAAGTCAATACCTTGACTTATAAACGTTCAAAAATTTTATCTAGTTTTTCTTTTAGTGTTGCAGCAGTAAATGGTTTGACAATGTAGCCATTAACGCCTGCTTGAGCCGCTTCAATGATCTGCTCGCGTTTCGCTTCAGCAGTAATCATCAAAACAGGTAGATGCTTTAGCTCATCGTCAGCACGAATATGCTTTAGAAGGTCGATACCTTGCATGCCTGGCATATTCCAATCTGTCACGACGAAGTCGAACTCACCTTTCTTAAGCATAGGTAACGCCGTCAAGCCATCATCCGCTTCTTGAGTATTGTTGAACCCAAGGTCGCGCAGTAGGTTCTTAACAATACGACGCATTGTTGAAAAATCGTCAACAATAAGGATTTTCATGTTTTTATTCAAAATTGCCTCCACTGAGTTCGAGATCAGTGATTTTTACTCGTTATTTGTCCAAGCACTTAACTTTGTGCGTAGACGCTGCATTGACTGGCTTAGTATTTGGCTAACGCGTGACTCGCTAACACCAATCACCTCGCCGATTTCTTTTAAGTTTAACTCTTCATCATAATAAAGCGAAAGTACTAGAGCTTCACGTTCTGGAAGCGATTTAATTGAATCTACTAGCGCTTTTCGGAAAAATTCGTCTGCCACACCCTGAAATGGAAGATTCTCTTGATCTGTATCCTCAGGGGAAATCGCATCTTCTGATACACCGAGATCTTCGATTCCAACTAAACGTGAACAGTTAATATCCGTTAAAATTGTATGATATTGCTCTAGGCTGATCCCAAGGTGCTGTGCAACTTCTGCATCAGTAGGATCTCGATTTAGTACACCTTCGAGAGTAGAGATTGCTTGGCTCACCTCACGATTATGTTTGTGTACCGAACGGGGTACCCAATCTCCTCGACGTATATCGTCAAGCATAGCACCTCTGATGCGAATACCCGCATATGTTTCAAAACTCGCACCTTTACTACCATCGTAGTTTTTTTGTGCTTCGAGCAGGCCAATCATACCTGCCTGAATAAGATCTTCTACTTGTACACTAGGCGGGAGACGCCCTAGCAAATGATGAGCAATACGCTTCACCAACACCGAGTATTTCTCTAGAAACGCTCGTTGGCTATCTTGATTCGCATACTGTTCATAGGTCAAAGCCTTATTCACCAAATGGTTCCTCTAGAATCTCAGGTCTATTGAGTAAGCGTTCGACAAAAAACTCCAGATGTCCACTCGGTGTTTTCGGAATTGGCCACGTAAGCGCTTTATTCGCTAAGGAACCAATCGCGAGAGCCGCCGGAGATCTTGGGAACGCGTCTACAACAATCTTTTGTTTCTTAACAGATTGTCTAACTTTATCATCCAACGGAATACATGCTACGAGCTCTAGGCTCACATTCAAGAATCGCTCTGTGACCAAGGTCAACTTTGCGAACAATTCTCTGCCTTCTCGATAGCTTCTGACCATATTTGCAACGATTTTAAAACGTTGCACCTGATGTTCTTTGCTTAACAGTTTAATTAAAGCATATGCATCAGTGATTGACGTAGGTTCGTCACAAACTACGACAACAACATCTTGCGCAGCTCTAGAAAAACTCACAACCATGTCTGAAATACCCGCCGCTGTATCAATCAGCAAAACGTCCATTTCATCTTCTAAGCTGCCAAACGCTCGGATCAAACCGATATGCTGAGCATGCGATAGCTCGGTCATCGACTGGGTTCCCGACGTCGCTGGAATGATCCTAATACCATGCGGACCTTCTACAATCGCATCTTTAAGTTCACATTCGCCTGCGAGCACATGGCCTAGGTTACGCTTTGGCCGAATACCGAGCATTACATCGACATTTGCCAATCCCAAATCAGCATCTAGTACCATGACTTTTTTGCCTTGGCGAGCCATTGAGATAGCCATACCCAACGTTACGTTTGATTTACCAACACCGCCTTTACCACCGGTTACAGAAATAACCTTGGTCAATGATGGCTGTGTTAAGCGGCGTAATCCGCTTGCTTGGTCTTGTATCATATCTTTAGTCATAATCGTCCGCCGCCTAGAACCTCTCCGCTTCACTATTCCAGTAGTGAGGTTCATCATCTGTCGACTTCTCTAATAATTCGTTTGCTTTAGCGACCATGTACTTCGGTTGCGCTATTACAATATCTTCCGGAACTCGTTGTCCATTCGCTATGTAAGCAACGGGCAGAGAATTCTGTACAACGACACTGACAAATTCACCGAGACTCAGCGATTCATCCAGTTTAGTCATAATGCACCCTGATAGCGGTATGCGTTTAAAGTGATCTATGGTCTCTTGCAGTACTTTTCGTTGCGCGGTTGCAGGCAAAACCAAGTAGCTGTGAATCATTTCTCCACTTTCATGCATAAGCGTATCTAATTGTTCAGACAGCCTTACATCACGCTGTCCCATACCTGCGGTATCAACCAGAATTAGGCGACGATTTCTTAATTGATATATTACATCGGCTAACTCATTGGAATCTTTAGCGACTTTTACAGGACATCCCATAATTCTTCCGTAAATCGCCAATTGCTCGTGTGCACCGATACGATAGGTATCCGTCGAAACCAGTGCTACGTTGTCTGATCCGTACTCCATCGCCGCACGTGCCGCCAGTTTCGCAACCGTTGTGGTTTTACCCACTCCTGTTGGGCCTAACAGTGCAACCACGCCACCACGTTTTAAGATGTCTTGGCGAGAAATAGGGATCTGGTCTGAAACCAAGCCAAGCAGCGCTTTCCATGCTTTTGTCGGTGGCGTATCTTCAGGAATATAACAGGCGAGCTGATCAGCGAGGTCAGAAGAGACCCCCATACGCTCTAGGCGCTTGATAAGCATCGCGCGCAATGGTTCACGACGCTCCACCTCTTGCCACATTAAGCCTGAAACCTGATGTTCTAGAAGCTGACGAATCGACGTCATCTCTTCTTTCATCTCTTCTAGGTCTTCATTCGACACTGCAGGGTCTTCACGGCGTTGACGCTCATAACGCGTTGGATCGAGTTTGGCTGCTGGCCTTTCAACTCGGCGATCTTCAGCAATTAAACGCGCTAATGGGGAATCTTCTTTAATTTGGACGTTTTCACGTGATGGGTCACGTGTCGCCGACTGCCTTTTGAGTAACGCGGACAGTGAATCAGGGTTGTCTTCGCGCTCTTGCTCAGAACCGTCTGCGCCATTGCTGTACTGTTTAAGCATGTTAGCGAAACGCTTGGTCATAGAGCGACCTGAATCTGCTTGGGATTGCAAGCTCACACGGTCATCATCCAGTGCGCGTTGATTCGGAGTAGGAATACTAGCAGGTGCCTGGCGAGTATTATTGTGGCGAGGGTTAGAGTTATAACCGTTGCTTTGACGTTTTGCTCCTTCAGCACCATCAACCGCAGCGACAATTTCCACACCGCCCGCGACTTTTTTGTTTGACATGATCACCGCATCATCGCCTAACTCCCCTTTCACTTGGAGTAAGGCGGTGCGCATATCCTTGGCAAAAAATCGTTTAATCTTCAAATTAAGTACCGTATATCAACGCATTAGACTTAGTTTCCGACAGCCTGAACAATGCGAATTTGTTTCTCGTCAGGGACTTCTTGATAAGAGAGAACTCTTAGTGAAGGAATCGTGTTCTTAACAAACTTGGCAAGCGTAGAACGTAACACACCAGATGTTAGAAGCACCGCAGGTTCACCTTTTAGCTCTTGCTCTTGAGTCGCTTGGCTTAATGATGATTGTAGTCGTTCTGCTAAGCCTGGCTCAATTCCCGCTGATTCCCCGCCAGAAGCCTGCATTGTCTGATGCAATATTTGTTCCAACTCAGGAATAAGAGTAATTACTGGTAACTCAGGCTCTATCCCATTGATTTCCTGAACAATTAAGCGTTTAAGCGAGATACGAACCGCAGCAGTTAGAATGTCGGGTTCTTGACTCTTACTTGAGTACTCGGACAAGGTCTGAACAATGGTTCGGATATCTCGGATTGGTACCGCTTCATTAAGCAGATTTTGCAGCACTTTCACTACCACACCCAATTGAAGCTGATCTGGCACAAAGCTCTCCACCAACTTAGGTGTGCTTCGACCCAGCATCTCTAGCAGATTTTGCACTTCTTCATGGCCAATTAGCTGTGAAGCATTGTTGGTCAGCAACTGGCTTAAGTGGGTTGCTAGTACCGTCGATGAGTCGACCACGGTATAACCGAGCGCCTGCGCATGCTCACGTTGCTCTTCGCGTATCCAAACCGCTTCAAGGCCAAATGCAGGGTCGATTGTCGGTTCACCTTCAATCATCCCATAGACCTGCCCCGGGTTAATGGCAAGTTCCATATCTGGTCGAATTTCGGCTTCACCGACTGCCACCCCCATCAGGGTAATACGATAGCTATTTGGTGTGAGCTCTAGGTTATCGCGGATATGCACTGCTGGAATTAAGAATCCGAAATCTTGCGATAGTTTTTTACGTACCCCTTTGACCCGCTCCAACAACTCGCCACCTTGGTCTTTATCAACCAGAGGGATAAGTCGATAGCCCACTTCTAAACCGATGATATCGACCGGTTGAACGTCATCCCAAGAAAGCTCTTTGGGTGTCGCCGTTTCTTGTTCGGTCGTTGCAGGAGTCGCTGGTTGCTCTGCTGCTTTCTTCTGCTTGCGGTAAATCCAGTAAGCACCGCCACCAGCAATAATGGCTAACAACAAGAACGCAAAGTGTGGCATTCCCGGAACTAAGCCCATTACGCCAAGAATAGCTGCGGTGATCATCAAGGCTTTCGGGTTGTCGAACATTTGGAAGACAACCTGCTGACCCATATCTTCATCAGTGTTTTGGCGAGTTACCATGATCGCCGCACCGATTGAAAGTAATAACGATGGGATTTGAGCTACCAAGCCATCACCAATCGTCAACAGGGTGTAAATTTGGAGTGCATCTTGAAAGCCAAGGTCATACTGGGCCATACCGATGGATAGACCACCGATGATGTTGATAAATAGGATCAGGATACCGGCAATGGCATCACCTTTTACGAATTTTGAAGCACCATCCATCGAGCCGTAGAAATCCGCCTCTTTGGTCACTTCTTGACGACGCGTTCTCGCTTGGTCTTGATCAATCAGTCCGGCATTTAAGTCGGCATCAATCGCCATCTGTTTACCCGGTAAAGCGTCCAAGGTAAAACGTGCGCTTACTTCAGAGATACGTCCTGCACCTTTGGTCACAACCATGAAGTTAATGATCATCAAGATCATAAACACCACAAGGCCCACGGCATAGTTACCACCAATAACGACGCTACCAAAGGCTTCAATTACTTTACCAGCCGCTCCTGAACCTTCATGGCCATAAAGCAGTACCACACGCGTTGACGCTACGTTTAGCGCCAGACGTAAAAGTGTCGATATCAGCAGTACGGTAGGAAATGCTGCAAAGTCGAGGGGTCTGCGGGTGTATACCGTCACCAACAAGACAACCATGGCTAAAGCGATGTTGAAGGTAAAGAATAAGTCGAGCAAGAGTGCTGGAATTGGCAAGATAACCATTGCCAATGTAGCCAATACCATGATTGGCGCGCCAATCGCAGGCATCGCTCTTTGAGGAATTGGTGGTAACTTGTCCGCAAACGGCAAAGAAAACTTCATAGTTGAGTAGCTACAATAGTCGGAAAAAGAAGAACTTGGACTAGCTATGCAATATCTAGTCCATCTACTCTGTCAAATTAATGGCTGACTGAGGATTCAGCATAGTGAAGAGTGGCTTAGCAGGGAGGTAAGCTTTCCCTGCCAACCGCAGCAATTAGGGTTGAATATTAAACAAAATCTCACCAGAGCATTCTTCTGGCGAATATTCAATGCAGGTTAAACCTGAAGTTGGAAACATAGGCGGATGAATGTCAGGTACGAACTCTGCCGTCAGGTAGCCGACTAACGGTAAATGCGACACCAACAGTACACTTTCATAATTGTGAACATCGATAAGCGCCGATACATAATCCGCAACCTGCTCTGATTCACCGTAAGGCGTAATGTCTTCGCACGTTTCTACTTGCTCAGATTGAAAGCAGCTCGATATTTCTTGCCACGTTTGCTGCGCGCGGACATAGGGGCTAACTAGCACTTTATCGAACTGTGAAAAACCTCTCTCCGCACAAGCACGGGCTACCGCGACAGAGGCACTCCTACCATTTTGAGTGAGCTCTCTTTCGGCATCTGATTGGGCAAAATGCTCGGCTTCTCCATGACGCATGATGAAAATTTTCATGGCATATTCCTAATACTATCCGCTGTCGTTTTAATGCGGAATATTGTTGTCTCACTGTTTATCTACAGCGTAATTATTATTGAGCGGAAAATTATAAAACCGCTAAATTTTCGTTGAACTGTAAATAATTATATCAATTCTTTGAGCAAAGACCCTGACTTTCTTAACACTATTTAAAGTCAAATTGTTAACTATCGTTAACCCATTTTGCTCATATTTCTCAAACAGATAGTTTGCAGTCGCCCATATCCGAGTCATAATTACTCTATTGTCTATAAGACCACTTCATAAGTTCGGAGAGTGTATTGTGCACATTAGTCCAAATGATACGAACCAGTACCGTTACCTCACCTTAGCTAACGGTGTGCGGGTTTTACTAATTCACGATCACAGTGCGCAAAAGTCCGCAGCTGCATTGGCAGTGAATGTTGGTCACTTCGACGACCCTATCGATAGAGAGGGTCTCGCCCACTATTTAGAGCACATGCTATTTTTGGGCACAGAAAAATACCCTAAAGTGGGTGAGTTTCAAAGCTATATTAATCAACACGGTGGCAGCAATAACGCATGGACGGGCACTGAGCATACCTGTTTCTTTTTTGATGTCTCGCCGAGCGCTTTTGAACCAAGTCTCGATCGTTTTAGTCAATTTTTTACCGCGCCGCTTTTTAACTCAGAAGCACTAGATAAAGAGCGCCAAGCGGTCGAATCTGAATACAAACTAAAACTCAACGATGACTCAAGAAGGTTGTATCAAGTCCATAAAGAGCTGGTTAATCCTGCCCACCCTTTCAGCAAATTTTCAGTCGGTAATTTAGAGACTTTAGCTGATAGAGATGGGCAATCGATTCGAGATGAGATTGTCAGCTTCCACTATGATCAATACTCCGCCGACTTAATGACGCTCACAGTGATTGGTCCTCAAGAGCTAGATGAGTTAGAAGCGTGGTGCCACGAAAAATTCTCGGCCATTCCCAATCATGAGCTATCAGGGAAGTGTATTACTGCACCTTATACCGACAAGCAATCGACCTCAATCTTGGTTAATGTCGAGCCGGTCAAAGAGATCCGTAAACTCATTCTAACTTTCCCAATGCCGAGCATGGATGAGCACTACCAATCTAAACCCTTGTCTTACTTTGCCCACCTACTCGGTTACGAAGGTGCCGGAAGCTTAATGTTAGTGCTCAAAGATCAAGGCTGGATTACCTCTTTATCTGCCGGGGGCGGAACTAGTGGTAGCAATTATCGTGAGTTTACGGTCAGCTGCGCACTTACTCCACTTGGTCTTGATTACGTAGACGATATTACTCAAGCAGTATTCAGCTATATCTCTTTGATCGCAGAAAGCGGATTAGATGAGTGGCGTTATCTAGAAAAACAAGCGGTTCTAGAATCCGCATTTCGCTTCCAAGAGCCAACTCGCCCTCTCGATCTGGTGAGCCACTTAGTGGTCAATATGCAGCACTATCAAGAGCAAGACATCGTCTACGGTGATTTCATGATGAAGCACTACGATGAAACACTGCTAAAGTCGCTGCTTGACTACTTTTCTCCGGCGAATCTGCGCACAACGCTTATCGCGCATGGCTATGAATATGATAAAACGGCCAAATGGTACTTCACCCCTTACTCAGTGACAGAGTTTACTCAACAACAAAGGGAGCACTACCTTGAGCCAAGTCCATTAGCCTTTAAACTGCCTGAAAAAAACCCGTTCATTTGCTATGACCTTGACCCTAAAGAGCTAGAGATTTCCCATGCGACCCCTCAAGTGTTAGAAGAGCTGCCAGGATTTAAGCTATGGCATCTGCAAGATGATGAGTTTCGCGTACCGAAGGGCGTCGTTTATATCGCAATAGATAGCCCACATGCGGTAGAAACCCCTAGAAACATCGTCAAAACGCGCCTTTGTGTAGAGATGTTTCTAGACAGCCTCGCTGCTGACACCTATCAAGCAGAGATTGCCGGGATGGGTTACAACATGTATGCCCATCAAGGTGGTGTCACACTGACAATATCAGGTTTTAGCCAAAAGCAGCCTGAGTTAATGAAGCAGATTTTAGAGAGGTTCGCTAAACGTGAGTTTAGTAGCCAGCGATTTAATACCATCAAGCAGCAGCTGCTAAGAAACTGGCGCAATTCAGCTCAGGATCGTCCAATTTCACAGCTTTTCAATGCACTGACGGGTATTTTACAACCCAACAATCCTCCTTACTCCGTCTTAGTTGAAGCCTTAGAATCAATAGAGGTAGATGAGTTAGCGAGCTTTGTGGACGCGATCTTGGCGGAATTACACGTTGAAATGTTTGTTTACGGCGATTGGACAAGAGCTGATGCACTGTCACTCGGCAACACACTCAAAGATGCATTAAGGGTACAAGACCAGCAATATGAAGAAGCCCTGCGCCCACTTGTTATGCTCGGCAAAAACGGTTCATTCCAACGAGAAGTCTTCTGTGATCAGGAAGATTCAGCCACTGTGCTGTACTACCAGTGCGACGATACTAGCCCCAAAAGCATCGCTTTGTATTCGTTAGCTAACCACTTGATGTCGGCGACCTTCTTCCATGAGATCCGAACCAAGCAGCAGCTTGGTTATATGGTTGGTACGGGGAATCTGCCATTAAATAGGCACCCGGGGATTGCACTTTATGTTCAGTCGCCAAATGCAGCGCCAATTGATCTTATCAGTTCCATTGACGAGTTCCTCAACGCCTTTTACATGGTGTTGCTAGAGCTTAATGAATACCAATGGCACAGCAGTAAACGAGGTCTGTGGAATCAAATTTCGACCCCAGATACCACTTTACGTGGGCGCGCCCAACGATTATGGGTGGCGATTGGTAATAAGGATACCGAGTTCAATCAACGGGAAGTGGTGTTAGAAGAGTTAAAAGCATTAACCCGCACCGACATGATTCGTTTTGTGGTTAACGAACTTAAGCCAAGAACAGCTAACCGTCTCATTATGCACACTCAAGGTAACGCGCATCATGAATCAGAGAAGCTCAACCTTGGTTTGGAGATAGGCTCAATTGAAGAGTTTCAATTGAGACCTAAAGATATTGAACTTGGCTAATCACTATGTGATTTTGCAGGCTTAAACAGCCTGCTCAGACTCAACAATCTTTTTCAATGAATGGGGGTGGAGTTTAATGCACACCCCTTGCCATTTGAATGCCACCGTCGGGTTGTTCAAACGCTCACCTTCCCCTTTAGGACTTGATAGCTTGGTTTTGATGCCAAGTACTGACAGCCTTTTCCACTGAGTCGCAAAATCAGGGAATTGTTGTTTTAGATCGGCTAGGTAATCCTCTGCGGTTTGCGCCGTTGAAGGCACAACAAACTCAACGTGTTCCCAACCCTGTTTTGGGTAGATCTTCCCTTGTGCTGGATAAGGCAGCTCCAAACACTCAAAACTCCAACCGTGACTTACAAGCGGCGTATCAAACGCGATGACAACAATTGGTCGACCATTAATTTGTGCTTGTGAGATAACTT
This sequence comes from Vibrio tubiashii, assembly GCF_028551255.1. Classification (NCBI taxonomy): domain Bacteria; kingdom Pseudomonadati; phylum Pseudomonadota; class Gammaproteobacteria; order Vibrionales; family Vibrionaceae; genus Vibrio; species Vibrio tubiashii. Next base: position 979,159 of record NZ_CP117029.1, on the reverse strand, counting down.
GACCATATGCTTGCCACTCATGATGCGCTTGCTTAGCCAAATCTGGCTCGTTAATGCGCATGGCAATATGATCGGCTTGGTAATGAGATAACTCTAATCCAAGCTTGCCAGCAAGCGTCATGATTTGAGAAATGAACTCAGGCAGGTCTTGCTGCATTTGCGATGGCAAAAGCGCAGCTTGCTGTAATTGACTGGTCATCGAACTTTCCTTTCAGTGCTAACGCGTGAATGTTACCGATCAATGATGCGCAGTACCAGCAGTGACAGCAACCATAAAAGTTTGTCACCGCTAAGCCACTCATATTTCGAAGATAATGGTTAATAGCTGAACTATATAGTTTAATGTAAAACAATGACATTATCCGGACTTTACCAATCTCTAATGCTGCTATATTGCGGGCCGTTTTTATTCATCAACTTTTGCTACGAGATTGCAATCATGTCTTTTAAGAAAACTCTTTTGGGCGCTGGCCTTACCCTTTCTGCTCTTACTCCATTTGCGGCCCTATCAGCACCTGGGGATACCTTTGAAATTAAAGGTGGCTTCGATTATTGGTCAGCGGAAGCAAAAGTAGATGACACTAAAGCGGGTGAACGCCAGTCGCAGTATTCATACTACGTCGGTTTTGAACACTTTGTACCGCTAATCCCTAACGCGAAAATCCGTTCAACAAACGTAAAATCTGACAAGTTTAATATGTCGTATCGTCAAGTTGACTACATTGCTTACTACCGTTTGATCGATACCAATATGCTAGGTGTTGACTTCGGTCTAAACATGCAGCACTTCTCTGGCGTAAAAGACCATGATTGGCAACCAGCTGCGTACGGTGATGTAGAATTTACTATCCCGGCGACACCCGTTACCTTGTACTCAACAGTTTCTGCGGGTCGTTTTGACGGAACCAAAACTTTTGATGGTGAAGCTGGCGCAAAATGGACCATCGAAATGGGTCCACTTGATCTTGGCTTAAAAGCGGGTTACCGCGTTATGGATAACGAGTTTAAGCATAAGGCAACTAAGGAAACCAACATCCGTATGGATGGTTACTTCATGGGTGCAGAGCTCAAGTTCTAATCGCTTAGCTCAGCTTAAAACAATCTCAAGACGGCTCCTTTGTAGCCGTCTTTTTCGTTCATGTGTTCCAAGGTGTTAAAACCTGGGCAATTAATATGCAGAAACTCGCTTAAACCATGAATTTTATGCATAAAATCAAACCATTCACGTTTGACTCGTAACCCAGTTCTTTATGCTTTCAACAGCCATTCGTCTTGAATGTTTTAGTCAAAACGTTATTTTTTTCCTAATAGTAACAAGATCATCAGGAAAAGTAGTAAATTTCCCAGTTCACTCCCTATAAGAGAAGCAATAAAGTTGCTATTATGTGCGCCAAATTTATGAACTAGATCGAGATATGCATTCACTCCACTTGGTGGATATTATTCATGGTTCCACTCGAAGAATCACCCGAATAGTAACGAATGCATAGCTAACCAATTCCCAAGAATTGAAGGAAGCGCGTGTGAATATCCAAGCACTTATTAATGACAAAGTTTCTCAGGCTTTAGAAGCCGCTGGCGCACCTGCAGGCAGCCCTGCAGCCGTTCGCCAATCTGCAAAACCTCAGTTTGGTGACTACCAAGCAAATGGTGTGATGGGCGTTGCAAAAAAACTAGGGACTAACCCACGCGAATTCGCGCAAAAAGTATTGGATGTTCTAGACCTAGAAGGTATCGCGAGCAAAACAGAAATCGCAGGCCCTGGTTTTATCAACATTTTCCTAAGCGAAGAGTTCCTAGCGAAACAAGCTGATGTAGCCCTTGCAGACGCTCGTTTAGGCGTTGCAGCAGAAGAGCAGAAAACGATTGTTGCTGACTACTCTGCACCAAACGTTGCTAAAGAGATGCACGTAGGTCACCTACGTTCAACTATCATCGGTGATGCTGTTGTTCGTACACTAGAATTCCTTGGCCACAAAGTTGTTCGTGCTAACCACATCGGTGACTGGGGTACTCAGTTCGGTATGCTTATCGCAAACCTAGAGCGCGTACAAAAAGAGTCTGGTGAAGTTTCAATGGAGCTTTCAGACCTTGAAGCCTTCTACCGTGAGTCTAAGAAGCTATACGACGAAGACGAAGAGTTCGCAGTAAGAGCACGTAACTACGTTGTAAAACTTCAGAGCGGTGATGAATACTGCGCTGAAATGTGGAAAAAGCTTGTTGACGTTACTATGGTTCAAAACCAACGTAACTACGACCGTCTAAACGTCTCTCTAACTCGCGATGACGTAATGGGCGAAAGCATGTACAACGACATGCTACCTGGCATCGTTGCTGACCTTAAAGAGCAAGGTCTAGCGCAAGAAGATGACGGCGCTCAAGTAGTGTTCCTAGATGAATACAAAAACAAAGACGGCGAAGCGATGGGTGTTATCATCCAGAAGCGTGATGGCGGTTTCCTATACACCACCACTGATATCGCTTGTGCTAAGTACCGATACGAAACACTAGGCGCAGATCGCGTACTTTACTTTATTGACTCTCGTCAGCACCAACACCTAATGCAAGCTTGGACTATTGTTCGTAAAGCGGGTTATGTGCCAGAAGAAGTATCTTTAGAGCACCACGCTTTCGGTATGATGCTAGGCAAAGATGGTCGTCCATTTAAGACTCGTGCAGGTGGTACAGTTCGTCTTGCTGATCTTCTTGATGAAGCAGAAGAGCGCGCAATCAAGCTGATCGAATCGAAGAACTCTGACCTAGACTCTGAAGAGAAAGCAAACATCGCGAAAACAGTCGCTATGGCTGCGGTTAAATATGCTGACCTATCTAAGCACCGTACTACTGACTACGTGTTTGACTGGGACAACATGCTTGCGTTCGAAGGTAACACCGCACCGTACATGCAATACGCCTTTACTCGTGTTTCTTCTATCTTCGCTAAAGCAGGTATCTCTATGGATGAGCTATCTGGCGAGATCAAAGTAACAGAAGAGAAAGAGAAAGCGCTGATTGCTAAACTTCTTCAATTCGAAGAGGCAGTTCAATCTGTTGCTCGTGAAGGCCAACCACACATCATGTGTAGCTACCTATTCGAGCTAGCGGGTCAATTCTCTAGCTTCTACGAGGCATGCCCGATCCTAAGCAGCGAAGATGAGTCTGTGAAGCAAAGCCGCTTGAAGCTAGCTGCTTTAACTGCGAAAACTATCAAGCAAGGTCTATCTCTACTAGGTATCGATACGCTAGAGCGTATGTAAGAGAATCGAGAATCGAGAATCGAGAATCGAGAATCGAGAATCGAGAATCGAGAATCGAGAATCGAGAATCGAGAGAAATTGGAAGGTTGGCGTGAGAGCGTCAACCTTTTGTTTTATTTGGCGTATACTAATCGAAAATAGAGACAAACGGATACTGACTATGAGTTTTGAACTGCATCCTCAACTCGCTAAAGATACCACTGTGATTGGTCAATTCCCTTTATGCCTTGCTCTACTGCATAAAGACAAGGCTGTACCTTGGGTTATCCTTGTACCTAAGCGAAGCAACTTAAAAGAGTTACATCACTTACCAATGAAAGAGCAGCAACAGTTCTTGTTAGAGTCACAAGCGGTAAGCCAAGCGTTAGAAGCCACATTCCAACCTGACAAGCTCAATCTTGGCGCGCTTGGCAATATGGTTCCTCAGCTGCACATTCACCATATCGCTCGCTTTAAAGATGACATCGCATGGCCTGGTCCTGTTTGGGGTAATACGGACGGACAATTTCGCAGTGATGAGGAGCAAGCGCAGCTCTTGGGCCGAATTAAAAATGTTCTTTCGTTGAGCTCGATTTTCTCTCCAGCGTAACTGCTTGTTTCCAAAAGCCTATTAAAAAGCCGTTCTATCTAGAACGGCTTTTGCTATCACAGACCACCTACATGGTGACATTCAGAGCTAAGGCATCGGCTTTCACTTTCGCGTATCTGATACGAGTGACATTGTGTGATGCATTGGTATCGATAAATCGCGAGATCTTTCCCTTCTTAATCCACACTGAGAGCATCGCATCAACACCATCTTCACTCATCGCAAATTTCTTCGCTAGTTCACGACGAGAAATGCTTCCATTCTGCTCAATACACTGCTTTAGCTCAGCAAGAATCATGCGGTTTGTACCTCTAAAACTTGGCTCTGTTTGCTACCCACGGACTTAAGAATTCGGTAAGTCGCAAAACTCACTAACAAGATACCTGCTATCCACGCTGAACTTGTAGCAGGGTGATCAGCAAAGTGAGTAACTTGGTAATAAAGCGCTGCACTTCCGTAAGCTAAGCCCATCGTCCATACCGCAATAAAACGCGCATATTTCTGACCAAACTCACGTACGTAGGCACCCATCGCTGCAACACATGGCGTGTAAAGCAAAATAAAGATCAGATAAGCAAATGCCGCATTGCTTGAAGCAAAGTAGCCTTTCAAGTTACCGAAGATAGACGCGTCTACTTCTTGCTCTTCTGCAACCGCTTGGCTGTCAGTCAAGTCGCCCACTTCGATACCTAGTGGATCTGAGTAGCTTAGCCCTGCTAGATTATCTGGAATAGACATTACGGCTTCTTCTAAGCTCGCCATTAGGTCGTATTCACCACCTTCCTCTTCGCTTGGCGCATAGAGGCTATTCAGAGTACCGACTACCGCTTCTTTGGCAAAGATACCCGTGATGATACCTACCGTTGCAGGCCAGTTATCCTCTTGAATACCAATTGGGGCAAACACAGGCGTAACAATTTGCGATGCTTTTGACAGCACTGAGTTTTCGCTATCTTGGTTACCAAATGAACCATCTGTACCAACCGAGTTTAGGAAGCTCAGAATCGTCACAACCATAACGATGGTTTTACCCGCACCCAATACAAAACGCTTTAGCTTTTGCCATGTTTTGATCACCACATTGCGCATCGTCGGCAGTTCATAGTCCGGCATCTCCATCACTAGGCTATCACTTGAGCCTGGGTACAATGTCTTCTTAAGCACTAAGCCAGTAAATACCGCAGCAACAATACCTAATAGATACAGTGCAAAAACAATGTTCTGACCGCTTTGTGGGAAGAAGGCCGCGGCAAATAGCGCATAAACAGGAAGTCGCGCACCACATGACATAAATGGCGCCATAGAGGCAGCAAGCTTTCTTTCACGCTCTTGATCGAGCGTACGTGTCGCCATAATCGATGGTACGTTACAACCAAAGCCTAGAACTAATGGAACAAAGGCTTTACCCGGAAGACCAATTTTCTGCATTACTTTATCGAGCACAAATGCCGCGCGCGACATGTAGCCAGAGCTTTCCAATACCGCGAGGAAGAGATACAGACAAGCAATCACAGGAATGAAGGTTGCCACGGTTTGGATACCGCCGCCAACACCGTCAGCCAGTAAGGTCACTAGCCAAACTGGCAGATGGTCATCAAGTAGGTAATGTCCACCATCAACCAGCAAAGCGCCGACACCAATATCGAAGAAGTCGATAAAGGCGCTACCGATATTGATAGAGAACATAAACATCAGATACATAACAACAAAGAAGAAAGGCACACCGACCCATTTGTTGAGAATGATGGCATCCACTTTCTCTGTAAAGCTGTGGCTTAGTTTACCTTCACTGCGACGCACTTTCTGGCACTGCTGGTGAAGAAAAGTGTATTTCACATCAGCGACCAATAGATCAATATCAAGCTCGACTTTTTGCTGCTCCGCTTTAACGATAACTCGGTCAGATTCCGCTAGAGAGTTGACAACCAGAAGGTCGTTTTCAAGTGCACGAATAGCCAATGCTCGCGCCGATACTTCAGATTGCGATTTGAAAATTGGCGCGATAGTTTCAATTGCCTGCTCAAATTCCGCCCCATAGTCTAGGCGAATTTCATTCAGTGCCACACCTTGTACCAATGCTTTATGTAAGCGGTCCTTAAAGGATTGAACTTGAGATTTGTTATTTGCAGAGATTGCCATCACTGGACAACCTAGCACTTTTTCAAGCGCTTTAATGTCGATGGTCTGACGTTCACGCTTTAGCGCATCCATCTTGTTAAGCACAACAACCATAGGGCGGCCAAGCTCACGCAACTGCAACGTCATATATAAGCTGCGTTCGAGACAAGTGGCGTCGACAACATTAATAATTAGGTCTGCGGGATGGGTTAACACTGCTCTTGACGCAATAGATTCATCAATACTATTGCCATCATTGCCGCTGTCTAAAGCATAGATACCCGGAAGGTCGGTAAGCAAAAAGTCGTCGCTAGAATGAGAGTACTTACCTGTTTTCTTCTCGACAGTGACCCCTGCCCAGTTACCTACTTGCTGCTTGGCGCCTGTTAAGCCATTAAAGAGTGTGGTTTTACCGCTATTAGGGTTACCAACCGTTAGAATTTTATATTCCATTAGTTCGCCTCCACTGTAATTGCATCGGCGATGTTGACGCGGACAGCAAGCGAAACTCCGCGAACTTCGACTTGTAGCGGGTCACCCATTGGGGCTTTTCGAATCAGTGTGACCGGCGTTTGTGGCAAAAGCCCCATCACCATGAGTTTTTTTCGCACGTCATTAGAGAGCTCTGAGAAACCAGTTATGGTAGCGACTTGCCCTTGTTGTAGTTGTGAGAGTTTCATTGCGAGACCAGTTATTTATAATGAGAAGGATTGTTATTTATGCTTACAATTTTATCTTCAACTGTTTTAGCAGATCTTGCCTGAAATCAATGTTTCCAAGTTTCGATAGAAGCATTGAGAATATCTGACTCAATTTATCGATTAAGAGGTTATAGAGGGACCTTGTGGTCACGACTTATCTATTGTGTCTACAGAGAGGGTTCCGCATGCTGCACCACCTCTGATAAGCCACTCTTTAATCCTTCATAGGAGCCATTTAGCTTGGCTCACAGCAGGCAAAAACGTTAAAAGCGCACTCGTCAATTACGTCAAAAGATAGCTTTCTCTTACGATTTGGCCAGATTGATTGCCGAAGCAAATAAAGACAAAAATCAATTTTTCTTTCATTTACAATAACTTAATCAAATGTCGCTTTTCTTATGCTATCTTGGCGTTAATTTTATAAGTAAAAAAAGTCCCGCTCGTTATAGTTAATCACGTCGAGAGGGCATCCCTTAAGACAACATTGAATTCCAGAGGTGGCGCATCAGCGTCACTCCGGCAGCAAGCGAAGGTGTCGTTGGCACCCGTGGTATAGTCCCCCCGGCTATACCACGATATTTTTTTTCTTTCTCTCCCCAATTCACGCAATTCACGCAATTCACGCAATTCACGCAATTCACGCAATTCACGCAATTCACGCAATTCACGCAATTCACGCAATTCACGCAATTCACGCAATTCACGCAAAGCGATTATAACCATTAGCTCTTGTCCAATACGCTTAATGAAGATTTACATCGTAATTTCAAAACAGTTCTAACCCCAATCGCGGTACATAGGCATTTAAATAATTAGACGGGCAAAATCACTTAGTGCAAGGGATAGATTGCAGCGAGCTCGCTGCTGGCATGGGATAATAAGCGTATGAACTAATTGCCTCACCGCGTATTGCTCACGCGGTACTAGAGCACAGTGGTATTAGCTGATTGCTCTTTCTAGTTAGTAGCGGCTTTGCTGCTCAACAAACTGGGTTGGTGACATACCAAAGCGATGCTTAAACCTTTGGCTAAAGTAAGAAGGGTCATTAAAACCGCACTCAAAGGCAACATCCGAGACCTTTTCCCCTGCAAGTAATCGGCGGCAAGCGTTGTCTAAACGCACTTCAGTCAAATACTCAGTAAAGGTTTTCTCTACTGAGGATTTGAGTCTGCGTTGTAAGCTTCGTTCTGATACATAGAGCATCTTAGCCGCAGAAGAGGTACTAAATTCAGGGTCGGTATAGTGGTCATCAACTAATTGAATCACCTTTGATAGCCAAGGGTCATCGTGAACAAGTTCAGCGCACTCTTCGTCTGCTGGCATCACAATCGGGTTGTTCTCGAAAGAGACACTCTCTTGCCAACTGATTTCCAATAGGTTGCGATCCTCTGAGCTAAACAAGTTCATCTCACCACCGCTTTGCATGACGAGCTTATGCAAGTTGTCTGAGGACGTAACACTGCCAGAAATGGAATCAAAGGCATCACCTTGATCCAGCATAGAGAAAACTACCATCCCCTCTTTTTGCACTAACTGAATCACTACCGTTTGATTGCGATAGCAGCGCCTTAAAATGCCATCGAACAATAGGTTAAATAGCTCATCAAGGTTAAAGTCATTCAAGCCTATAAACAGCTCTTGGTCAGATTCAAGCTCAACATTGACGCCCACCTTGGCTAGCTCATCTTTCCAACTGCTGATCACCGAATTCACGATCATGGTGAGATTAAATACAGGAAGAGCTTGCCCATTTGTCGAACGGACATTGATTAACGTTTCTAGCTCTTGCTGCATATAACCAATAAGCTGCTCATGGGTTAATGAGTTAGAAGCCGTTGTGTTAAGCCGCTCTTTTAACTCATTGACAGACTGACTATAAATCAACCAACGCACTTCAAGCTGTTTACGTAGTTGATTGTTGTTGCCGAGTAAAACACGGCTTTGATGACGGAGCTGATTGGTTTTGAGCGCGACTTGGGCTTTAAGCAAGCGGTTTGACTTCGCCATTAAACGTGAACGCCAGTAAACGATAACCGCGATAACAATCAGGACTGCAAGTACATAGGTTACTATCGCAACGTGGCTAAGAAACCAAGGTTCGGTGACCAAAAACTGATAGCTGTTGCTATTGCCTTTTACTCGCCCATTCCTGACGGCACGAACCTCTAGGCTATACTCCCCAGGCATGAGGTGTTCAATGGTCAAGGTACTGCCGTCCAGTGCCTGCCAGTCACTACTTTGGTTCAAGCGATATTCAAGATTGATATTGCTAGCACTTGGCAGAAAGCCGAACTGAAAAAAGATTGACTCTCCGTAGCCGATTTGTGGTGTTTCTTGCACCGTGTTGGCTAAGGAAAAAAGCTTTTGATTGCGCTTGATTTGGCTAAATATCACACGCGTATCGGGTAAACGACTCACCACTAATTGCTGGGTATTAACCTTCACTAGGCTGCTATCAGCCCCTAAGAAAATGGTTCTTTCGCTGTCACTGCCAAAAGTACATACACCCGGCAAAAACTCATTACTGATGACACCAAATGGTTCGCCATAATGCTGAGTCAGTGTGCCTCGAGGCGTGTAACGGGAAAGCCCAGTAGATGAGGTCAGCCAAATGCCGTCTTGATTTTGGATCAAGCATTTTGGTGTTACGTGGCCATCAACCATATCAATGGGCTCAACATTATTGCTGAACAAATCTAAGCGATACAGCCCATAACGACTGGCTACCCATAACTCACGTTCTGATGGCTGAACCGCATCAATCACTTCACCAAATGGGATACTTTCCCCCACAAAACTAATCTGGCCATCGCGAACAATATACATCCCATGTTCGGTTCCTAACGTCACATAGTCTTGAGAAGTCACGTACATATTGGTTAACTGAGCGGGGAGATATTTGTCGATCATCCATTCAGAGCCATACTGTGTTAGCTTGCGACTGACCAGATCGAAACTCCACAGTTGGGTATCACTTGCTCCCCAGATCATTTTGCCGTGGTTAAACTCTAAAAATCTTACCGTGTTGGTTTTGAGGAAGTTGGGTAAGTCATCATCGATAACCTCGCCCGTATCTGCATTAACACAGACAATACCTTTATCGGTAGCCAGCCACAGAACACCATTATGCTCTTCTACATCGTGCACTCTGCCGCGAAATACTAGTTTTCGTGAAGACGGTTTAACTAGATTTAACTTAAACACGCCTTTGTTGGTCAGTAGCCAATAACCGTCCCGCCCTTTACTACGATACAGCTCGACGAGCTTTTCTCCGCGGCTTACGACAGACATGGCTTCATTGGAATAGCGAGTAAATTTATGCGAATAGAGAGAAAAATAGCGAACACCGCGATCGGTGGCGACCCAGATCCCACCAGTATTGTCGTTGAGAAGCGAATAGATCTTTTCGCCCGCTAAGCTATTGCCTGCGCCAATCCCCTGCTCAAACTTTTGGGTTTCTCCAGTCAAGAAGGTGTAAACAAAAAGACCTTTTTCGGTACCAATCCAGTACTCTTGATCCGTTTCGGTAATACTCAGTACATGGCTACCTGCGATGGTGCGAATTGGCTCGTTCGGCTTGTTGATATTGAAAATCAGCGCGCCATTGAGTGAACCAATGATCAGTTCACGTCGCTTTTCAGAAAAGTAGAGCTTTTCGACATAGTTTTTGCCAGAGCTTGAAACATGCTCAAAATGACTCCCTTCAGAGAGATAAACACCGGCATTGGTCGCCACCACCCACTTAGAGAAAATAAACTTAGCGTCATTAATTGCGATTTGAGATGACTGGTTGTACTGATACAACTCCATCAATGAGAAGGTTTGAAACTCACCACTATCAATTTGATAGGTATAAAAATTACGTTCATCAGACACCCAGATATAACGCTTGGACGAACCGATTTTTAGGATCTCTGTACCGGGTGTTAAACTAAACACCAACTCCTTCTCTTGATTAGGAACAGTACGGTAGATTTCGTTTTGGAAAAATGACCAAAATGCGTTGTCTAGAAAAGCGATTTGCGACGCTTCATGATCAAGCGCCGAGCCCTTTTCAGGAAGGATATGTTGCCCATCGAAGAACAACACTTGATCGCGTACGTCTTGCAGCCAAATTCCTCCCTCATCAGCAAGGAATAATTGCTTGGCAGCGAACACCTTCCCCTGCGCTAAAGTTGGCAAAGGATAAAACAGCTTAGGTGACGTATTTGCCGCCATCGTCACTCCTGTATAGAAGAGAAAAAGCAGCAAAGTTGCAATCTTACTCAAGATAATCCATTTCCTAGCAGCAGATAAAAAAGACCAAGTCGTTGGCGTGCTGAGCCTAATAGCTCTATTGTTATTTTGTGATAATAATTATCTAGGAAATCGGGGGATTAACAAGTAAGGAAAGGAAATAGTTGACAAGTTTTTCGATGAGTTCACAGATAATACCAATCGGGATAAATAGGTGTTCAGATAATTGCGCAGGGAAAATCGCTTAGAGCAAGGCATAGATTGCAGCTAGCTAGTTTTTCTACCTTCAAAATCTATAACGCTGCTATCAGCGATTTTAACCAGCAAGAATGACCAAATATTTATTTTGATTGGTATCTTACCTCAGCCAAAGGCACAAGCCTTTGGCTGAATGTCATATTTAGCGCGTCAAGCAATTGCTAAAACTATCAGCAAGGTTCTGCTTAAACTTAAAGTAGCCACCTTCAACCGCTGCGACATCAATACCCAAAGGATCTAAGACACCAGTTTTCGCGTTACTACCGCGAGTGACTGATTCAACCACTGCTGGTGTGAATTGAGGTTCAGAGAACACACAGAATGCTTTCTCTGCTGCCAGTGTTTTACGGATAGAGATCAGCGTTTTCGCACCTGGCTTACGCTCAGGGCTCACCGTGAAATGACCAAGATGGTTGAGTGAGAAGTCATTCTCAAAGTAAGCATAAGCGTCATGGAAAACATAGTAGCCAGAGTCAGATACCGGTTTAAGTTGCGCTGAGATCGCCTCTTTCTGTTCCGCTAACTGCTGTTTAAACGCAGCCAAGTTGTCAAGATATTGCTGCTTGTTTTCCTCATCTAACTGAGCAAGCTTAAGCGCGATCGCTTCAGCTGCTTGTAGCGTTGGTTTATAACCAAGCCAAAAGTGTGGGTCATGAGTGCCGTGATCATGACCATGATGATCGTGGTGATCATGCTCACCAGAAAACTCTCTTAGCTCTAGACCTTCAATATCGCTAATCGTAAGCACATTGTCTTGGTCTTTTAAAATCTTGGTCAGAAAAGGTTCCAAGTCATTGCCGTACCAAATAACCAGATCAGCATTTCGCAAACGCTTTACATCGGAAGGGCGCAGCGCATAGTCATGAGGTGAGGTGTTAGAACCCAATAAAACGTCGGGAGTGGCTACATTCTTAGTCAACTCAACCGTAATCAGTTGAATCGGTTTAATGCTAGTTAATACTGTTGATGCTTGGGCAATAGACGTGCTTGCGAGTACAATTGCGCAAGCCGTTAGAAAACGTTTCATATTATGATGATTACCGACTAGTTATAAGAGTGAATAAATGTTACATTATAACATTAGTCAATTGCAAATGAGTTCCATTCATGTCGACTCTAGTCGAACTCAATGATATTTGCGTTCAATTTGGAGAACGTAAAGTACTTGATAACATTTCTCTTCGCCTTAACAGAGGCGAGATAACCACGCTGATAGGCCCAAACGGCGCCGGAAAGTCCACTCTGGTCAAAGTGCTTCTTGGCCTACAGAAAACCTTCAGAGGAAAAGTCACCAAGCCGAAAGGGTTGAAGATCGGTTATGTACCGCAAAAGCTTAGGCTCAATGACTCATTGCCTCTGAATGTTGAACGCTTTCTTCGCTTAGCGGGCAAATACAGTAAACAAGAATTGAACGATGCCTTAAAGCTAGTCGGCGCTGAGCATCTGTTGAAAAGCAATATGCACTCTTTATCAGGTGGTGAGAACCAACGTGTTCTCCTTGCACGAGCACTGCTGCAACGTCCAGATCTATTGGTACTGGATGAGCCTGCACAAGGTGTCGACGTTCAAGGTCAGATTGATCTGTATGAACTGATCGATACGATTCGTCATCGCTTCAACTGCGCCGTGTTTATGGTTTCTCACGATTTACACTTAGTGATGGCAAAGACTGATGATGTGGTATGTATCAACCACCATGTCTGCTGCTCCGGTGCGCCTGCTGATATTGCGCAGCACCCAAGTTATATCGCGCTGTTTGGTCATACCCACCAGCAGCCATTTGCCTTCTATCACCATAAGCACAACCATCACCATCATGATCTCGCTGGCGATCCCGTCGACGGTGATGCAGACAATTGTTCAAACCATTCTCACGGTCATCATCATGATTGAGTTTTTACTTCCTTCCATTTTGGCGGGCTTAGGTATCGCATTTATCGCCGGACCTTTAGGCTCATTTGTCGTTTGGCGTCGTATGGCTTACTTTGGCGATACGCTGGCTCACGCATCTCTGATGGGTCTGGCGCTCGGTTTTTTGTTAGATATTAACCTATACCTAGCACTGACGGTTTGCTGTCTGGCGCTAGCGGTTATCTTAGTCACCTTGCAAAAACAGCAGCTTGTTGCCACTGATACCCTACTCGGCATTCTTGCCCACAGCGCCCTATCGCTTGGTTTAGTCGCGGTCAGCTTCCTTGATAACGTGCGTATTGATTTAATGAGTTATCTATTCGGTGACTTGCTAGCAGTCACGCCCGAAGATCTGGTTTATATCTATATCGGTGTGGCTATCGTTTCTTCGGTACTCGCCCTGTTTTGGCGTTCTCTGCTGTCCACGACAGTCAATGAAGATCTAGCAGCAGTAGAAGGTCACAACGTCGATTTAATGCGCTTGATCTTGATGCTCATGGTTGGTCTAGTGATCGCGATTGGCATGAAGTTCGTTGGTGCATTGATTATGACGTCACTACTAATCATCCCTGCCGCTACAGCGCGCCGCTTTGCCAAAGCGCCTGAACAAATGGCCCTACTAGCCTCAATCATTGGTGCAATTGCAGTTCTACTTGGTTTGAGTATGTCTTGGCACTATGACACCCCTGCAGGCCCATCTGTCGTTATCAGCGCAACGGCAATGTTTATGCTGAGTCAGTTATATCGAGTGAAGGGCTAGAGAGAAGCGGGATGCGGGAACGGACTTCGTCCTGTGGAAAACTGGAAAACTGGAAAACTGGAAAACTGGAAATAGTTTGCAGAGCTGATTGTCACGTCAACCCTTATGATACTGTCATCCTCAAGAGTGAGGCACGAGCGAGTTGGGGATCTCTTCTAACCAGTAGATAACATACCGAGATTCCCTACTCACTCCTTCGTCGTTCTATGGAATGACCGTAGCGTTTTTTTTCTGGAATAGTATCTAGATCGCTAAGAACACCGCAATCACATCTCGATTCCCGAGCGAAACGTTCCGTAGGACGAAGTCCGTTCCCAAAAGCAAAAAAACCGATGCACAGCATCGGTTTTTGTCTATCTCTCGCTAACTAGCTTTCCAGCAGCGGAGCGATCCATAGGGCGAAGCCCGTTCCCGCCTCCGCTCTTAAGCGCCTTCGTTATGCAACTCTAGGTTTGCTAGGTCTTGCTGGATCTCGCGTTGTACTTTCGCGTCATCGCTACGAAGAGACTCTAGGAAGTCTAGGTAAGCTTGGTCGATATCGCCTGTAACGTATTCGCCACTGAATACTGACGTTTCAAACTTCTCAACATCGCGGTTACCCATGCCAACAGCATCAACAAGGTCATCGATAGTTTGGAAAATAAGCTCATCAGCGCCGATTTGCTTACAGATTGCGTCATTGTCACGGCCGTGAGCGATTAGCTCAGTTGCGCTTGGCATGTCGATGCCGTACACGTTCGGGAAGCGAATTTCTGGTGCAGCCGATACCATAAATACCTTCTTAGCTCCTGAGTCGCGAGCCATCTCGATGATTTGCTCAGACGTGGTGCCACGTACAATAGAGTCATCAACTAGCAGTACGTTCTTATCTTTAAACTCCGAACGAATTGCGTTCAGTTTACGACGTACCGACTTCTTACGTTGCTGTTGACCCGGCATGATGAAAGTACGGCCAACGTAGCGGTTTTTCACGAAACCTTGGCGGTATGGCTTATCAATCGCCTGAGCAATCTGTAGTGCGATATCACATGATGTTTCTGGAATTGGAATTACTACATCGATATCTAGGTGGTCGTACTCGTCACGAATGCGGTCACCTAGCTTTTTACCCATTTCAACGCGTGCGCTGTATACCGAGATTTTGTCGATAAATGAGTCTGGACGTGCGAAGTAAACAAACTCGAAGATACATGGGTTAAGTACAGGGTTGTCAGCACACTGCTTAGTGTGCAGTTGACCATCAAATGTCGCGTAAATCGCTTCACCTGGTGCAACGTCACGTAGGAAGTCAAAACCAACCGCATCTAGCGCTACTGACTCTGAGGCAACCATGTATTCAGTTCTGCCTGCCACTTCGCGTTTACCTAGGCATAGAGGGCGAATGCCGTTAGGGTCGCGAAACGCTACCATACCGTGACCGATGATCATCGCTGTTACTGCGTATGCACCTCGGATAGTACGGTGAACGTTGGTGACTGCGCGGAATACATCGTCAGCCGTTACGTTACCTTTTACGGTATCAATTTCATGAGCAAGTACGTTAAGTAACACTTCAGAATCTGAAGTTGTGTTTACATGACGACGGTCTTTCTCAAACAGTTTTTCACGGACTTCAGACGCATTGGTAAGGTTACCGTTGTGCGCTAGCGTGATACCAAATGGAGAGTTTACATAGAAAGGTTGAGCTTCTGACGCGCTTGAACTGCCTGCCGTTGGGTAACGAACATGGCCGATACCTACGTTGCCTTGGAGTCTTTGCATGTGTTTTGCTTCAAACACATCCTTCACCAAACCGTTCGCTTTTCTCAGACGAAAACGATTGCTTTCTATGGTACAAATACCCGCGGCATCTTGGCCACGATGCTGCAATACCGTCAATGCATCATAGATAGACTGGTTTACAGGCGAAGTGCCCACGATTCCAACAATACCACACATGTCCTAACCCTCGATTTTGACAATGACTGGCGCGTTATAGCGCGCCAGATAAGAAACTAGATGTTGCTTGTAAGTGTTCAAAGAAAGGGGCAATGACGCGGCTAAACTCCGGCACCAGTTGCGAACCTTTCCACCACTGTGAGTCTGGAAACGATGTAAACGCATCCATAAAAAATAGCCCGGCAGACACAATAAGAACACCACGCAAACCGCCAAAGACGACGCCCAATACTCTATCTGTCCCCGACAAACCTGTTTTTTGCACCAGTTGGGCGATCACGTAGTTGACGAGAGCACCAACGATTAAAGTGGCAATAAACAAGGCTGCAATCGCGGCACCGTTGCGGAACATGTCATCTTGGATATTGGTAAAGTAGACCGCTAATTTCGCGTAGTACTGACTCGCGATAAAAAACGCTCCAAACCAAATCACTAATGACAACGCTTCTTTAGCGAAACCACGAACTAAACTGATCAAAGCCGACAGGCCGATCACACCTAAAATGACAATATCTAACGGATTCATTCTGTACTTACATCTTAAGTTGGCGCGCATTTTAACAGAAAAAACGCTGACGCAAACGTTTTCTTATGGATTTAGTGGTTTAAATTTGAGCAATTGACCTTTTGAACCGGTAATTTTTTCCAGTTCGATGATCTGGCGCTCAAGCTTACTCTTAGAAACATCAGGACCAATAATGACTCGGGTAAAACCATTTTCGGGTTTGGTGTGTGCCTGATAGCCGCGTTTTTGTAGATCCTTTACCAGATTTTTAGCGTTGTCAGCATTCTTCAATGCCATAAGCTGGACGATCCACGCGCTATCTTGGTACTCATTACGCTCTGGGACTTCTTTTATCGCCACTGGCAGTGGTTTATCATCAGCAACAGGCTCCTGAGTGACCACGACTTCAACCGGCGTCTCTGGTAAGTTTTGGCTATCATCAACCGGATCGAGTATCTCAAAGCTTTCTAGCTCGCTGTCGAGTTCCGGCTTAAGGGGGATGCTCGCGATTTCTTCTTTGTAATGGGTTTTCTTACCGTCTAAAACGTCGGGTAAAACAATAATCCCTATAGCGACAAGGATAATGGTTCCAACGAGACGGCTCTGAAATTTGCTTGCCATTTATTCACCTTTGTTTTGCCAATGCTCTAGCACTTCACCCACAGTGTGGAAAGAACCAACGACGAGGATGACATCTTGTGGCGTTGCGTTTGTCAATGCAGCTTCAAATGCTTCTACTGGGTTTGGATATTGGGTTGTCCCTGACGGAAGATACTGACATAGTTCTTCAGAACTCGCCGCACGTGGACCAGAAAGAGACGCCGGGTACCAATTAGCAGCAATTGGGCTTAGCGCACTGAGCGTTGCTTCAACGTCTTTATCGTGCAGCATTGCCACCACGGTATGAATATTCTTACCTTGGTACTTTTGCCCAACACGTTCAACTAAGTACTCTGCAGAGTGCGGGTTGTGCGCAACATCTAACAAGATTGTTGGCTCTGTGCTGATCACTTGCATACGACCGGGTAATTGGGCGTTTTTAAGGCCATTGACGATGT
This sequence comes from Vibrio tubiashii, assembly GCF_028551255.1. Classification (NCBI taxonomy): domain Bacteria; kingdom Pseudomonadati; phylum Pseudomonadota; class Gammaproteobacteria; order Vibrionales; family Vibrionaceae; genus Vibrio; species Vibrio tubiashii. The sequence goes on along the minus strand of NZ_CP117029.1, from coordinate 961,828 downwards.
TCACATCGCTTAGGTCTAAGTTCGCTGTCGCCAGTGCCATAAGTGCGGTTGCTGCGTTTTGTAATGGTAAGCCTGGGACAGGGAGATCGTCGAGGGTGTAACTTCCGTGTGTCCACTGCCAAACCGACTCGCTTTGCAGTTTGTAGCTGTACTGAATATCAACAGGGTAGAACTCTGCACCAATATCATCAGCGTGCGCTGCAACCGTCGCAGGCGCTTTAGGCTGACCACAAATAGCAGGTTTCCCACTACGGAAAATACCCGCTTTCTCAAAGCCGATCACATTGATGTCATCACCGAGCCAATCAACATGGTCGATAGCTAGGCTAGTGATCACTGAAACATCATGATCCACCACATTGGTCGCATCTAATCGGCCACCTAAACCCACTTCAAGCAGAACGACATCTACTTTCTCTGTTTGGAAAAGGCGCAAGGCAGCTAAGGTGCCATATTCGAATAAGCTTAGGCTGATTTCGCCGCGCTGTTTCTCGATAAAATCAAACGCTTGCGCATGCTTTTCATCACTAAGATCTTCGCCATTGATACGAACACGTTCGTTGTAACGAATAAGGTGCGGAGAACTGTAGACACCAACAGAGTAGCCAGCATCAAGTAAGATTGCTTCCATTAAGGCACAAGTAGAGCCTTTGCCATTAGTACCAGCAACGGTAATAACAGTAGGAGCAGGTTTAGTAAGGTTTGCTGATTGAGCAACAGCTTGAACGCGGTCTAGACCTAGGTCTATCGCAGAAGTGTGGATGTTGGTTAAATAATCAAGCCACATCGACAGTGGTGATGTGGCTTGAGGAATTTGGCTTTGACTCATCTAACTATAACCAATTGATTGTGGTTGCTTGTTAGTGAGTTACTTTACCCTTTTTCGTCTGCTTCTGGTACAGAATAAGCAGCTTCATTTGGCGAATCGTTAACAGAAACCACCAAAGGTGATGGATTGTTGTTCATCTTCGCCATCAGGCTACCAATACGCTGACGCATTTCACGGCGGTCAACGATCATATCGATTGCACCGTGCTCTAGTAGGAATTCACTACGCTGGAAACCTTCCGGTAGATCTTCACGTACTGTTTGTTCAATAACACGACGACCTGCAAAACCGATCAGTGCTTTTGGCTCACCGATGTTGATATCACCCAGCATCGCTAAACTCGCAGATACACCACCCATAGTAGGGTCAGTCATCACTGAGATAAATGGTAGGCCTTTTGCAGACATACGTTCTAGCGCCGCACTGGTTTTTGCCATTTGCATTAGAGACATAAGCGCCTCTTGCATACGTGCACCACCACTTGCTGAGAAACACACTAGACCACAGTTTGCTTCCATCGCTGCTTCTGCTGCACGAACAAAACGCGCACCAACAACAGAGCCCATTGAACCGCCCATGAAAGAGAAGTCGAATGCACACGCAACGATAGGCTGACCAAGAAGCTCACCTTTCATTACAACTAATGCATCTTTTTCACCACTGCTTTTCTGAGCCGCAGAAATACGATCTTTGTATTTCTTCGAATCTCTGAACTTCAGTTTATCTTGCGGCTCAAGCTCGTCGGCAATCTCTACACGATTATCTTCGTCTAGGAATGTTTCAAGGCGACGACGCGCTCTCATACGCATGTGATGGTCACATTTCGGACATACTTCTAGGTTACGCTCTAGTTCAGCGTGGTAAAGCACCTGTTCACATGAAGTACATTTAGTCCAAACCCCTTCAGGGATAGACGCTTTACGTGAACTAACGATGTTGCTTTTTTCTAAAATCTTTTCAAGCCAACTCATGGAAGACCTTTTCTCTCTACTCCCGCGCCTAAAGCGAGGGATACAAATTCTGAATTTACGCGTGAGGATTAAAGCATATTAAATGCCAAGTGTAGACAAAAAACTGGTTGTACCTATTTCTTGAATCAATTCCTCACACACTAAAGACCTGATTAGTTCGACAATTTACCACGGTTTAGTTCAAATTGTCTGGCAAAAATAGTGGTCCAATCGGCACTCTTGGCAATTGGAATTCTTCTGGGTAATCAACATCCACCAAGTACAAGCCTTCCGCTTTCGCCGTTGCCCCTGCTTGCTTACGATCTTTGATCTCCAGTAGCTCTTTTATCCACTCTGGTTTCTTCTCGCCTCGACCAACACAAATCAAGCTACCTGTGATGTTACGAACCATATGGTGAACAAATGCATTGGCTTTAATATCGATCACGACATACTGGTTATGGCGCGTCACATTAATGTGCATCATATTGCGCCAAGGACTGCGTGATTGGCAATGCGTCGCTCTAAAGGATGTGAAGTCGTTTTCACCCAGTAGGTACTGCGCGGCTTGATGCATCTTGTTTTCATCCAGCTCACCGTGATAGTGGCTAACACCCGATGAAAGAATACCCGGCCTCAACGCGCTATTAAAAATGATGTAGCGATAACGACGAGCGGTCGCAGAGAAACGCGCGTGAAACTCTTCAGGCACTTCTTTTGCCCAGCGCACAGCGATATCGTCTGGCAGATTCGCGTTGGCTCCCATCGTCCAAGCGACCATTTTACGCGTTGCTGTGGTATCGAAATGAACCACCTGCCCTGTACCGTGTACACCTGCGTCAGTACGACCCGCACATTGGACTTCAATAGGGTGGTTTGCAACGATGCTCAATGCGCGTTCTAGTTTCTCTTGTACGCTTTTTACTTCTCGCTGGCGTTGCCAACCAAAATATTGAGTGCCATTGTATTCGATGCCTAAAGCAATTCTCATCAGGATGTTCTCGTTGAATTGTTGCTACTAAGGTCTGGTGACCAAATCTTGGGGGCGGCAGTATATACCAAAAAACAAGGGGGCTAAACAGCAGCCCCCTTTTCACTCTATATCTAGAATTACCTAACCCTTATTGATGGTATCAATCAGGTTCTTCGCTTCTCGGCGAATCTCATCACTCCCGTCAACAATGGCTTCTTCTAGCAGCTTAATCGCCCCTTGAGCATCATTCATCTCAACGTAGATTTTTGCTAGGTCTAGCTTACCGGCTGCTTCTGCATTGGCATCAACGTCAGCCGCATCACCAATATCGCCAATCACATCAGGGAAGTCATTCAAACCGACATCAAGCTTAAGCTCATCATCAATCGCTTGTTCTTCTTCCGACTCAACTTCCGCCATTAACTCGTCAATGGTTCGGTAGCTATTGTCATTCGGATTAAACTCTTCTAGGTCAGGCTGATCTTCCCAGTTTTCATCCAGTATCTGCGCTTGTTCAGGTTGATTATCTTGCGCCCAAACATCCGCCTCATCTTCTGGAATCTCATCAGGAATACTTGCCTGCTGCTCAGGAGACAGATTAAATCCATTCCAATCCTCTCCCATTTCAAGCATGGCATCGATATCCATGCCCGCACTGTCAGAAGTAGTGGCATCTATCGGGGTATCAAACGAGAAGTTCGCTGTTTCAGGCTGTTCTTCCGATAGCAACTCATCAAACGCTTTCTCATCGTAGTCTTGATGGGCTAGGTCAATCTCTTGTGCAGATGGAGCAACATTTTCCGAAGGAATCTCGCTCAGCTCAGGAAGCTCAACAGGCTCTAACTCAAAATCATCTTGCGTCAGCTCGTCACTGGTTGGTTCAAGATCATCCAGCGCGTCTTCTTCGTTGTATTGAGGAAGATCAGCATCAGCAATCTCAATCGACTCATTGTCCTGTTCCGCTACAGGAGCTTCACTGTCTAATAGAAGTTCATCAGCGACTTCCGCTAATGCTTCATCTTCACCAAATTCTGGCAACTCTAAGTCATCAAGCTCGAACGACTCGTCTGCTAGTTCTGCATTTGGTGCTTCAACTTCTGGCTGAGGCTCTTCAGCGACTTCTGCTAATGCTTCTTCTTCACCAAACTCTGGTAGATCTAAGTCATCTAGATCGAACGACTCATCTTCAAGTTCTGCAGTGGGTGCTTCAACTTCTGGCTGAGGCTCTTCAGCGACTTCTGCTAATGCTTCTTCTTCACCAAACTCTGGCAACTCTAAGTCATCAAGCTCGAATGCCTCGTCTGCTAGTTCCGCTGTTGGTGCTTCAACTTCTGCTTGAGGTTCTTCAGCGACTTCAGCTAAAGCTTCTTCTTCACCAAACTCTGGCAGCTCTAGATCATCTAGCTCGAACTCATCGTCTTCGAGCTCTGCCGTTGGTGCTTCAACTTCTGGTTGAGGCTCCTGCGCAACATCAGCTAAAGCTTCTTCTTCACCAAACTCTGGTAGCTCTAGATCATCTAGCTCAAACGATTCGTCTGCTAGTTCCGCAGTGGGTACTTCAACTTCTGCTTGAGGCTCTTCAGCAACATCAGCTAATGCCTCTTCTTCACCAAACTCTGGTAGCTCTAGGTCATCAAGCTCGAATGCTTCGTCTTCGAGTTCAGCAGTTTGTGCTTCAACTTCTGGCTGAGGCTCTTCAGCGACTTCAGCCAATACTTCATCTTCACCAAACTCTGGTAGATCTAAATCATCTAGCTCGAACGACTCGTCTGCTTGTTCCGCACTTGGTGCTTCAACTTCTGGCTGAGGCTCTCCAGCGACTTCAGCTAGCGCTTCTTCTTCACCAAATTCTGGTAGCTCTAGGTCATCAAGCTCAAACGACTCATCTGCTATTTCTGCTGTTGGTGCTTCAGTTTCTGGTTGAGGCTCCTGCGCAACATCCGCTAGTGCTTCTTCTTCACCAAACTCTGGTAGCTCTAGGTCGTCTAGCTCGAACGACTCGTCTGCTAGCTCCTCAGTTGGTGCTTCAACTTCTGCTTGAGTCTCTTCGGTAACATCAGCTAATGCTTCTTCTTCACCAAACTCTGGTAGCTCTAGATCATCAATCTCAAACGACTCGTCTGCTAGTTCAGCGCTTGCTGCTTCAACTTCTGGTTGAGGCTCTTCAGCGACTTCTGCTAATGCTTCTTCTTCACCAAGCTCTGGTAGCTCTAGGTCATCAAGCTCTAACGTTTCGTCTTCTTGCTCAGCAGTTGGTGCTTCAACTTCTGCTTGAGGCTCTTCGGTAACATCAGCTAATGCTTCTTCTTCACCAAACTCTGGTAGCTCTAGGTCATCAAGCTCTAACGTTTCGTCTTCTTGCTCAGCAGTTGGTGCTTCAACTTCTGGTTGAGGCTCATCAGCGACTTCAGAGAAATCTTCATCTGCAATATCAGGTAAATCCAGTTCAACTGGGCCTTCTACTTCAGACTCTGTTTGCGACGCTAAACTATCTTCTGCATGAGGCTGCTCGGTTTGCGGCTCGTCGTCAATCAGCCAATCGTCATCTTGAGGGACACCAAATTCATTTGGGATCGCCTCTGGCATCGGTGCTGCAGGTTTGGCTTCAACTGGTTCTTGAGTCGGTTCAGGAGCTTGTTGAGTATCCTCGACAGCTTCGGCGATTTCTGGAGTCTCTGGAGTCTCTGGAGTCTCTGGAGTCTCTGGAGTCTCTGGAGTCTCTGGAGTCTCTGGAGTCTCTGGAGTCTCTGGAGTCTCTGGAGTCTCTGGAGTCTCTGGAGTCTCTGGAGTCTCTGGAGTCTCTGGAGTCTCTGGAGTCTCTGGAGTCTCTGGAGTCTCTGGAGTCTCTGGAGTCTCTTCTTTCAGTGTGTCGCTTTGCTCTTGCTGTGCAAGCACATCATCTTCAACAATTTCTTGTTGCTCAGCACCTGAAGCAGACGTTGGCTCATCTAATCCAACCGCTGGACTTTCTACAACTTGTGTCGGCTCAGGAGTACTTTCAGGTCTCTCAACCTCATCGATTGCTGAGGTTAGCCAATCATCCTCTTGTGCCTCGGTGCTCGCAACATCTTCAGATTCAGCTTCACTAGATGGCTGAACTTCATCGGCCACTTGTTCAGCTTCATCACTCAGTTGGTCTGCTTCTTCACTGTCAAACTGAGGGTTTTCAACTTCTTCAATCGCCGACGTTAGCCAGTCGTCTTCATCATCTTCTTCTGGCTCTGGCTCTGGCTCTGGCTCTGGCTCTGGCTCTGGCTCTGGCTCTGGCTCTGGCTCTGGCTCTGGCTCTGGCTCTGCAAGCTGAGCTTGGTCAATCTCAGTGTCCAAAGCAAGGTCACCAGTGACATCAGCAGCCGGGACATCGTCGAGATCGAGTTCATCAAGAAGTGGGTCCCCTTCTGGAGCCACACTCAACAGGTCATCGATAAAATCTTCACTAGCGAAGTTTTTGTTGTCAGTTGCTGGCGCTTCTTCTTCAATCGACGGCTCATCAGTAGAATCAGCTTCTAGATCTGGTTCTGATGCTGGCTCTGGTAACTCATCTTGTTGATCGATTTCAAGCAGCTCTTCAAACAGGTCGGTCGCATCATCACCAAGATCTTCGTTGTTTTCAGCTTGAGGGTCAGCATCGACCACATCGGCGAGCAAGTCTGTACTATCGGCTAAATCGATCTCTTGAGCGGGCGTATCATCACCAATAAGTTCATCGAGTTCAGAGTCTAAATCAAATTCGTCTGCGCCTTCTGATTCAGCAATAAACTCATCAAGTAGATCGGTACTTTCTTCAGCAGGTTCGTCAACCGAGATTAACTCGTCAAAGGCATCAACTTCATCGCTCGACTCTTGCGGTGCAGCTGACTCTTCAAGAAGCTCATCTAGCAGCTCTGTGCTATCTGCACTGACTTCGACACCTTCTTCATCAACGACTTCGTCTAGCAGTGCCGTTTCATCAAGCGCATTCGCTTCAAGCGCTTCTAGATCCGCCTGCGCTTCCATTTGAGCAAAGATATCATCGATCTCGCTATCATTAGCTAGGCTAGGCTCTGTAGAGTCATCACTTAGATCGAAGCTGTCTTCGCCTTCATCAAGCAAGCTATCAAAATCGAGGTCATCACTGCTGTCATCTTGAGCTTCGTTAAATAGGTCATCCAGTAGTGACTGATCCAGCTCATCGGTGCCAAGCTCTTCGCTTTCACCATCTTCTGCTAGCAGTGAGTCCAACTCATCTTGCGAGAACTCACCATCATCAGACAGGTCGAACCCTTCGTCATCTGAATCCTCGATGACAACTTCATCTAGGGCGCGCTCCATCTCTTCAAGACCAAGTGCTTTATCGTCACCATTAACACTAATGCCGTTTGAACTCATATCAACGTCAACATCAGCCAGTGATTCATCTAAATCACCGTCATCACCAATGCCTGCGAATGGATCATCGCTATCTTCACCTTCAAGGTTGAAGTCAAGGTCACCATCGTCTAGGTCAGCGAATACGTCCACTTCATCGGAATCAGCGTCTGGGTCAACAGAGTCGTCACCAAACAGTTCCTCATCTTTGTCAGATTCGCCAAATAGGTCATCGTCGAGCAACAGATCATCGTCAATATCTTCATTGAGCGTTTCAGGCACGACTGGCGCAACAGGTTGAGGTTGCTGCTCTGTAGGTGCGGCTTGTGGCTCTTCTTTAGAACGACGACCAAGCAGCATCATGATGATGAGACCAATCAATAGCCCCGGAATGATCGCTAGTGCTGCAACTAACCAAGTATTCGAGAACAGCTGATCCATCGCCGAAGGCGCCATTTTTTGCTCTTCGGCGAGACGCATACGCTCAGCTTCAAGAAGTTTTTCAACTTCTGTGCGAATCCGGTCTTCATTTCCAAGTTCGTCTTTTAGTACATCGACTTCAGATTGAACATCCGCCAACATTAAGCGCAGCTTATGGTTCTTCTCTTCCAGTGCCATCAGCTCGGTTTCAGAGGTTTCAAGCTGGTTTTCGAGGGACTTAACCTGTTTTTGTTTCTCGGCGTCAGCAATACCCTTGAGGTCGCTATTTTTGTCGACCATCTTCTCTTGAGCATTATCGACAACTTTTTCCATCGGCTTAGCCATTTCATCAGGCTGCTGGACTGGAACGACATTGACGGCTGGAGCCTGTGGTTGAGGCGTTGCAACGCTAGGTGCTTTACCCAAGCGCGCTTGGTGCGCTGCCATCACGTTGACCGCTTCTTGCGTGGACACACTGCGAACTTGGCTGAGAGAAGGAATACGGATGGTACTCTGAGGGATCAGCTCGTGGATATTTTGGTTGTCAAACGCTTGAGGGTTGAGTTGAAAAATGGCGTAGAGCGTTTGTTGAACAGTAACTGCGTTAGAAGGACGTAATTGAGAGGCGATACTCCACAACGTCTCTTGTTCCGTTGTAGGGCCATAAAATCTTGAAGGTTCTGCCGTACGCGCATCACGAGCAAGAGGCTCTGAAAACTGGGGAGATGACTGGATCTCACCATTTGGCCCTTTAAGGCGAATGCTCTCCGCGTTTACGATAGTAGTTTGAGTCACGGCAACCATTGCCAGAGGCAAGAGTAGACGCTGTAAAAGTCGACGCATATAAGGCTCAGCTATGTGCTCAATTAAATTAATGACAATGATCTGTTAAATATATCGGATAAACCACTCAAAACTATAGGTGGATAGGCAAAAAATGTGTGTCCGGCGCCATATTCGCATTAATCTCACACAATTTTTCAAAATTCGATTAAAAAAGCCTCACACAATGGCGAGGCTTTAGTTAGGTATTTGTCAGCAATAGCTTAGTGTTTGATGACCTAGTAGTAGTCGCGAATCAGTACTTCAGCGATTTGCACAGCGTTAGTTGCTGCTCCCTTACGAACGTTGTCTGCCACTACCCACAGGTTCACACCACTATGGTGACTGATATCATTGCGGATACGACCTACCATCACGTGATCTTTACCGCCAGCATCGCGAACTTGTGTTGGGAAATCTTCACCGTGGAACACTTCGATACCTTCAGTTTGCTCTAGAAGATTAATCACTTCTTGCGCATCAATTGGAGCGCATGTTTCTAGGTGGATTGCTTCCGCATGGCCATAGAAAACTGGCACACGTACACAAGTAGGGTTCACAGTAATCCCTGGATCGTTGAAGATTTTCTGTGTTTCCCAAACCATCTTCATTTCTTCACGGGTATAACCGTTTTCCATAAACTGATCGATTTGCGGAATACAGTTAAACGCGATTTGTTGAGAGAACTCTTCGTTCTCTGCTGGCATGCCGTTAAGTAGCTTAGCCGTTTGGCCTGCTAATTCATCAATACCCGCTTTACCTGCGCCCGACACTGACTGGTAAGTAGATACGTTGATACGCTCAATACCAACTGCATCGTGAATTGGTTTTAACGCAACCAACATCTGAATTGTTGAACAGTTTGGGTTAGCGATGATATTGCGGTTACGGAACTCGGCAATCGCTTCAGGGTTCACTTCAGGCACCACGAGCGGAATATCGTACTCGTAGCGGAACTGTGAGGTATTATCAATCACGATAACACCTTCATCTGCCGCGATTGGCGCCCATTTAGCAGACAAATCACCACCCGCGGAGAATAGAGCGATATGCGCTTGAGACCAGTCAAACTCTTCTACGTTTTGAACGCGAACTGTTTTACCGTTAAAGCGATAAGTCTTACCTTCACTGCGCTCACTGGCCAAAAGGTAAATCTCACCCACTGGGAATTTGCGCTCTTGCAGCACTTCGATAATTGTTTCGCCGACTGCACCAGTCGCGCCTAAAACTGCAACATTATATTGTTGGCTCATTGACTTACCTCAACCTGAAAACCTAGTTTTGCTAGTGGGGATAGATTGCATGACTCTCCACCGACTAACGTGACTGCACTGTACTCTCGACGATCCCAATAGTTTTTACGCATCAGGTCAAACGAACCAGGCTTGCTGATTTCACGTCGGAATAAGGCGTCATCTTTACGCACATCATAGACTAGCTGCGTGATGTTGTGCAGCGTTGCTTCATCCCACTCGCGATCTAAATTGAGTAATGGGACTGGCGCAATGGGCAGCAAGTCACTGGCATGCGCACGTAATTCATTGTTTAGAAACTCACAATAGCTATTGAAGATCATTGTCGTACCGCGAGCTTTCCCCTCTAAGCCATAACCTGCCACATGAGGGGTTGCGAATGCTAGCAGAGGCAGAAGCTCCATATCAACCTCTGGCTCAAATTCAAACACGTCTAATGCCGCAACGAACCCATCATTCTTCTGTAAGCGCGCTTTTAGTGCAGCGTTATCGACAATTGGGCCACGTGCCGCATTGATTAAAATTTGGTCACCACGTAACGTTTCCAACACTGATTGATCAATTAAGTGATGTGTTGGGTGCTCTCCGTCACGCGTGATAGGGGTATGCAGAGTGATAATGTCAGCTTGCTCTAACAGTTCAGACAAAGGGGTAAATTGACGAGTGTCCCCTTCAGCTTGTTTAGGTGGATCGTTGATCAACACATTAATGCCGACGCCTTCTAAGCATTTCTGTAGATAGCTTCCCACTTGGCCCGCACCAATAATGCCCACGGTTTTATCAAACACAGAGAAGCCATGCTGCTGAGCAAGCACCATCATTACGCTAAAAGCATATTCGGCGACGCCTACTTTGTTACAACCCGGCGCGGCGGTAAAGTAAATGCCTTTCTCTTTAAGTAGCGCTTGATCGACGTGATCCATCCCCGCAGTGGCTGTGCCGACAAATTTTAGCTTGTTCGCTTTAGCGATTAGCTCTGCATTCACCTTAGTCACTGAGCGAATCATTAGCGCATCAACATCGATTAAGTCATCGGCGGTCAAGGTACGACCGGATTTTAAAACAACCTCACCTAGCTGACTAAAAAGCTGCTCAGCATAAGGCATATTTTCATCTACAAGAATTTTCATGGGTTTATCGATTTGGCTTTGAATGGCATTGATTGTGCAAAAAAGGTGAGTCGGTGTCGAGTAATTATCTGATCACCTATTATTCCGATTGGTATTAGATAGAAAAATGCCCGGCACTTGGCCGGGCAATAGTCCAGAACAAAAGGATCTTAACCCGCTCTCCATGGGTTAAAGTCTGCGTCTGTTAGACTAACCTTTATTACTAAAGGTTAGTCAGCTCTGGAAACTGGATTGCTCACTAATGAGCAAATTCAGTTAGCCTTGGTATTTCTTGATAACTAGCGTAGCGTTCGTGCCACCAAAACCAAAACTGTTTGACATAACTGTCGTCAACTCTGCGTCACGCTTCTCAGTCACGATATCTAGACCTTGCGCTGCGTCATCTAGAGTCTCAACGTTTACGCTTGGTGCGATAAAGCTGTTTTCTAGCATTAGCGTTGAGTAAATTGCTTCGTGAACGCCTGCTGCACCTAGAGCATGACCTGTCATCGCTTTAGTTGCTGAAATTGCTGGGCTGTTGTCACCAAATAGCTCTTGGATAGCGCCTAGCTCTTTCACGTCACCGACAGGTGTAGAAGTACCGTGCGTGTTTACGTAGTCGATGCTGTCTACATCTTGCATCGCCATCTTCATACAACGAATCGCGCCTTCACCTGATGGCGCTACCATGTCGTAGCCGTCAGAAGTTGCGCCGTAGCCAACGATCTCACCGTAGATTTTCGCGCCACGTGCTAGAGCGTGCTCAAGTTCTTCGATAACCATCATGCCGCCACCGCCAGAGATAACGAAACCGTCACGGTTTGCATCGTAAGTACGAGACGCTTTGTCTGGTGTTTCGTTGTACTTAGTTGATAGTGCGCCCATTGCGTCAAACATCATAGTTTGAGACCAATCTAGCTCTTCACCACCACCTGCAAATACGATGTCTTGTTTGCCCAGCTGGATAAGTTCCATTGCGTGGCCAATACAGTGTGCAGAAGTTGCACATGCAGAACTCATTGAGTAGTTCACGCCGCGAATCTTAAATGGCGTTGCAAGACATGCAGAAACCGTTGAAGACATAGTACGTGGAACCATGTAAGGACCAACACGTTTTACGCCTTTCGCACGCATTGTGTCAGTCGCAACAGTTTGGTTCAGTGCAGATGCACCACCAGAACCTGCAACAATACCTGTGCGATCGTTAGAAACTTGCTCGTCTGTTAGACCCGCGTCTTCAATTGCTTGCTGCATTGATAGGTATGCATACGCAGCCGCATCACCCATAAAGCGCATCTGTTTACGGTCAATGTGCTCTGCTGGGTTGATTTTTAGATCACCCCATACCTGTGAACGAAGACCTTGTTCTTTAAACTGCTCAGAGGCAGTAATACCAGATTTACCTGCTTTTAGAGACGCTAAAACTTCTTCGACGTTGTTACCGATACTTGAAACAATACCCATACCGGTGATTACGACTCGTTTCATTATGACATTCCTATAATTCAAAAATCCGCTAGATGATAACTAAGATAGCGGGGAAAAGTGGTCAGCTTTCCCTTAAAACCGTACAATTGCAATCATATTATCGTTTTTATTCACATATTTCCGACACTATGACCTCGATTACTAATGCCCAACTAGGCTGGAACGATGCGGGTACGCCTGTTTCAGATCAGTTTGATGATGTCTACTTTTCTAACGTCAATGGCCTTGAAGAAACCCGTTATGTGTTTCTACACCAAAATCATCTCCCGCAAAGATGGCAAACGTATGACCAACGCCGTTTCGTTATTGCTGAAACTGGCTTTGGTACTGGGTTGAATTTCCTAGCTGCATGGCAATGGTTCGATCAATTTAAGCAGCAACATCCAGATGCGCCACTAAAAGAGCTCCATTTCGTGAGCTTCGAGAAGTATCCACTCAGTCAGCAAGATCTGGTTAAAGCGCATCAATCTTGGCCAGAGCTGGCTGAATATGCGGAAAAATTGCAAAAGCACTACCCTATTGCTGTTCCTGAATGTCACCGCATTGTGCTTGAAGATGGTGCGATAACGTTGGATCTGTGGTTTGGCGATATTAAAGACTGCATGCCTAAAGTACCGGTGGCTGAGCGAGGTCTTGTTGATGCTTGGTTCTTAGACGGTTTTGCACCAAGCAAAAACCCTGAAATGTGGAATCAGGACCTCTTCAATGGTATGGCCAAACTCGCCAAGCAAGATTGTACCTGTGCGACTTTCACTGCAGCAGGTTTTGTGCGTAGAGGTCTAATTGAAGCAGGCTTTGAAATGAAGAAGGTCAAAGGTTTCGGCACCAAGCGAGATATGATTGCCGGCAGCCTGACACAGCGCCAAGCGGAGACCAATTTTAAACCTTGGTTTGCTCGCACACCTTCTAGTCAATCAGAGTCAATCGCCATCATTGGTGGTGGTATTGCTAGTGCAACATTAGCGAAAACCCTGCTGCGACGCGGAAAGAAAGTCACGTTGTACTGCCAAGATGCTCAACCAGCTCAAGGGGCTTCTGGCAATCGTCAGGGTGCTGTTTATCCGCTGCTTAATGGTGACCACTCTGGGGTATCTCGCGTTTTCGCTCCGGCTTTCCTGTTTGCCAGACAATTTGTCGAGCAAGCAGCAGAGCAGATCAAATTCGACCACGACTGGTGCGGCGTCACTCAACTGATGTGGGATGAAAAGTCACAAACTAAGCTAGAGAAGATGTTAAAAGGCAACTTCGACAGCCAACTTATTCATCGCTTGAACCAAGAGCAGACCAGTTCAATCATTGGCCTACCTATTGATATGGAAAGTGTCCACTATCCACTAGGGGGTTGGCTGTGCCCCGCTGAGCTGACTCAAGGTTTAATCGCCGAACTAGAGAAAAGCGATCAATTTGAGACGTTTTTTGCTACAAAGATAGAGGCGCTAACTTGGAATGAAGAGTCGCAAGCCTGGACTCTCAAATCTGGCGATAACAGCTTCACTCACTCAAGTGTTGTGATTGCCAATGGTCATCAGTTTGACCAACTTGAACAGTCGGCAAACATCCCCCTCGGTCAGGTGAAAGGGCAAGTCAGCCATATTCCAACCACCGAGGACTTGCAGCAGCTTAAAACCGTGCTGTGTTATGACGGCTACATGACCCCGGTTAACCCGAATAATGGTCACCACTGTATTGGTGCTAGCTATGACCGTTCTCACCTTGATTACGAGTTTGACTCTGCCGCGCAGCAAGATAATGGCGACAAGCTGCGCAAGTGTGTACCAAACCCAAGCTGGCCGAACCAGGTTGATACCTCTGGAAACCTTTCTCGTCAGGGGATTCGTTGTGTAAGCCGAGACCATCTACCTTTTGTTGGCAATGTCGGTCAGTTGGAGCAGATTAAGCAAGTCTATGCCGAACTACACAAAAAGAAGCCAGCCAAAAACGCGGTAGACGTTCCAAGTTATCCGAATCTATTTTGCATGCTTGGGTTAGGGTCTAGAGGCTTAAGTTCAGCGCCATTATTGGCAGAGACACTCGCCTCACAGATTTGTGGCGATCCGTTACCTTTGCCAGTTGACGTGTTAGAGGCACTGCACCCTAGTAGAATGTGGGTTCGAAAACTACGTAAAGGTAAAGCGATTACTGAGCTTTAATTTTCTTGTATAAGTTAGATAACAAAATGCCGTTACCAACTTTCCGCTGGTAACGGCATTTTTATATTTCTCAGAGACTTAAGCTAAGCTTTCTACGGCTTGCTTTACTTGTTGTGCAATCTCTTGATTGCGGAACTGACCTGCTTCTAAATCGAAGTTGTCATAAAAGCTTGGTACGGAAACAGAAGCCTTCACCTCTGCGCCGAAATAAGGTGCCGAGCCAGTTGCAGCAGCAAGCACCGTTTGCGCGCCACCTGGGCCCGGAGAGGTTGCAAGATACACAACTGGTTTTTCTTGGAACACATTACGCTCAATACGCGTCGACCAATCGAAAAGGTTCTTGTACGCAGCTGGGTAAGAGCCGTTATGCTCAGCAAAAGAAACGACTATCGCATCAGCTTTAGCTAAATCAGCTAAGAATGCTTTCGCTCCCTCTGCCTGACCAATTTCTTTTTCCGTATCTTCACTAAACATAGGAACTTGGTAGTCATTTAAATCGAGAATCGTTACTTCTGCACCCTCAATGAGATTCGCAGCATAAGTCGCTAAAGTCTTGTTGATGGATGTTGAACTGGTTGATGCTCCAAAGGCTACAATTTTCATAATCTGATTTCCTATTCGTTCCTCGATATGTGCTTAGAAGAATATCACTGAACAGAAAAGCAACAACCATAAATAATTTAAGGGGTTGTTCGAAAAATTCGAACAACCCCTTATTTAAGATAATTTAGTGCGTTTCTGATTATGCGTTGTTGACTAGCTCAATCCATAGGTCATTGACGATTGTGCGGTCAGCAGGCGTCAGCTCCGAGCGTGCGTCATCTAAACTAGCTTGGATTCGCTCTTTTAACGTTTCTACATCGTTAATGCCTTCTTCTTCACATGCTGCTGCCGACAAAGAAATATGACCACGTAGATAGCCACCAGCAAATAACTCATCATCGGATGCCGATGAAATACGTGCATCAATTAGCTCTAGCAGCTGTTCTTCAAATTCAATAATCATTTTGCGTTAACGCCTAATCAGTTTGCTTCTCAAAAAGAACGCCAAGCTTCTCACATTGAGAATTCCAACGCAAACCCTAGTCATAGCAAGGCTTGCGCGTATGGCACGCCCTGTGCACTTCCTCAAATATTCACCTAAGTTCAGCGAGGAAGAACCAATGAAAATAAAACCTACCGCTCTTCAAATAGCTATGGTCACTGTCGCTTTAACTGGCTCATCAATGGTTATGGCTGAAACACCTTTTTCAGAATGTCCGACACAAGCTTTCTTAATTCAGAACCCTACCGGTACGCCTGTGGCTTACGGCGTGAACATCGATGTCGGTAGCTACATCACTTTAGATTCTAATTTAGGCTTAGATAAGCTTAACGGCGTGGGTTACAGTAAGCATGATGACTTTATCTATGGTTGGGATTACGGTGTCGCCTCACTTTCTCGCATTGACTCGACCTTTACTAAGACTCTACTCAATATTACCAAGCCGACTGGTGCGCCAACCTCTATTTACGTCGGTGATGTGTCACTTGATGAAAACGCTTGGTATGGCTATCGCCCAAACTACGGCTTATATCGAATAGATTTAGATAGCTTGGTTATGGAGCTCTCTTCTCCACCAAGTCAATTTGGCAACCCTTCCATCTACGATTTGGCTTTCCACCCTGACAACAGCCTTGCTTACTCTATCGATGCCAATGGCTATCTATGGCAGATTGATGTCAGCGCAGGAACCTCAACCCGACTAAACCAATTACTCGACAAAAACGTACTTGGCTATCGTCTAACTTTCGGTGCGGTCTACTTTGACGTTGATGGTAACTTCTATGCCAGTAACAACAGTAATGGCTATGTGTTTAAAGTCTCAATCAATGGAACCAGCTCAACGGCAGAATTCTTTGCTTATGGTCCATCAAGTAATTCGAATGACGGCGCTCGCTGTGCTTTAGCGCCTGTCGAGCCAAGTGAGTACACAGACTTTGGTGACGCCCCAGATTCTTACAAAACCACCTTTGCTTCATCAGGGGCTAGACACGGTATGTCTGACCTTAAGCTCGGTGCTTTAGTTGATGGTGAAACCGATGCTAGTCCATACCCGCTCAGTGATGACACTTCCGATGGCAATAATGACGATGACGGCGTTCAGTTCCCTGTCCCGATTCAAGTCGGTCAAATCAGTAAAATTATTGCATCAGTCTCTGGTGCGACGGATAACTCGGTTCTCAACGCTTGGATAGACTTTGATCGCGATGGAGAATTTGAATCTAACGAAATTATCATCAGTGATCAGTCCGTGGATGCCAACACAAGTGACATCTTCTTCTCAGTACCAACTTGGGCGGTTGCAGGAGAAACTTGGGCACGCTTCCGAGTTTCGAATACCTCGGGAATAGGTCCTAGCGGCGGCGTACCTGCGGGTGAAGTAGAAGATTACCTCGTAGATATTACGGAAAGTGGTGTGGTTACTGAGGTTTATCCAAGCGGTGGCGGGTTCACTACCTTTGCCTACGAAGATCAATACCCACTCGTTGGTGACTACGACATGAATGATGTTTTAATGAACGTTAAGTTCACCGAATACCAGCTCAACAATCAAGTTATACGAATGAAAATTGAAGGCAAAGTGGCTGCGTTGGGTGGCGACTATCACTCTGGTTTTGCCATTCGTTTGCCGGGTATCGCTCGCGAGGACATCAAGTCTGACTCAGTTCAGCTTTATGTGAACAATACACTTCAATCTAGCAGCTTGGAAAGCGATACCACCGATGCCGTGTTTATCATCCATCAAGACTTGTGGGATATCACCGAATCGGGTGAAGGGGAAGGCTGTACCATGTTCAGAACCCAAGAGAACTGTGGTACCGCTTATCGCCCGACATGGAGCTTAACTTTCTCGCTAGAAAATGCGGTCAATACTGACACAATGCCAAGCTTCCCTTACGACCCATTCATCTTCGCCTCTCCCGGTCACTATTACGGTAACGTCGGATATCAGCTAAGTGGTGGTTACCCTGGGCGCGCTCTGGAAATCCATCTCAAAAACCAAGCGCCTACCAGTAAGTTTGACTCGCGATACAAGGCGAATGGCGTAGACGCATCGAATGGTGAGACTCATTACCACAATGCCAATGGTCTACCTTGGGCCATTGAGATTCCAACCACGTGGCAACATCCGCTGGAGCAGCAGAACATCTTAGACGCCTACTCGAAGTTTGCTGAGTTTGCTCAAGATGCAACCGGACTGACAGAGCCGACTTGGTACACCATTCCGAACAACAGCAAAATTTATATCGACTAAGGGAGAGAATATTATGTGGAATTCAAAAACAACAATGCTACTTGGACTCGCTCTTATCCTTCCTCTCTACGGTTGTGGCGGCGGAGGTGGTGAAGGAGGATCTTCAGGTTCAACGGGCTCTGGCTCAACAGGTTCTTCTACACCCGCACCAGCAAGCAGCGGTACACCTATCTCTCTCAGCACGCTGCAGATTGACCCGGCCAATAGTCTGACCTCAGTGTACGAAGTGGATGTAGATGTAAGCTTGCCCCACTTGGCCTCGTCACAGGTTTATATCTCCATCTGTGACAACGCAGGAGGTAACCTACAGTCAGTCGATTACGACAAGTGCATGGTGAAGGCAGCACTACAATCAGGTACAGGGAGCTATCAACTACAAGTTCCTAATCACTGTGAATCCCTGATTGCGGTTGTATCGGTAATGGAACCCAATACAGCGCCGCTTGTGTACACTCTCAACCACAACAACCAGCCTCAAACTCAGTGGCTTATCCAATAGTCAAAACTAGAGCCTGTTGACCTAAGCAAGCCGCATCAAGCGGCTTGTTTTTCATTTCACGGCAAACATTGAGTAGTTTAGCTCTGGAACTTGATAATAGGCTCTTAACGCATCTGACAGCATCTTGACCCGGAGTGGGATTCCTTGTTCGAAGATCTTCCCGACTTCACTGTGCACTTTCGCCATAAAGGCTAAACGGTCTGGTTCAAAATCACCATTGAGGTTATCGCAGCTGACTGTAAATGGGAATCCAGCGCTTTTAGAAAGAATCCACTCATAGGCTTGCGGGCGAATCTCTACTTTTTCAAATTCTGCCTGTACTTGCTCAGTACGGCCATCTGGCTCATACCAATAACCAAAATCTTCCAATAATCGACGCTTAGGCCCTGCAACACACCAGTGAGCAATTTCGTGCATTCCTGACGCATAGAACCCACGAGCAAAAATAATCCGATGATGCGGTGTTTTTTCATCTGCAGGCAGATAAATTGGCTCGTCTCCACCTAGCTCTAGTTTGGTGTTATAACCAGCCAAAAATGTGTCATTGAAAATACGGATTAGGTCTTGATAATCGTGGTTCATAGCTCAGTTGATAGCGTTTTAATACAGCGGTCAGCATTTTCGCATTTTTAATCGTAATTGCAAATCCACATCTTATGTAGTGATATTAGAAATAGTTATCTGAAAGCGAGTTTCATACCAACAAAATCTCATTCGTCACAGATCACATTTCCCACTACACTCTCGCCTTAATTTTATGTGATTAGCCTAACTTTTTGGCCATTTATTGAGATTTCACCATGCTGCTAAGTGTTTTATATATTATCGGTATTACAGCGGAAGCGATGACAGGTGCTTTGAGTGCTGGCAGACGCAAAATGGATTGGTTTGGCGTTATGCTTGTAGCCAGTGCAACAGCCATTGGTGGCGGTACGGTTCGTGACATTCTACTGGGTCACTACCCGCTTGGGTGGGTCAAAAACCCTGAGTTTCTTGCCATTACCTGTGTGGCGGGTGTTCTAACAACAGGCTTAGCAAAATGGGTTATCAAGCTAAAAGGCTTGTTCATTCGATTGGATGCATTGGGCCTGATTGTGTTTAGCATCATCGGGACTAAAGTGGCGATGGGCATGGGTCACCATGCACTGATTTGTATGGTGTCAGCATTAGTGACTGGAGTCTTTGGTGGTCTATTGCGAGATTTAATTTGTCGCCAAACGCCGCTAGTGCTTCATGAAGAGCTGTACGCTTCTGTAGCGCTTATCGCATCAGGCATGTACTTACTTCAGTTAGAGTTCGGTGTTAACGATGTGACAGCAACCATTTCTACCCTGATCGTCGGTTACCTACTGCGTATGGCCGCAGTTCGCTTCAAGTGGCGTTTGCCGTCATTCCACCTCGAAACCGAAGGTTCACTGCACTAATCTCACATTCGCCCTGTTTTACAGGGCGTTTTTATATCCACTCATCTATTTACCCGCCATTTACATAACCACTCACTTTCAATTTTGTGTACACAAGTGGTTAGTAATCAGTAAGTTAATCCTGTGACCTTTTGCACAATCCTAGCGAGCCATTTATCTTACCCTTATCGCCAATAAGGAAAGTTCAGGCATTAGCCCATCCACCCCAGACCTTTCCTATTTACCCCTACTTAAATTTATAAGCAAAAAGGTCTAACAATGAAAAATAGACTAGGTCTTACTCTCTCCGTACTTGCGCTTAGCCTCTCTGGGTGTAGCACTTTATCCACTCCGGATGCCTCTCAGCAACTATCTGCTCTGCTTGATGAATATGGCTCGCAATCTAAGTCTTTGGACAGCTCGCAATTTGGCATCATTAATGATCAAATGGCGGCGGCGAAACAAACGCTCGATCGACTCTACCTAAGTAAGTTACTCGAAATTGACCGCAGCGCTTTATCGGATGAAGAGAAGGTTTACTACGATACGTTTCAATTTGATCGCACCATAGCAATCCGTGGCGCTAGCTTTGCTAATGCTCGCTTTGGCAACCTTGATGTGCCAGTTACCCACTTCTACAACTACATTCAATGGAACGCGGAAGAAGCAGGTGCTGCGATCGAGACCAATGGTGATAATTCGAAAACCTATCAAGATCAACTCGAAACGCTTCAAGAGTATACGTCTTGGATCAACAACCTACGCAGCCAATACAAGCAAGGCCAACTAGAAGGCATACAGTTACCCGCAGTTCTTGCTGAAAGGCTTTACCAAAGCAGCGTCGATGCGATTAGCTATGATGATTTCTCTATCCTCAAGGTCGGCTTGAAGGATCTAAAAACTCAGCCTGAGTACAGCCCTGAATTTGTCCATCAATATGAAAAAGAAGTGGGCAAAGCACAGCTCGCCACTCAAAAGCTCCTCGCTTACCTTCATGGTCAGTACACCCAAGCTGCGCGTGGCGATGGACAGCTTACCGACAACAATATCGGTTGGGGAGATCTGCCTAACGGACAAAACTGGTATCAGTGGCATTTAGATAGAAACAGCACCACTGGAAAATCCGCTGCAGAATTACATCGCTTAGGAGAACAACTGGTTGCGGATGCTAAAGCTGAAATGATTCGCGTAGCTGAGCTTGTGGTTAAAAAACGCGGCGCAATCGTAGAAGCGGATTATCGAGACCCAGTCACTGGCAAGGTTGCAAGACACACCTTTGAGCTGGCTAACGATTCAGGAAAAATTAATCTGGATGAGTTTTTCAGATACCTCAATAGCGAGCAGTTTTTCTATGGACGAGATGGCTACTCCACCGATGATCACCAGTACAGTGAAGTATGTAGCCACTCCTCTGTTCCCACGGCATGTGAAGGGGCACTGACGGATTACTACCTGTTCAAAGTCAATGCCAATGATGTCGTTCAAGGTTATTTCAAACCGATTAAAACCGACTACTCGATTGAGCCAACCGCGGCAGAAGACGAGTTATACGCTGGTGTCGCCTCCTATGATGACAATGTCTTCACCCTCAACACTAATCCAGACTACAGCTTACAGAAATGGAATGTCTCTACGTTACTGCTTCATGAAGCAGCACCCGGGCACCATTTCCAAAATGCCTACGCGCTAGAATACCCACCAGCAAATAAACCCGCCTATATGGAGGATATTTGGTACACCGCCTACGGTGAAGGTTGGGCACTCTATACCGAATGGCTAGGGCTGGAAATGGGTATTTATGGTGAGTTAGATAGCCATGGTAAACCGAGCTTTAGCAACGGCACTGGGATGTGTACCGCTAACGCTGATTACAGCCAGTTGCAGGGAGGCATCTATAAAGATGAGCAAGAGTGTAACGCCCTTCAATACTTTGGCAGCCTCAATGAAGCACAGCTGCGAAATATGCGTTTAGCTATTGATACAGGCATTCACAGCCAAGGTTGGAGTATTCAGCAAGCGCGTGACTATATGAAAGCTAACTCTGCGCTTGGTGAAGGGGATATCGAATCAGAAAGTTTCCGCTATGCCGCTTACGTGGGTCAAGCCGTTTCCTATAAATCAGGTTACTTAGTGATTAAAGAGATGCTTGCTAAAGCTCAAGCTGAGTTAGGTGATCAATTCGACTATGCCGAATTTCATGATCAGCTACTGCGCTATGGGCAGCAACCGATGGAAGTGGTACGCGAAAACATCAATAATTGGATAGCATCGAAGAAATAACGCCATGCAAACAAAACGGCCTCCAAATTGGAGGCCGTTTTCAAATTAATGACTCGCTTAAATCTGCGGTGTCTCAGTCGTTACACCATGGTTTTGACCACGATGACGTAGCAGATGATCCAGCACCACAATCGCAAGCATGGCTTCAGCAATCGGCACGGCACGAATACCTACACATGGGTCATGGCGACCTTTGGTAATCAGCTGCGTTGGTTCACCCTGTTTAGTGATAGTTTCACCTGGCACGGTAATACTTGACGTCGGCTTCAGCGCGATATTCGCCACAATGTCCTGACCAGTAGAAATACCGCCTAAGATGCCACCCGCGTGGTTGCTGGCAAAACCGTCTGGAGTCAGCTCATCTCTGTGCTCACTGCCCTTTTGGTTTACCACATCGAAGCCATCACCAATCTCGACACCTTTCACTGCGTTGATGCTCATTAGTGCATGAGCGATGTCTGCATCCAAACGGTCAAATACTGGCTCACCAAGGCCAACAGGGACATTGGTCGCAACCACCTGAAGCTTAGCGCCAATAGAGTCACCTTGCTTTTTCAGATCACGAATAAGTTGGTCGAATGCATCTACCTTGTCAGCATCTGGACAGAAGAAGGCATTGTTCTCAATCTCATCCCAATCGACTTTTTCAATTGAAACATCACCCATTTGAGAAAGGTAAGCACGGATTTCAACACCAAATTCTTGCTTAAGATATTTCTTAGCAACAGAACCCGCGGCAACACGCATTGCGGTTTCACGCGCAGAAGAGCGACCACCGCCTCGGTAATCACGCACGCCATATTTTTGATGGTAAGTGTAATCCGCGTGGCCCGGACGGAACTTATCTTTAATTTCTGAATAGTCTTTTGAGCGCTGATCGGTGTTTTCAATCAACAGTCCAATTGAAGTACCCGTTGTTTTACCTTCGAATACGCCAGAAAGAATCTTTACTTCATCCGGTTCGCGACGTTGAGTGGTATAACGAGAAGTGCCTGGGCGACGGCGATCCAAATCAACTTGAATATCCGCTTCAGTGATTTCTAAACCCGGAGGGCATCCGTCGACGATACATCCTAGTGCGATACCGTGACTTTCCCCGAATGTGGTTACTCGGAAATGTTGTCCGATACTGTTTCCTGCCATTACTTCCTCAATCCTATGCGCCCGTAAACTGGGCTTTACACTTCAATTCTTCGTAAATTCATAGTCGCTTTATTACGGTTTGATGTAAACCCCTAAAAAGGATCTATTTCGCTTTTTAACCCGCAATAAAAAACGCCAAGCAATGTCTGCTTGGCGTTTCACTTAAATCATCCATTCAAAGCACTAATCTTTGTAGATAGAAAACTCTGCTGCATGTTCTAACATCTGTTCACGAGTGAGCATAAACACACCATGGCCGCCGTTCTCGAACTCAATCCACGTGAATGGAATGTGCGGGTATTGCTCCATCATATGTACCATAGAGTTGCCTACCTCACAGATAAGAATACCGTTGTCGGTGAGGTAATCTGGCGCGTTAGCTAAAATGCGACGTACAAGCTTCAGACCATCTGTACCCGCAGCCAAACCGAGCTCCGGCTCGTGAGTGAACTCGTCTGGTAGGCTGTTCATGTCTTCTTCGTCCACGTACGGTGGATTAGACACGATTAGGTTATACTTCTCTTTTGGTAGATCACGGAATAGGTCAGAACGGATTGGGAAAACTTGTTGCTCCATACCATGATCTTGAACGTTCTGCTCAGCAACTTGTAAAGCATCGGTTGAGATATCAATCGCATCCACTTCCGCTTCAGGGAAGGCGTGCGCACAAGCGATAGCAATACAACCACTACCAGTACAAAGATCCATAATGCGTGTTGGTTCTTCAACTAACCACGGCTGGAACTCCGCTTGAATCATCTCACCAATTGGAGAACGTGGCACTAACACACGCTCATCAACAAAGAACTCTAGGCCACAGAACCAAGCACGGTTGGTTAGGTAAGCCGTTGGAGTGCGCTCGTTAATGCGCTTCACTACACGTTCAACGATGCGCATGCGCTCGCTGGTTGTCAGACGAGAGTTCAGTACATGCGGAGGAACATCAATTGGCAAGTACAGTGTTGGAAGAATCAGCTGTACCGCTTCATCCCATGCGTTATCAGTGCCGTGACCGTAAAAAAGGTTCGCGGCGTTGAAACGACTGACAGTCCAACGAATCATATCTTGAAGCGTGTGAAGTTCTGAAACCGCTTCTTCTACAAAAATCTTATCCAAAATTGCCTCCGAAAAGCGCTACAATACTGCTAATTGCATTTATATATTTACTAATTAGTCCCATGAGCAAAAAAGACACCGATATGGATGACGACTTCGCCCTTTTTAGGGATGCAGTACAAGGCGTAAAAAAGTTGTCACAGGATACCATAGTCCAGCAGCCAAAAAAAAATACTAAGCAAAAAGAAATTACTCGAACTGCCCGTGAAGCAAGCGATACAGAGTTCTACTTCTCAGATGAGTTTGTTCCGCTTCTCAATGAAGATGGCCCAACACGTTATGCCCGTGATGATGTTTCCCAGTACGAGGTAAAACGCCTGCGTCGTGGTGTGTATGTACCCGATGTGTTTTTAGATATGCACGGCATGACGCAGCAAGAAGCAAAACGCGAACTTGGCGCAATGATCGCCTATTGCATTAAGAATGAAGTCTCTTGTGCTTGTGTGCAGCATGGCATTGGTAAACATATCCTTAAGCAAAAAGCCCCACTATGGCTTGCTCAGCACCCTGACGTGATGGCTTTCCACCAAGCACCGTTAGAATTTGGCGGCGATGGCGCGCTGTTGGTGTTGCTTTCAATTCCAGAGAAGTAAAAGGCCGGAGAGCTGGAAAACTGGAAAACTGGAAAACTGGAAAACTGGAAAACTGGAAAACTGGAAAACTGGAAAACTGGAAAAGTATTGAGGGGTTGGCGATTGGTGACAACCCATATTATTTCAATAAGTTAACTTGTCATCCTCAAGAGTGAGTTACGAACGAGTTGGGGATCTCTTCAAATGAGCGCACCAAGCTATGAGATTCCCTACTCGCTCCTTCGTCACTCTATGGAATGACAGAGAACTAGGTAATTCGCGTTGATTGAATTATGTCTAGTTTTCCAGCAGGGCGCAGTCCGTTCCTATTTCCTGTACTCCGGTGGAATCGGCAACTCTGACGCTTTGAGGTTTGGTCTTTGACCACCGCGTTTGCGGTATTGTTTTAACTGGAATACGTAGGCAAGGATCTGTGCCACGGCGGTAAACAGACCGTCAGGGATCTCTTGCTCTAATTCTGTTGAATGATACAGCGCGCGAGCTAATGGTGGAGCCGGAACAACATAGATATCGTGCTCGCGGGCAATCTCGCGGATTTTAAGCGCCATATGGTCAGTACCTTTGGCGACCACGATTGGCGCTCGATCTGTGTCTTGCTTGTAGCGCAGCGCAACGGAGAAGTGCTCTGGGTTGGTTACGATAACGTCGGCTTGCGGAACTTCAGACATCATGCGTCGCTGGGCGGCTTCGCGTTGCAACATACGAATACGACCTTTAACTTCAGGCTTACCTTCAGTCTCTTTGTATTCGTCTTTCACTTCTTGCTTCGTCATTTTCAGTTGATTGGCGTGTTGCCAAATCTGAAACGGAATATCGATAGCCGCAACTATCAACAAAGTACAACTAATCAGTAAAATGAAGTCGAGCAGTATATCGAGCGAGTGAAAGATGTTCTGCGGATAAACATCTAGGCTCAATTGAAATAGATCTTCTTTGGCAGCGCTAATCAAATAAAACGCCATGCCGGAAACCAAAGCCACTTTCAGAATGGACTTAATCAGCTCGACCCAACTTTGCAAGCCGACCATACGCTTTAGGCCGCTTAGCGGGTTCATCTTCGACCATTTGGGCATGGCGGCTTCCGCTGAAAAGCTCACTCCACCAACCCCAGCGGCACCGATTAACGCCGCCAGAAACAGTGTCACTAGAATAAGCAATAATGGTAGTAGCAAACTACCTAGCGAGCCCAAGGCAATATCAAATAGCTTAACTTGGTCGAATATTTCTTCGCGTGAGAGAGTAAACAATCTGCCCATTGAACTGAATAAAGCGCGCGCAAGACTCTCGCCAAACCACATTAGAGAGATGGCTCCTACGACCAATACAGATACCGATGCTAGCTCTTTTGACCTTGCAACCTGCCCTTTTTCACGGGCCTGTTGCAAGCGTCTGGGCGTGGCATCTTCTGTGCGTTCTTGACCGTCTGACTCTGCCATTCAGCCTCCTAGGGTCTGTTGACCTTTTGCGGTTAAATTTTGTTCGAGATAAAAGCGTTTTAATCGCGGCGAGAGGTTTGCCGCCTAGTCATTCTAAGCAAAATACCTCTCAACAAAGAGTAAAACGCTTTTAGCCGAACCCTTCGGGCAGCGTTTGTGGCTCCCTTCTGCTGCGTTATCGGCTTATCAGGTAGGGCAACTACAATTCAAAGCCTCTGCCTTGCATAAAGCACCCACAAACTGCTGCAAAAATCAGCTCAAAAGGTCAACAGACCCTAACAATTCAACCTGATAAACGAGCAAACCTGCTGTTCACCTTGTAACCAGATTAGCTCATAGTGATTATAGAGTCCGGCAATAATGTACCAACACAACAGCAAACCGACCATAAGCGCAAACGCAAAGCCCAAAGAGAAAATGTTCAGCTGCGGCGCGGCACGCGTCATAACACCAAACGACAGGTTAATCGTCAGTAAAGCAATAATGCCTGACAACGACATACTCAATGCGGCTTTAAACATAATACCTAGCCACAGGGCCAATTCTCTAAAATCGACCGTGGTTAATGAACCCGTCCCAATCGGCAAAGATTTAAAGCTCATCACAACCAACATGATCATCTTTAAGTGACCGTCAGTTGCTAAGAAGAACATGGTCGCGAGGAACATAAATAGTTGACCAAGCAAGGGGGTGTTCTGTCCATTGGCGGGGTCAACCATGGAGGCAAAACCCAAGCTCGACTGCATACCTAAGATCTGACCCAAGATAACGAAAATCTGGATCATAAACTGGGTAACAGTGCCCATCGCAACACCGATGATGATCTGCTCCAGTAGCGTCATAAAGCCAGCAAAAGAGAGCAATTCAATATTATCCGGCACCGCTGGAATCGCTGGCATGACTGCGAAAGTAATCGCTAACCCCAAATAAAGACGAACACGAGTAGAGACAAAACGAGCGCCCGTTACCGACATCACCATCAGCATGGCTGCGATTCGGGTATAAGGCCAAAAATAGTTGGCAATCCAGTCTAAAACGATGCTCGTTGGGTATTCCATAACGCTACCTAATACAGTACCTGAGGCAGTCGCTCTATCATGCTAAAGAAAAACTCCATTAGCATTTGTGTCATCCAGTGAGCAAACAACATCAGCGCGAGTAGCGTGACAATTAAACGAGGTAAGAAACTTAGGGTTTGTTCATTGATCGAGGTCGCCGCTTGGAAAATAGCAACCACTAAACCAATCAACAGACTGGGAATAATGATTGCGCACACCATGATGAGAACCATCC
Organism: Vibrio tubiashii; assembly: GCF_028551255.1. Taxonomy (NCBI): domain Bacteria; kingdom Pseudomonadati; phylum Pseudomonadota; class Gammaproteobacteria; order Vibrionales; family Vibrionaceae; genus Vibrio; species Vibrio tubiashii. The sequence continues at coordinate 934,425 of NZ_CP117029.1, read as the reverse complement.
AAAGTGCTTCACGAAACAACTCAACGAACATTTCAGGAGTCATAGTCTTTCTCCCGTCACAAGGCGAAACTGCCGGCCAAGGTCGACAAAATTAGGTTCCAGCCATCGACCAAAACAAACAGCATCAATTTAAATGGCAAGGAGACGATCATCGGCGAAAGCATCATCATACCCATCGCCATCAATACCGATGCCACCACTAAGTCGATAATCAAAAATGGCAAAAACAGCATAAAGCCAATTTGGAAAGCCGTTTTTAGCTCCGAAGTGATAAAGGCTGGGATAAGCACTGCCATCGAAACATCTTCAGGGGCTGTCGCCGTCGAGCCCGATATATTAACGAAGGTTTCTAAGTCTTTGACGCGTGTTTGCTTAAGCATGAAGTCTTTCATTGGCACCTGAGCTAAATCAAACGCCTCGCGAGCGGTTATCTGCTCATTGATGTATGGCTGAATCGCCTCATCATTAATTTTGTTTAGCACCGGCGACATGATGAAGAAGGTGAGGAAGATAGCAATACCAATTATCACCTGATTTGACGGTGTTTGCTGGAGACCCATCGCTTGCCTAAGGATGGACATAACAACGACAATTCGCGTGAATGATGTCATCAAGATAACCATAGCTGGTAAGAAACCAAGCATGGTCATCAATGCGAGAATCTGTAGGTTGATAGAGTAGTCTTCGCCACCGTCAGCATTGGTAGTCATGGTAAAGGCAGGAATACCACCACCGGTCGTTGTACCTGCGGCTATCGTGCGTGACGCCCCTTGCTCCTTTTCCATCGCAGTGACCGTCACAGATTCGGACGGAGCCACATTGCTCGGTACAGGGGTTTCTATCTCTTGCTGTGCTTGAGAGAACGCTGAAAACAGTGTCAGAACAAACGCTAAGACAATCAATGTTAGGTTATTAGCTTTTTTCATTCTTCTTTAATAGCTGAGTCAGTTGATTGGAAAAAGGACTCGCAGCCATCTCCTCCTGAGACAAAGGTTTCTCCAGTTTTGAGATCAGTTGGATTGATTGCGCAGTCACGCCAACTAAGAATTGCTCTTCTCCTGCTTGTACAATCACAATACGTTCTTTGTGGCCTACCGCAATTTGGCGCACTACGCTTAGGCCTTTCTGATTGACTAAGGCTGGAACTCGCATTCGTTTGAGTAGCCATGCCAAAAATAAAATAAAGACTATAACGAATAAGAGCGACCCAAAAGTGGTCGCCCAATCAAGCTGGCTACCGGGTTGAGAAACGGTAGCCATTGCAGAAGGAGAAAGCAGTATAAGTGAGTAAAGTAAGTACTCCTTAACCTTGAAAGACATAGCTATCCTTGCACTATCGTAGTTTCTTAATTCTCTCAGTTTGACTGATTACATCGGTAAGACGAATACCAAACTTATCGTTGACCACAACAACTTCGCCATGAGCAATCAGAGTGCCGTTAACCAGTACGTCCAATGACTCACCCGCCAAGCGCTCCAATTCCACAACTGAACCTTGGTTAAGCTGCAGTAGGTTACGGATGCTAATCTGCGAGCGACCCACTTCCATCGAAATAGTCACTGGAATATCTAAGATGGTATCTAGCTTACGACGCTCATCGTCGGTGATTGGTGACGAGGTGTCTTGAAGCTCATCTAGCTGGGCATTCATCACTTCATCGACGTCTACCTCAGGTGCATCAGGATCTTCACCTAATGCGGCAGCCCATTCGTCCGCCAGTTTTTGGTCGTCACTCGGTTCCATACTTGTTACCTATATAATCTCTTAATCTTCGATTTCGCCTTCGTCTTCTTCTAGTTCAGAGATGACGTCTTTACCTAAGAAGGCGATATCCGTTTTAACCACATCTGGTCGTTTAATTTCTTCTGATACCTGAACTGCGAGCTTGTCCCCTGAACGTCCCATCTTCACTCGATAGGTTGGCAACTCTTCAACAAACATCACCGCATGTTCTGGCATCTCAATAGGAATAATGTCGCCTGGTTGGAGCTCCATTAAGTCTCGCAGCGAGATGTCTTGCTCTAGCAAATCGACGCGGAAGTTAACTGGAACATCCATAATCTCTTCACGCAGCGCTGTACTCCAACGAACGTCAGTCTCCATCTTGTCAGACTGGACACCTGCATCCAACAGCTCGCGAATCGGCTCAACCATGGAATACGGCATCACCACGTGGAAGTCACCACCACCGCCATCCACTTCAATATGGAATGAGCTCACAACAATCACTTCTGTCGGGCTGACGATGTTCGCCATGCTCGGGTTCACTTCAGAGTCTAGATATTCAAACTCCACCCCCATTACAGGCGACCAAGCTTCTTTATAATCTTCAAACACGATCTTAAGCAGAAGCTGAACGATACGACGCTCGGTTGGGGTAAATTCACGACCTTCGATACGAGCATGGAAACGACCATCGCCACCAAAAAAGTTCTCTACCAAGATAAATACCAAACGTGCTTCCATGGTAATTAGCGCGGTACCTTTTAGTGGTCTAAAGCGTACCATGTTCAAGCTAGTGGGTACGTACAGGGTATTTTGGTACTCACCAAACTTCATCATCTGTACGCCATTGATAGAGACTTCAGCGGTTTTGCGCAGCATGTTAAACAAGCTGATGCGCATATGGCGAGCAAAGCGCTCATTGATCAACTCTAGCGTTGGCATTCGACCACGAACAATGCGGTCTTGCGATGAGAAGTCGAAGTCTACCGCACTGGCATCCGAGGCAACTTCTTCCTCTTCGGCCTCATCAACGTCATCTACACCGTGTAAGAGAGCATCAATCTCATCTTGGCTTAATAGATCAGTCACTCGTCACCTATTGCATTACAAAGTCAGTAAACAGCACGCGCTCAATCACAGGCTGCCCAACTGCTCGATTCAAACTGGCTTTAATGTCATCAGTCGCTTTATCGCGTAGCTCAACTCGACCATTCACCGTACGTAATTGGTCTACGGTAGCTGAAGCAAACGTGCTTAACAGCGAACTTTCAATCAGTGGAGAGTGGTAGCGGGCAAGATTTTCGTTCTCGCTTCCACGCACCATGAGCTGGACTTTAATCTGAACTAGGCGATCTTTCTTATCGCCTGTGACATTAAATAAAAATGGTTGGGGAATATTAACGTAAGCCACTGGGTCTGTTGGCGCAGCCATTTCTTGTTGCATGGCTTCTTGTCCCTCTGCTGGCTCATCTGAGCCCATCAAGAAGAAAGCAGCTCCGCCGCCACCAGCAAGTAACACTACGACAGCAATAATGATGATGAGTAGCTTACTTTTTCCTTTGGGTGCTTCCGTTTCGAGTTCTTCGTCTGCCATAACTTAACGTTCTCTATTCTTTTGTTTTTAACAGTTTAAGCGTAATAGCTAATTCCATCACGCTTTGCTGCGACATTCAAATCAAGATTGATGTCTGGTTCAAGGTTTTCTTCACCAGAGAAGCCCTGATTGCTGTTACCTTGACCATTATTTCCTTGTCCGTTGTCGGCATAGCGTCTTTGCTGCTGTCCTGACGCTTGTTGCTGAACGGAACTATCACCCAATTGTACACCCTGTTGAGCAAGCATTTCGCGCAATCTTGGCATTGATTGTTCAATCACATCACGGGCTTGCTGGTTGGCAACGGTAAAGTGTACTGTCGCCGCATCGCCATTCATGTGCATGCGAATTTGCATTCGACCAAGTTCTGGTGGATCGAGACGAATGTCGATGTTTTTCAGGTTCTTCGACATCATCATCTGCACGCGCTCAGCCACTTGCTCTCCCGCAAGTTCTCGATTCAATTGCAACGGTGCTTGGGCCGCTTGCTCAGCTCTTACTTGACCTAATGCGCCCGGACCTTGCTGTCCGGAAGCTTGCGCCAGTTGCTGAGCAAAACCGGTATTAGACTCTCCGCCTTGCTGAGCTCCATCTTTATTGGCAGCCATCTGCCCAAGCGTACCCGCCGCTTTTGCCCCCATAACCGCCTTAAGCATGGCTTGGTCTTGAACCATAGCCGCATTTGGCGATGCTGCCATTTGCTGCATTTGAGCCGCAGCTAAATCACTAGGCATGGTTGGTACAGCGCTCTGCTGCTGCGCTTGCGCGAGCTGAGCTTGAGATTGTTGGCTAACGATGGCTTGATGTACGGACTGAGCGACTGGCGCCTGCTGAGCCTTAGACATAGTGTCCGCTTTAATGGCTACGTCATCTTTTGCTTGGCCTTCTGCCGATGCAGCCCAAGGAATCGCGCCAGCAGCTACCGTCGCGGCCGCAATACTTGGGTCAATCTCTGATTCAGCTTGATTATCGCTTGCCGCTGCGAGTGATTGAGCGCCACTCGGAACTTGAACCGCTGCTGTAGTAGCACCATCAGTGACTTTTTCAGCACCAAAGCCAGCGACTGCAGCTCCACCCAACACCGTGGCTCCTGCTGCTACGGTCGCTCCTGCAACCACTGCGGAGTCCGAACCTTCTGTTCGCTCTGTATCGGAAGCAACTTGGGCATTGTTTTCAGCACTAGCCAAATTTGTAGCTTGTAAGTGTTCACTCTCTACTTGAGGTGCTGCTTGTTTATTCGCTGATTCAACTACATCATCTTGAGTAAGTGCTGCTGCACTTGCAACCGAAGCAGGTACATTAGAATTTGACTGTTGTTCAGTTGACTCATCGTTTTTCTGTTCTGAAGATTGCTGTACAAAACGCTCCGCTGATGCGGGAACTACAACCTCTTCACCCTCAGCAGACTTGACGACAACGGTCTCTTGTTGCTGTGATTTCACCGCTTGAGTCGCTTCAGATTCAGTGTTTACAGAATTTTGCTTTGAGTTGGCTTGTTGAATGTCGGTGTCGTCCATCTCACTGGTTAATTTAGCTGCTCCCACTGCCGCGACTTCTTCATCACCTTGAGCAGATTTATCAGCAACAACCTGCTGCTCAGAAATATCTTGTGGCAACGCTTTGCCGTCTTTTGGTTGAAGCGCCTTATTGGAGTGGTCGAGTCGCTGCAATACTTCGTCGTTATCTGAGACTATTTTTTCAGCAGACTGAGAGCTTGCTTGAGCAACTTCCTTTTCGGACACCGTAGGTTTGGCTGATTCACTGCCCTCACCTTGAACGACTACCTTTTCTGATTTGGCGGACGAGCTCTCTTCCGATTCTAGCAACTCGTCGGTACTTTGGCTTTCCGTCGCAGCAACTTTGACACTTTTAGTCTCAGAGTCTGCTTCAACACTCACTTCTTCGCCTTCAGCACTCGCCTTAGTTTGGCTTATATCGACTTTGCCTTCAGACTCACCTTCCCCTTTAATCAGCGCAGCAAGTTTGGAGAAGAAGCCTCCTGATTCTGAAGCTTCAGAGGTCGCGTCACCACCTTCTGTAGTGGCTTTGGTCACTTTAGGACTTTCCGATACCGACGATAAATTGATATTCATACCAGGTTCACTCTCAGTTGCTCAGCGCCAGTCAGACTCTAGGCGGCAAGGTGCCAATAGGATTGCATACATTTCTAGGTTTACTGCAAGAAGCACGCCACTAAGTGCAAGACATTGACGTTCAGTTGAAGCTTGTGAAGCTAATTCAAACTTCGACGAGAAAACTGAAGGGTCGCAAACTCATCCATCTGTTTCTGTTCTCGAATGTTTTGCTGACGTTCTTTTTCCGCTTGTTTCTTCTCTATCATCCACTCATAGGAGCGTCTTTGTTTACGACTCTCTAACCAATTCTGCTCGCACCCTTCTACCTGACCTTTAAAGTGCGATTCGGCTTGTTTCTGCTTAGCCAAAGTTTCATCGAGCGTGGTTAAAAAGCGATTAAGGTGGGAATATTGGCTAGCAGTCAGACCTTGTTGACCACGGTCGACAAGCTGCTGGCAGTAATCAAGACGGTATTTTTCAATTTGCTCAAGCTGCTGATAATAGCCTTCGAGTTCAGTACGAGCTTGACCCAACGCCAAAACCGCTTGGTTTTCTCGCTCTTTAGCCTGTTCTAAAAGAAACTCTAGTGCGTTATCCATCGTTTATTACTCGCCTTGTAACAGCCCACGCAGCATATTGAGACACATGTCGTAAGGCACCGTCTCTTTCATAGTCTGCTGCAAATATCCGTCCAACTTAGGTTTAAGTGTAAACGCGCCATCTATTGCAGGATCAGTTCCTGGCTTATAGGCACCGATAGAGACAAGATCTTGGTTTTTACGGCACACAGAGAGAACCTGTCGTACCGCTTTTGACATCAAGACATGCTCTTCAGAGGTAATCTGAGGCATAACACGACTGACAGACTTCTCAACATCAATCGCTGGATAATGACCTGCATCTGCCATTTCACGAGACAGAACCACGTGACCATCAAGAATAGCGCGTGACGCATCGGCAATTGGATCTTGTAAGTCATCACCTTCGGTCAGTACGGTAAAGAAAGCAGTGATAGAGCCTTGCTCCGGGCTCCCGTTACCAGCACGCTCAACCAAGGCTGGTAATTTAGCAAATACTGAAGGTGGATAACCTTTAGTCGCCGGAGGTTCACCCACAGAAAGGGCAATCTCACGCTGAGCTTGAGCAAAACGAGTCAGAGAATCCATCAAGAGTAAGACATCCAGCCCTTGATCGCGGAAATATTCAGCGATGGTCAGTGCGGTTTGGCATCCTTTTAATCGCATTAGTGGCGAAGAGTCAGCGGGCGCGGCAACAACGACAGAGCGCTGGCGGCCATCAACACCCAAAATCTCTTCGATAAATTCTTTCACCTCACGGCCACGTTCACCGATCAAACCTACGACAACAACCTGCGCTGTCGTTCCTCGGGTCATCATGCCCAAGGTGACCGATTTACCCACACCAGAACCGGCAAATAGGCCGATACGCTGACCTTTGCCCACGGTTAACAGACCATTAATAGCCTTAATTCCGACATCAAGTGGTTCAGAGATAGGTTTACGGGCAAGCGGGTTTATAGGTTCTGCGTTAAAAGAGGCACGTTTTTCGGTATAGATTGGCCCCAAGCCATCCAGTGGGTTTCCCACACCATCAATGACTCGTCCAAGCAGTTCCATTCCAACAGGTAAACCGGACTCACTGGTTAATGGAGTGACTTTTGCGCCGGGAAGCACGCCAGTAATTTGCTCACTGGGCATTAGGTATAAGCTTTCGCCAGAAAAGCCGACAACTTCTGCTTCCATTTCACCATGCATGGTTTCGACTTTACATAAACTGCCGATTGGCGCTCGGCATCCTGTGGCTTCGAGAGTTAGCCCGACCACTCGTACTAACTTGCCCGCTGCGACTGGTCTACATGTGAGTCCTTGAGTTTTGTATTGCGAAAGGCGATCAGCGAGGGCTAGCACTATTCACCACCTTGGTGGCGATTCACTCCACAAAAGCTTTGAATAACGCTACGGATGCGATCTTCCATGCGATAGTTAACACTCGACTCACCCGCCTCGATCTGAACATCACCACGATTTAACGCAGGCTCTGCCATCAGTGTCCAATTGCGGAATTCAAGTTCTTCAGAACCATATGAAGAGCGAATGATTTCAACATCGTCAGGATGAAGTTTGAGGGTAATCGCATGACCTGAGATTGGTAGCGATTCTACTGATTGTTTGATGGTATCAAGAATTACTTGAGGATTGGTTTGTACCTCAACATGGACCACTTCTTTCGCTAAAGTCAGGACCATGTCGACAAGCTGTTTCTCCACTTGAGCATTCATTAACTCAAGTGGTTGAGCAAACTGGTTCGCAAGGTTCACAAACGTTTGAACTTGTTGCTGAATAAACTCTTGCCCTGCCGCAACGCCTTCAATTTTACCCGATTCAAGACCTTCTTGATGGCCTTCTTGCGTCCCTTGCTCTTTACCTTTTTCGTACCCTTGCTTAAAGCCTGCCTCTTGCCCTTGATGAAGTCCTTCCTGATAAGCCTGCTGCTTAATCAGTTCGATCTCTTCTTCGGTGAGCTCTTTCGGCGCTTCTTCTGCAACAGGTTCAGCGATAGGCATCCAACTCGGATCGTAGTTCATCGCCGTTTCTTTAGCCTGCTTATGAGTTTGCGAGGTGTAATCAGGCATACCCCATCGCTCAGGTTTTTCGACCTGCTCATCGTTATCTAGGCGTAAAAAACCGCGTTTCCTCTCCAAAGACATAGATACCTTGCTTAATTAATTTATAGGAACTCGTCTGCACCACCGCCCAGCATAATTTCGCCAGAGTCAGCCATGCGTCGTGCAATTGCCAGTACTTCTTTCTGTGCTGCTTCTACGTCAGACACCTTGATTGGAGGCATAGCCTCTAGGTCATCGCGCATCATCTCAGCAGCACGTTTAGACATGTTCTTGAAGATCTTCTCACGCAGTGAATCATCGGCACCTTTCAATGCACGCTGTAGTGCATCTTGCGGTACGTCACGCAGCAATTTCTGAATACCTTGGTCGTCAACTTCGATAAGGTTCTCGAACACGAACATAAGATCTTGAATCTGCGTCGCCATGTCTTCGTCTTGATCGCGAATTTGCTCCATCAAGATACCTTCGACATTGTTGTCCATGTAGTTCATGATCTCTGCTGCTGCCTTCAGGCCGCCAATCTTGGCAGCTTGCGCACCTGCCTGACCTGCGAACTGCTTCTCCATGATCTCATTCAACTCAGCCAGTGCCGAAGGTTGAACTTCTTCAAGGTTAGCAATACGCATCATCAAATCTAAGCGATCTCGCTCAGCGAACTGGTTAAGGATCTCTGCGGACTGATCAGGTTCTAGATAAGAGAGTACAATGGTTTGAATCTGTGGGTGTTCGTTGATGATGATGCTCGCCACCTGACGTGGGTCCATCCATTTCAGAGAGTCTAGACCTTTCGAACCTGTACCCAATAGAATTTGGTCTACTAGGTTGTTGGCTTTATCTTCACCCAGAGCAGCGACAAGTGCATTACGCATAAAGTCTTCGCTACCCATACCAATGTTGGTGTATTTCTGAATGTCTTCTAAGAAGGCGCGGTGAACAGCACCGACCTTTTCTTGACTTAAGTCAGCAGCACGCGCCATCGCGCTACCCACTCGTTGAACTTGTTTAGGTTCTAAATGACGGATGATACCCGCAGCGTCTTCCTCATTGAGACTGAGTAAAAGAATCGCCGCGCGCTCTTCGCCCGGGATGGTTGATATATCCACGGTGTTTTCTACTACCTCACCGCCCTCTTCCTGTGGAACTATTTCGTTAGGCATCCTGCATCCAATTCTTCACTACTTGTGCTGCTAGCTCAGGTTCATTAGCAACCAGTGCACGCACTGCTTTCAGCACATCTTCATCTTTGTGTAGGTTAGGCAAGTCAATACTTGAGCCAAACTCAAACAACTCGCCACCGTCTAGGTCGCCACCAATCAAGCTGGTTTCACCATCAGCACCAATTGGTAAGCCATCTGGTCCGTAAAGCTGATCTTCATCTTCATCAGACGCAGGGTTGAGGAGTTTTTTCAGTGCTGGGCGGACAAGAACCAAGACCACAACAATGATAACCAACGCACTTGCGAACCAACGTATCCAGTCATTGAAGTTAGGGTGTTCCCAAATTGGCACATCCGCCATGACTTCAATTTCAGGTTCTGCAAACTGCATGCTTAGCACATTAAGCAGATCGCCACGTGCTTCGCTAAATCCTACCGTACCAATCAGTAGTTGCTTAATAGAGTTTAGTTCAGCCTCAGAAATTGGTTGGTAGCTGGTCTCACCCGTGTCTGGGTTGACGACTGCACGGTTCTTCACTGCGACTGCAACTGTTTGACGGTTTACTACACCCGTTTGACGACGTTCATGGCTGATGGTGGTATCGAGTTCAAAGTTACGTGTAGCTTCTTTATGCACAGAACCTTGACCTAAGGTTGTGCCATCTTTCATTTGCGCCACATCTTGTGGAATAGAAGCATCCGCCGGAGGCTGGTTACTCAATGCACCTGGCACACCTGCGACGACGTTACCATTGTTGTAGTCTTCTAAGGTGTATTCGCTTCGTGTTGAAGGTGTGTTCGGGTCAAAGCGCTTACTGGTCTGTTCTACTGCACTAAAGTCGAGTTCAATATCCACTTGAGCAGTATAGTTACCAAAACCTAAGATAGGGATAAGTACAGAATCGATTTTGTCACGCAGTGCTTGTTCTTGCTTACGCTCTAATTCATGTTCTTTGCGACGCGCTGCCGAGGCAGGATCTTGTGAGCCAGAGCTTAATAGACGACCATGTTGGTCTGTGACGGTAATACGGTTAGGCTTCATACCCGGAACCGCACTTGCCACCATATCAACCACAGAATCGACTTCTTCCTGCTTAAGGTTCGCGCCTGTTTTGAGTGTTAAAAATACAGATGCTGACGCTTCTTGGTTATGTCGAACAAATACACTTTGCTTAGGCAAAGCAAGCAAGACACGCGCTTTACGTACTTGCTTCATCTCTTCGATGGCTTTTGACAGTTGGCGCTCACGGCTTAGCTTGAGACGCTCTTGTTCTAAACGCTGTGAAACACCGAAGCCCATATCTTGTAGCAAGATGTCATCACCAGCGTGTTTCTCTTGGTTAAGGCCAGCACGAACCATATCAAGCTTTAATGAGTTGAACTCACTTGCTGGCACTAAGATGGTATTGCCTTCAAGCTTGTAATCGAGTTTCTGCTGATCAAGGTAATCTAAGACGGGGATCAACTCTTCTGTTTCGTAAGCCCCTAATGGACGCATCTCTGGCTCTTTAACCCAGAAGAACAGCATAACAATCAGAGCAACACAGATGGAGATTGAAAGTACCAGAACGACTTGGCGAAGCAGATCGAGGTCACCCACCGCCATATCAAACTTGGAACTGGATTTTTCGTCCAAATCTGGGTTTTGTACGTGTGAATCAAGATCCGACGTAGCTACCATAGCGCTTTCGCGAGCACCTTCAGTTACGGTTAGATCGGTTGATGAATTTTGCTCTGACACAGTCGTTACCTAACTTTAAACTGGCATGTTCATCAATTCTTTGTACGACTCAACAAGCTTGTTGCGTACCTGAATTGTGGCTTCGAAAGCGACACTAGATTTGTTTCTAGCGATCATTACGTCAGAGAGTGAAACGTCAGCGTCACCGCGATCAAATCGCATTTGAAGGTCGCTAGACGTCTTTGAGAGGCTATTAACGTTGTTGATCGCATTATTAAGCAATTGGCCAAAATCAGCACCGACTGTATGCCCTGTCGCAGCAGGTTTAGTACCCGTTGCTTCAAACATCATTGCTTGCATTTCGCTTTGAAAACCGTCAACTCTCATCAAAACCTCAGTAGTCAACTCTTTGACTTAAATTAGTGTTGGAGTACTGACGCTGCAATCATCGTGCCACGTCAGTACCAGAAGGAAAATAACACCTTAGTTTGGAATTTCAATCCCAGCGTCACGCATTTTTGCTAGTTTATAGCGCAAAGTACGCGGGCTAATGCCTAACTTCTCAGCCATTTCTTTGCGTCGACCGTTACACTCTTCCAGAGTGTCGAGAATAATGGCGTACTCTTGATCGCGAAGTTCGCCACCTAGTCCACTACCCGCAGAAAGGTTGCTACCTTGCTCAGCCACAGGCTTAATGTTAGGAACAATGCAGTCACCTGTCTCTACCGCCACTTGTAAGCTAGATGCGTCTTGCCAATCTAGCCCTTCAAGCAGGATATGCTCCGAATCAATCTGACCGCTTTCACTCAAGATAAGCGCACGTTGGACAACGTTATCCAATTCACGAACATTACCCGGCCATGTGTAAGAGAGAAGTTTGTTGATAGCATTTGCCGTCACATTAGGCACTGGCATACCCAGTTTTTGACAGTGGCGTTCAACTAAGTGCTGGGCCAGTGGTTCGATATCACCTTTGCGCTCACAAAGAGCAGGCCATGCAATTGGGAAAACATTTAAGCGGTAGTACAAGTCTTCACGGAAGTTACCCTCTTGAACATACAGCTTCAAGTCACGGTTACTGGTCGCCAAAACACGAACATCGAGCTTGATGCTCTTACGGCTGCCCAAGCGTTCGACTTCGCGCTCTTGGAGCACACGCAATAGCTTAGCTTGCAGGCTCAGATCCATCTCACTGATCTCATCCAATAAGATAGTCCCGCCTTGCGCCTGTTCGAACTTACCTGGACACGCTTGTACCGCTCCAGTAAACGCCCCTTTTTCATAACCGAACAAGGTGGCTTCTAGCATGTTGTCAGGGATCGCCGCACAGTTGATCGCGACAAATGGGCCATCTTTACGATTTGAGGCGTTATGGATATAACGCGACATGACTTCTTTACCCGAGCCGCTAGGACCTAAAACCATGACACTTGCATCGGTTTTCGCCACTTTATCGGCGAGAGCCAGTAATTTAATGCTTTTCTCGTCAGCAACAACCGCATCGCCATTATCATCCGATTTTACTGGCGCATAACGGCTGACCATATTGAGCAGTACTTCCGGTGCAAAAGGCTTTGCCATATAGTCAATGGCGCCATCTTTCATCGCTGAAACCGCATCCTCAATGTTGGCATAAGCGGTCATTAGCAGTACTGGCAGGTTTGGCCAATGCTGCTTGATGTTTCTCAGTAACGCCAAGCCGCCCATTCCGGCCATTTGCACGTCTGATACAACAATATCTACGCTGTTTGACTTAAGCTTCACTAAGGCATCTTCGGCACTATCCGCCTCAAGCCATTCATAGCCAGCCAGAGCCAAAGTGTCGACTAAGGCTTCGCGTAGACCTTCATCATCTTCTACGATCAGTACTTTGCTTTGAGCCATTATTCTTCTCCAGTCATAGCTTGTTGATCAGGGTGAGGGTGACGCTCTAGCGGAATGCACACCGTAAAGCATGCGCCGTCACCTTGCTCTGAAATGAGTTCCAACCTTCCATCGTGCGCACGACACACCATCTGCACTACCGCAAGACCGAGTCCAGTCCCTTGCGAGCGAGTGGTGAAGAAAGGTTCCATAATTTTGTTTTGTAATTCAGCGGGAACGCCCGGACCGCTATCTTGTACTGAGATTTTCAGTTCGCCATTAACCGGTCTAAAAAACACATCGACTTGGGACTGTTTACCGGCAATTTGAATCGCATTCATCACCAAATTACTTAGTGCCGAAGCAATGGCATTGGCATTACCCAATAGCTGAGTTTGTTCTTGCTCGACTTCTAAGCAGTAATCGATTTGATTGTTTTTCAGAGCGGTTTCAACCATAGGTGAGAACTCGGCAACCAAATCTGCCACGGTGAATGGCTTAACAACCTTATTGTCGCCACCTTTCGCAAACAGCAACATGTCATTGACTTGCTTTTCTAAGTCATGGAGGCGATCCATCAGCTTGGTTTGAAATCTATCTTTCGTTGCAGGCGGCAAATTGGGCGCGCCTAAGTTGGAGGCGTAAAGCATGGCGCTCGAAAGTGGCGTCCGAACTTGGTGAGCCAGTGAAGCCACCATGCGACCGAGAGAAGACAGGCGTTGTAAGTCACTGATTCTAGACTGCAAAAGACGTGTCTCGGTCAAATCAGTGATAAGAATCAACTGTCCTGTTTTAGAGGCTGAAATCGCTAAACGGACTTTACGGCCATTACGAAGCGAGATCTCATGACCGTCATCTTCTCGCGGTGCAAATGCTTGTTGAATCACTTCAAACCATTTTTCACCCACGAGCGGGACTTCCAACAAACGTAAAGCTTCTGGGTTAGCTTCCTGCACCACACCCTGAGTATCGAGCAATATAACACCAGCGGGCATGACATCGAGTACCTGCTGATAGCGTTCTACTTGTTGTTCTAGTGTGCCTAATGGCATCGGATTATCGACCGACGGGGTTAACTGCATGACGTATTTCTGCCTTAAAAACTACAATAGCCTGACATGCAAAAGGCACGCCAAGCTATTTGTTTTATTTTTCAATCACTTACTATAAGGTCAGTAAATTGACAGTCAAGTTTTACATCAAATTATCGCTGTAGATTGTACTTACGCATCTTCTCAACTAGAGTCGTTCGACGCATGCCTAACATGTCGGCTGCTCGCGCAACAATACCACCTTGTGCCTCAAGTGCTTGATTGATCATATTGACTTCAAGGTCCGCCAGCATCTCTTTGAGGTTAACCCCTTCTGGAGGAAGACTTTGCGGCGCATTTTCATGCTCTTGGAATATGTCACTCGACTCTAGGCTGAAGTCTTCAGAGAAGATATCTTGCAGCGCATCACGCTCTTGTTCTTCAACAGATTCAAGATTGTTGTACTCGGGCTGAAACTCCGGAATATCGCTGTAACGATACTTGGTCGGTAGATGATTCACATCTACTAAGCTGTTCGGGTACAGGATGATCATTCGCTCCACAAGGTTAGCAAGTTCGCGGACGTTACCAGGCCATTCATGCTCCATCAGTGAGTTAATTGAGCGCGGTGTAAAACAGATAGGCTGAGCCCCTTCTGACTCCATGCGCGTCATTAACTCTTGTAGCAACAATGGGATATCATCTTTGCGATCGCGCAGTGCAGGCATCTCAATCGGGAACACATTGAGACGATAATAAAGATCTTCGCGGAAAGACTCGTCATTTATCATGGTTTCCAGATTGCGGTGCGTTGCTGCAATAACACGAACATTGACTCGGATGGTGGTGTTGCCACCGACACGTTCAAAGCAACGTTCTTGCAGTACTCGAAGCAGTTTAACCTGCATCGGCATCGGCATATCGCCAATTTCATCTAGGAACAGTGTACCGCCTTCAGCAAGTTCAAAGCGGCCTTTACGCGAGGTAATCGCTCCAGTAAACGCCCCTTTTTCATGACCAAACAACTCACTTTCAAGGAGGTCAGGTGGTATCGCACCACAGTTAATTGGCACAAATGGGCCATTACGACGAGCTGAATGATAGTGAATATTACGAGCGACGACTTCTTTACCTGTACCAGACTCGCCTAGGATTAACACATTTGCTTCTGTTCCAGAAACCTGCTCGATAAGATGGCGGACTTCTTTAATGCCGTGGCTTTGGCCAACAAGGCTACGGAACAATGTGTTTTTACGAGAAGAGGAAAGAACATTTACACCTTTACGGCCTAAGAAGTCTTTACAGTGGCGCAGCGCTTCACTTAATTGCGGGTAATTTAATGGGTACTCCAGCTCACCAACATAGTTTGTTAGCTCTTCAACTGGATAAGAATGCTTTCCGGCAATAAGTAAAGGAATATGATTAGCCTGGGATAATTTATCGCTCAGCTTGGAAGGTAATTTATTATTATTCAGAGAACCAAGAATACAACCGGCCCACACTCGAGACCAATCTAGGTCATCAAGCTGATCAGAAGTGATCGCCTCACACTGTTCTCCAACAAATTCTAAAATATTACTGAGATTGATTCGTGCTTGCGCATCATCTTCAATCACAAGTAGTTTTGCTAAACCTTGCATAGGTGAGAATGTTTGCCTTTATTTTGAAACGTTGTGGCTGGGTTAAAAATCTAAACGTCACTTGTAACTATAGTTCAGAAAACGCGTTAGACAATTTAGAAATTTCAGCAACAAAAAAAAGCCACTAGGCTAGTTAGTGGCTTCTATTCTATTTGATAAAAAAAATAAGGCAACCAAGCAATTACTTGATGTGATGTTAGCCCAAAAGCTTAATAGGCATAATATTTCAATGCATACTTATTTATGTATGAAATTTCCTAAAAACTTAGTTCAGTTTATAAACCAACATCCGCTGCTGTTAGGTTGTGATACTCAGTAGGAATCTGATCCCATGCAGACTTAATTTCACGGATAATCTCAATTACATCATCAATGGGCTGTGGGTTATTTTGATGATTTGCTTCTGTAATCTGAGTAATCATAAATTCGTACAGCTGATCAAGGTTCTGAGCGATGTCGCCACCATCATCCATTGAAAGACAGCTGCGCAAGCTGATAATGATATCTAGAGCCTTACCCAAACGCTCACCCTTGGCTGGAATGTTTCCTGCCTGCATCGCCGCTTTACCTTGAATCAAACGTTCAATAGCGCCAGCCATCAGCATTTGAACAATTTTATGCGGGGAGGCCGCACTGAGCTGGCTATCAACCGATACCTTCTTGTAAGCCTGTAGTGAACCACGCATAACAACCCTCTTTTTCTATAAAAACTTTTGATACTGCTGAACTGAGCGTTTGCCATGACGATACTTTTGTAACGCCTGTCCCAGTTCAGAAGTTTTATTCTGCATTAATTCTACAACAGTTTGGGTTCTTTTGACCGCATCATACCACTGCTGTAGTTGTGCAAGCTCTGGATGTGTTTCTATTACATCTAACAAACTTTGCAATAACTGTTCCCTTATATCGACTAGCTGAACAATTTCTTCAGCATTTATTTCTTCCGATGCAAGAGTTTCAGAAATTTTTTGATCTAATTCACACAAATTGGCAAGTTGGCCGAGAAATTCACTATCCAAGCGCATTCATCATACCTGCTAGCTGAGAGTGCATTTTGCTCGTGGCATCCTGCATTGCCGTAAATTTGGCGTGTGTGCGCTTTTCTAGATTATCCATACGGCGATCTAATGCCGCTTGATCATCTTGTAAGCGATACGTCCGCTCAGTCATACTTTTCTCTCGATTACGTATCGAGCCAGTTACGCCAGTCAGACCTTGAATCGCGTCTTCCACTTTTTTTGCAAAACCTTGGTTCCCGCCAAAAAAATCCTCAAGCTTGTTGAAGTTATTGTTCAACTGGCGATCTAGCATGTCATAGTTGATCTCTAAGGTGCCTTGACGGGTAGTGGTAATACCAAATTCCGTCAATGTTTTTAGATCCTCCGGCGCTGGCTCTACCCGAGAGGAGAATACCGACTTAAGACGGGAGTCCGCACTACGCACAATACTGTCACCAGCCAGTGGACCTGCGGCTCCAGTTCTTGGGTCTACACCACCAAGTTCTTGAGAAGTTTGATAGAACTGGTTGTAAGCCGCAACAAATTGCTCAATATCATTACGCACGCCTTGACGGTCATACTCAATATCAATTTCTGAAGCGGGCTTGCCTACTGGGGTGCGACCTTTTAGGGTTAAATCAACGCCGTCAATGGCATCTTCAATAATATTGTTATTGCTTGAAAGCTGGGCAACGCCATCGAGTAGCACTTTGGCATCTTGTGCAGCCTGTACCTCTGTCATGCCTCGGTAAGTGTCAAATGACTGTTGCGCCGCAACTAAATCAGCTTGAGCTTGGTCAATTCGCTCTAGGTACTCACGCTCTTCTTTCGGAAGTTTAGCCCGCTCCATCTCTTTGGCTTGTTCAGGTGTCAGCTCTCCTGTCGCGACACGTTGAGCAAGTAGCGCTTTTTCATCCGCTACTTTCTGCTCAATTCGTGCTTGCTCAGCATCGAGCTTAGCCTGTGCTTCTTTTGGTGTAACGTATGAATCGGTCAAAGTGCCCGATGCAGTATTAGACCAACCAGGAACATCAGGAGCTTTTTCTTTTGCTTTATCGTCAAGCTGAGGTTCTGGTTCCCAGTATGAGCTGAGTAAAGTACCCGACGCCGTTTCTGTCCATCCTGGAATACGATCTTCGGGTTTGATGTATTTGTTTGCTTCTATCCCCGCCTGTGCAGCGGCCGCAGTAGCGCTTTTTGACATCTCATTGTCTGCAGTCGCATCCTTCGCAGCGTTAGGATCAGCCTGAATTGCCGCTTGCTTTGAAGTTGCAGCGATTTCATCGTCGACAGCTTTTGCCGCATCGATGTTATTTTGAGCAATTTTATCGGCAATTTTTTGCTCCTCTGGTGTCAGAGGGGCTAGCAATTCTTGAGCGGCAGCGCGGGCGCGTTCTAAGTCTTTGACTCGTTGCTCAAGAGTTTTGTATTCGAGTAGTTTAAGCGGATCGCCAGCTTTCGCTTCAGCGCGCATTGAAATGTCATTGTCTTGCCCAGATACATTGGACGCAACAATTAAACGTGGGCCTTCCGTGTCATTGATCACCGCAGCACGAACTCCGGGATTCGACTTACTGCCGTTGATACCGCGCACGATATCACCCAGCCTTGAGTTCTCTTGAACATCTATAGAGAACTTTTTACCTCCCATTGAAATCTGCAGCTTACCCGGACCAAATTTTGCGTCCTCCGGCAATACATCCGACGCAATTTTGTGGCTTTGGGCAAGCTGCAACACATCGATAGCATATCGACCAGCGATAGCTTCAGTGGTTGCTGTTGCGGATACTACAGCTTCATCCGTTGATTCGACTGTTCTTGCGGCGAAAGCTTTCTCTTGACGAAAGCTCGCCATCAAGTTTTTCATCGTATCCAGCGACTCTCTGAGTCGACCATAGGCACTGATACTAGAATCAATTTGGGCCCGCTCATTGTCGATTCGTTGCTGCTTAGGTACGCGCTCCGAATCTACAATTTTGCTGACCATGGAATTGATATCCATGCCAGAATTCATGCCTATAGGGCCAAAACTCATTTACTCACCTCAAGTACGATTACACCGTCTGGTTCACAATTCCCGATGAATATCGGGCGGTTTGCTCCCTTAGGCGACGTAAGATAACTAGCATTTCCTCATCGGGTATCTGACGAATAATATCGCCAGTATCCGCTTCGTATATTGTTACAACATCTCGACCAGATTCTTCGTCTACACGAAATGATAAGCCTTTATTGATCGACGAGATGAAATCATTCATCTGTTGAACAATCCTTTCACGCTCTGCCCTGTTTAGCTTTTCACGCTCTTTCGAGGCTTCGATCGCTTTCTCAACAGACTGAGTCGCTTTTTCGCTCATCTCCTTGGTAGAGACCTGTTCCTTTTCCGAGGAAACTTGCTGTACATCGTATTTTGAAGCAAGTTTAGTGCCACTATCTGAGCCATAAGGCTGGATGTTCGATGTGTAGGATGGTATTTCCATAACGATCTCCCTTCCACCTTAGCAGGTTACAACATACTGTTGCACCAATAAGCTCCTATCGAACCTATCGATTAACCTAATAAGCTAAGAGCTGCCGACGGAGACTGCTTGGCTTGCGCTAGAACAGATGTACTTGCTTGCTGAAGAATCTGCGACTTAGTCATTTGCGTAGTTTCTTTCGCATAGTCAGTATCAACGATCCGGCTTCTAGACGCATTAACGTTCTCGTTAATGTTATCTAGGTTACTGATAGCATGGCCAAAACGGTTTTGGAAAGCACCCAGTTCAGCACGCTGACTGTCTACCGTTTTCAATGCACCATCGATGACAGATACCGCTAACTGAGAACCGGCGACTGTCGAAACATCGACGTCGGCTACAGTACGATCTTGTCCTGCACCAAAGCCAATTTCACCACCTAGTCCTCCGCCAATCGTGACATCTGTCGCGACTTTATTGGAAGCTGCGAAAAGTTGAAGCTTACCTTCCTCACCCACAGAAGCCTTCACATCTTCACTTTGACCATTAATGTACGTTGCAAGCTGCTCGATATCGTCGCCAGCTTTTGCATTTATGGTGAGCGTTTTTGCCTCTCCATGTACATCAGTATAGTCTAGTGTTAGGTCAGTTGTACCTGCGGAAACAGTCCAATCTGACGCTTTTCCTGCTTGAGCAATATACGCTTTACCACCCATTCCTACAGTATCAGAACGCATGCTACCCATAGAAAGCTGAACAGCCTCCCCTGAGCTCGCTCCAATTTGGAATGATTGAGTGCCGAACGTGCCGTTAAGCAATTTGTTACCACCAAATGAAGTGGTTTCTGCAATACGGTTAAGCTCGTCATTCAGTGCGGTAACTTCTTCTTGAATCGCAATACGCTCCGAACGCGAGTTCGAGCCGTTAGAGGATTGCAATGATAGATCGCGCATACGCTGCAAAATGTTGGTGGTTTCGTTCATCGCACCTTCAGCGGTTTGAGCGATCGAAATACCATCATTCGCATTTTTTACTGCCATGTCTAAGCCACGGCTTTGCGCATTCAAGCGGTTTGAGATTTGTAGGCCAGCAGCATCATCACGGGCACTATTGATTTTGTAACCCGAAGATAGACGCTCCATCGATTTCTGCATGCCATCAGTCGCACCATTAAGGTAGCGCTGAGCAGTCATCGCAGACACGTTCGTGTTTACGTTAATTGCCATATTTGATCTCCTTAGGCATTAGGGCGATGTGTATCAGCGTCTCTCACCTCGCTTCAACACATCTCATTTCTCTCAATCCTTTAACGGCGAACTAAAAAATACCTTTAGGAAAAAATTAGCGAACTTTTTTAGATTTTTCCGTATTCCGTAAGAATTGCTTTATAGATCAAAAAGTTAACACAAACAAAAAAATCCAGCCGAGGCTGGATTTTTGTGATCAAGATTGGGTTTATCCCAGCAGACTCAATGCTGAGTTTGGCGCTTGTTTCGCTTGAGCAAGTACTGAACTTGATGCTTGAGAAAGAATTTGCGACTTAGTTAGTGCCGTCGTTTCTTTCGCAAAGTCAGTGTCTTTGATTCGGCTGTTAGATGCATTAACGTTTTCGTTGATGTTATCTAAGTTGCTGATAGCGTGTGAGAAGCGGTTCTGGAAAGCACCTAGCTCTGCACGGTGGCTATCAACATATTTCAATGCAGCATCAACAATTGCTACTGACTCTTGAGCACCACCTACAGTCGTTACGTCAATAGTATCAACCGTTACTGCTGTGCCAGGACCCATGCTTAGCTCACCTGCTAGACCACCACCAAACGATACAGCACCTTGAACTTTGTCAGTTCCAGCGAACACTTGTAGACGACCCTCTTCATCAACAGAAGCTGTCACCTGGTCAGTTTGACCATTGATGTAAGTTGCTAGCTCTTCAATATCATCGCCTTCTTTAGCATTGATGTTGATTGTTTGCTGCTGACCTGCGTTATCAGTAAGAGTGATGGCGAGGTCGTTAGCACCAGCCTGAACAGACCAATCTTTGTCTTTACCATTCGCTGCTTGGTAGGCTGTACCGCCCATTCCAACATTGTCAGAGCGCATGTCGTTTAGCGTTAGCATTACTGCTTCACCGTTATCAGCACCAATCTGCATAGATTTAGTTGTGAACGTGCCGTTTAATAGCTTGTTACCACCAAATGACGTGGTTTCAGCGATACGGTTTAGCTCATCGTTTAATGCTGTTACTTCTTCTTGAATCGCAACACGCTCAGATTTAGAGTTTGAGCCGTTCGCAGATTGTAGCGATAGGTCACGGATACGTTGCAGAATGTTAGTGGTTTCGTTCATCGCACCTTCAGCAGTTTGCGCGATAGAAATACCATCGTTCGCGTTACGTACTGCAACATCAAGACCACGGCTTTGTACGTTTAAGCGGTTCGAGATTTGAAGACCCGCTGCGTCGTCTTTTGCGCTATTGATCTTGAAACCAGATGACAAACGCTCCATTGAAGTTTGTTGAGCATTAGTCGCGCTGTTTAGGTAACGCTGTGCTGTCATTGCTGATACGTTAGTGTTTACATTTACTGCCATGGTGATTTCTCCATTTGATTTTCCGATGTAACCGGCTTCCGACGTCTCGGAAAACCAAAGTCGTTTTCTCTTAAAGTTACTTTTATTAACGGCGTGAATCAGAAAACCTTGAGTATTTTTTTGAGTTTTTTTTGAAAAAAGTTCATTTCGGAGGGAAAACGTGACTAAAGGGAAAAAATTGCAAATAAAGTTATTTTTTCGCTAAAGCTTTAGATTCGACTGTCGATAACATTCTCTTTTTTGAGAATCACCCCAATAAAGTTAAGGCAAGATTAGGCTGTTGCTTTGCCTGCGCCAAGATAGAGGTGCTCACTTGCTGCAAGATCTGCTGTTTAACCATCTGTGTGGTTTCTTTAGCGTAGTCGGTATCTTTAATACGGCTATTCGATGCTGACAAATTCTCATTAACATTAGAGAGATTGTTAATCGCGTGATTAAAACGATTCTGCATCGCACCTAACTCGGCCCTATGACTATCAACATATTTCAGTGCTGTATCAATAACCGATACGGCTCTTTGAGCGCCACCAACCTGAGAAATATCTATATTATCAACCGCTTCATAACCACTAAGGTTCATATTAAGTTGATTTGCTAAGCTGCCAGAAAATGAAATCGTCCCAGAGGTTTTATCACCAGCCATAAAGATTTGTAACTGGCCGTCTTCATTAACAGAGGCTGATACTTTATCCGTTTGACCATTGATATAAGTTGCGAGCTCCTCAATATCATCACCAGTTTTAGCTTCAATATTGATCGTTTCTTGCTGGCCTTGAGCATTGGTGTATTGCATTACCAACTGGTTATTACCCTGCGCAACTTGCCAGTTACTGTCAGCTTTACTTGCTGCAATATAGCTAAAACCACCCATATCTAAGCTGTCGGAGCGCATGTTTTTGAGCGAGACTTGCACCGCTTCACCAGAACTTGCACCAATCTGAAAAGAAGACGAGGCAAACGAACCATTGAGCAATTTTCGACCACCAAAAGAGGTGGTTTCAGCAATTCTATTCAATTCATCGTTTAAAGCTGCCATTTCCTCTTGTAATGCAATTCGTTCCGCATGGCTATTTGAGCCATTGGCAGATTGAAGCGAAAGGTCTCGCATCCGTTGCAGTAAGTTGGTGGTTTCATTCATCGCCCCTTCTGCAGTCTGCATAATGGAGATCCCGTCATTAGCATTGCGCATAGCAACATCTAAGCCACGCATCTGGGATTCAAGACGATTGGAAATCTGCAGCCCGGCAGCATCATCTTTGGCGCTGTTAATACGATATCCTGAAGAGAGTCTCTCCAGCGATTGATTCAGCATATCTGTGGCATTGGTCAAGTGACGCTGCGCAGTCATAGCTGATACATTGGTATTAACAGTAATGGTCATAAAGTGATGTAATCCTTCTTCGGGTTACTCTCTTTATCGGCAAAAATAGGGTTTCTTTAATGAAAAAATGCAAAAAACCGAACTCTAAGGTTCGGTTTTAAATCTTTGAAGTAGCGAGTGTTGTATCAGTTTACTTAAGCTTTAAGCCCGATAACATTTCACTAGAAGGGGCAAAGAAGTAAGCGCCCGTTACCGCTTTAGTAAAACGAAGCAGTTGGTCTGTCTTACCGTCCGTCACGCCATACATACTTTCGAGCATCGCTTTAAAGTTATGTAGGGTATTACAGTAAGCAATGAACAACAGGCCATGTTCACCAGACACACTACCGTAAGGCAGGCTATGGCGTACAATTTTCAGGCCCTTACCCTCTTCTTTAATATCTACGCGCCCTACGTGCGAGGCTGCTGGAACGTCATCAAGTTCAATAGAATCTGGCTTAGTACGGCCAATCACTTTTTCTTGCGCTGACACATTCAAGCGGTTCCAAGAAGGTAAGTTATGGATGAAACGTTGCACCATCACATAACTGCCACCAGCAAATTCACCTTGTGGAATGATGGCCACTTCTTCACGCTGAGCGTCTTTCGGGTTTTCTGTACCATCGACAAAGTCCGTCATATCACGCGAATCTAAATAGCGGTAGCCGTATGTTTCATCAATGACAGCTACATCTTCTGACACTTGCGCAAAGAATTTACGCAATAAGTAAAAATGCAGGTCATGACGGTTCGAGTGGCAGTGAATCAATACATCAACATCAGAACTAGGTGCAACGACATCGCCTTCACCGAGTTGTGGGAAGTCGATAAGCTCTGTTGGCACAGCCATATCGAGCTTGCTCCAAAAGGCCTTAGTAAACGCAATAGACAGCGTTAGCTCTGCACCAGGTTGCTGCGTATTGAGTTCTTCAACTAACGTCGGTAGAGCTTGCAGCTGCTCCAACACTTTAGTTTCGTTTTGATTGACCTTAAGCAAGGTGTATTGCGCGAAAGGACCTGCTTCAGGAAGAATTGCACTTTGAGGGTATGACATTTTTAATTCCTCACTCGATTTTTTTGCTTAGTGTATTTCGTTTTTAAGTTTGTATATTGATGGCGATCATCACTGGGGAAGTTTACTGTGTCGGAACTTTCTTAAAGCTATCTCTGACACTACGACTCTTAGCGAAGTAAATAATCAACCATAATAGCAGCAACATCACAGCGCCATTTGTCCAGCTAAATGCACCATGGACTAGGTAGACATGATACAGAGTTTGAGATAGCTGAGCGGCTGCGGTCACAAGTGTAATCCCTCTACCGTAAGCCACAATGTGATTTATCCATGTTCGCTCTGGACTGCGCAGACTCACCATCCACATTAATAGAATACTCGGAATTCCCATCGCTAGCCCGAGATAAAGCATGTTATGGTCTGGGTAAACTATCGAAAGAATTTTACTGCCACTCTCACGACTGGCACCGGCGACCACAAACACGACCCAAGCTTTAGCTAAGAACAACCACCCTAGCCAAACCAGTTTTGGTGCTCTTAAAAAACCATGTTTATCATATTGTTCTAACGCGTAACGCACTGCTATGTCACTGCTGGAATTCAATTAGACTCCACTCTATACCAATTGGCATATTTTGCTATCAGTTATTGCATATTAGAGTGATAGATAATAGCGAATAGCCACGGCGAGGTTATTGCTGATGCTTGGTTCGGACTCGTTTTAGGGAAACGATAAAAAACAGTAGCAGAAGGAAAGCAGGCGCTAACCAAAGTAGTGCATTGCTAGCGCTAAAGGTAGGCTTATAGAGAACAAATTCACCATATCTAGCTGTCATAAAATCAATCACTTGCTGTTCGCTTTGGCCTTGATTGATTTTACTAAACACAATCAAGCGTAAGTCTTTCGCAATCGGCGAGTTGGACTCGACTAAATTTTGATTCTGACACTGTGGGCAACGTAATGATTTTGCCAGTTCAATCGCAACCTTTTGTTTATGTGGCGAATCGAATTGAAACAGCTCGACTTGAACGTTTTGCTCTGTCGTAGCCGCTGCAAAGATATCTTGATTTGCACTCGCAAGACTTAGTGGCGCTACTATCGAAAGCAATAACAACAGGTATTGCACAGAAGCCAACCTTAAGCTCATGAGTTCGCCCCACTAGCAAAGAAATCAGCAAAGTGCTTGTCCCATACTTTTTGATTCAGTACGCCGAGATGTTTATAAACAATCGCCCCATTTTGATCGACGAGGTAAGTTTCTGGCGTTCCTACCACTCCGAGATCTAGAGAGAGCACGCCTTTGGGGTCGAACATAATGTCACTATAGGGATTACCAAGCTGGCCAAGATAGTTCACCGCACCTGAACGTTGATCACGGTAATTTAATCCAATGATAGGAATGCCGAGTTTCGCAAGCTGATTAAGGTAAGCATGTTCTTTACGACATACGCCACACCATGATGCCCATACATTCACTAGCTGATATTCATGGCGGAATAGCTGCGTGCTTTGCGCTTGTTCCTGCTTCATAAGCAGCGCTATTGATTGTGTTGGAAACTGCCTAACCACGGGCTGGGACGCAGGACCAAACTGCTGGGTGTTAAGCCCTGCGACAAGAAAGCCAATAAAGCCCAATAAAACCACGCTAAAGAGGGTAATTTTATGCTTGCTTGATAAAGCCATGAGCCACTTCCTTTCGTCGACGAGAGAGAAAAGGTAACACAGCACCGAGCATAGCGACTAGCGCCCCGCCCCAAATCCAACTGATATACGCCTTATATTGGATCTTGACCGCATAAGAATCAGCATCAACTTTACTACCTAGCGTGACATAGTAGTCACCATGCCAAAATGGCCGGATTGCAGGTTCACTCATATTCATCACTCGAACGGGATAATGACGACGCTCTGGTATCAGGGTAAAGCTTCGCTGTTCGGAGGAGAACTTCAATTCCGCCTGTTCAGCGCTATAGTTAGGGCCAATAACCCAATGAGTATCAAGGTACTCGACTTGCCACTCACCAAATTCCAAAGTGCTACCTGCAGCCATTTTATGGTTCACTTCGAAAGAATGCTCTGCATTCATCACTGCGCCAATACTGCTCATCGCCAGACCAATGTGAGCAAGCACCATAAAGGTAAGCTTTTGCTGCTTCACCACCAATAACAAGTGACTGATTATCACCCAAGCCCCTAGCCCCCAGACCACAGAGACTGCTAACGAGAACCACATATCTTGCAACCAATACATCACCGTGCCGATGAGCATAGACGTGATAAATAACAAGACGATCTGCTGTTTGGAATAGTGACTGCCTTTATGCCACTTAAGTAATGGAACCAACCCCATACCAATGAGAGCAAGCAGAACTAAAGGTAAGAACAAGGTATTAAAATAGGGAGCACCAACCGATACCGAGCCTAACCCTACAAGTTCATACACCATAGGGTAGAAAGTACCGAGAAAAACAGTAAACGTCGCCACCGCAAGCATGCCGACAGAAGCGATGGCAAGATAACTGCGGCCAAAGAGCGATTGAACGTGTTGACTCTTGATGGCCTCGCCTCGCTCAAACAGCAAGGCAAATGAACCAATCAAGGTCACAGCAAGAATGGCTAACAAAGCCAGACCTTTACCGGGATCCACCGCAAAAGCGTGTACTGATGTCAGTACGCCAGAGCGCACGATAAAAGTGCCTAGAATACTCAGGCTAAAAGTTACCAATGCTAGTGCTAGAGCAGTTCTTCGCTGCTGCTGATAGCGACTAGCCGCAAGTAAAGCGTGCAGTAATGCAGTCCCTGTTAACCACGGCAAAAGTGATGCATTTTCAACAGGATCCCAGAACCACCAGCCTCCCCAGCCCAGTTCATTATAAGCCCACCAAGATCCGACCAAGATACCTAAGGTCAAAAATGCCCATGCGGATATTGCCCAAGGAGTTGCTAGCTTTACCCAATCATCGACGAACGTTTCTTGCATTAGTGCAGCGAGGGCAAACGCCAACACGGTAGAAAACCCGATATAGCCTAGATAGAGCAGCGGTGGATGGAAGATCAATCCGATATCTTGCAGCATCGGATTGAGATCTCGACCTTGCTCTAACCAAACTTCAGAATAAGAGAATGGATTAGAAGCGATCAGGGTAAACCAGCCAAACGCTGCGATAAACAACTGCATCACCCACAGCACATCATCAAGGTATTTTTTGCAAGTCTGTTGAACAAAAGAGATACAGGCCGACCAGATAGCTAGAGTGAACACCCAAAATAGCATCGAGCCTTCGTGACCTCCCCACACCGCTGCAATTTTGAAAAAATCAGGCAACGCTGTGTTCGAGTGAGAGGCGACATAATGAAACTGGAACTGATCACTAACAAATAGGTAGCCAAGAAGGACAAGACTTAACGACGCAACAACGCCATTAAGCCTTGCTAACAATGATAAAGAGAGAGTGGCACTTCGCTGTTGCCATTTGTTCCATGCATAAGCCGCCGAGATAAGCGAACTTGAAACCGCGACCCAGACTAATGCAAAGTGTCCTAGCTCTCCGACCATACTTACACTACCGTCATCTGGCCTGCATAGAGGATAAAGGTTCGTAGCATAAGCACACCGACCAAGCTTAAAGTGGTCACCATAAAGATATACCCACCATTGTGGCGTGTCTCTTTTGGCGCAACCGCATTAAGCGTCAAAGGTAACAGCATGCCAATTAACACTACCCCAAACCAGAACCAGTTCGACCAGAAGCCGCCACCGATCGCATTCCAAGCCGCAACTTCATTCTGACCACCGCTAAAAATAAGCCCGGTAAAGAAGGTAACGAGCACGAACAGCTCAAACAGCACCACAGGTCGCTCGAAACTATGCACCCAAGAAACACTTGGACTTGTCGCTGACTCTTTGAAAACCAAGATGCCAAACATCAAACAAGCAGCCGCTCCAGATGAAAGGCTGGAGAACAAGAACAAAATTGGCAACACTGGATTGTTCAGCATTGGGTATGTTTTCAATGCTGAAAGCAGGAAGCCAGTATAAGCAGCAAGAACAACCGCAAGGAAGCCTAAAAAGAGTTCAATCGCGTTGTTGTATTTGCCTGATTTAATTAAGAATCCATCGACAAAATCGAGCAACTTGCTAGGCAGTTTACCTTCAGCAAAACCGATAATTTGATGACGGAACAGAATACCAATCCAGATAAACAAGACGACCATGTAGACCTGGAATAGGATAACCCCCATCGACATCACGGAGTTCATATTGAAGTAAATCATGATCTTCCAGAACTCCAAAGGTTTGGTCAGGTGGAAAATCAAGATCGTTAGACCCGAAATGATGCCAAATGGCGCTAGCCATGCCATCGCCTTCAAGATCCCGTTTTTCGCCGGATCCCCTTCAATCACTTTGCGCCTTAGATAAAGCGCAATCATTACCGCTCCTGCAGACATACCCGCTAAAAACAGGTAAACCGCAATAATCCAATCCCACACCAGGGAGTCAAAGTGGAATGCACTTTCAAAACCAGTCATGATTAAACCTCCCCTTTCTGATGAGGCACTTTGTACAATTTAGGCTTAGTGCCTAAGTGTGCCTTGTCTCGATAAACGACTTCGCTGTTTAACACTTGGTTAATTTCGCTATTTGGATCGTTGAGGTCTCCAAATATCAGCGCCTTGGTTGGGCAAGACTCAACACAAGCAGGTAATTTGCCCTTGGCAAGGTTGGTATCGCGGCAGAAGTTACATTTATCAGCCGAGTGATCTTCAGGATTAAAGAAACGCACTTGATACGGACAAGCAGCTAAACAGTAGCCACAGCCAACGCATTTCTCTTTGTGGACATCAACAATACCTGTTTTCTCATCTTTGTACGCCGCACCTGTTGGGCAGACATAGACGCAAGGAGGATTTTCACAATGCTGACAAGATTTGCGGGTAAAACGGTAATCAACATTCGGGAACTCACCCTGTGGTTCGCTGCGTATAATTTCGAGGCGTGATACGCCTTCAGGAACCTTATTCACATCACGACAAGCATCCGTACAAGCGGTACAACCAATACAAGCGGTTTCATCATGAACCATTCCGTAAAGCTTATTACCATCTTGTTCAACATTTGCGAGTGTTTTTCGACTACTGATAACAGCGGTTCCCGCCACACCCGTAGTGAAGATAACTGCGCCTGCGCCAGTTAAGAAGTTTCGTCTTGAGCAACTCATACTACTTCTCCTCTTCTTTTAGCTGGGTGATATCCGAGTGACAATCCACGCACATCTTGATTTTGTCCTTACGTTCTAGGCTAAGAATTTTCGACTTTTTCTCAGCGTGAACATTGTGGCAATTTGAACAGGTAAGATTTTTGGCATGCACGTCATGCGTCCAGCTCGCTTTATGTAACCGCTCTGAAGTATGACAGTTGGTACACTGGCTATTCGCATCGAGTATTCCCTGATGCGGCATTTGCACCTTGTCACTTCCCACCTGTGATTGAGCTGGCGCGTACTTAGTCACGACTGGCGCCCCTTCACGATGGTCAGGCCCAATGTTGCCGTGACAGGTGGTACAGTTCAGCGTTTTGCCGATCTGCTCAAATTTCTCAGTGGTGTGTGTTTGATGGATGGTCTGCTGCGAATCCTTATGACATTGGATAC
Source organism: Vibrio tubiashii (assembly GCF_028551255.1). Lineage (NCBI taxonomy): Bacteria > Pseudomonadati > Pseudomonadota > Gammaproteobacteria > Vibrionales > Vibrionaceae > Vibrio > Vibrio tubiashii. The sequence goes on along the minus strand of NZ_CP117029.1, from coordinate 904,938 downwards.
ACTTATAATCCTTGTCACGGATAAGCGTGACTTCATGGCGTGCGGATTTGTCTTCAGACTGCACTGTTGAAGTGTCGGCTACGGCATGAAGAGAATAACCATAGAGGCAAAATGCTAGAAGTGATTTAAGCATTATGACTATGGCCAACTTTATATTGCCCATATTATCCTTTCCTTATTCCGTACTAATTCGTAAAACAATCAACAAATTAAAAATACGGTTAAAAATTAAAATCCTTCAATGCGCTTAAAGCACATCAAATGAGATCAATTCTTATTTTGGAAAAGCCACAACGCTATCAATTAATATATTACTCTCCCTACACTTAAGGGGTAGGCAAAACTGCTCAAAATTCGATCTCAATCACCCTATAAATACAAAGGGAAATATTGTAAGTCATTGATGATAATAGTTTTCATTTTACTCTCCGCCATACAATAAGTACCCCTTTAGGGTTATATAAGAGTGAATTTGAGCTGGATCACTAGGTAAAATTGATCTTGAACAATTAAGCATTATTACTAAGTTATTTATTTTATTTCTATTTATTACAATCTATTTCAGTTCTCCAGTTCTTAGTTTGGAATATAGCCAGTTCACAACGCTGCTAATAAAAAACAGAATACGGAGATAGCACTGTGAATAAATTGCATTGGATACCAAAATCCGCTGCAGCATTAGCAATTGTGGCCACTTCACTGATGAGTGTCACAAGCTTTGCTGCATCCGAAGAAAAAGGCTTAATTGATCCTCGCAACGATGCGTATGAGCAACAGCACCCTGATCAATACCACTCTTGGAAAGCCACCTCAGAAAGCGAACATATCGAAGACGCGCTTGCAGAAGATCCAAATATGGTGATTTTGTGGGCTGGCTATGGTTTCGCTAAAGATTACAACAAGGCTCGTGGCCACTTTTACGCCGTTGATGATGTGCGCCAAACATTGCGTACTGGTGCTCCGCAAGATGAAACTTCCGGGCCAATGCCAATGGCATGTTGGAGCTGTAAAAGCCCAGACGTAGGTCGCGTGATCGATGAACGTGGTGAAGATGGTTACTTTAAAGGCAAATGGGCTCGTTTAGGTGACCAAATTAACAACCCTATCGGTTGTGCAGACTGTCATGATACTCGCAGTGAAGCATTCAAGAACGGTGAACCCGCACTTGCGTTGGCAAAACCTTATGTTGAGCGCGCATTTCAGGCGATAGACAAACCTTTTGAACAACAATCTCGTCTTGATCAACAAGCCTCTGTCTGTGGTCAGTGCCACGTAGAGTACTACTTCACAGGTCCAAACAAGTCCGTCAAATTCCCATGGGATATGGGCACCACCGTCGATGATATGGAACAGTACTACGACGCACTTGGCTTTAAAGATTGGACGCACAAAGTTTCTAAAGCACCGATGTTAAAAGCGCAACACCCAGGTTACGAAACATGGCGTGATGGTATTCATGGTAAGAACAAAGTGGCGTGTGTCGACTGTCATATGCCGAAAGTGACCAAAGAAGATGGCACTGTCTACACAGATCATAAAGTCGGTAACCCATTTGATCGCTTCGAAGACACTTGCGCAAATTGTCATACGCAATCTAAAGATCAGCTACGTGACATTGTTTCTACTCGCAAAGCTCAAGTGCTCAACATGAAGCTGACAGCAGAGAAGCAAATTGTTGCTGCTCACTTCGAAGCGGGCGCAGCTTGGAAAGCTGGTGCCACGGAAGAAGAGATGAAAGATATTCTTCAAGATATCCGCCACGCTCAATGGCGCTGGGACTATGCTATTGCCTCACACGGTGTACATATGCACGCTCCAGAAGTCGCACTTGAAGTATTAGGTACAGCGGTAGACCGCGCGGCAGATGCTCGCACCAAGATCGTTCGTCTATTGGCTAAGAAAGGCATCACAGATCCTGTAGAGCTGCCTGATATCTCGACTAAAGCCGCTGCACAACAAGCACTGGGTATGGATATGGATAAGATGAACTCTGATAAAGAGAACTTCTTAAAAACTGTGGTCCCAGAGTGGAAGAAAGCCGCGGAACAACGCGAAGCTAGCTACGAGCAATAAGTCACTAGAGCGTTAATAGACAAAGCCAGCAATTGCTGGCTTTGTTATTTTATAGCGACACTGAATGACGTATAGATTGAGATGACTCTTCTCACACCCGGTTTACTGTAATGTCCGACACATAGCCATTACCCAGCCCAGTGAGCGCACCGTTGATCATGGACGCTGCGTCTTGCACAGACATAAAACCATCGGTATTTAACGCCTTGCCACTGGTCGCCCAAAATTCGGTCGCCATTCCACCTGGATATATAGCAACAATCTTCATTGGCTGACCTTTTAGCTCCAGACGGACGGATTCGATAAGTCCTTTCACTGCCCACTTCACCGCGCAATAGGTTGACTCTTGAGCTTTAGGTTGCTGCGCCGCCGTAGACATAACCATAACTAAGGTAACGGGTTGCGCTTTGTAGCGTTTTACTGACTCTCGCACAACATTGATGGCTGAACTGAGGTTGTTCTTGATTAGCGCTTCAATCTGCTCAGGGTTTTGTTCTTCTAACAAACCAAAGTAACCACTGCCAGCGCAATGAATAATCTTGTCTGGCACTTCATCCAGTTGCTCAAACAGTGACTCGACATCATTGTGGTTGGCGAGGTCGCATGCTTGGTAAGTGGTGTTAGAGGACAATTGACTGGTGACATGGAGTAACTTTTGTTCACTCCTCCCTGTTAGGTGGATTCGCGTATCTTGTTCATCATATTGCTTGGCTAATGCGGCACCTAATCCACTGCTAGCGCCAGTGATTACTATCATTATTCTTCCTTCTCCATTGTCTTAATCGCAGCTTAACCCTTATTCAGAGCTTTTGCCTGGTTCAAAGAGCGAATCACCGTCTCACGATTTAAATCAGGATGATTAGAGTCGAGCATACGCGTCCAAGTATCTATCGCTTCTTGGTAGCGGAAACTAATAAAATGGTCGCTAGCAATCAAGGTTAAGGCAGTGAGATTATTGGCTTCTATACTTAACGCTTGTTCAAGTAGAGAAGAGACTTCAGGTGTCATTCTCTGCTTATGAACATAGTAAAGGGCGGTTGCTTTTGCCGCTAATTGGTTGGCGGACGGTGGATGGCTTAATCGAACTGCATAGTCAAAACAGGTCAAAGCAGAGGAAAAATCTTGATTGTTGAGATAGCCATGCCCGAGTTGAAACCAAAGCTCAGCTTGATTTGGATCTTGCTTGAGCTGATCTTGCAAAGACAACATCCACTCTTGATGGGTCTGCTGCGGCTCAAGCTCTGCAATGGGTGCAGGTGGCTGGCCTTGAAGCCAAATATACACAGGTACGGCAATTACCAAGCTGGCGAGTAAAACTCGTTTCATCAGCACTCCAAAGCTTTTGTTCATTACTGACAAAGTATATCCTGTTAGGATAAATACATCTTTGATCTAGCAAGACCTATCAATATGAAAAATAAAGTGGTTCCTTCTCAAGAAACACAACAAGAAGCGATGAAGATTGCCAAAGCAACTCAAAAGCCTGGTCAAACAAAAGAACAAACGAAGCTGATTGCGCAAGGTATCGAGAAAGGTATCGCACAATACAAAAAACAGCAGAAAGAGCGCTCACGACAAGCGGATAAGGCGAAGAAAAAGGCTCAAAAAGCCAAGAAAGCTGACGTAGAGGTGAGCACAAACCAGACTCAAGTAAACATTGAAAACCCAGAGATAAGCAGCAAACCTTCAATTTTACCTTGGGCATTACTCGCCATCAGTTGGATAGGATTTATCGCCTATGTTAGCCAAAACTAAATACATTATACTCGCTGCCTCGCTCGCTGTATTAGCGGGTTGCGCGACTCCCACAACCAAAATGGATCCTGCTGCAAGCTCGATACATTTACGGTTAGATAGTCAGTTTAATGCAGACAACTGCCAATGGCTTGGTGAGATTACAGGTAGCGAGGGGCATTGGTATAGCTATATTTTCTTCCCCAATGACGTGATGGTTCGTGGCGCATTGAATGAAGCGAAAAATCAAGCATTAGCATTGGGGGCAAACACCGTCTACCTAGTTCAGCCGCAAGATTTTGTGACCTCATTTACTGTGATGGGCAATGCTTATGATTGCCCCAAACAGGATAAGTAACCAATAAAAACAAACCTAGCGCTTTCACGCTAGGTTTGTTGTTTTCAATTCGTTTAGAAGCCAAGACTTGCGGCGATGTCTGTCTCCCTGTCTAGTACCCACTGGCTATCGAAAGGTCCCCAGTCAGATAACTGATAATAGCCGTCGTTGTGACGTCGACCATCTTGGACAAACATTAACTCAATGCCAATGCCAGGTAATGCTTTAATCACGTCTTGGATAGTACGACGTGGCCAACCTGTTTGCTCAATCAATTTGGGCACATTTGGGCGCTCTAGATTTTCAACCAGCAATGCGAGATACAAGCGCCTAGCAAAAACAGGACTCAATTCCATTGATACCTCCTTAAAATTTCTAGAGTCATTATTTCTGATTTGCACTGCTAAGTGTTGCGTTTGATCAAAAACTCGACGATCGCCTTAGCTTGAAACACATTTTTTTTGCCCAATGAAATATATACATCACACTTTTGTCTCGCTCCTCACTTCCTGCTAGGATGCAAAAACAAACTAAAAAACTACAAGGGCAGATTGCCCAAAGTCACTTTCAAAGGTTCCACTATGACAATCACCATGTATGGCATTCCTAATTGCGACACGATCAAAAAAGCCAAAAAGTGGCTTGAAGCAGAGGGAGTGGAATATAATTTTCACGATTACCGTAAGCAAGGTATCGACAAAGCGTTGGTCGAAACTTTCTGCCAACAACTTGGCTGGGAAAACGTCCTCAATAAACGTGGCACCACCTACCGCCAACTGACGTCAGAGCAAAAAGAGTCGCTAAACGAAGCGAACGCCATTGAGCTGTTAGTTGAGCAGCCAGCCATGATCAAACGCCCTATTCTGGTTTCAGGTAATGACTACCACCTAGGCTTCAAAGCGGATCAATACGCTTCTATTTTTTCATAATTTTTCGTAAGGATTTCAAGGATGACAGATAGCCCAACTCTGGCTCTCGCAAAAGATTTAATTAGTCGCCAATCGGTAACGCCTGAAGATGCAGGTTGCCAAGAGGTAATGATTGAGCGACTCAAAGCACTGGGCTTTGAAATTGAAGTCATGGTGTTTGAGGACACTACTAACTTCTGGGCTCGCCGTGGTACACAAGCGCCTCTATTCGCCTTTGCAGGTCATACTGATGTCGTGCCAGCGGGCAAATTAGAGCTATGGGAAACCCCTCCTTTTGAACCAACCATTAAGGATGGCTTCTTGCACGGTCGCGGCGCTGCCGATATGAAAGGCTCTTTGGCAAGTATGATTGTTGCAGTTGAGCAATTCATTGCTGAAAACCCAGATCATAAAGGTTCGATTGGTTTCTTAATCACATCAGATGAAGAAGGTCCTTTTATCAACGGCACAGTTCGTGTGGTAGAAGCACTGATGGAGCGCGGCGAAAACATCGACATGTGTATTGTCGGCGAACCGTCAAGTACTGAAGTGGTCGGTGATGTTGTGAAAAATGGTCGCCGTGGGTCTATTACTGGCGATCTTACGGTTAAAGGCATTCAAGGCCACGTCGCTTACCCACACTTGGCGAAAAACCCGGTTCATCAGTCACTCATGGCAATCCATGAACTGGCAACCACTGAGTGGGACCAAGGTAACGACTACTTCCCGCCAACCAGTTTCCAGATTCCTAATGTCCATGCAGGCACCGGCGCTTCGAATGTTATTCCTGGCGAGTTTAACGTTCAGTTCAACTTGCGTTTTAGTACTGAGCTAAATAACGATGCCATTGTTTCACGCGTGACCGAAACACTTAACAAACATGACTTAGACTATGACCTTAAATGGACATTCAACGGCGACCCGTTCTTAACCGATACCGGTGCCTTGCTTGATGCCGTGGTTGATGCGGTTGATACGGTTAACCAAACTAAACCTGCGCTGCTGACGACAGGGGGTACTTCTGACGGTCGATTTATTGCCCGCATGGGTGGTCAAGTGGTTGAGCTAGGTCCGGTAAACGCAACTATTCATAAAGTGAATGAGTGCGTTAAGGTGTCAGATTTAGAGAAGCTAACTGAAATGTACCAGAAGACATTGGAAAACTTACTCGCTTAATGATGACTCCAGAGCAACTGACTGGGCAAGTGACCAGCCACCTTGTAGAAACAATGGTCGGACAAAAATCGTTCTTGGTTCACGCTGCTGTGAGTCGAGATTTACTGGCGCTCAAACAGTCGGCGACTTTGGCTGGATTCAATCTCAATATCGCTAGTGGCTTTCGCAACTTTGATCGCCAAGCCACGATTTGGAATAACAAGATGTCAGGTAAATCCGACATCTTGGATAGCGAGAGCCAAGTCATCAAAGCTGAATCTTTATCTGAAGCAGAAAAGGTGATGGCGATTCTTCGTTGGTCTGCCTTACCGGGCGGCAGCCGCCATCATTGGGGAACTGATTTTGATGTCTTTGATCGAGATAGCTTGCCTCAGGGTGAAACACTCAAGTTGGAACCTTGGGAATATCTCACTGGACATCAGAAAGCCTTTTATGACTGGTTAAGCCGTAATCTGCATGACTACGGGTTCTTTTTCCCTTATGCCCAAGACCTAGGTGGTGTGGCGGCCGAGCCGTGGCATATAAGCCATCAAGCCGTATCGGAGCAGTGCTTAAAGCAGTTAGATGTCACGACACTCAAGCAACAGCTTGCCTCAACGTCGATTTTGGGTCAGCAGACGGTGTTAGAACAGCTCCAAACGATCTACAATCAGTTTGTTAGCAATATTTCAAAATAGGTGTAGTGATGGATTTACTGACTAACCCATGGGTTATTATTGTTATTGTGCTGAGCGTTGTAATAGGCAACATTGCTGCTCTAAAATACACCGCCAATATGAAGTTTGGTCAGTCTGAAAAGAAACCTCACACCGATGACGAAGAGACGACTCCAGAGTCGCAAGATTCAAAAAAAGACGCTTAAATTAGCGTCTTTTTTATTTTCATGTGCTATTTGAGGTGATCCCAAGAGATATTGGAAACAATCCGACAATCATCGCACTTAAAATAGAAGATATCGTGCAATGGTTCATCCAATAACCACTCTCCGCCGCACTTAGGACATTTACGTGCTTTTTCGTCTGCGAGACTTTGTCCACCGACGCGATATTGATAGTAGTACGTAGGTATCTTAGTGATGTATTCGATCCGACCTCGCAAATCCCAACCACGCTTGAATAACACGCTGTCGGTATCGCAGATTTCATGCAGCGCTGCATGCTCAGCTCGACAGCCACCAGCCATTTGAATTTCATCACATGCTTGCCACTCAGTTTGCCATTTTACCACCGCTTTATGATCGCCATTCAATGTCGCTCCATTGCGATAGAGCGGGATTGGCAACAGAGTTTCACCGCTTCTTAGTGGAGAACAAGTATGGACGTAAGTGGTATACAGCACCTGCCAACTTGGTTGCTCCTCTTCCGCTGCCTCTTCCGAATTAAGGTCACGGCCAAGAAGACGCATTTTAGGCGCAAGTAGACTCGCCTCAGACAAGCGGTTTAAGCAAACCTTTACAAAATCAGAATGGTAACTTGGGTGCAAGCTGTCTTGCTCTGGGCAAACCACGCGAACAAAGAACTCACCATCGCCCATCACAATTGGAAACTCACGCCCCAACACTTGGCCGTTATAGCGCAGCGCATCCATCAAACCATTGATCGCTTTGTCTACCGCACTCACCGTAGTGTTATCAAAACACTCAAACTGAAGTTCAACAACGTACATGATTACACCGCAGGTTCTAGGTTAGCCAGAAACTCAGTAATGTCTTGTGCCAATACATCGCGCTTATCTGTGCCTAGTCGCTCTAAAATCACGTTACCCGTTAAGTTGCAGATAGAAACCACATCCAATTCCGCATCCGTAGCGCCGATAAACACGGTTGGTTTTAACTTCAAACGGCGCTGAGTCACCAAATGACCGAGAATGTTCTCTTGCAAACGCACAAAGTCATCATCACTCCACACTTGAAGTAGCGTTAGCTCATTCCCCTGCCATGTGGCATCCATATCCGCACTGTATTGAGAGCCATAAAAGGTTTTGATGTCTTCGTGTAACGTCAGCTCAATGCCGTTTTCAACATTGGTAAAATCGGCTGCTTGATCGCGTTGATACGCTTGCCATTCAACTGCATCATCCGTTTTTTGTTCGACACATGGCGATACAAGATCAACCAACTCTTCGCTTCTAGGAAGATGGCCGTGTGCATCTAGATGAGCCTGACGGTATTTTTCACTGAATGAGAGCAACGCTTGCAAGGCATGATCAGCCATTAGATTCTCCAACATGAATATTCGCTTTTAAGTGCGGGATTGCGTAAAATTCTCGACATTCTAATAGAAAACGAACAAAAGTATGAGCAAATATTCTGATGCGAAAGAGCTTGCTGGGCTAACGCTTGGTCAAAAGACCGAATATTCGAACCAATATGACGCGAGCTTGCTGCAACCTGTGCCTCGTAGCCTCAATCGTGATGACCTAAATTTAGGTGACTCACTACCTTTCCAGGGCTGTGACATCTGGACGCTATACGAACTCTCATGGCTTAACGAGAAAGGCTTACCACAAGTGGCGATTGGTGAAGTCTCCATTCCAGCCACAAGTGCCAACCTAATTGAATCTAAATCATTCAAGTTATATCTAAACAGTTTCAACCAAACTCGTTTTTCTTCTTGGGATCAAGTGGAACAGACGCTAGTCAAAGATCTCTCAGCCTGCGCGGGTGAAACCGTCTCAGTGACAGTGCGTTCTGTTGTGGATTACACGGACTCCGTTGTAGTAACAATGGACGGTGACTGCATTGACGAGCAAGAGATTGAGATTACTAGCTACGACTTTGACCGCACGCTGATTCAAGGCGCTGCAATCGGTGAAGTGGTCGAAGAGAGCCTACACAGCCACTTATTGAAATCAAACTGTCTCATCACCAACCAACCGGATTGGGGCAGTGTCGAAATTCAATACAAGGGTAAGCAAATCGATCGTGAAGCCCTACTTCGTTACCTTGTCTCATTCCGCGAGCACAATGAGTTTCATGAACAATGTGTTGAGCGTATTTTTGCTGACATCATGGAATTTTGTCAGCCTGAATCGTTAACGGTTTACGCACGTTACACAAGACGCGGTGGTTTGGACATCAACCCATATCGCTCCAACGTCAACAGTCAACCTAGTCACAATCAACGCATGGCTCGTCAATAGGAAGTCGACTCTAATGGTAAAAGTACGCTGGAAGCGCTTGCTTGGCGCGTTATTGGTTCTGTTCTCTGCGCCACTTTGGGCAAACACTCTCTACTCATCAGCAGTCCTGAGTGAAGCAAACAGTTTGGTCAACATTGTTCCGAAGCAGGCCAAGCAGCTGGCGACAGACTACCTAACCCAGCGTACTTTGACCGACAAAACCGAGAAAAGCCCTTCCGCCATCTCCCGTGATGAAGCAGACAGCCGAACTCGTACTCCAGGTGGTACGATTGACGCATTGCGCATTCTCGCCAGAGCAGAATTTAACTTAGGCAATGAGCTTGAAGCCTTGAGCTTGTTGAAAGAAGCCAAGTCATTAGCTGAAACTTACAAACTGCCATATTTACTGCTGGATCTAAAACTAGTCGAAATTAGATTAACTTGGCTTATCCAAGGAAACGCTGAATCTGCCAGAGATAAGTTGGCTCAAATAGAGGAAGAGTTCAGCCTTATCGATAACCCACAACAGTTGGCTCGTGGCTTAAAGTATCGTATGACGATGCTAAAAGCTGAGATTGCCTCTGCCGAAGGTAACCTTAAACTCGCCGACCAACTGTACTCAGAAGTTAAGCCGTACGTAGAGAGTTCGAAGTCGATTCATACCGTGATTGAGTACCACACCACGGTGGGTAAGCAGCTGCTCGCCAACAAGAAGTACAATCGCGCTCTATCAGAATTACTGATCAGTTATTGGGCTGCGATTGAAACCGACTCTGCACGTCAACTTGCTGAAGTTAACCGTATTCTCGGGCAGCTATTCTATGACCGCCGTGTTCTCGACAAAGCCAACGACCACTTTTCGCAAGCAGCCGACTTTTACGACAATTACGAGAACTCACCTGCCTTAGCACCACTTCTCAAGCGCATGGGTGACATTTACTACTACCAAGGTAAATACAATCTCGCATTGGTCCACTACTTCAACGCAATGGATCACGAACGGCTGCAAAACAACATCGAAAGCGTAATTGATATTCGTATCTCACTCGCGACAACCTACTTACACTTGGTTAACTACACCTTAGCTGAACAATATCTTGAACGGGCACAAGAGCTACTCCAATACGCAGATATTCCAAGATTAAAGGCCTATGCCTTACTTCTCGAAGCGGGATTAGCACGCCATAAGCAAGAGCCGAAGAAAGTACTAAGTAGTGCCAAGCAGGCGCTAGAAATCGCGCAACAGTTGCAAGACATCAGCATGCAGAAATCAGCTTATCAGATGCTTTATCTCGGCTATGAGCTCAATGGCCAGTATCAAGAGGCTTTGGAGTACCTCAAGCACTACAACTCTCTTGCAACCATTGAACAACAAGAGCTGGATCTGATCAGTGAAGATGCTTTCCGCCAGCAGAAAGAGTTTGTTGAGCAATCTTTGCATTTAAGCGGTCAGCAGCAAGAGTTAGAAGAAACCCATAATGAATATCGCAAGTTTCAGAAAATAACCTTTACCTTATTTGTCATTTCAGCATTGCTATTTATTTTCATCTTGCGTCGTGGGCATGTGATTAATGTGCAAAAAGAAGAGCTCGATGAGCTTAACGAAGATCTTTATACCCACTCGCGTTCAGGGTTAAAGAACTTACGTATGCTCAATGCGAAACTTCCTGCCTCTTTAGAGGAGAGCAGTCATAAGTTTGAGAAGTGGCACGTCGGAGAGTTGATTCATGAACCCTTAAATGACCGCCTGCGCTTCGTTATGATTGACGTACCGTTTTTACGTAACATGTATTTGCAACATGGTTACCAAGAAGGCTTAAAACTAGAACGTGCTTTTGGCGACTATTTAAAGCAGCGCGTTGAGCATCCAGCTAGGATCTATCACTTTTCTGATGCAAACCTGCTTTATATTGAACCAAATAGTAAACGCAACACCGATCCAGAGCAGTTGTTTGAAAAGATCCAGCAATGGATCCTTGAGTTCGAACCCGATCGTTTACTCAACCGCATCATTCGTATTGGCATGGCGGACTACCCCTTCCTACCAAGGGCGTATACTGCGGTTAATGATAAGGAACTAGTTGATGTGCTACTAATGTCAACCAGTACGGCAAGAACGCTGAGCATGAAAGAGCACTCTAGCCAGTGGGTTTACCTGAAAGCGATTGAGAACGCACCTGCTGCAAGTTTAGCCACAGGCAATATCCGCAAGGCATGTAAGCATTCCATCAATCAGGGGCTAATAAAAGTTCACTCTTCTTTCAAGAATGAGGACGGTATCAAAAAACTGCTAAAAGATGAATAAAAGCGCATCAATCAAACGTTGTAAGTCGTGACGCCCGCGAATTATTTGATATTATCGACAGATCACTAGATATAAGTAGATTCTATTTTTAAGTTTATTCATGGGCGTAATCGAACAAGATCTTCAGTCACAGCTGCACAACCTGAAATCTCAATTGGAACAAGTTCGATTGACACAAAGGGATACCTCGTTCAAATTTAATAGAGAACAGAAGGTACTTCAGCGTGTCATCTCGTCGTTAAGTAGTGCTTATAAATGTGAAAACCCGCGACTACAAGCGGGACTCATGGAACTGAAACAAGCTATCGAGCAGCAGCAAGACGTCAGCTCACTGATACCCAAACTAGCGGTATTGGAGCGCTTGCTAAAACAACAAGGCTTGGCTATGGAACAACAAACTGAACATTTGGATTCCCAAATTAAGCATAGTGGTGAAACACTACTACGCTTGACTGGGCTGCCTCCGAAGATCAAGCGCGATCTACGCGATTTACTCAGTTACTCCGATGGCCTTAAGCATCCTAGAGCGGAACAAGCCCTGAGACTGCTTAATCTTTATGAACGTTCCGTAAAAATCATCACAACCAACCCTGATTATAGCGTCAACCAAATTGCGGCTAGTTCGGATCGAGAACTGTTGCTTCGCCTTTCGGAAGAATTGCAGCATCTAATTACTGAACTTGATTTTGAAGGCGAATCTGGCGAACTGCTCACAGACATTCGCGCTAAGTTGCTTATCGGCGTGAACAGCCACGTCTTATTAGAGCTAACACTACAAACGCTTAAGTTAGTGATTGAGGGAACCCATTATGAGCGTAAAACCTCAGAACAGTTCCTCGAACAAATCAACTCTTCCCTCTCTTCATCACTGAAAAGCTCACAGCAAAACTCGCAGCAATCTCAAAGCTATTTTGCCCATCGCCAAGAGATGAACACCGAGTTGTCAGAGCTAGTGACTGATACACAGTCCAAAGTCACCAGTGCAGAGAGTTTAGAATCACTCAAAGAGCAAGTGAATCCATTGCTGGCTCAGCTCAACTCATTGACTGAGCGCTTAAAACACGCCGAACAACGCGAACAAGCCTTAATTGAGCGCATGGATTACGGCAAAAACCAACTTGAAGCTCTATATGAAGTGACTCAAGATTATCGCCGCCGCTTAGAAGATCAAGCCCAACGTATGCTGCTTGATCCGCTAACTAAAGTATACAACCGCGCAGCATTTGGCGATCGCCTGGAGTTAGAGTATCGTCGCTGGATACGAGCGCAACATACTCTCCGCGTCGTCATACTCGATGTCGATGGCTTTAAAGCGATCAACGATAGCTTTGGCTATGCCGCAGGCGATAAAGCACTGAAAATTATCGCTCGAACAATCAAGAAAGAGATCCGTGATACCGATACTGTGGCGCGCTTCTCTGGTGAAGAATTTGTGTTATTGCTTCCTGAACTTTCTGATAGCAATGCCTTCAATATGATCCAAGCGATTCAAAATCAAGTTTCTAAGCTACCGTTTAAGTTCCGTGACCGTAACCTAACCATTACTCTTTCTGCGGCAAGTACTGCGTTCAAAGACTCTGATACGCCTGAAGAGATCTTAGAACGACTCAACCTATGCCTCAATGAAGCGAAAACACTCGGCAAGAATCAACTCGTTTGGCGCTAAGTTGCCCCCTGCTCACCCTCCAATCTATTTCATTAGTGTGATTGATCTATAGATATCAATTAGTTAGGTTTATTATCTGAAAAAAGCTGCTAAGCTTAATAAACGTCTGCTGATTTTCCCCAATGATTAGCAACGTATACGGACAATAACAATAATGATATCTCACTCTCTCTGAGTGCTGTTTCGTCAAGGAGGTCTCTATGATCACACACATTAGTCCAGCAGGTAGTATGGATCTACTCTCTCAACTCGAAGTTGAGCGCCTTAAGAAAACCGCTGCAAGTGATCTTTACCAACTTTACCGCAACTGTACCCTCGCGGTTCTTAACTCCGGTAGCCACACCGACAACTCCAAAGAGTTGCTCGACAAGTACAAATCGTTTGATGTTAACGTCGTGCGTCGAGAGCGTGGTATTAAGCTTGAACTCACTAACGCACCGGAACACGCTTTTGTCGATGGCGAGATCATCAAAGGGATTCAGGAGCACCTATTCTCTGTTCTGCGTGACATTGTCTACGTCAATATGCATCTTGCCGACAATCAGCGTCTCAATCTCACCAACGCTAGCCATATCACTAACCTAGTGTTTGGCATCTTGCGTAATGCAGGTACTCTGACGCCGGGCATCGAACCAAATCTCGTGGTATGTTGGGGCGGACACTCAATCAATGCCACCGAGTATCAATACACTCGTGAAGTCGGCAATGAGCTGGGCCTGCGCGAGTTAAACATCTGTACCGGCTGTGGACCGGGCGCGATGGAAGGGCCGATGAAAGGCGCAGCGATTGGTCACGCGAAACAGCGCTATTATGAGCAGCGTTATTTAGGTCTAACCGAGCCATCGATTATTGCGGCAGAGCCACCAAACCCGATCGTTAACGAGTTGGTGATCATGCCGGATATCGAAAAGCGTTTAGAGGCCTTTGTGCGCATGGCGCACGGGATTGTGATTTTCCCAGGTGGTGCTGGTACTGCCGAAGAGCTGCTCTATATTCTGGGCATTATGATGCACCCTGACAACGCTGACCAACCGCTACCGATTGTTCTGACCGGGCCGAAAGAGAGCGAAGAGTACTTCCGCTCGATAGACCGCTTTATCGGCGACACGCTTGGCGAAGACGCGCAGAAACACTACCAAATCGTTGTTGACGACCCTGCTAAAGTGGCTCAGATCATGAAACAGAGCATGTCGGATGTACGTCAGTACCGCAAAGATACCGGTGATGCCTACAGCTTCAACTGGTCATTAAAAATTGAACCAGAGTTCCAGCTACCTTTCGACCCAACTCACGACAATATGGCGAGCTTAGATTTACACCTTGAACAACGTCCAGAGAACCTTGCAGCGGCACTGCGTCAGGCGTTCTCAGGTATCGTCGCTGGTAATGTTAAGGCGGAAGGGATTCGTGAAATCGAGCGTCACGGCCCATTTATCTTAGATGGTGATGCTAGCTTGATGAAGAAGATGGATAAACTGCTAAAAGACTTCGTTGAACAAGACCGTATGAAGTTACCTGGCGGTACTGCCTACGAGCCTTGCTACCAAATTAAGACATCTGGTTAGCGACTGTTTACCGCACTGACTGGTAATCTCAACCTCAATCTATACAATAAGGGCTTCAAGCCCTTATTTTTTTGATTTGTATGTCTATTCATCTTGTTATCATCGATGCTCTTAACCTGATCCGACGCGTTCACTCCGCGCAACCCGATCCCACCGATATAGCAAGAACCATCAATACGACTACCCGAACCTTGAATCGTATTTTATCCGAGTCACAGCCAACTCACATCATTGCCGTGTTCGATCATCATCTGCAAGAGCGAGGATGGCGAGCTGAGATCTTGCCAGAGTACAAACAAAACCGAAAACCTATGCCAGAGCCTTTGTTACAAGGCTTAGAGTCGATTCAAGATGCGTGGTGGAAGCTTGGCATAGACTCACTACTGTCAGATGGAGACGAAGCCGATGACTTGGTCGCCACATTGGCAACTAAAGTGGCGAATCATGGCGAGAAAGTGACGATTGTGTCGACGGATAAAGGCTACTGTCAGCTCCTTTCTCCAACACTGCAAATCCGAGACTATTTTCAGCACCGCTGGTTAGACGAACCATTTATCGAAGCAGAATTTGGCGTTAAGCCGAATCAGCTTGCCGATTACTGGGGGCTCACAGGCATTAGCTCTAGTCAGGTTCCCGGTGTGCCAGGGGTAGGACCAAAAGCTGCCAAAGAAATCCTCACTCAGTTTAACGATATCGAACAAGCATTCGCCAGTGAAGAGCTCCCTGCTAAGTATCGTAAGAAATTAGACGAGCATATTGAATCAGCGCGAAAATGTAAGACGATTGCGGCACTCAAAACCGACATGGAACTCGGTTTTAACCTGCAAGATATTCGTTTTAATGGAGAGAATGAAGCTACTCAATAGAACATATTAACTATTTGATTAGCAAAGTAATGTTAATTGAATCTGTTGTGAAATCCGTTACTCTCACAAGCTTAATATTTATCTGCTCAATACGGGATCAAGTATTGATTAACATTTAACCACCATCACAGTAACGCAAAGCCAATCAACTATTTTTCATAGCTCCAATAACAAGGAGCATAATAATGAAAAATACTGTTTTACTAACACTTGCTGTTGTCTTTTCTCTACCAACTTTCGCACAAACCTGTGGAAAGCACTTAGATGTAGGCTTGCCTTCAGAGCAACCTGATCAAGTGCTTTGCCGAGATGGGTATGCCGTTGGCTACAACTTTCAAACCAAAAATGCCGATTGGGTGGCTTACCACATTACCGCAGAAAGCGTTAACGCCAGCTTTAAACGTAGTAATAGCTTCAAAGAAGACAGTGAGCTCCCCGACTATGCTCGCTCCACGCTCGCCGATTACAGCGGCTCTGGCTATGACCGAGGACACCTAGCACCATCTGCCACAATGGATTTTAGCCAAGACTCTATGAAGCAGAGCTTTTTGATGAGCAATATGTCTCCTCAGCTTCCGGGTTTTAACCGCGTAGGTTGGCGCATTTTGGAAGAGCACGTACGTGATCTTGCGAATGAGTACAATGAGCTCTACGTGGTCACTGGACCTATCTATCAAGGTAACGAAAACACGATAGGCAACAATGTCATCATACCGAGCGCTTTTTACAAAGTAATCTTAGATCCTGCTTTCAATGAAGCCATTGCCTTCATTGTTCCACATAGAGATGTCTCTAGCATTGAGCTTGCAAGCTTCGTCACTACAATCGATGCGGTTGAACAGCAAACTGGATTAGACTTCTTTTCTCTTATTGCTGACAGCACTGAAGAGAGTATGGAAGCGCAGCTGTGGGAAATGTGGCCAACATCCAACTAGACAAAAACGCTCCCTATCTAGGGAGCGTTTTTTAATTTAGCGCGGTGAGATATTCGATAAACACTGAACATGGACCGTGATTTCTTCTCGGTCATGGTACAAGTGTTTCGCTTGAAGCTTAAACTTCACGCCATTTTCAATCAGGAAGAGTTTTAAGTTCTCGATATCTTCTAACACTTCGTCGTAACGGCCTTTCATCGGCAGCTTAAGATTAAAGATGGCTTCTTTAGCCCAACCGCTAATAATCCACTCACCCATCAGCTGAGCAACGCGTGATGGTTTTTCGATCATGTCACACACTAGCCAAGTTACGTTTTTACGCGCAGGCTCAAACTTAAAACCATCTTCTTGGTGGTGTTTAACCTGCCCGGTTTCCATTAGGCTATCTGCCATCATGCCGTTATCGACAGAATGAACAAACATCGAGCGCTTCACCAGTTGGTACGTCCAACCGCCAGGACACGCTCCTAAATCAACACCCCACATACCTGCAGCTAAGCGTTCATCCCACTCTTCACGAGGAATAAACACGTGAAACGCTTCTTCTAGCTTCAGAGTTGAACGGCTTGGTGCATCCGCAGGGAACTTAAGGCGAGGAATCCCCATAAAGAACTGTGAGTTATTGCTAGGTAGAGAGTAACCGATAAAGCAATGCGTAGGAGCGACAAAGCAGATGTGTAGCACAGGCTTTTTAGGGCTGTCTTTCGGGAACAGAATCTCTTTGCCACGCAGAGCTTGTCGCATTGGCACAGTGAACTTGCGGCAGAACTTCAGTAGCTCTTTCGCTTCGTTGGTATCCGGCGTTTCGACGCGAATATCACCACAACGCGGCATTGTCTCTACGAAACTTAAATCATGCAAAATCGGTGAGATACGATCTTCACGCGGCAGTTCTTGAATTTCAGCTGCGACAGCAAAGATCTGACGAGCAAAGATGAGCGATTTAAAATCGAGCTCTTTGACTAGCTTTTGCGCATCACCGTCTTGGTAACATTCAAACAGCACGTAACCAGTGTTCTTTTTAAGACGTGGGAAACCAAACACTTCTAACTGAGTAGCACGATCCTGAATTTCTCCGGCACACTCTTTTTCAAAGCCGCTGCGGCAGTAGAGCATTAATTGTTTCACTGGTTCACCTCTTTAACCTGTAGTGCTGCGTATACGAACAAACCCCAACCAAGCATAAACGTTAGTCCACCCAATGGTGTGATAGGACCAAACCATTTAATGCCCGTTAATGCCAACGCGTAGAGGCTGCCGCTAAAACAAAGGATGCCGATGATAAAGCAAACTGCCGCGAGGGAGAAATATTTTTGTGACTTAAGTGGCAATTTTAGTCCGAGTAACACACCACAAAGCAAAATAGCAATGCCATGAATAAATTGGTACTGCACCCCCGTAGAGAAAACCTCAATCAGATAAGGTGAGAGCATTTTCTTCAAACCATGAGCGGCAAATGCACCCAACGCAACACCAAGACCACATACGCCGCCACCTAACGCTAACCAGAACCTACTTCGCATCAGACACCTCCAAGATAAACTTGGCTAAGTGCTCAATCGCTAGTTGAATGTTTCCAGCTTCAGTATGCCCTGAGCTCTTACGAGGTTTGAAGCTATGATCGCCATCGGGAATAAACGCCACTTTGATTGCAGTATAGAGCTCAAACTGTTCGAACTCTTCTTTCTTACCAAAGGTATCGCGCTCACCTTGCAGAATAAGACAAGGCTTTTCTAGCTCTGCTAAGTGGGCACCTTTGTAGTTCTCAGGCTTACCCGGTGGATGGAACGGAAAGCCTAAACAAGCAACGCCAGCAACCTTATCTTCACTCGCTAGAAGGCTCGCCATACGCCCACCCATAGACTTACCACCAATAACAACCGCCCCAGTTGGGCAGTACTGGTCAATCACGGCTTGATAAGCTTCAAGTAACTTAGGCGCTCTATCTGGCGGTCTTTTCTTGCCATCCTCTGCTCGCTTGACCATGTAAGGAAAGTTGAAGCGCACCACTTGAACGCCTTTTTGAGCAAGGCCCTTTGCCACGGCTTCCATAAAGGCATGGTCCATCCCAGCCCCTGCTCCGTGAGCAAAAATAAACAACGGATTGCCTTTGTCACCGTCAATGAGGTAATCAGTCATCTAATAGATCCTCTTGCTCACTTTGCGCTTTGGCTAACATCCAGTCACGGAAGGTAGCAATTCGCCCCATATCCGCCTGTTTATCATGACACACCACATAGAAAGCATTCTTAGACACTAACACCTCATCAAATGGCGCAATCAGACGGCCTGCTTCAAGCTCTGGTTGAGCGAGGACATTGTTACCCAGCGCGACCCCCTGACCGTGAGCGGCAGCCTGAAGTACCATAGTCGAGTGACTGAATATTGGCCCGTGATTCACGTTAACACCTTCAAT
The DNA here is from genome assembly GCF_028551255.1 of Vibrio tubiashii. Lineage (NCBI taxonomy): Bacteria > Pseudomonadati > Pseudomonadota > Gammaproteobacteria > Vibrionales > Vibrionaceae > Vibrio > Vibrio tubiashii. The sequence continues at coordinate 885,837 of NZ_CP117029.1, read as the reverse complement.
ACCATTTTGCTTAGCGAACTGTTTCCAATCTTTGCGAGAGGTGTCATGAAGTAAGGTATGTTGCTTCAAATCACTTAGAGTTTCTAATGGTTTGTTACCTAAAAGTAATGAAGGTGAACAGAGTGGGATCAAAAATTCTTGATACAGTTTGTCCGCTCGCAAACCTGGCCAGTTACCGCGACCATAATAAATCGCAACATCGACGTCATCGGTCAACGAGCCTTCGTCCATATCGACCGCTTTAATTCGAACATCAATATCAGGCTCTTGTTGGTTAAAGTCCGCTAATCGAGGGACCAACCATTGAATCGCAAAGCTTGGCGGTAAACTGATGGTCAACGCCCCTTTTTCACTGCGTTCAAGCACTTTATCGGTCGCTTCGGCCAACGAAGTAAAAATATCTTTGATATCAAGAAAGTAGCTTTGACCTTCTTCGGTAAGCAGCAACGAGCGGTTTCTGCGTCTAAATAGTTTTAAGCCAAGGAATTCTTCTAGCGCTTTGATCTGATGACTGACGGCAGCTTGAGTCACAAACAACTCTTCGGCTGCACGAGTAAAACTCAGATGTCGAGCCGCGGCTTCGAACACTTTTAATGAGTTCAAAGGAGGCAATCTTCTGGACATAGTGACCTTCTATAAATTGGATTAGTTTTTTTTATCTGAAACATTATAAAATGTCCATTGCCTGACGACCAGAGAAATTCTATATTTCACCCCGCAGCAAGAAGTCAGAACGGCTTGATTTATGCTTTAAATCAATTGACCTTTTGTTGCGATGTTGTGTTTGCAAACTCGTATTTCGAGTTCGGTAGGTTTCTACCAGTTTTGTTTCCATAGGAAACGAAACATATACTTCCTGTATTTATTTTGACCTGTCTGTCAAATATTTAGCACCGCCTAGATGGCGGTGTTTTTTTATGCGCCAAATTCCACTCGCCACAAACAAAAAAGCGCAAACCGAATCAACGATTTGCGCTTTTAGTACTATATGTAGTGCTCGCTACGGGCGGTAAACCTTAACGTTGTTAAAGCCTTGCTCTTGAAGATAAAGAGCTTGTAGACGACTCATCACGCCACGGTCACAGTAAAGCAGGTAAGATTTAGATTGGTCTAAATCACCGAACTGAGTACCTAGCTTGAAGAATGGAATGTGTTTCACTTCAACGCCATCAATCTCAAGTGGATTGTCATCTTCTTCTTCAGGGCTGCGGATATCAAGTACGATCGCGTGCTCTTCCACCGCTTGAACTTGCTCAACTTCTGGTGCAGCTTGTTCAGTTTCTTTCGCAATATCACGAATATCCATAACACGTGCGTCACGAACAACCTGTTCTAGAATATCAAAGTCGAACTTCTCTTCTTCAGCGTCCAGTTTCGCTTTAACCGCTTTAACCGTTGGCTTCTTAGAAATTACGCCACAATATTCAGGCATCGTCTTAGCGAAATCTTCAGTACCGATATCACGAGCTAGATTGATGATGTCTTCTTTATCCCAGTTGATAAGCGGGCGAAGAATCAATGTATCTGTCACATTGTCGATATGACGCAGGTTTGTTAGGGTTTGGCTGGATACCTGACCTAATGCTTCACCCGTTACTAGCGCTTCAATCTTAAACTTCTCAGCCACCATACCCGCAGCACGCATAAACATACGCTTAAGGATAACGCCCATTTGGCCGTCATCGACTTTCTCTAGAATTTCAGCCACGACTGGTTCAAAGTCTACCGAGATGAAACGTACTTTTGCCGATGAACCGTACTTGTTCCACAGGTAGTGAGAAACCTGTTTAACACCAATCTCGTGCGCAGGGCCGCCGAGGTTAAAGAAACAGTAGTGAACTTTTGAGCCACGTTTTATATGCAGATAGCTCGATACACCAGAATCGAAACCACCAGAGATAAGGCTCAACACATCTTCTTGTGTACCAAGAGGGAAGCCACCAAGACCTTTGTAACGTTTGATCACTTGGTTAAGCTTCTCGTTAACCACTTCCACTTTAACCGTCACATCTGGGTTACGCAGTTTTACGCTAGCGCTTTCGATCGCTTGGTTAAGACCACCACCGACGTAACGCTCTAGTTCAATTGAAGTGAAATCATGCTTACCACGACGCTTAGCACGAACTACAAACGTTTTGCCTTCAAGGTTAGGACGGTTGAGTTCCAATACTTGCTCGAAGATATCGTGTAAGTCTTTGAACTCTGACTGCTGCACTTCAAGTACGTGGTGGATGCCCGGTGTATGAGTCAATACTTCGATTGTCTCTTTGTAGAATTCATCCGTTTCCGCTGTAACTTCAATGTGGTCACGGCGGTTGAAAACAGCAACAGACTCTGTACGACTCTTGATTACGTTACGAATATTGCATTCAAGAATCTTTGTGAAGCGCTTGCGCACAGACTCACTTTTTACAAAAATTTCTGGATGGGGCTTTACGATAAATTTCATAATTCACTTCACAAGTTAACTGTTTCGCTATTTTCACGCTCTATTGAGCCTAGCAGCGATGTGCTGCCTCTAAGGGCGCAAGATTATACATGAAGCAAAGACCATAAAAAAGACGAGCGTTTGTGCTCGTCTTTTTATCTTTTATTGAATGACTGGGACTTCGTCGCTTAACAGCGCTTCCCCTTGCATAATACTGATCTCAACCCGGCGGTTACGAGAACGCTGCGCTTCAGTATCGTTAGGGCCAAGTGGCTCTGTATCTGCCATACCTCTGACGCGAAGACGCTGATGATCAAAGCCGCGAACTTTCTCCATCTCTTGGGCGACTGAAACGGCTCGCTGCGCAGATAAATCCCAATTAGAACGGTAGAGCTCAGAGTCAATGCGTTGATTGTCAGTATGCCCTGACACTCGGATAATTCCCGGTATATCTTTGACTAGATCGGCAATTTGACGAACCAGAGGACGGAACTTAGGTTGTAAGAATGCCGACCCTTCAGGGAACGCGCCTTTCTCACGAATGCGGATATCAATCTGCTGACCTAGATTTTCAACTTCAATTGCCCCTTGCTCTATCTCACGCTCCAACGCTTTCTTAATGCTTTCCATCAAGGTTTCAAGCTCTTGAGACATCTCAGCCGATTGTTGCTGTTCGTTGTCTGACTCAGAGTTTTGGTTGTTTTGCGTTGAAGTATCCGGTGATTGACCACCCGTCATTTTACCTTCATCACGCTGCGTACCACCCGCTCTGTCTGACTCACCTTCGTGGAACTCTAGCGTCTGCTGAGTAATATCAATGGTTTGCTGCATGATAACATCAATAGGCGTCGGCTCTGGTCGGCCCGGTCTAAATTCCTGAGCAATGATACTTGTCCCTTTCGGGATGTCTTTCACTTCCAATCGGTTCTGCACACCGAAAGCGAACTTCATTGAGCCGGCGATCTGTTTAAACTTCAGTACATCCATTTCAGAAAACGAGAGCAGTAGTACGAAGAAACACATCAACAGCGACATTAAGTCAGCAAAAGTCCCCATCCATAGCGGGAGGCCAGGTGGCGGACATTTTGGTTCTTCTTCTTCCATATCAGTGACCTTACTCGTTATCTACATCAAGGGCACGCTTACCTTCATTGAGGTAATTCTTCAGATAGCTGTCAATAACACGTGGGTTTTGACCATCTTGAATCGCAAGTACACCATCCATAATAAGGCGACGATTGAGTTTTTCTTGTTCGCGACGTAATGCAAGCTTGTCGGCAATTGGGAAGAACACCATGTTGGATAGGATCGCACCATAAAGCGTAGTCAGAAGTGCTACCGCCATTGCAGGACCGATGGCTTTCGGGTCATCCATGTTAGAGAGCATGGCAACCAGACCAACCAGTGTGCCGATCATACCCATTGCGGGCGCAACGTCACCAAAGGCTCTAAATACACTCGCACCAAAGTCGTGTCGCTCATCTGTTAGCGCGATATCTTTTTGTAGTGCCGCGCGAACTACATCAGCATCGTGGCCGTCCACCAGCAAGTCGATACCCTTTTGCATGAAGCTATTGGTGATTTCCATCTCTTCTAGTGCAAGAAAGCCACCTTTACGCGCTGCATCCGCCATTTCGACCACTTTAGCAATCAAGTCTTCTGGTTCATCCGCTTTAAACATAAACGCTTTACCAGCGATTTTGGCTGCACCAAAGAACTGTCCCATAGTGAACTTCATCAACACTACGAAGGTAGAGCCACCCACCACGATAAGAATCGACGTTACGTCGATGAACATCATGATGCTTCCGCCCAGTATCATTGCCATGATGACGAAAGCAAAACCGCCAATCAGTCCTACCAGCGTTGCTAAATCCACAGAGCACTCCTCATGCTATCTTTAAGCTTCTAACAAATTATATCGGCAACATCTTAAGATCTTTAGTATTTTATTGGTACTGTACTCACATAAATATAGATGCTGAGTAACAGACACCTACTAGACTTTAGCCCTATATTGAGTACCTGCGCAGAATATGACCGTACAAGCTCGATTTTTCTGACAAATTTACTCGGTTAAATTTGACCATCATTATCGGCTAAGGTAACTTTCGTGCATCTTTATCTCGGTAGAATAGTTATGGCGAGCAAGAAACCAGAAAACATGACCTTTGAGGCGACCATCGAAGAGCTCGATGTGATCGTTGAAAACCTCGAAAATGGTGATTTAGCACTAGAAGATGCGTTGAAAAAATTCGAGCGCGGCATTGCCCTTGCTCGTTCAGGACAATCTAAACTGAGCGACGCAGAACAACGTGTCAGCATCTTGTTACAAAATGATGATGAATCTCCACTCTCTGATTTTAACGCTCAGCCTGAACAATAATTTATAGAAGATGTCTGCCATGCATGAGGCATTAACCTCACTTCAACAGCGAAACAATGCTCAGCTTGAACACTGGCTGCAAGCACTGCCACACCAAAATCTGCCCCTTATCGAAGCCATGCGTTACGGCTTATTGCTTGGGGGCAAACGCGCACGACCATTTCTTGTCTATATCACAGGTCAAATGCTCGGTTGCGAACTTGATGATCTAGATACTCCGGCGTCTGCCGTAGAATGTATCCATGCGTACTCTCTTATCCACGATGATCTCCCTGCAATGGATGACGATGAGCTACGCCGTGGGCAAGCCACCTGTCATGTTAAGTTCGATGAAGCGACCGCTATTCTCACTGGCGACGCACTGCAAACCTTAGCCTTTACGATTCTGGCGGAGGGCCGTGTGAACCCTAACGCTGAAAACAACCGTATAAAGATGGTGCAAGTACTTGCCGATGCATCAGGTGCCAATGGGATGTGTATGGGTCAAGCTCTTGACCTTGCGGCTGAGAACAAACAAGTTTCGCTGCAAGAGTTAGAAGCCATTCACCGTAATAAGACTGGCGCATTGATGAAATCAGCGATTCGTCTTGGCGCTCTTGCCGCCGGAGAAAAAGGGTTAGAGGTGATGCCTCAACTTGATACGTTCGCTGATGCAATTGGTCTCGCGTTTCAGGTTCAAGACGATATTTTAGATATCATCAGCGATACCGAAACATTGGGCAAACCTCAAGGTTCTGACCAAGAATTAAACAAAAGCACCTATCCAGCGCTGCTTGGATTGGACGGAGCTATTAACAAAGCTCACACTCTGTTAAACGAAGCCCTTCAAGCTTTGGAAGCAATCCCATACAATACAAAGTTACTCGAAGAGTTCGCCCGATACGTCGTCGAGCGCAAGAACTAACACTATAAGCGCGCATTTTTATATGACTCTTGATATTTCGAAATATCCAACACTGGCTTTAGCAGATACACCTGACGAGCTACGTAGTCTTCCAAAAGAAGTACTACCTAAACTGTGTGATGAACTACGCACCTACTTATTGAATTCAGTAAGTCAGTCGAGCGGTCACCTCGCATCAGGTTTAGGAACCGTTGAGCTTACCGTTGCTCTGCATTACGTCTACAACACTCCATTTGACCAACTGGTTTGGGATGTTGGCCATCAAGCATACCCGCATAAAATCCTGACGGGTCGCCGTGACCAAATGTCGACTATCCGTCAAAAAGATGGATTGCACCCTTTCCCTTGGCGTGAAGAGAGTGAGTACGACACATTATCGGTCGGTCACTCATCCACTTCAATCAGCGCGGCACTGGGCATGGCAATCAGCGCGGGTAAAGAAGAGCAAAACCGTAAAGTGGTTAGCGTGATTGGTGATGGTGCAATTACAGCGGGTATGGCATTTGAAGCGATGAACCACGCTGGTGATGTGCATCCTGATATGCTGGTGATTCTTAACGACAACGAAATGTCGATTTCAGAAAACGTAGGCGCGCTTAACAACCATCTTGCTCAAGTGCTCTCTGGTAGCTTATACACCTCGATTCGTGAAGGTGGTAAAAAAGTGCTTTCAGGTGTACCACCGATTAAAGAGTTGGTTCGTCGCACTGAAGAGCACCTTAAAGGCATGGTTGTCCCAGGAACTTTATTTGAAGAGCTTGGTTTTAACTACATTGGCCCAGTCGACGGCCATGATGTAAACGAGCTAGTTAAAACGCTCAAGAACATGCGCGAGCTAAAAGGTCCGCAGTTCTTACACATCATGACCAAAAAGGGCAAAGGTTATGAGCCAGCGGAAAAAGATCCGATCGGCTACCACGGTGTCCCTAAGTTTGACCCTAGCCATACTTCACTGCCTAAGAGCAGCGGTGGAAAACCGAGTTACTCGAAGATTTTTGGTGATTTTCTCTGTGATATGGCTGCGCAAGATCCAAAACTGATGGCCATTACGCCTGCGATGCGTGAAGGCTCAGGTATGGTTCGATTCTCTAAAGAGTATCCAGAGCAATATTTTGACGTCGCAATCGCAGAGCAACACGCCGTGACGTTAGCGACAGGTATGGCCATCGCAGGTGACCACCCTATAGTGGCTATCTACTCGACCTTCTTGCAGCGTGGTTATGATCAGCTCATTCATGATGTTGCGATCATGGACTTACCTGTCATGTTCGCGATTGACCGAGCAGGTCTTGTTGGTGCTGATGGTCAGACGCACCAAGGCGCGTTCGATCTTAGCTTTATGCGCTGTATCCCGAACATGGTCATCATGGCACCAAGTGACGAAAATGAGTGCCGTCAGATGCTATATACGGGCCATAAACATACTGGTCCATCTGCGGTTCGTTACCCACGTGGAACTGGGACAGGTGCAGAGATCAAACAGGATTTCACCGCGCTAGAAATCGGTAAAGGGCGCATTGTCCGCCAAGGTGAAAAAGTGGCTATTCTGAACTTTGGCACCTTCTTAGACAGTGGTCAACAAGCAGCAGACGCACTCAACGCAACCGTCGCTGATATGCGTTTTGTTAAACCACTTGATGAAGCGCTTATTAAGCAACTCGCAGATGAACATGATGTGCTGGTTACGCTAGAAGAGAATGCCATTGCAGGCGGCGCAGGTGCAGGTGTCATCGAGTTTATGATGCGAGAAAAGATCATTAAGCCAGTGCTAAACCTAGGCTTACCAGATAAATTCATCGCCCAAGGTACCCAAGAAGAACTTCATCAGGAGCTAGGTCTTGATGCTGTAGGTATTGAACAGTCTATTCGTGATTACCTCGCCAAATAGACTATAGCTTGAATTGTTATTGATAAAACCCTCTTCGGAGGGTTTTTTATTACCTGCCTCAGTCCGTTATCTAAACATCGACTGATCCCGATTGTTATCACAAAAATCAATCACATGACAAATAAACACAAACTCAATACATACAATTTTATAAGAAACTTGTTACACTGCACTCGGCAGGTTAATCAGAACGCTTGCCGATTTGAGTCCAATTATAATAGTTAAGGAAAGAGTTATGAAAAAGCTTGTCATCGCAGCGGCAATCAGTCTATTGGCATCTGGCTGTGCACAACAAACGTTCGTTGTATCACCAGCGCAAGAAACAAATGAAGCGACAGAACTAAAAACTCATCACTTCTTTGTGAGCGGTATCGGTCAAAGCAAGCAAATCGACGCAACACAAGTATGTGGCGCAGCAGATAAAGTGGCTAAAGTAGAAACGCAGCAAACTTTCAAAGATATCGTATTCAGCACAATCACATTCGGTATCTACACTCCTCGTGAAGCGCGTGTTTACTGTAAGTAATATCAGCTTTTCAACCGTCACTTTGCAATAAAGTGACGGTTTATTTTCTCTACGACTGCGGAATATCCCAACTAAACTCTGCACAGAGTCTCTGCCAAGTTTCATCAACACCCGCTTTAATCAAAAGTTCTTGTCCGGTAAACGGATGAACAAACTTCAAGCTAGAGGCATGAAGTAACAATCGGTGTGAATCATAGATCTCTCGAAATAGCTTATTGTGCTTACCATCACCATGAGTGGTATCTCCCACAATTGGGTGCCTTAAGTGCGCCATATGACGTCTTAGCTGATGTTTTCGCCCCGTTAATGGCTTCATCTCCATCAAGCAATAACGTGTCGTCGGAAACTTACCGATAGAGTGAGGAATTTCGACTTTCGCAACAGGTTGGTAATCGGTGATCGCCTCCTGAGCTTCTTTCTCTTGGCTAGCGTGCTTATCGGCAATTTTATCCAACTCTACTTTCAGCGGATAATCCAAACGCGCCGCTTCTTCAATCCAGCCACGGACAATAGCGTGATACGTTTTTTCCATTTCATGATTGGCAAACATCGGCATCACCTGAGAAGCGACCTCGCTCGACAGGGCAAAAATCAACACACCGGATGTAGGACGATCGAGTCGATGCAGTGGGAAAACATGCTGCCCTATCTGATCACGTAAGGTCTGCATGACAAATTGAGTTTCGTGTTTATCTAACCAACTACGGTGAACTAACATGCCAGCAGGTTTGTTTACCGCGACAAAATACTCATCTTGATACACTATCTCTAGCATCAACGGTACTCCTCATCTATCTGACGTAATATCGCTATAATTGGGTGCAAGCTAGATTGCTCTTTCCAACACTCTTCAAAATAGGGCGACAACGAAAAGCCACTTGGTAATGGTTGTTTTTGCTCTAGCATCACTCGCATTCTGCTAATGAATACCCATTGCAACCACACTTGTGGCTCTAAGGTATCGAGTGCGAATGGCTGTTGGCTTGCCAACGCTTGTTCGCTGGGTTGTTCTGAGCACCATAGTTCAAGTTGCTTCATGGCAAGCTCTAAACGGTCAATCAGTGCGGCTAATTGTTTCTCTTTTGTCATTTATCTTTGTTACTGACCTTGAAAATTGCCCTAAGGGTACCATTTATAGAGGAAAGAAAGTTAGGACAATTCTCCAATGGAAACCATTCATACCCTTACCCAATTGTTGACCAACAGTGACTGTCAGTATCAAGTGTTTGATCTTGGTCGCCGAATCAAGAAGGTTGAAAATAAAGTCTTCGTCGATGTTGAAAAAGGTCAGCAACCTTACCCTTACCCAATGCAGCGTAAGGCCCACTTGGCGATTGCTTATTGGAACCAAGAGCAACAGCCGTGGATATGGTTTCTAAAGTTTGAATTGGACGAGCGCGGCTTACTCAAGCAAGCCGATGTGGGTAACTTCATCAAGTATGTGATTGAAGCAATGGGAACGCGCTTAAATCAAGAGATGAGTGAAGAGCAGCAGCAAAAGCTATCTAATAACCCGTACACCTTCAAACCTGCCGAAGATAAGATGGCCGTTTTCCATAGCCAAATTCGCGCTGAATTGAACCTGCCATGCAGCCAATATTACGAGCATGCTCAGCACTACTTCTCTGGCGGTTTAGAGTGGGATAAGTGGCATACCGTTGGCTTACAAGGAGTCACAGATATCTGTGCACGCTTAGGGCAGGAACAAAATGGTGTTAATGTTAGAAAAGCGTTGCCGCACCTGCCTAACGAACCTCTCTACGCCCTACTCGGCGCTCTAGAACATACCGATTTGCCGCAAAAATTAGCGCAGCGCCTAGCTGAAATGGCTCAACAGCAAGTTGATAGCAACGAACCGGACCTATTCCTGCTGTCTGCATTGCTGCGCGCGTTATCTGGCGCACCACAGCCGCTCACGCTGCCAATTATTAGCCAAGTACTCGCTTCACCGCGCTTAAGCCATCAAGAGGTGTTAATTGGTGTTGCAGGGCGCAGCTGGCATTGGCTAAGAGATGCGAAAATAGCCGAGCAATTTCTACTCAGGTTGGCACAGACGGGGAATCAAGCACTCTTCAACCAGCTTTTTGCCGATCTTGTCATGCTGCCCGAGTTACGAATGATTCTGCTGCCGCTGCTTCACTCCAGCCCTTCTGAAGAGCTAGCAAAAGCGTTAATCAACCTTCAACAAGCAGCGAAGGCGTAACTATGATTCATGACCTTTTTGCCATACTCGGACTCGCAATTGTCTGTCTTGTGTTTTGGCAACAACGCCGCCAAGCAGAACTCGCTAAAACCATTGCGGCTCGTAAATGCAAAGAGCTCGACTTACAGCTACTGAGCGTTGCACTTAAAGGTCATAAACTAAAAACGCCAGACGGTGTCTGGCGTTGGCATTCTGTTTATCAATTTGAATTTTCTTCACTTGGCGATGACTGCTATCAAGGCCGAATCTTTATGCAAGGTTTCCGACTAGCAAAGGTTGAGCTTCCACCACATCGGATGTAAACAGATACTCATCATACGGACCAAATGTATCTTTCTTGTGTGCATTTAGCTTGAAACCTAGCTTTTGCAGTATGCGTACCGACGGTTCGTGACCTACATTGGCTGTCGCTAGTACCCTATCTAGATTTAAATCTCTGACTGCTTTAGGGAAAAACGCTTGCAACACTTCACTTGCAATACCTCTGCCCCAATAGTCTTTATCGAAAATGTATCCGAGCTCTGGCTGGCTATCTAGGTCTGAGATAAACACATGACCGATAAAGTCGCGAGTATGGCTATCTAACACCGCCATAGCATAGATATTGCGGTCATTCAGGACTTTTTCAAATAGTTTCTTTGCAGACGACACCGTATGGGCACCGTTCATCTGAGCGCGATTGATGGCACAGCAGTTGAGCATCAAAAATTCAGATTGTAATGAGTCGTTATAGGGAACCAATAACGCACGGCGAGTCACTATAGTCATGACACATCCTTGTTAGCAGCCAAAATTGTCTTGTAAAACAAAGCCGAAAAGTTAAACCAACTTTTAAAAACCTTTATTGATCTAGGTAGTTTTTTGAACGTTGTTGTTAGAGTTTTTTATAAAGGTGAGATCTAAGAAAAGCCCCGATACGTTAGTATCGGGGCTATAGTCTTACTCGCAGCAATCCGGCTACAAAAGGCGCTCCATGCATCTTCCTTAATAGTTACTGAATCCTTCAGTAAAATCCTGCCTTCGCCTTCCTAGCGGTGTCCTAATCGTCCTGATAGCTAACAATCCTCGTCAGCTCCACATCACTTGTTCCTTGAGCGGTGTCCTTTGTATCATCCTGATACTGTCCTAGCCTCATCCTAGAGGTGTCCATTGTCATCCTTGCCACTAACATCCTGTTAGCGAACGTATCCTTACAATGTCCTTTCGCTCCATGCTTGATCAACGTTCCTCGTCAACCAATCTTCATCCTGAAGATTCCCAATCCTTGGTATTTCCTGTTCCGTGTCAGCATCCTTCCGACACCCTCTAATTTACTCGAATTCGCCTTTAAGACAATGCCATCAAAGCAAACTATTATTGAAACAAGTTAGAAACAAAACAGAAAACTATTATATATCAGATAGATAAAGAAACACTGGAGGCTATTTCCGTGTTTAAAACGCACTTTGTCTTACATCACTTGTGAGAAATCTCGCACACACCATTTCTTAATTTTCCATTAGTCAATTATTGCTAAGCTCAGTATTATTGGTGAACACAACACAATGGAGGTTTTATGCTTACTCAAGATGTTAGCCAAGAGCTAAAAGATATCCTTGAACAATTACACGCAGAAGGAAAGGAGCCGACTGTAGCCTTGGTCAAAGCGCGCTTGAGTACCTCTGTCCCGATGCCTGCTTTAATCACTACCTTAAAAAGCTGGAAGAGTTCTAACCGTGTACCAAAAGTTGAAGTCGCAGCGAAAACTGAATCAAACGATCAGGATCGTATAAAGCAGTTGGAACAAGAGGTTGCGCAGTTGAATCAGCGCATAGCAGCCTTGGAGAGCAAATTAGGACTTTAATCTACTGGACGCCCGTTCTATCCGTCATTCTCAAGAGGGAGATACGAATGAGTTGGGGATCTCTTAAAGCGAGTCGAAAACAAGAAGAGATTCCTTACTCTCTCCTTCGTCGCTCTAAGGAATGACATATCTAGTTCACCGCCACAACACCATGACGAACAACGTCATCCTCAAGAGTGAGGTACGAACGAGTTGGGGATCTCTTAAAGCGAGTCGAAAACAAGAAGAGTCTTCTTACTCTCTCCTTCGTCGTTCTAAGGAATGACAAATATTTGGAGAGCAAAAAAACAAAAGGCTTGGCGAATACCAAGCCTTCTTTACAACAATTGGCTAAATTACCAACCTGTGATCTCGCGTAGACCTTTACCGATGTCTGCAAGAGACTTAACCGTCTTAACGCCTGCTGCTTCTAGTGCAGCAAACTTGTCTTCCGCAGTACCTTTACCACCAGAGATGATTGCACCCGCGTGACCCATACGCTTACCAGGAGGAGCTGTTACACCAGCGATGTAAGAAACTACTGGCTTAGTCACGTTCTCTTTGATGAATGCTGCTGCTTCTTCTTCAGCTGTACCACCGATCTCACCAATCATTACGATTGCTTCTGTTTCTGGATCTTCTTGGAACAGTTTTAGGATATCAATGAAGTTTGAACCTGGAATTGGGTCACCACCGATACCAACACAAGTAGACTGACCAAAGCCTTCATCTGTAGTCTGCTTAACCGCTTCGTACGTTAGTGTACCAGAGCGAGAAACGATACCAACTTTACCCTTCTTGTGGATGTGACCAGGCATGATACCAATCTTACACTCGTCTGGAGTTATAAGACCTGGACAGTTAGGACCGATCATACGAACGCCAGTTTCTTCTAGCTTCACTTTCACGTCGATCATATCCGTTGTAGGGATACCTTCAGTGATTGTCACGATCAGCTCGATGCCCGCGTCAATCGCTTCTAGGATAGCGTCTTTACAGAAAGGAGCAGGAACGTAGATTACTGTTGCTGTCGCGCCAGTTGCTTCTACGGCTTCACGTACTGTGTTAAACACAGGTAGACCAAGGTGAGTTTGACCACCTTTACCTGGAGAAACACCACCAACCATCTGCGTACCGTATGCGATCGCTTGCTCAGAGTGGAAAGTACCTTGACCACCAGTGAAACCCTGACAGATTACTTTCGTGTCTTTATTAATTAGTACAGACATTATTTGCCCTCCGCAGCAGCAACAACTTTCTGAGCTGCGTCAGTTAGCGACTCAGCTGCAATGATATCAACATCAGAATTAGCAAGAACTTCGCGACCTAGGTCTGCGTTAGTACCTTCCAGACGAACAACTACTGGTACGCTTACGCCTACCTCTTTAACCGCACCGATAATACCTTCAGCGATCATGTCACAGCGAACGATACCACCGAAGATGTTAACTAGTACTGCTTTTACATTGTCATCAGATAGGATGATCTTGAATGCTTCTGCTACACGCTCTTTCGTTGCGCCGCCACCTACATCTAGGAAGTTAGCTGGCTTGCCACCGTGTAGGTTTACGATATCCATCGTACCCATTGCTAGGCCTGCACCGTTAACCATACAGCCAACGTTGCCGTCTAGTGCTACGTAGTTCAGTTCCCACTGAGCTGCATGTGCTTCACGCTCGTCTTCTTGCGAAGGATCGTGCATTTCACGCAGCTTAGGCTGACGGTACATAGCGTTAGAATCGATGTTGATCTTACCGTCTAGACATAGCAGGTTGCCTTCGCCAGTAATAACAAGAGGGTTGATCTCTAGTAGCGCTAAATCGTACTGAGAGAACATGTTGCCAAGACCCATGAAGATCTTAACAAACTGTTTGATTTGATCGCCTTCAAGACCTAGCTTGAATGCTAGCTCACGGCCTTGATAAGCTTGAGGACCAACAAGTGGATCGATAGCTGCTTTGTGAATCAACTCTGGAGTCTCTTCTGCAACTTTCTCGATTTCAACACCACCTTCAGTCGATGCCATGAATACAACTTTACGCGTTGCACGGTCTACAACCGCACCTAGGTAAAGTTCGTTAGCAATGTTTGATGCTTCTTCAACTAGGATTTTAGTCACAGGCTGACCATTTGCATCTGTTTGGTAAGTCACTAGGTTTTTACCTAGCCACTTTTGTGCAAACTCTTTAACGCCATCTTTAGTATCGTGCAGCTCAACGCCACCCGCTTTACCACGTCCACCTGCGTGAACCTGACATTTAACGACTTTCTTCTCTGTAGAGATACGACCTGCAGCTTCAAAAGCTTCTTGTGGTGTATCACACGCGTAACCTTCCGGTACAGGCAAACCGAATTCTGCAAACAGCTGTTTGGCTTGGTATTCATGCAAATTCATTTTGATATTCCGTTTATTTTCCCTTGTAGGGATTATTATTTCCATAACGCCGCCATGTCAGCGGACGTCTGTAGGGTCTTCTCAAATCAATCTTATCTCGCTGTGCAGGTAGATAAGATTCAAGTGAAGGCCAGACAGTTGAGCCAGTCTAGCCTTGAAAACTATCGAACGTCTAGCCACCAACGGCCGCTAGACGTTTTAGCGATATTAAACGTCTAATAGCAGACGCGCTGGATCTTCTAGTAGCTCTTTAATCGTTACTAGGAAGCCCACAGACTCACGACCATCGATTAGACGGTGATCGTAAGACAACGCTAGGTACATCATAGGCAGGATTTCAACCTTGCCATCCACCGCCATTGGACGCTCTTGGATCTTATGCATACCAAGAATTGCCGATTGAGGTGGGTTGATGATAGGCGTAGACATTAGAGAACCGAATACGCCACCGTTAGTGATAGTGAAGTTACCACCCATTAGTTCATCAACAGTTAGCTTGCCGTCACGGCCTTTGATTGCTAGCTCTTTGATGCCTTTTTCAACATCAGCGAAACCTAAAGTGTCACAGTCTTTTAGTACTGGTGTCACTAGACCACGTGGCGTCGAAACAGCCATGCTGATGTCAAAGTAGTTGTGGTAAACGATGTCATCACCGTCGATAGACGCGTTGACTTCAGGGTAACGTTTCAGTGCTTCTGTTACCGCTTTCACGTAGAAAGACATAAAGCCTAGACGAATACCGTGGCGCTCTTCGAACTGGTCTTTGTACTGCTTACGAAGGTCCATGATTGGCTTCATGTTCACTTCGTTAAACGTAGTCAACATTGCAGTGTTGTTCTTCGCTTCAAGAAGACGATTTGCAACTGTTTTACGTAGACGAGTCATTGGAACACGCTTTTGGCTACGCGCTGTAGCTGGTGCTTCAACTGCTGCCGGAGCATCGGCTTTCGGCGCTTCTTTCGCCTTAGCAAGGTGCGCTTCGATATCTTCACGTGTGATACGACCGCCAACACCAGTGCCTTTCACTTGGCTCGCTTCTAGACCGTGCTCACCTAGTAGGCGGCGAACTGCTGGACTTAGTGCATCGTTGCTTTCTTCTGTTAGCGAAGCTTTATGACGCTTATCAGGAGACGCTTCAGACTCTTCAGTCGTGTCTTTAGTCGGCTCACCTGCAACAGCACCCGGCTTAAGCTTAGCGATTAGCTGCTTTGAAAGTACGGTTGCACCTTCTTCTTCGATGATGGCTTCTAGAACGCCCGCTTCTGGAGCAGGTACTTCAAGAACCACTTTATCCGTTTCGATATCTACTAGAACCTCGTCACGCTCTACTGCGTCACCAGGTTGTTTGTGCCATGTTGCGACTGTTGCGTCAGCAACCGATTCAGGTAAATCTGGAACCAGAATTTCAATTGTCATATCTGTTTCTTCCTTTAACTTCTAGTTCTTAGTCCGAAGTTTTTGTATTCACGTTAAGCGCATCATCAACTAGCGCTTTTTGTTGTTTCAAGTGTACTGACATGTAGCCTACTGCAGGTGATGCTGAAGCTGGGCGACCAGCGTATTTCAGATCAGCGCCGGCTGGGATTGCAGCACGGAAGTTGTGTTGGCTAGAGTACCAAGCGCCTTGGTTTTGCGGCTCTTCTTGACACCAAACGTAATCTTCAACGTTAGTGTATTGCTCGATAGCGGCTTTTACTTCCTCAAGAGGGAATGGATAAAGCTGCTCGATACGAACAATCGCCACATCATCTTGTTCATTGTTACGACGCTGCTCTAGCAGATCGAAGTAAACTTTACCTGAACAGAAAACCACGCGTTTCACTTTCGCAGCTTCTAGGTTGTCAATTTCACCAATTGCCGCTTGGAATGTGCCCTCAGCTAGGTCTTCAATTGTTGAAGTACATAGCGGGTGACGCAGCAATGATTTAGGAGACATCACCACAAGTGGACGACGCATAGGTCTTACAACCTGGCGACGAATCATGTGGTATACCTGAGCTGGAGTAGAAGGCACAACAACCTGCATGTTTTGCTCAGCACAAAGCTGTAGGTAACGTTCTAGGCGAGCTGATGAGTGCTCTGGGCCTTGACCTTCATAACCATGAGGAAGAAGCATTGTCAGACCACATAAACGTGCCCATTTTTGCTCACCTGATGAAATAAACTGGTCAATCACTACTTGAGCACCGTTGGCAAAATCACCAAACTGCGCTTCCCAAATAGTTAGGCCACTTGGTTCTGCTGTCGCGTAACCGTACTCAAATGCCAGTACTGCTTCTTCAGATAGAACAGAGTCAAAGACTTCAAATGGGCCTTGCTTGTCGTGAATATTTGCTAGCGGAACAAAAGTGCTCGCGTCATTTTGGTTGTGCAAAACTGAGTGGCGGTGGAAGAAAGTACCACGACCAGAGTCTTGACCAGAAATACGAATGCGCTTGCCATCGTCAACCAGAGTTGCGTAAGCCAAAGTTTCAGCCATACCCCAGTCAATCGCTTTTTCACCGCTCAACATCGCTGTACGATCGTTGTAAAGCTTGTTCACTCGACTTTGCAGCTTGTGACTTTCAGGGTAAGTACACAGACGCTGACCAAGCTCTAGTAAACGCTTAGTATCGAATTGGCTATTCCATTCCGTATCCCAGTCGTGCCCAAGGTATGGAGACCAGTCTACTGAGTGCAACGCCATCGGGCGCCATTCTTTAACCACGACTTCACCGCGATCTAATGCATCACGGTATTCATTGACATACTGGGTCGCAGTATCAATACCAAAATCACCACGTTCAATCAGCACGTCAGCATAAAGCTTACGCGGAGTTGGGTGTTTCTTGATTTTTTGGTACATCAACGGCTGAGTCGCGTTTGGCTCATCCGCTTCGTTGTGACCATGACGACGGTAACAAACCAAGTCAATCACAACATCACGTTTAAATTCGTTACGGTAATCCAGCGCAATACGAGTGACAAAAGCAACCGCTTCTGGATCATCAGCATTAACGTGGAAAATTGGTGCCTGAACCATCTTAGCGATATCGGTACAGTACATAGTCGAACGTGTGTCGGTCGGGTTAGATGTAGTAAAGCCAACTTGGTTATTTACAACGATGCGAACCGTACCACCTACACGGAAACCACGTGCCTGAGACATGTTAAATGTTTCAGCAACAACACCCTGACCTGCGATCGCAGAGTCACCGTGAATGGTAATTGGAAGAACGGTACTACCTTCTGTATCACCTAAACGATCTTGACGCGCGCGCACCGAACCGATAACTACAGGGTTAACGATCTCAAGGTGAGACGGGTTAAACGCAAGTGCTAAGTGAACATCACCACCTGGTGTCGCGAAGTCTGCTGAGAAGCCTTGGTGGTACTTAACGTCACCTGTACCCCAAGTGTCGTCATGTTTACCAGCAAACTCATCAAATAGATCTTGTGGCTTCTTACCAAGTACGTTCACAAGCATGTTCAGACGACCACGGTGTGCCATACCAATCACGACTTCGCGCATACCGCTCTTACCCGCATGACGAATTAACTCTTTCGTCATAGGGATTAGGGCATCACCACCTTCTAGAGAGAAACGCTTCGCACCTGGGAATTTCGCACCAAGATAGCGCTCTAAACCTTCTGCTGCTGTTAGCTCTTCGAGGAATTCTTGTTTTTCTTCTTTGCTGAATGACGGCTGACCGACCACTGACTCTAAACGCTGCTGGATCCAACGTTTTTGCTCAGTGTCTGTCATGTGCATATATTCAGCACCGATAGAGCCACAGTAAATTTTGTTCAGTGACGAGTGGATGTCTTTCAATTGCATGGTGTCTTTGCCAATAGCAAAAGAACCCACGTTGAAAGTCTCTTCTAGATCGTCTTCGGTAAGATTGTGGAATGCAGGATCTAGCTCCGCCACTGGTGGGCGTTGCCATAAACCTAGAGGGTCAAGCTGTGCCGCTTCATGACCACGAAAGCGGTAAGCATTGATTAATTGAAGTACTTTTACCTGTTTAGCGTCGACATCAGGATCACTAACTTGGACATTGTAATGCTTTGTTTCTTGAGCGAGTCGTCGGAAGTAGTCACGGACACGTGAATGGGGTTGATCAACCACCTCTTCTGAAGGCTTAGGCAAGCCATCAAAAACACGTTTCCACTCCTCACTTACCAGATCGGGATCACTTAGATACAGTTCGTAGAGGTCCTCTACATACGTTGCATTGGCGCCAGCCAAGTGTGAAGACTCGAGCCACGCCTTCATCACGCCGTTGTGCATATTTTCCCTTAACCAGTAGTTTTCACGTTTGCTTCGGTCTTACGCCGAGCTATTAAGAGCCGACCCAGAGTGGGTCGGCAATTTTTTGTTAATTAAATCGAACGGTTTACTAGCATCGTCTTAATATGACCGATTGCCTTCGTTGGATTTAGTCCCTTAGGACAAACACTTACACAATTCATGATGCCATGGCAACGGAAAACGCTAAATGCATCATCAAGATTTGACAAACGTTCATCTGTCGCTGTATCACGGCTATCAATTAGCCAACGATACGCCGCAAGAAGACCTGCAGGACCGATAAATTTATCTGGATTCCACCAGAATGATGGGCATGACGTCGTACAACATGCACACATAATACATTCATATAAACCATCTAAATGTGCACGCTCATCAGGCGTTTGCAGGTTCTCTCGTGATGGTGGCAGCGCGCCGTCATCAATCAAGAATGGCTTAACTTTCGCATAGTTATCGTAGAACTGTGTCATGTCAACGATAAGATCTCGCACAACAGGCAAACCAGGCAGTGGACGGATGACTATCTTGTCACCGCTTAATGCAGAAAGTGGTGTAATACAAGCCAGGCCATTCTTACCGTTCATGTTTAGACCATCTGAGCCACATACGCCCTCACGACAAGAACGACGGAAAGAGATCGTTGGATCTTGCTCTTTTAGCAGAATCAACGCATCTAGAAGCATCATGTCTGATCCTTCTTCTACTTCCAGCGTGTAGTCCTTCATGTATGGCTTTTGATCGACATCCGGATTGTAGCGATACAAAGAGAAATTCAGTTTCATAATATTATCCTCCTCTCCCTAGTACGTACGTGCTTTCGGCGGGAATGCTTCACGATGGATTGGCTCCATGTTTACACCACGCTTTGTCATAGCTTCATTGTCCGGATTATAGATTGAGTGGCATAGCCACTGCTCATCATCACGGTCTGGGAAATCAAAGCGAGCGTGTGCACCGCGACTTTCTGTACGGTAATTAGCCGCAACAGCCGTTGCATAAGCAGTTTCCATCAAGTTTTCTAGCTCTAAACACTCAATACGCTGGGTGTTGAACTCGGTCGACTTATCAGAAAGGTGAGCATTCTTCAGGCGCTCACGAATAACTTTTAGCTCTTCTAGACCTTTTGCCATTGCATCGCCTTCACGGAATACCGAGAAGTTGTTCTGCATACATTGTTGCAGATCTTTGCGAATTTGCGCTGGATCTTCGCCTTCAGTGCTATTTTCCCAACGGTTGTAGCGCTCTAGTGAACGCTCAATGTCAGCTTCCGTTGCTGGCTTAGCTTCAGCTTGCTTAGCAAGTGTTTCACCAAGGTGTAGACCTGTAGCGCGACCAAATACAACTAAGTCTAGTAAAGAGTTACCACCTAGGCGGTTTGCACCGTGAACAGATACTGATGCGATCTCACCACAAGCAAATAGACCTTGAACTTCAACATCAGCGCCCGCTTCATCTTGCTTAATAGCCTGACCAGAGACTTGAGTTGGAATGCCACCCATCATGTAGTGACAAGTCGGGATTACCGGAATTGGCTCTTTCACTGGATCTACGTGAGCAAAGGTACGAGATAGCTCACAAACACCCGGCAGGCGCGACTCAAGTGTCTCTTTACCTAGGTGATCCAGTTTCAGTTTAATGTGAGGACCCCAAGGGCCATCGCAGCCGCGACCTTCACGGATTTCGATCATCATTGAACGAGCAACAACATCACGACCAGCAAGGTCTTTCGCGTTTGGTGCGTAACGCTCCATGAAGCGTTCACCGTCTTTATTCAGTAGATAACCACCTTCACCACGACAACCTTCAGTTACCAGAACACCGGCTCCAGCGATACCTGTTGGGTGGAACTGCCACATTTCCATATCTTGCATTGGAACGCCAGCGCGTAGTGCCATACCAACGCCATCACCCGTGTTGATGTGAGCGTTAGTTGTTGAAGCGTAAATACGGCCAGCACCACCTGTCGCCAGAATGGTTGCTTTCGATTTGAAGTAACAAACTTCGCCCGTTTCCATACAAAGGGCTGTACAGCCAAGAACTGCGCCATCTTCATTCTTAACTAGGTCGAGTGCATACCACTCTGAGAAGATAGTTGTTTTGTGCTTAACGTTTTGTTGGTATAGCGTGTGAAGTAGAGCGTGACCTGTACGGTCAGCCGCCGCAGCTGTACGTGCTGCTTGCTCACCACCGAAGTTCTTCGACTGTCCGCCAAACGGACGTTGGTAGATTCTACCATTGTCAAAGCGAGAGAATGGGAGACCCATTTTCTCTAATTCAATCACTGACTCTGGTCCGTTTTTACACATGTATTCGATTGCGTCTTGGTCACCAATATAGTCGGAACCTTTAACGGTATCGTACATATGCTGTTCCCAGTGATCTTCGTGCGCATTACCTAGCGCAACCGTGATACCACCTTGTGCAGAAACAGTGTGTGAACGAGTTGGAAATACTTTAGAAAGCAATGCACAAGATAGGCCTTGCTCAGAGATTTGCAGTGCAGCGCGCATGCCTGCACCACCAGCGCCGATTACTACGGCATCAAATTCGCGAACTGGAATAGACACTTACGCACCCCACAGAATAAATAGACCAGAGAAGAAGTAACCGAACAATACAGCAATGATAGCTAGCTGTAGGCCACCACGAAGCTTGGCGCACTTGATGTAATCAGTCAGTACCTGCCATAAACCAATCCACGCGTGAATTAGAACAGATACAAGCGCCAGCATTGTAAACACTTTAGTGAATGTACCACCAAAGAACTGGGTCCAAGATACGTAAGAAATATCTGTGAAAGCACAGAAGCTAACCAGATAGATAGTGTAAAGCGTCATAATGATTGCAGTCGCACGAATCAATAAGAAATCGTGCACACCATTACGACCAAAAGATGAAATGTGTTTTACCATACCATTACCCCCGCCAGTAGAGACAGAACGGCTGTTGCTGCGAATGCAACCTTAGCGCTCATCGCGCCAGATTCCAGCTCTTCGAAATGACCAAGATCCATTAGTAAGTGACGAATGCCACCTGCAATGTGATAGGCCAAAGCCGTTAGGATGCCCCATAAGATAAACTTCACAAAGAAACCATCGACTAAGTCAACAGCTTGTGCGTAACCGACTGGGGAGGATAGAGAAATGGATAGTAACCAAAGCAGGATTCCGATTGCGACAAACGTAATTACACCGGATACACGGTGTAAAATTGATGCGATTGCAGTGATCGGAAAGCTTACGGTCTGTAAATCTAAATTAACAGGTCTTGACTTTCTTTCTTTCACGGGCTTGCTCACTCAGCTCCATTGAGCATTTATAGTTATGAACGAATTTTGATTGCAAACCTACAAAAGTTAACATTTATTTAACACTAGACTGCAACAATTGCCGGAGTATTTTGTAAAATAATTGTTAACAACAAGGATTAAAACTTCACCTCACATTTGTTTCAAGCCTTGAATTTATAAGGTTTCCACCAAAATTTACTGCGCCACTATACGGCTGGCAACATTCTAATACAATTGATGTAACAATTTTTGCTACACAGACCAGATTTTTCACCTTATACGTTCAAAAAATCATAACAAGTGCACACATCAGATGAGAAAAATTGACTTTGATAACGATCACACGTACAAAAATGGCACACAAACATCCTGGACGGATTAAATAATAAACAAAGGAGATTGTTATGGCAGATAAGAAAGCTACCCTTCATGTTGAAGGTCAAGCACCTATCGAACTGCCAATTATGGAAGGTGCCCTAGGCACACCTGTGATTGATGTTCGTACACTTGGAGCAAACGGATTTTTTACTTTTGACCCAGGTTTTCTTGCCACTGCATCTTGTGAATCTCAAATCACCTACATTGACGGCGGTAAAGGTATTCTTTTGCACCGCGGTTACCCAATTGATCAGCTAGCAAATAACGCTGATTACTTAGAAGTATGTTACATCCTTCTTTACGGTGAAGCCCCAACACGTGAACAATACGAGCAATTCAAAACTACTGTTACTCGTCACACTATGGTCCATGAGCAAATTGCTAGTTTCTTCCACGGTTTCCGCCGTGACGCTCACCCTATGGCTGTAATGTGTGGTGTAGTAGGTGCACTTGCTGCGTTCTACCACGATTCATTAGATATCAACAACGACGAGCACCGCGAAATCGCGGCATACCGACTACTGTCGAAAATGCCAACGCTTGCGGCTATGTGTTACAAGTACTCTATCGGTCAGCCTTTCATCTACCCACGTAATGATTTGAGCTACGCTGAAAACTACCTACACATGATGTTCGCTAATCCATGTGAAGAGTACGAAGTGAACCCTGTCGTTGCTCGCGCAATGGATAAAATCTTTACTCTACACGCAGACCACGAGCAAAACGCGTCAACATCAACAGTACGTCTATCTGGTTCTTCTGGTGCTAACCCATTTGCATGTATTGCAGCGGGTATCGCTTCTCTTTGGGGCCCAGCTCACGGCGGCGCGAACGAAGCATGTCTGAAGATGCTTGAAGAGATCGGTAGCGTAGAAAACATTCCTGAGTATGTTGAGCGCGCGAAAGACAAAGATGACCCATTCCGCCTAATGGGCTTCGGTCACCGTGTCTACAAGAACTACGACCCTCGTGCAACGGTTATGCGCGAAACATGTCACGAAGTTCTTAAAGAGCTTAATATCAAAGATCCACTACTTGATGTGGCAATGGAACTTGAGCGTATCGCGCTTTCTGACGAATACTTTGTTTCTAAGAAGCTATACCCGAACGTAGACTTCTACTCTGGTATCATTCTTAAAGCTATCGGTATCCCAGTATCTATGTTCACTGTTATCTTCGCGATTTCGCGTACTATCGGTTGGATTGCTCACTGGAACGAAATGCACAGCGATCCACTAAACCGTATCGGTCGTCCGCGTCAGCTTTACACAGGTGAAGTACAACGTGAGTTCTCACCTCTGCATGAGCGTGAATAATAGCTAACTAGCAAAACGTTAAAGGGCTAATGTGCGAACATTAGCCCTTTTTTATTAGATTAGTTGTCATCCTCAAGAACGAGGCACGAGTGAGTTGGGGATCTCTCACCGCGAGCCGCCAACCTTTAGAGATTCCTTACTCCCTCATTCTTCGGTCTAAGGAATGACAAATATTTCTCTCGCAGGGCGAAGCCCGATCCCGTTCTCCAAAAGCGCAGCTCTCCCGTAGGGCGTAGCCCGTTCCTTCTCTACACCGGATTATCAATATCAATAAACTCAACATCTAGGCCATGTTCTGTGGCTAGCCACTCGCCTAGTGCTTTGATTCCGTAGCGCTCTGTCGCGTGGTGACCTGCTGCAAAGTAGTGAATGTCCTGCTCACGAGCAGAATAAGTAGTGCGTTCTGAGATCTCACCCGAAATAAACGCATCTAAACCGTGTCTCGCTGCCAATTCAATAAAGTCCTGACCACCACCTGTGCACCAACCGACCGTTTCAATCACTTTACCTGCATTTTCCGGTGCAATATGAAGGGGCTGGCGATTGAGTACTTGATTGATCTTGGCTGCAAACTCAGTCCCCATCATTGGAGATTTCAAACGTCCAAACATAGCCACGGATTGTGGGTGCCCTTCTAGGCCGCCTTCTACTTCAATATCGAGTAAGCGAGCAAGTTCCGCGTTGTTACCTAACTCAGGGTGGATATCAAGTGGCAGATGGTAACCCATTAAATTAATGTCGTTTTTTATCAAAGTACGAATGCGCTTGCCTTTCATACCACGAATAGGTTCTGGCTCACCTTTCCAGAAATAACCATGATGAACCAGTAGCGCATCAGCTTTTAACTCAACCGCTTTATCAATCAATGCTTGAGAAGCAGTTACACCAGTGACGACTTTTTTAATCTGCTCTTTTCCCTCAACCTGCAAGCCATTCGGCGCATAGTCTTTAATCAGTTGAGGAGATAGCTTCTCGTTGAGGATTTTTTCTAGCTGTAAGTTATTCATTTGGGCTTCCATTTTTATTGTCGAGGCTTGCTCAATTCACTGTAGCAAAGTGTAAGTCAACCGCACCAGTGATGCTAGAGGCGAGTGCATGGTACACTCTCTTTAACCACACAGTTATAGGCTCAAGGATGCATTCTCTACAGCGTTTTTATCATTGGATTGCCAAGACTCCATCACTATTCGAGTTAAAGCCACCTTTTGAGGAGCTCTCTTCTCTATCTGTTCCTCCCTATATCGAAGAGGAATATCAAGGTAACCCGCGACTTGGTTTTATCTATCAATACCTTTGCACCAAGTTACTCACTCAAAGTGACCGCTTTGCATTGCTCGATGAAGAAATTCAGATCAATAAATCTTGTGGGCAAACCTTAGGCGCGATTGATCTTATTCTTAAAAATCATCAGCAACAGCGTAAAGAACATTGGGAAGTGGCAATCAAATTCTACCTTTTACATAGCGGAATTTGGTATGGACCAAACGCTCATGATCAGCTTGATAAAAAACTGGCCAGAATGCTCTCCCACCAGCTAAAAATGAGCTCGACTGATGAGTTTCTTAACCAATACCCTCAATATCAAGATCTAACAGAACATCTATTGATTCAAGGAAGGTTGTACATTAATCCCTTTTCGCCAGAGACCGTTCCACAAGAATGTTTAGGACTGTCACTCAATCAAAGTCAAATCACCGGACACTGGTGCTATCAAAGCCAGTGGGAACAAATCGGTGAGCCTCTGTATGAACTTGAAAAGCCACTTTGGGCGGTCGGACTAGAAGAATTCATCAACCCTATCGATAAACCCAATGGAAGGTTTGTCCATGCTCAGACACAAAACGGTCAATTTTGGTTTGTTGTGCCTGACACTTGGCCGGGGCAAGGCAGGAAGCTGGAACGGACTTCGTCCTATGGAGAGCAGGAACGCTGCGCTATGGAAAGCGGGATCGGGCTTCGCCCTTCTAGAGAGCGAGAGTTGACAACTAAACTATGAGGGAGCAATTTCAGTTATCCAGTTATCCAGTTATCCAGTTATCCAGTTATCCAGTTATCCATAGGACGAAGTCCGTTCCCGAAGGGCGCAGCCCGTTCCAGTTCTCAGCTACAAAAAAAAGGCTGACAAATAGTCAGCCCTTGATACAACACTTAATGGTCGGAATTAAAGACCTGCGTCAGCAAATACCTGATTCACGATCTCTTGCGCTTCTGCTTCGATCTGCTTCAAATGCTCTTCGCCTTTAAAGCTCTCACAGTAGATCTTGTAGATGTCTTCTGTGCCAGATGGGCGAGCCGCAAACCAACCATTTTCCGTCGTCACTTTCAGACCGCCGATTGCCGCGCCATTACCCGGAGCATGTGTCAAACGTGCAGTGATCGCTTCACCTGCTAGCGTTTCTGCCGTTACCATCTCAGCAGACAGTTTCTTAAGCACATCTTTTTGCGGACCATTAGCCACAGCTTGAATACGGTTGTATTCCGATGCGCCATGTTTCGCCGCTAGCTCTTCATAGTACTCTTGAGGGTTCTTGCCTGTTACCGCTGTAATCTCAGCAGCTAGAAGACATAGAATGATGCCATCTTTATCGGTAGACCAAGGCGTACCATCTTTACGTAGGAAAGATGCCCCTGCTGACTCTTCGCCACCAAAACCAAATTTACCTTCATACAGGCCATCAACAAACCACTTAAAGCCAACAGGGACTTCACACAGTTCGCGACCAAGATCAGCAACTACACGGTCAATTAGTGCGCTTGATACTAGTGTTTTACCAACAGCGACGTCTTTACCCCATCCTTCGCGATGGCGGTATAGGTAGTCGATACATACCGCTAAGAAGTGATTTGGGTTCATCAGACCTTTTGGTGTAACAATACCATGGCGGTCGTAGTCTGGGTCATTACCAAACGCCAAATCATATTCATCTTTTAGCGCTAACAGACCCGCCATTGCGTAAGGCGATGAACAGTCCATACGAACCACGCCATCTTTATCTAACGACATAAACTGGAATGATGGATCAATCGCTTCGCTAACCAAAGTCAGATCTAGATTGTAAGCAGAGCCGATTTGACGCCAGTAGTCGATACCGCTGCCGCCAAGTGGATCGACTCCAATTTTTAGGTTTGCTTTTTGAATAGCTTCCATATCGATAACATTAACTAAGTCATCAATGTATGGCTTTACAAGATCTTGCTCGATGAACAGTTCTGAAGCTTTAGCTTCACCTAACGGCATACGTTTAACGCCTTGCAAACCTTCAGCGATAAGTACATTTGCACGGTCTTGAATCGCTTGTGTCAATTCACCTTCCGCAGGACCACCATGAGTTGGGTTGTACTTAATACCACCATCTTGCGGTGGGTTATGAGACGGTGTAATCACAATGCCGTCTGCTTTGTCTTGATGTTTCAGGTTGTGAGTCAAAATAGCATGAGAAACACCCGGCGTTGGCGTGTAACCGTTATCTTGTTGAACAATCACTTGCACACCGTTAGCGACAAGCACTTCGACAACTGTTGAAAATGCCGGCTCAGATAGCGCGTGCGTATCTTTACCAACAAACAGTGGGCCTTTTGTGCCTTTTTCTGCGCGAACTTCCGCTACCGCTTGAGCAATCGCCAAAATATGGTGTTCGTTGAATGTAGACTTATCTGCGCTACCACGGTGACCAGATGTACCAAATTCAACTTTGTGGTCAGGGTTCGAAGAGTCAGGTTGAAGAAGAAAATAATTTGCAACTAGGGCTGGAATATTATGCAGGTCTTGCTGTTGAGCTTTTTGTCCCGCTCGTGGGTGCATAGCCATTTGACATCCTTTCTTAAAAATATGTAGAAATAAAAAAACCTCATAATACGTTAACTGAGTTGTGCATTATGAGGTTTCAATCAGAATTCTTTAGATTGAGTTTGTCACTTTCTCAATCAGGTCTGATGGGAAGTTCATCCTCGCCATCAGTTGGTCAACCATCTGCCTCTTGCGGCTAGTGTTATTGTTGGTAATGACCCAAAATGGTGAACCAGGGATTGATTTCGGTTTAGTCGTGTTACCGTTAGCCAGCAGTGTTTGCTCATTATCAGCGAAGTAAACACGCTTACGGCCTTTAACCTGAGTCGCTTCTGAAAAGTCATTCGGGTTAATGCGATGCAGCGTTGCTAGAACCAGCATAAAGCGGTCAATCGCTTTCTTAAGACCAGCAAACTCGTCAGAGATAAGCAATGATCGCATCTCTTTAACGCTATCTACTGTTTCTTCTTTTATTGCATCTTTGCTAACCACTACACCCTTTGGTTGCGCCACAACCTGCGGTTTGGCAACAGGTGCTTGACCTTCAGTCATCAAAAGACGACGCAAAATGTCCGAAGCACTCTCACCAATATGCTGGGTTTGACTTGCGATGTAACGGTATAGATCCTCATCAACCTCAATTGTTTTCATTCGCTTTTCACAATCTCTATGTTTAAACTCTGGGGGATTATAGCGAGATCTTTAAAGAGACTCTACGGTTTACCTGTCACGAATAGAATAAAATGTCACATCTGCTCAACTACAAACTCGAAGGTGAGGGTCACACCATTGTATTGATCCATGGGTTGTTTGGTAATTTGGATAACTTAGGTTTGCTTGCTCGCGATCTAAAAGAAGATCATCAAGTGCTAAGTATTGACCTGCGCAACCATGGCCTCTCATTTCAAAGTGGTGAACATAGCTACCCGTTGATGGCACAAGATGTCTATGCTCTATTGCAACATCTCAATCTCACCAACTACACCGTAGTCGGCCACTCTATGGGTGGCAAGGTAGCAATGAAGTTAGCGGAAATCGCGCAAGATCAGATTCATAAGCTGCTTGTTTTAGATATGGCACCGGTCCAATACACACAAAGTCGTCATGATAATGTGTTTAACGGACTCAAAGCCGTGATCGAGCAAAAGCCTACCCAGCGTAAGCAAGCGCTTAGTATTTTAGCCGAGCATATCGAGTTAGAAGGTGTGCGCCAGTTTCTTGGTAAGTCTTTGTATAACACAGGTGAACATTTGGCATGGCGCTTTAATGTCGAAAGCTTGTGGGATAACTACTGGGAGATTCTTGGTTGGCAAACTATTGAAACAATTTCTACGCCTACCCTATTTATCAAAGGTGGTGATTCAGATTACTTAACCGCAGAGCACCAAGGGCAAGTGAAACAGCAGTTTAGCAATGCTAAAGCCCATGTTATCGCTAATACCGGACATTGGTTACATGCCGAAAAGCCGGCTGAAGTGATACGTGCTATTCGCAAGTTCATTGCGTAAAACAGAATGAGAGATCAGTTGTACTATGCCCGTTAACTTTATTCAGTAACAGTGGTATAGTGCGGCGCAAGTAATTTGGCATAAAGGGATTCCATGCTCTACGACTACATGAACATGCTCGAGTCAATTGGTCTCGATCTGCTTTTCGCGTCTATCTTTTTCTTTATCGGTATGGCGATAAAAGATGTCTTAAAAGCGGGTAATGTTCCCCCTTTCGGTCGTCGCATTGTATGGTTAGTCCTATTCCTTGGCTGTGCTGGGTTTATCGCCAAAGGCATTATTCAGCTTAGCTGGGAAGGTGGTGGTATCGGCTGATATCAACCGAGCCCACAACAGAAATTAGTAAAGGTAACGAATCTATGGCAAGTGTAGGCATCTTCTTTGGTAGCGACACAGGTAACACTGAAGCTGTTGCAAAGATGATTCAAAAGCAACTAGGTAAACAACTGGTTCACGTTCAAGATATCGCTAAAAGCAGCAAAGAAGATATTGATAACTTCGATCTTCTGCTTCTTGGTATCCCAACTTGGTACTACGGCGAAGCACAATGTGACTGGGATGATTTCTTCCCAGAGCTAGAGCAAATCGATTTTTCGACTAAGCTAGTCGCAATCTTTGGCTGTGGTGACCAAGAAGACTACGCAGAGTACTTCTGTGACGCTATGGGTACAGTACGTGATATCGTTGAAGCTAAAGGTGGTACTATCCTTGGCTACACTTCAACTGAAGGCTATGAGTTCGAAGCATCTAAAGGCCTAGTTGAAGGCGATGACAGCCAATTCGTTGGTCTATGTATCGATGAAGACCGCCAGCCAGAGCTAACTGAAGAGCGCGTGAACAGCTGGTGTAAGCAGATTCACGAAGAGATGTGCCTAGCAGAGCTAGAAGACTAATCTCCTCGCCGAATTAAGAAACCTCCGTAAAGGAGGTTTTTTTATGCCGTTTGTTCCTCTGCATCCTCTTCTCTAAATTGCGGTTTTTTACGCACATAGAGTTTACGCTGCACCTCAGACACCACATTGCCTTGTTTGTCTTTGACATAAATAATGAACTCTGGGAAACATTTATCGCCGTCAGCCGTCTGCTTTAAAATATCTTCAAGCTGATCTTGAGTGACACAAAACTCAGCAAACAGATCACTTTGCCCCGGCTTGATGAAGTTGATACTCGCTTCCTTATCCCAGACGTAGTAACGCTCGCCTAAGATCCCCATTAACATCAAAGAGTAGACAGGATCGGTTAAAGAGAAAATGCTGCCGCCATATTGGGTACGATTGGCATTTTTGTTCCACCAACGTAGCTTAAGTTTCATTTTGACTTCACGAAAGTCGTCACTGATTGAGAGTATCTTGATCCCCGCCCCCCAAAAAGGTGGCCAAGAGTTGAGCGCAAATTTAACCACTCCAGGCTTATAAATTTTAGCCAATGACTTATTCATTCCTTGTCCTTAACTGATTATTCTTCCTCACTTGTTAACCAATTGTAACTGGTCTGACATGTTTTATCAGTGACTTCTCACTTGTTTATAAAAAAATACTAGTAACCCTTTGAAGTTCGTGGTTTATTGTTTATCAGTACTACCCTATAATGATAGGAATATTGAATTCTGTTAATAACTGCAGATCATCAACAGGAAAGTATATGTCAGACAATAACCAAGCGCTTAAGGATGCTGGTCTTAAAGTTACCCTTCCAAGACTAAAGATTTTAGAAGTATTACAGCAACCTGAATGCCAACATATCAGTGCTGAAGAACTGTACAAAAAGCTGATTGATCTAGGTGAAGAGATTGGTCTAGCGACTGTATACCGCGTATTAAACCAATTTGATGATGCAGGTATCGTAACTCGCCACCACTTTGAAGGCGGCAAATCTGTATTTGAACTGTCAACTCAGCACCACCATGACCATCTAGTGTGTCTAGATTGTGGTGAAGTGATTGAGTTTTCTGATGACATCATTGAAGAACGTCAGAAAGAAATCGCGGCCCAGTACAATGTTATTTTGACTAACCACAGCCTTTACCTTTACGGTAAATGTGCTGACGGTAGCTGCAAAGACAACCCAGACGCGCATAAGTCGAAGAAATAATTTCGTCTTAACAGCCAACTTTAAAACGTCAGCCAAAAGCTGGCGTTTTTTATTGCCTGCTATTTAATCCCAATCGCCATCTATAAAAAAACCAGTCACGAGGACTGGCTTTCAAACTAGAGTGCAAGACGATTACTTAGCTTCGATTTTCGCCCAAGTATCGCGAAGACCTACAGTTCGGTTAAACACTAAAGCCTCTGGCTTAGAATCTTTAATATCCGTACAGAAGTAGCCCATACGCTCAAACTGGAAACCCTTCTCAGCTTGCGCTTGAGCTAGGCTTGGCTCAACAAAACCATTCAGCTTAACCAGTGACTCAGGGTTGATTGTCTCAGCAAAGTTATCCGCTGCTGCTGGGTTCGGCACAGTGAACAAGCGATCGTATAGACGAATCTCAGCTGGCAAGCCTTTATCAGCAGATACCCAGTGAATAACACCTTTCACTTTACGGCCATCAGCTGGGTTCTTACCTAGCGTGTCTGCATCGTAGCTACAGAAGATAGTGGTAATGTTACCCTCTGCATCTTTTTCGATACGCTCAGCTTTGATCACGTAAGCACCACGTAGGCGCACTTCTTTACCCAGAACCAGACGCTTGTACTTCTTGTTCGCTTCTTCACGGAAGTCTTCACGCTCAATCCAAACTTCGCGAGTGAACGGTACTTCGCGCTCGCCCATCTCAGGTTTGTTTGGATGATTTGCTACCGTCAAAGACTCTACTTTGCCTTCTTCGAAGTTCTCGATAACGATCTTAACCGGATCAAGCACAGCCATTGCGCGAGGTGCGTTTTCGTTCAAGTCATCACGAATACAAGACTCAAGAG
Source organism: Vibrio tubiashii (assembly GCF_028551255.1). Classification (NCBI taxonomy): domain Bacteria; kingdom Pseudomonadati; phylum Pseudomonadota; class Gammaproteobacteria; order Vibrionales; family Vibrionaceae; genus Vibrio; species Vibrio tubiashii. Next base: position 853,801 of record NZ_CP117029.1, on the reverse strand, counting down.
AACTCATCTCAATCATGTTGTCTTGCTTGGTAACACCAATACGTTTACAGAACTCACGAATAGAAGCAGGCGTAAAGCCGCGACGACGTAGACCAGAAATAGTCGGCATACGAGGATCGTCCCAACCGTTCACTAGGTTCTCAGTGACAAGTTGGTTTAGCTTACGCTTAGACATCACCGTGTACTCTAGGTTTAGGCGACTAAACTCATACTGGTGAGGTTGGCAATCAATAGTGATGTTCTCTAGTACCCAGTCATATAGACGACGGTTATCTTGGAACTCAAGCGTACACAGTGAGTGGGTAATGCCTTCTAGCGCATCCGAAATACAGTGAGTAAAGTCGTACATTGGGTAGATGCACCACTTGTCACCCGTTTGGTGGTGCTCAGCAAAGCGCACACGGTAAAGAACAGGATCGCGCAGCACAATGAAAGAAGATGCCAGATCAATCTTTGCACGTAGACACGCTTTACCTTCTTCGAATCCACCGTCACGCATTTTCTCAAACAGCGCTAAGTTTTCTTCAGGTGTACGATCACGGTACGGGCTTGGCTTACCAGGCTGGGTAAGTGTGCCACGATACTCACGGATCTGCTCAGGACTTAGCTCTTCAACGTACGCTAAGCCTTTGTTAATTAATTCCACTGCGTAGCCGTATAGCTTATCGAAGTAGTTTGATGAGTAACATACGTCCCCATCCCACTCGAAGCCTAACCAGCTCACATCATTCTTAATTGACTCAACGTATTCAACGTCTTCTTTTTCTGGGTTAGTGTCATCAAAACGTAGGTTACACTTTCCCTGGTAGTCCTGAGCAATACCAAAGTTTAAGCAAATTGACTTAGCGTGACCGATATGCAGATAGCCGTTTGGCTCTGGCGGGAAACGAGTATGCACGCTAGTGTGTTTACCATCCGCTAAATCTTTATCAATGATTTGGCGAATGAAATTCGATGGACGAGCCTCAGCTTCACTCATCTATAGCACCTCAATTGTTTTAGTATTGTTCAGATAATTCTTACTTAGACGATTTAAATGACCGTCAAGTACATAGCGTCTAATGATCCACAATTATGGTGGATTACACAACAATATCTCGAAGCAAAACGTCTTTTTTTTCTCTGTATGGTTAATAAGCTAGCAGGGATCAGTTTCGAAACCCTCAAAACGCAAGAAAGCCTCCCGAAGGAGGCTTTCATCACTTTCTTAGTTTACGTGTCGTAATTAAGGAAGTTTTACATCAGATAGGTCTTCGTTAGCACCGATTGCTTTCATTTCGCCAGCAACGATTTCAGCTAGAGGACCAAGGATAACTTGAAGGTTGTTCTCACCTAGCTTAACAACACCTTTCGCACCAAGCTTCTTAAGTACAACTTCGTCAGCTACTGAGCGGTCTTTTAGAGTAAGACGTAGACGAGTGATACAAGCATCGATTGACGTTAGGTTGTCGTGACCACCTAGAGCTTTTAGGTATTGACGCGCTAGGTCGCCGTTTTTCGCTTCACCAGCAGGAGCGCCTGCAGTTTCTTCTTCATCGTCTTCACGACCTGGCGATTTCAGGTTGAATGCGCGGATTGCGAAGCTGAATGTGAAGAAGTATAGAGCACCGAAACCTAGACCGATTAGTAGTAGAGTTACCGGCTTAGTTGCTAGACCCCAGTTTAGGATGAAGTCGATTAGACCTGCAGAGAAGCCGAAGCCGTGCAGAGTACCAAACATGTTAGCAACAACTAGAGATAGACCTGTAAATACTGCGTGCATTGCGTATAGCGCAGGTGCAAGGAATACGAACATGAACTCTAGAGGCTCTGTGATACCTGTTAGGAAAGAACAGAAACCTACTGAGAATAGTGCACCACCAACTTGGCTACGTTTTTCAGCAGGAGCTGCTAGGTACATAGCTAGAGCTGCACCAGGTAGACCGAACATCATTACTGGGAAGAAACCGTTCATGAATACACCAGCAGACTTATCGCCGCCGAAGTAACGGTGTAGGTCACCAGATTTAACTGTTTCAGTTACTTCTTTAACAGTTGCAGTGATTTCTGGAGTTACAGAGTTAGCAAACTCAAACGTGTGAGATTGACCAGCAACAAGAGTCTTAGCTAGAGCTGGGTCTACACAAAGTTGCTGTAGAGCAGGAAGTGCTTGACCAGCAGCTTGAGCGCCAGTAACTAGAACTTCTTGACACGTACCCATACCGAACCAGAAGTAAGAGTTAAGAACGTGGTGAAGACCTACAGGGATAAGTGCACGGTTAAGAGTACCGTATACGAACTGACCAATAGCACCAGAAGTAGAAACTGCGTGTGCTAGTGCGTCAAGACCGCCTTGGATCGTTGGCCATACAACACCAGAAATTGCACCTGCAACTAGCGCGAATAGACCAGCCATGATTGGTACTAGACGTTTGCCAGAGAAGAATGCCAACCACTCAGGAAGACGTGTAGCATGGAAAGCGTTGTAAGAGTGACCAGCGATAATACCAGCGATGATACCACCGAAGAATGACATGTTAACGTCAGCATTGATTGTTGTTGCTGTCGCTGTAAGTACGAAGTAAGCAACCGCACCCGCTAGACCTGCAGCACCTTGACCGTCTTTAGAAAGACCAATCGCGATACCTAGACCGAATAGTAGTGGAAGTTGACCAAAGATAGCGCCACCAGCTTGCGCCATAAATGGAATGTCTAATAGGTCACCTTGACCCAAACGTAGTAAGAGCGCCGCAACTGGAAGCGTTGCGATAGGAAGCATAAGAGCTTTACCTAACTTTTGCGCATATCCAAGAATATTCACCTTAAGTTCCCCCTATAGGATTTTGTATTTTGGCTGAGCCACTTTTTTTAGCCGCTCAATTTAGTCCTGCTCAGTTTATGACATTAATTTTGCTCCGCAAATTAAAACCTCATCATTTGTGATCATAATCACCAGAAACAGGTGATCCGGAAGGTTTTTGCTAGCGAGATCATAAAACTTATTTTACAATCCAAAAAAATAGCATTCATTGAGCCACATTCGCGTTAACCTATCAGTACAAATAAGGCCGAAGTGATTGTCAGGCGTACTCTTCGCGCTTGATACCAATGCGACGTAAATCACTAGCGGATGTAGCACCATACAAGGTGCTTACACAATATTGAGAACTCATTTTTTCGTTTGCTAAAGATATTTTGCGATCTAATTGAAGCTCACAAATAAAGTACAACTATTTAGTGAATATTTAACTTCAATTGATGACCTAAGGTATTAAGATTCTAAACTTATAAGGATTAGCTAACCATGTATGCGCTAACTAACTGTAAAATTTATACCGGCAGCGACGTCCTCGTTGAACATGCTGTAATTATTAACAACAATCTGATTGAGTCAGTATGCCCAGTGTCTGAACTGCCTGCAGGTATCGAGACACGAGATTTAAATGGTGCAAACGTTAGCCCTGGCTTTATCGACCTGCAATTGAACGGTTGTGGTGGCGTGATGCTAAACGACGAGATTACCGCTGAAACTATGCAAATCATGCATGAAGCGAACCTGAAATCTGGTTGTACAAGCTTCCTTCCAACGCTAATTACATCTTCTGATGAAGATATGCGTCAAGCGGTAGCGGCAGCGCGTGACTACCATGCTAAATACCAAAATCAGTCACTCGGTCTGCACCTTGAAGGTCCATACCTAAACGTGATGAAAAAAGGGATTCACAGTGTCGATCATATCCGTCCTTCTGAAGACAGCATGATCGACTTCATGTGTGAAAACACAGACGTCATCGCCAAAGTAACACTAGCGCCAGAACACAATGACCCTGCACATATCGAACGCTTAAAAGCAGCAGGGATTGTGGTATCAATTGGTCACACGAATGCCACGTATGCCGAAGCACGTAAAGGCTTTGACGCAGGTATCTCATTTGCGACTCACTTGTTCAACGCAATGACGCCAATGGTCGGCCGTGAACCAGGTGTTGTAGGCGCGATCTACGATACCCCTGACGTTTATGCGGGCATCATTGCTGATGGCTTCCACGTAGACTATGCAAACATTCGTATCGCTCACAAAATTAAGGGCGAAAAATTAGTATTAGTGACCGATGCCACAGCTCCTGCAGGCGCTGACATGGATTACTTTATTTTTGTTGGTAAGAAAGTATATTACCGAGATGGTAAGTGTGTTGATGAAAACGGCACACTTGGCGGCTCAGCACTAACAATGATTGAAGCAGTTCAAAACACGGTTGAGCACGTCGGTATCGCACTGGACGAAGCACTGCGCATGGCTACTCTGTATCCTGCGAAAGCAATGGGTTTGGAAGAGCAACTAGGCCGAGTTAAAAAAGGCATGGTGGCTAACCTTACCGTATTTGATCGTGACTTCAATGTTCAGGCGACAGTTGTTAACGGACAATACGAGCAAAATTAAGAATGAATGGCGGACAAATAGGTAACGTAGATTTAGTAAAACAACTAAATAGTGCAGCTGTTTACAGGCTGATCGATCAGCAAGGTCCAATTTCGAGGATTCAAGTTGCTGATGTTAGCCAGCTGGCGCCTGCCAGTGTTACAAAAATTACCCGCCAACTTCTAGAGCGCGGCCTGATTAAAGAGGTCGCGCAACAAGCTTCTACAGGGGGACGCCGAGCGATCTCTTTGACAACAGAAGTTGAGCCTTTCCACTCAGTAGCGATTCGACTTGGTCGTGACTACCTTCAGTTCAGTTTGTACGATTTGGGCGGCAAAGAGCTTGCCTCAGATTACAACGAATTCTTCTATACAACCCAAGAAGAGCTGGTCGAAGGGTTACTTTCCCAGTTAAAAAGCTTTATTCAAGATAACCAGACCAATATCAATCAACTTATTGCGATTGGTGTTGCCCTGCCTGGTCTCGTCAATCCAGAAACTGGCGTGGTTGAATACATGCCAAATATCTCGATTGACAACCTAGCGCTATCTGAGCTGATTCATAACACCTTCCATGTACAATGTTTTGTTGGCAACGACGTTCGTGGTATGGCGCTTGCTGAACACTACTTTGGCGCTAGCCAAGATTGCCAAGATTCCATTCTTGTCAGTGTTCACCGAGGGACAGGTGCCGGTATTATCGTTAACGGTCAAGTATTCCTAGGCTTTAACCGCAACGTCGGTGAAATCGGTCATATTCAAATAGATCCCCTTGGCGAGCAATGCCAATGTGGCAACTTTGGCTGTCTAGAAACTGTAGCCGCTAACCCAGCTATCGTTGAACGAGTCAACAAACTGATCAAACAAGGTTATGAATCAAGCTTAACTGAACTTGAAACCATCGGTATCTCTGACGTCTGTGAACATGCCAATATGGGTGATGAACTGGCTAAACAGAGCTTAGTACGTGTTGGTAACCAATTGGGTAAGGCAATTGCGATTACGATCAACTTGTTTAACCCGCAAAAGATCGTGATTGCTGGCGACATTACTCAATGTGAAGAGATTCTTTTCCCAGCGATTCGCCGTAACGTTGAGAACCAATCTCTCACCACTTTCCACACAGATTTACCGATTGTTGCTTCGCAAATTGATAAGCAGCCTACCTTAGGTGCATTCGCAATGATAAAACGCGCAATGCTAAACGGAGTTCTGCTACAAAAATTGTTAGAAGATTAATCTTCTCCCCCCTGTAAGCAACTAATTGAGTTAGAATAACGGGCTACGATATGTAGCCCGTTTTTTTAGGACGAAACAACACGAATATGGAACTGATCTTGATTTCAGCGGCGTTTCTCGCCGGATTTATTGCACTGAAATGCAACCTCCCCCCACTAGTTGGCTTTTTATTGGCAGGCTTCGGACTGCACGCTTTCGGCTTTCAGTCTAATGACACCATCATCACGCTTGCTGATCTCGGTGTAACACTGCTTCTTTTTACTATTGGCCTGAAGCTCGATATCAAGACCCTACTCTCGAAAGAGATCTGGGCAGGTGCGACCTTACACAATCTATTGTCCACTGCACTCTTTAGTGTTGCGCTGTTCTGTTTCAAATTCTTAGGGGTCAGTTCGCTAGCGGCGATGTCTATCGATCAAATCGTCTTGCTCGGATTTGCCTTATCCTTCTCCAGTACCGTCTTTGCGGTAAAGTCACTGCAAGAGAAAGGGGAGATGAATGCTACCTACGGCACCATTGCGATTGGAATTCTGGTCATGCAGGACATCTTCGCCGTTGTGTTCCTTACCGCTTCAACGGGCAAGCTTCCAGAATGGTACGCAATCGCGCTATTTGCCCTACCATTACTCAGACCTCTATTCTTCAAAATGCTTGATTGGGTCGGCCACGGAGAAATGTTGGTACTTCTAGGGATTTTCTTTGCCTTGGTTGCAGGTGCGGGTCTATTCGAATTAGTCGGCATGAAGCCAGATCTCGGTGCTCTTATCCTTGGCATGTTACTCGCCGGACATAAGAAAGCGTCGGAATTATCGAAATCTCTATTCAACCTAAAAGAGCTATTCCTAGTCTGCTTCTTCCTAAATATCGGCTTATCCGCTCAGCCAACACTCTCTGGCTTTGCACTCGCAATTTTGTTCATGTTGCTGCTGCCACTAAAAGGGATTCTCTACTTCTTAGTGCTTAATGCATTTAAGTTTCGCGTGCGCACCTCTCTACTTGCGTCATTAAGCCTGTTTAACTTCAGTGAGTTTGGTCTTATCGTTGGTGGGTTAGCCTTTAAAATGGGCTGGATGAGCGGTGATATTCTTGTCGCCCTTGCCATTGCCGTTTCAATTTCGTTTGTATTAGCCGCACCACTGAGTCGCCACGGTCACTCGCTTTATCAACGCTCAGGTCGTTGGTTACGCGAACATGCAGCAGAAAACCTCAACATCCGTGATCAACTGATCAGTCCAGGCCACGCTCAAGTTCTGATCCTTGGTATGGGGCGAATTGGCACTGGTGCTTACGACGAGCTGAGAAATCGCTATGGCAAAATCAGCTTAGGTATCGAAGTTCGCGAAGATGCGGCCCATCAACACAAAGCTCACGGTAGAAACGTGATTGAAGGCGATGCTACCGACCCTGATTTTTGGGAGCGCATCCTAGACGTAGCCAACGTAAAACTCGTATTACTTGCGATGCCACACCACCAAGGTAACCAAATCGCTTTAGAGCAGCTACAGCGTAAAAACTTCCAAGGTCAGATTGCCGCTATTGCAGAATACCCAGATCAGCTAGATGCGTTGGTCGAAGGTGGTGTAGACGCTGCATTTAACATTTACAGTGAGGCAGGTAGCGGTTTTGCGAGGCATGTCTGCGATCAACTCAAGCCCAACTTCACTAAATAATCTCAGTCAAAAGGCAGCAAATCGCTGCCTTTTTTTGTCTCCGCCGAACAAAATCAAAGCAGCACCTAGACTTCATTCACCAAAAACGCAATTTTATTAAATGAAATTTAATTACAACCGAGTTCATTAAACTTTTTCATCAAACACGGTTGATTTTTTTAATCAGAATGGCAAATTGAACTCAACAAGTTAATTTTATTTTAAAGGGAAGTTGTATGTGTTCGATTTTCGGTATTCTTGACATAAAGAGTGACGCAGAAGCTCTACGCCCTGTTGCTTTGGAAATGTCTAAGAAGCTTCGCCATCGTGGTCCTGACTGGTCTGGTATTTATTCTTCAGAGAAAGCAATTCTAGCTCATGAGCGTTTGGCGATTGTTGGTCTAAATAGTGGCGCGCAACCTCTATATAGCTCTGATAAAAAACACATCCTTGCGGTCAATGGCGAGATCTACAACCACAAAGAAATTCGTGCTCGCTACGAAGGCAAATACGACTTCCAAACCGATTCTGACTGTGAAGTAATCCTAGCTTTGTATCAAGACCTCGGTGCAGACCTTCTAGAAGAACTCAACGGTATTTTCGCTTTTGTGCTTTACGATGAAGAGAAAGATACCTACCTAGTCGGTCGTGACCACATCGGTATTATTCCTCTATACCAAGGTTACGATGAGCACGGCAACTATTACGTGGCATCAGAAATGAAAGCGCTCGTACCTGTTTGTAAGACAGTGAGCGAGTTCCCTCCTGGTTGCTACTACAGTAGTGGTGATGCAAAGCCACAGCGTTACTACATTCGTGATTGGAATGAGTATGCAGCAGTTCAAGGGAACAGCACCAGCAAAGAAGAGCTGACTGAAGCGCTAGAGGCTGCGGTTAAACGTCAGCTAATGACAGACGTTCCTTACGGCGTACTTCTATCTGGTGGTCTAGATTCTTCAATCACTTCTGCTGTTGCTAAGCGTTTTGCTGCAATGCGTATTGAAGATGATGAAAAGTCTGAAGCATGGTGGCCTCAACTACACTCATTTGCTGTTGGCCTAGAAGGTGCACCAGATCTGAAAGCAGCACGTGAAGTAGCCGACCAGATCGGTACTGTTCACCATGAGATGACCTACACGATTCAAGAAGGCTTAGATGCCATCCGTGACGTTATCTACCACATTGAAACTTACGACGTAACAACTATCCGTGCGTCTACTCCTATGTTCCTGATGGGGCGTAAGATTAAGGCTATGGGTATCAAGATGGTACTTTCTGGAGAAGGTGCAGATGAGATCTTTGGTGGTTACCTATACTTCCACAAAGCGCCAAACGCAAAAGAGTTCCACGAAGAGACGGTACGTAAGCTGCTTGCACTAAACATGTTTGACTGTGCTCGTGCAAACAAATCGCTAGCTGCCTGGGGTGTTGAAGGTCGTGTACCTTTCCTAGACAAAGAGTTTATCGATGTAGCAATGCGTCTAAACCCTGAAGACAAGATGTGTGGCAACGGTAAGATGGAAAAACACATCCTGCGTGAATGTTTCGAGCACTACCTGCCAGACTCTATTGCATGGCGTCAGAAAGAGCAGTTCTCTGATGGCGTAGGTTACAGCTGGATCGATACACTAAAAGAAGTGGCTGAAGCGAAAGTCTCTGATCAACAAATGGAAACGGCAGCCTACCGCTTCCCATACAACACACCAACAACAAAAGAAGGCTATGTATACCGCGAGATCTTTGAAGAGCTATTCCCGCTTCCATCAGCGGCAGAATGTGTCCCTGGAGGTCCATCGGTAGCTTGTTCGTCAGCTAAGGCGATTGAATGGGATGAGTCATTCAAGAACATGGCCGACCCATCAGGCCGAGCAGTTCAAAGCGTTCATAACGACTCTTACTAATCAAACCAAATTCAAAAGAGGCTCATTGAGCCTCTTTTCTTTTCACCGCAAGCTTCTTCAATTACTGAAAATCAATCCATTTGCTTACTTACCAACCAACCCTTGTCAATATTGCCTACTTCTCTTTGCTCTTTGATATGACAGCGTATTGTAAAAACAACAATCTCGATTTTGAAAACTAAGTTTGTAGCACGTCATTTTTTAATCAATCTAAGCAAATATTTGTTTTATTTCAGACACTTAAATTAAAATCATAAATCTAGCTTATATTTACAGTCATTGCAGATAGATTCACTAAAGAGTATACGTAACAACAAATAAAAATCTTTAATAAATCACATTAGTAAAATTTATGACAAACCAACATCAACAAATCCTTGGCCACCCTCGTGGTCTATTCCTTTTGTTTGGTACTGAGTTGTGGGAGCGTTTTTCCTACTACGCCATGCGTGCCATTCTTGTTCTTTATCTAACAGATACAACCCTTAACGGCGGCTTGGGCTGGTCGACTAAAGATGCTCTCGATTTGTATGGCATCTATACTGGACTCGTTTACATTACGCCAATGATCGGTGGCTGGTTAGCGGATAACTACCTAGGTCAACGCCGCTCAATTCTAATTGGTGGAGCCCTAATGGCTATTGGCCAGTTCACGCTAGCACTGCCGGCTGAAATGGTCGGCATGAGCGCAGTTCACAGCTTCTACCTTGGTTTGGCACTGCTGATCGCAGGTAATGGTCTCTTTAAACCAAACATCTCGACTATGGTTGGTGACCTGTATGAAGAAGGTGACAACCGTCGTGACGGCGCATTCACTATCTTCTACATGGGTATCAACTTGGGTGCCCTTATCGCAGGTGTTGTTTCAGGTTCTGTCACCAATGAATTTGGCTGGAAAGCTGGCTTTGTTGTCGCGGGTATCGGTATGGTCATTAGCCTTATCATGCAAATGACCATGGCGAAATCTTGGTTGGGCGAAATTGGTACTGTACCTGCTGCTGCTCGTGACTTAGAAAACAAAAAATCGGCACAAAAACAACCTTTAACTAAGCAAGAAGTTGACCGTTTGAAGGTTATTCTAGTTATGGGGCTATTTGTTATCGTATTCTGGGCTGGTTTTGAGCAAGCTGGCGGTCTGATGAACATCTACACTCAGCAGTACACAGATCGTATGATTGGTAGTTTTGAAGTTCCTGCCGCCTGGTTCCAATCACTCAACCCATTCTTTATCATTACTCTGGCACCTGTACTTGCCGCTTTCTGGGTTAAGCTAGGTAAAAAAGAGCCGAATTCACCGGTCAAATTTGCCTTAGCTCTGTTCTTCTTAGCACTGGTAACAAAACTAGCACCACTTCGCCTTGCATCACTGATGATGGGTGCATGGTTTGGTTTCAACGCCATTGCTAACTATGTCGCTGGTTTAATTGGTTCTCATGTAGGTGAGCTAGGTGCAATGTCTATCTTTGGTGGCATCGCCATTGCCGCAACCGTTTCTGGTGTCATCCTCTTAATGTTCTCAAATACATTAGTTCGTTGGATGCACGGTGCTGAGTCTCCAATCAGCAATGCAGAACAAGTTGAAGAGCAGCAAGCTCAAGTTGCTTAATAGTAGAAAACAAAAAATGCCCGACCAGTTCAATGGTCGGGCATTTTTGTTTTTATGGGAAACGAATCCGCTATTTGACGCTAGTCACACGACTTACCTTGTCGCCCGTCGCTGTCACCGAGCGAATAAAGACCTCACCTTCTACATTTGGACGAGTGCTGTCTGCGTAAGTCAGCCAGTTCTTACCATCTAGAGAGTATTGAAGCTCAACACCAGGGAACTGAACGTTCATTGAAAGCGTGCCATCTTCTACTTTCGCACCTGGTACAGGTAGGCGGTAGTCGATACCTGATTTCTCTAGCTTCGCAAGTTCACGTTGACCAAGTAGGTTGGCAAAGCGGTTGTAATCTTGGTTTAGCGCAGCTTTGTCTACTAGGTTAGAGTTTTGCGAGTATTCAACGCCCACTTTGTAGTCGTTTTCCCAATCAGCACGGTGCCATGCACGCTCAGCTGCTGCTAGTACGCGAGGGAATACCATGTACTCGTATTGCTCGTCGTTACGTACTGTCTCAGACCAAAGCTGTGCTGATAGACCGTAGAAAGGTTTCGCTTCAATTTCACCTTTACCAGTAAAGCCGTTGCCATCGCGGTCTACAGAAGTTTCTGCGTTCTGAGGCATGTTCTCTGGTGCAAAACCAAACATCTTACGAGTGTCTGTTGCACGTGTTGCCCAGTAGTAACCACGCTCTTTCGGGTCCACTTCGTATGGCATGTCCATGTAAACGTAGTCAGGGTTAGAAACGATCACGTCATAACCTTTCTTAGACCACTCGTACACTGACGATGTGCCACCCCAGTAAAGAACGTCCCAGAAGTTAACACGTGTGTTTTCTGTTGCGAACGCTTTCTCACCTTCACTGTATTTAAGACCATCTTGCCAAGCTTGGAAGTTTGCAATGCCCTTCTCTGCCACAATCTTCGATACTTCTTCTGCGAAGTGACTTGGTAAGTGAGCAAAGTCGCTTACTGTACCGTCGGTAATTAGCGTCTGACATTGTGGAGACTGTGCGAATGGCTTATCTTGTTTAGACAGGTCAATCGTACCCTTCCAGCTTACTTTGTCTTCAGCGTTCACATCTTGGAAACCTGCGCCTAGCTTGATGTTCTTCGCTTCGTCACCACCGAAGTGCCATGTTGTTAGCGGCGCACCAGCCTCGGCGTGCATTGCTGCCACTTCTGAAATTACTTTATCAACAAAGCGAGTTGAAGATTCAATACACGGGTTGATGAAGCTTTGCTTGTTGTAGAACTGAACTGTGGTTACGTTCGATGTATCTTGAGGATCCATCAATCGGTATTCGTTCGCTTCTGCTTCTTTACCTTCTTCCATTAGGCGGTCGTAACGTGCTTCCATTGATACCACTGCGGCACGAGCGTGTGCTGGCATATCGATTTCAGGAATCACTTCGATGTTACGCGCTTTCGCGTATTTTAGGATGTCCACGTAGTCTGCTTTGCTGAAGTAGCCAGAACCAAAGTTATCTGATGTTGAACCTGAGCCAAGCTGAGGCAGTAAACAGCTTTTCTCTTCCAAATCGAAACAACGGTTAGCACCCACTTCTGTCAGCTCAGGCAGACCCGGGATTTCTATACGCCATCCTTCATCATCTGTTAGGTGAAGGTGTAGTTTGTTCATCTTGTACGCAGCCATTTGGTCTAGCGTTGCAAGAATTGCGTCTTTAGAGTGGAAGTTACGCGCCACATCCACCATCACACCACGGTAATCAAAGCGAGGCGCGTCTTTAATAGACAGTTGTGGTAGAGAATCAGCATTTTGGCTATCTACCAGGCCAAAGATAGATTGTACTGCGTAGAAAGCGCCTGCTTGGTCGAACGCTTTAATCGCAATACCGTCGCCTGTGATACTCATTTCGTAAGCACCAGATTTTGCTAACTCACCGGTGAAGTCTGCAGGAACAACAGTGATGCTTACAGGAAGCTCACCACGAACGTCCACACCTACCACCTCTGCACGATCTTGAATTGCCGAAAATTGAGTCGCATCAAATGCATCTTTAGGCAGCGCAATACCCGCTGCGATATCTACAGTACCTTTACCTACTTCAACAGACATTGGCGTTGGTAGTAGCGTGGTTGATACGTCTTGTTTTACTAGGTCTTGGTTCTTCTCGAAACGAGACACTGCGTTAGCAAATACGTTGTTGTCATCTGGCGTACGCTTCAGGTTGTTACCCTCAAGGCCAGTTACGAAAGAGGCCACGTCTTCTGTGTTAAGAGAAGCAATCATCTTAGGCTCGGCGTTTGGAGCAGCAACAAAAGCACCAGGCATAAAATCAGTTTCAAATAGCTGCCAGTATTCGCCAACCAGTGGAAGTACCACCTCTTCGCCCGCGGCAAAACCATCAAACTTATCGGTTGGTTCTAGTTTGTGTAGGTCACCCGTTACACGAGAGATTTTAAATTGTTCGTTGTCGACATCTAAAATCAAGCGAATGCTGTGAAAGTAGATAGCCCAATCTTTAGAGTCAACCGCTTGACCTTGGTTAACGAGCGTCATGTTTACCTTGTTACAAGACGCCCACTCTGCACCCATCTCTTGACAAGCAAGTCCTTCGTTAGCGCCGTGGTTAGTTAGCACTTGATATTGAATATCTAGATTGTTCGCGAGTGAGTTAACAACACTTTGCTCATTAGATTGAAACGAAGAACAACCTGCTAATGTAGCGACAACCGACGCCGCGATCAGACTCTGTTTAAACATCTTACTTACCCCAAAACGTAAATTAAGCCGAAAAAAGTTGGCTCTAAAACTAAGATGCAAACAACATATCGCGAGTTATTTTTCATCGTAAAATTAATCATCACTGAAAGTGATCAGATTCAAATTTTACATTTTCAAATTAAATTTAAGCGATAAAAAACATGAACTTATCCAACTCGTCAATTTCGACGTAGTTAATTTGACGAGATTACTGAGAACCAAATCACAGCTTTCGGGTGCAAAACACAATTTAAAGTGAAGAAAGATCACAACACGGCATTTGTTATCGTAATATCTAAAGATGACTTGAATACGAAAACGTGATTTTGTACTCACTTTTTCCTCGTCAAACTCCGTTGAAATAACGGATTTCAACAATTTTTCCGCATCGGTAAGGATCCATTAATGCGTAAATTACTTCTCTTACTATTGGTGTTATCAGCAAGCATCCAAGCCGAGCCTCTGATCTGGAACATTGAAAAAGGTGGACTGAAATACACAGTTATGGGCTCAGTTCATGTTGGCGATAAAAGTATGTACCCCTTACCTGAAATTGTCTTCAAGCGACTTAAGACAAGCCAAGGCTTAATCGTTGAAACCGATATTCGCCAAAACAATGGTATCAAGTATCCACCAACAACACTGGTATCCAAGGATGTACTGTCAAAGGAGCAACAAAACGAGCTCATTGGTATATCTAATTTGTTAGAGCTCAACGCAAATGAACTGTTACACACTCCGCCATGGGCTACCGCTCTCGCCATTCAGATGAGACAAATTGAATACCTTGGCTACTCTGCCGCAGATGGGGTAGATGTTAGGCTCGCTTACAAAGCTAACTTATGGGAAAAACCGGTGCTCAGCTTAGAGTCACTACAGTTTCAAATAGACTTACTCACTGGGCAGAAAGAATCTGGCAAAGAGCTATTGATCAGCGCTATCGAGGAGTTCGATCATTCTGAGGATGCGACACATTGCTTAATAGAAAGCTGGAAAGCGGGTGATATGAGTAAACTGGAAGAGTTTGCCTCACTAACACAAATGTCTGCGGATTTTGAAAAATCATTTCTCATCGACCGCAATCTTGATTGGGCAGAAAAGCTTTCCAACCCCAAATGGCTGCCTAAAGCCAAAGGGTCATACGTCATCGTCGTTGGAACCCTACATTTAATCGGTGAGCAAAGCGTGTTGCAGCTATTGAAAGATGAAGGTTTTAAGGTGACCCAGCTTTCGAAGAGCAAAGCTTCAAATTGTGAGTTTAAGTATTGAGAAGCGGGATAGGGATTTAGGATGCGGGATTAGGGAACGGACTGCGTCCTATGGATAACTGGATAACTGGATAACTGGATAACTGGATAACTGGATAACTGGATAACTGGATAACTGGATAACTGGATAACTAAATTTGCTCCACTTTATTCCGGAGTCAAATCTAGCTTTCTAGCAGGGAGCAGCACGATCCCATTTACCAAAAGCGCAGCGTTCCTTAGGACGCAGTCCGTTCCCGCTTTCCATAGGGCGTAGCCCGTTCCTAAACGCAAAAAGCCGTAGCATTTCTGCTACGGCTTTTCTAAAGGTGGTCGGTGAAGAGGGATTCGAACCCCCGACCCTCTGGTCCCAAACCAGATGCGCTACCAAGCTGCGCTATTCACCGAAATGTTGACTTGGAAACTTGCGTTACTAGAGGGTCACCCTCTGGTCTGCTATTCCAAAACCCCGAGATGCGTTATCAAGCACGCTATTCACCGAGATGTTTATTCGAGCTCATTGCCCGTCAACGAAGGCGTATATTACGGATTCTGATTTCTAACGCAAGCCATTTTGAGTAACTTTTTCAATTTTATTGTTCGTTTGTATAAAACATCATCTAACACGAATAAAGTGTGAGCAAAAACACATCAACAAGAACAAATCCGCAACCTAATAACAACAATTGATCCAGATCAGTGTTGCATATTTAACCACAGTTTACCTTAACCCTTGTCATCACACTTTGTCTCCATGGAGGAATTTATGGACTTTTGGCTTGATCTCCTATTTGGTAATGCGGTAGGTCTATCTTCAATGATTGTCATCTTTGGCGCCTTCGGTCTAATGCTGTTCTACGGCGGTTACTTCATCTACAAAGTGATGAACGACAAATCTCCTCACTAGAATCGCTTAGCCCTATTCATAGAATAGACATTCGCTATGCACCGAAGTAGATACCTTGTCTGCTTCGGTTTTTTATTTCTCATCTAGCAAACTCTTGATCCCCCCCTTACCTTCACAGGTATAATGTTGATATTGATTTCCTACTCTGAGATGTAGCTATGTCTCAAGATGACGACTTAAGCCTATTCCAACAAATGATGGGCGATGTAAAACCTCTTCAGCAAGATACGACCGAACATAAAAAACAACATCAGGTAACCGATGCACAACTTGCCAAGCGTGAGGCAGCTATTTGGTTAACAGAAGACGACCCTGAATATCTGTCCATCGATCATGCTGAGATGATAAAGCCTGACGATATTATCGAGTTCAAACGTGATGGCGTCCAAGACGGTGTGTACAAGAAGCTACGTCTTGCTAAATACCCAATACAAGCAAGACTCGATTTACACAAGCGCACGCTCGAACAAGCACGCGATGAAGTGGTTAAGTTCTTAAAGCAATGTATGCGGATGGATATTCGTACCGTAGTCATTGTTCATGGCAAAGGTGAACGTTCAAACCCACCAGCACTGATGAAGAGTTTTGTCGCTCAATGGCTGATGCAAATTAAAGAGGTGCAATGTGTTCACAGTGCTCAGCGCTTTCATGGTGGCACCGGTGCCGTGTACGTCTTACTGCGAAAAAGCGCCGAGAAAAAAATCGAAACTCGTGAACGCCACCAAAAACGACTGGGTTAACGCGTAGCACAGTGCTAGAATGCGCGCCCTCTATGTGCTGATTTATTGGTCAGCACACCTTTAAACCGCCGTTGTGAAACGTTAGGAGAACAACATGTCACAAGATAACGCTAAACGCCTCAATAAGTTTATCAGCGAAACAGGTTTTTGCTCACGCCGTGAAGCTGACCGCCTCATCGAGCAAGGCCGTGTCACCATTAATGGTAAAGTACCTGAAATGGGTACCAAGGTTCAGCTAGGTGATGACGTCCGAGTTGATGATAAGCCAATCGCGGCTGCCACTGACAAACCTGTTTACATCGCACTCAATAAGCCGACGGGTATTACCTGTACCACAGAGCGTGATATTCCGGGTAATATCGTTGACTTCATTGGCCACAAGAAACGTATTTTCCCTATTGGCCGCTTAGACAAACCTTCAGACGGTTTGATCTTCTTAACCAACGATGGCGATATCGTAAACAAGATTCTTCGCGCCGGTAATAACCACGAAAAAGAGTACGTGGTTCGCGTAGATAAGCCAATCACTGAAGAGTTTATTAAGCAGATGTCTTCAGGGGTGAATATCCTCGATACCATCACTCTTCCTTGTACTGTGACTAAAGAGACTAAATTCTCGTTCCGCATTGTGCTTACTCAAGGTCTCAACCGCCAAATCCGTCGTATGTGTGAAGCATTAGGCTATGAAGTCTTCAAGCTTCGCCGTGTACGCATTATGAACATCTCGCTTGATGGGATTCCTAATGGACAATGGCGTTACCTAACAGATGCGGAAGTAGCCGAGATTCTGGCAATGTGTGAAGACTCTAGCGGCACTGAAGAGGCATCTAAAGTAGATAGCAAGGGTAAACGCATTCGCAAAGCGACTGATGCCAAGCTGTTTGATAGCCGCGAAGAGAACCAAGACTCTAAAGCACGTCGCAATCAGAAGAATCGTACTTTTAAAGGCCGTAACGCCGATGAGTTCCGCCATGCACCAAACTCGAAGAAAGGCCGCAATAGTGGTAACAACTCAAGCGACTCAAAAGCCAAGCCAAATAAAGGTAAGACTTTCTATAAGCCTGCCAGTGACAAATCACAGCGCCCTGCCAAACCACGCTCTGGCGGTACTTTGAGTTTGAAGAAATAGCGAGAAGCGAGAAATATTGAAGGGTTGGCACACTGTGCAACCCTTTTCTTTTATATCCAGACAATTAGATCCTAAGAAAAATATCACTGCCTGCAATTTTCGACTCACTTACCACGAACATATCTCGAAGGGCGAAGCCCGTTCTAGACTCCCGCGGGCACAGCCCAATCTCGCAGCGGAGCGCTCTCAAGGACGAAGTCCGCTCTTAGACAAAAAAGGAGCCAATCGGCTCCTCTTGTCATTCACTTAGCGTCTTCAGCTTATACTGTACCGAAGATCTTATCGCCTGCGTCGCCAAGACCAGGAACGATGTAGCCTTTGTCGTTTAGCTTCTCATCGATAGCAGCGGTGAATAGCTCAACATCTGGGTGTGCTTTTTCAAGTGCTTCAATACCTTCAGGTGCAGCAACAAGCACAAGAACTTTAATAGCCTTACAGCCTTTCTCTTTAAGCAGATCGATTGTTGCGATCATTGAACCGCCAGTCGCTAGCATTGGGTCAACAACAAGCGCAATACGCTCATCCATGTTTGATGCTAGCTTGTTGAAGTAAGGAACAGGTTCTAGTGTTTCTTCATCACGGTAGATACCAACAACACTGATACGTGCACTTGGCATATGCTCAAGAACGCCGTCCATCATACCAAGACCTGCACGCAGGATTGGCACAACTGTTACCTTCTTACCTTTAATTTGGTCAACTTCAACTGGACCATTCCAACCTTCAATGGTTACTTTTTCTGTTTCAAAGTCTGCAGTCGCTTCGTAAGTAAGCAGGCTACCAACTTCTGTAGCTAGCTCGCGAAAGCGCTTAGTGCTGATGTCACCTTCTCTCATTAGACCAAGTTTGTGCTTAACAAGAGGGTGTTTTACTTCAACAACTTTCATTTCCATCTCCGGCTTATGTGATGATTTTTAAACAAACCTTCAGATTATAAACGATTTCGTTCTCAATTTCTTGTTCTATGACAAAAGAAAAAACTTGCGCAAACGTTTGCTATCTATGTTTATCCACTGGTAGAATAGCGCCGTTTTCATATCCAACTTTAAACCAGAGGACTTCCCTGTGAGTGCTGATAACACTTCTCTTAGCTACAAAGACGCTGGCGTTGACATCGATGCAGGCAATGCGCTTGTTGACCGTATTAAAGGTGCTGTAAAACGCACACGTCGCCCAGAGGTAATGGGTGGTATTGGTGGTTTTGGCGCACTATGCGAACTGCCAACTAAATACAAGCAGCCAGTTCTTGTTTCAGGTACAGACGGCGTTGGTACTAAACTGCGCTTAGCTCTGGATATGAAAAAGCACGACACTATTGGTGTTGATCTTGTTGCCATGTGTGTAAACGATCTAATCGTACAAGGCGCTGAGCCATTGTTCTTCTTAGATTACTACGCAACAGGCAAACTCGATGTCGATACGGCTGCTGACGTAGTATCTGGTATCGCAGACGGCTGTGTACAAGCAGGCTGTGCGCTAATCGGTGGTGAAACGGCTGAAATGCCAGGTATGTACGAAGGCGAAGACTACGACGTTGCTGGCTTCTGTGTTGGTGTTGTTGAAAAAGAAGACGTTATCGACGGCACTAAAGTTGCCGCTGGTGATGCACTTATCGCTGTAGGTTCAAGCGGGCCACACTCAAACGGTTACTCGTTGATCCGTAAAATTCTTGAAGTATCTGGCGCAGACAAAAACGAAGAACTAGCAGGCCGCACTATTGGTGAGCACCTACTAGAACCAACAAAAATTTACATCAAATCAGCACTTAAGATGATTGAGAAGCACGATATCCATGCAATCTCTCACATCACAGGTGGTGGTTTCTGGGAAAACATCCCACGCGTTCTTCCACAAGGCACTAAAGCCGTTGTTGATGGGAACAGCTGGGAATGGCCTGTTATCTTCAAATGGCTACAAGAAAAAGGCAACGTAACCACTCACGAAATGTACCGCACATTTAACTGTGGTGTTGGCCTTGTTATTGCTCTACCAAAAGATCAAGCAGATGCTGCTGTTAAGCTTCTTCAGGACGAAGGTGAGAATGCATGGGCAATTGGCGAAATCGCAAACGCTGAAGCAGGCGAAGAACAAGTAGAGATCAAATAAGCATGAAGAGTATTGTTGTTTTAGTTTCAGGAAATGGCTCCAACTTACAGGCGATTATTGACGCATGTAACACCCAAATTACAGGTGGCCGAGTCACTGCCGTATTCTCTAACAAAGCAGGCGTCTATGCTTTAGAACGAGCAGAAAAAGCAGGTTCAGCAGCACATTTCCTTGATCCTAAAGCATTCGATACTCGTGATGCCTTTGACCATGAGTTGATGAAGCAGATCGATGAGTATCAACCTGATGTCATCGTGCTTGCGGGTTACATGCGTATCTTAAGTGGCGAATTCGTTCGTCACTATATGGGACGCATGATTAACATCCACCCTTCTCTATTGCCTAAATACCCTGGATTGAACACTTACCAACGTGCTATCCATGCTGGTGATGAAGAACACGGTACTAGCGTTCACTTTGTGACAGAGCAACTCGATGGTGGTCCTGTGATTCTGCAAGCGAAAGTGCCGATTTTTGACGAAGATACCGTCGAGACACTGACTGAACGTGTTCAAACTCAAGAACACCGTATTTATCCTATGGTGGTAAAATGGTTAGTGGAAGAGCGCTTGGTAATGAAAGATGAAAAAGAAGCCTACCTCGATGGTAAGCTGCTTGGAATCCACGGTCACGCAGAAGACTAATACACTGCTAAACCCAATCAAATACAAAGACGAGCTCATGCTCGTCTTTTTTGTTTACGACTGTTAATCCTCCATTCATCTTCGCTACCTTATCCTGACAAAAATGACGGAGGTAACGTATGGATCTTAAAAGCTTACTCAATCAAGCCCTTAGCTCAGACATTGTCCAAAAAGGGCAACAGCAGCTTAAGCAGCAATCCAATTCAAACACTCTAAAGTCTTTAGGTGCAGGAGCCGTAGGTGGTGGCTTAGTGAGCCTATTAATGGGTTCGAAGAAGAGTAAAAAGATGGGCAAAAAAGTCGGCAAAAACGCGCTAAAGATTGGTGGCGTCGCTGCGCTTGGCGCTTTAGCTTACAAAGTCTACAACGACTATCAAGGCAAGCAGTCTACTTCATCTCCACAAGAAACCTTTAATTCAAATGACAATATCCATGACGAGTTGATCATCAAAGCAATGATTGCCGCCGCAAAAGCTGATGGCCACGTCGATAATGAAGAAATGGAACGTATTGAATCAACTCTTACTCAAGCAGGGGCCAATACCCAACTTCAGCAATTGATTCACAGTGAGCTCAACAAGCCACTCGACCCAAGCGAAATTGCAAGGCTTGCTCAATCACCACAGCAGGCCTCAGAGGTGTATCTTGCCTCTTTGATTGTGGTTGATGAGCAGAACTTTATGGAAAAGGCTTACCTTCAAGAGCTAGCAAAGCAACTCCAGCTCGCCCCAGAGGTCACCTTCCAGCTAGAGCAACAACTGCAAACTGATTAATTTTGCTTAGGTTTTGAACACGTCGTCATACGCTTTGCGTTAGGACAAGCTTACACTTTGAGTTTCACAATTTGAGTGTGTATATTTGAGAGCAGTTATCATTTATCGGAGTATAAGCCATGCAAGTATACGGCTGTTGTGAATTAGTGCGCGAACTGTACGCACAGATTGGAAGCGGCGATCAAGCCTATGTCCCACAAGCTATTTCATGCGCAGTAAGAGCGTTAAACGACATCGCTGCGGATGAGTCTTTGCCTAAAGAGGCTCGTGAAAAAGCGGCATTTGCGGCGGCAAACTTGCTGATCTCAGATTTTGAGGACAAGTAATGAACTTAGCCAACTTTGAAACCATGGACCCTGTCATGCTGATGAGCATCGTCAACATGAAGCTACGCGACGACTTCGGCGGTGATTTAGACAAGCTTGTGGCTTTCTTTGACATTGATAAATCAGCGCTAGAAACCAAGTTGGCCTCTGCTGGATTTGATTTCTTACCTGAAGCTGGCCAGTTCCGCTAATCTGTCGTTGATTAGATACAAAAAAACCGCCTCGCTGGCGGTTTTTTATTGAATGACGACTTATTACTCTTCTTCGAAGAAATCATCTTCATCGTCAAGTTCAGCTTGCGCTGCAGCTGCGCGTTTCGCTTCTTCGTAACGTGCTTTCTTCTCAGCGGCTTCTTGAGCTAGTCGCTCTTCACGTTCGATGCGAACTTTACGTGCTTCGCCTTTACGCTCATTACGTTGAGCTTGGTTTTGAATAAAACCTGCTAGCTCTTTTTCAGCCCACTCTTGTGCTGCTGATTCAGTTTCAAAGCCAGTTTCACGTTTTGATACTGACGTTTTACGTGAAGTCACTTGGCGAGTGATCTCTGCACACCAACCGTTACGCTTTTCAGTAACACGAATGGCAAATTTTTTGTTGTTCGACATTTTCATTTCCTAAGGGATTCTAATGGAATATTGAGGGATTTAGCCATCCCTTGGCAAGCGCGGTATTAGAGCGCAAAAAATGGCTGTTTGCCAATAGTTTCTTTAAATGAGGCACTAATAATTTATTGCCCCCCCCTAAGAACGAGGAATGACGTCATCCTCAAGAGTGAGGCACGAGCGAGTTGGGGATCTCACAAAACGAGTAGAAAACTAACAGAGATTCCCTACTCCCTCATTCTTCGGTCTATGGAATGACTTCCTCACATTTCGAGGACGTAGTCAGCTTCCGTAGCGAAGCGATCCATAGGACGAAGTCCGTTCCCGCTATCCATAAGTGCAGCGTTCCATAGGGCGCAGCCCGTTCCCGCTTCACGCTTCTAAACAAAGAAAGCGCTGGCCTCTCAACCAGCGCTTTACTATTTACAGTGTAGAGAACGAATCTCGGCTTAATTAGCCGATGTTCTTACGTGCGTTTTGGAACATACGCATCCAAGCACCGTTCTCGCCCCAACCTTCTGGAGACCAAGAATTCGCCACAGTGCGGAATACACGCTCAGGGTGTGGCATCATGATAGTCACACGGCCATCTTGAGTCGTTAGACCTGTGATTGCGTTTGGTGAACCGTTCGGGTTATTCGGGTATTGCTGCGTTGGGTTACCGTGGTTATCCACGTAACGAACCGCAACCGTACCAGAAGCTTCAATCGCTGCTAGGTGGTCAGCATCACGCACTTCTACGCGGCCTTCACCGTGAGACACTGCGATTGGCATACGAGAACCTGCCATGCCGTCGAAGAACACAGAATCAGATTTCTGAACTTCAACTAGGCTGAAGCGAGCTTCAAAACGCTCAGATTCGTTACGAACGAATCGTGGCCATAGTTCTGCACCTGGAATTAGCTCTTTCAGGTTCGATAGCATCTGACAGCCGTTACACACACCTAGAGAGAAAGTATCTTCACGCTGGAAGAAGCCTTGGAACTGATTACGAGCTTGCTCGTTGAACAAGATAGATTTAGCCCAACCTTCACCCGCACCTAGTACGTCACCGTAAGAGAAACCACCACAAGCCACTAGGCCTTGGTACTCTTCTAGAACCGCTTGACCTGTTAGGATGTCGCTCATGTGAATATCAGTTGCTTCAAAGCCAGCACGGTCAAATGCCGCCGCCATCTCAACGTGAGAGTTAACACCCTGCTCACGCAGAATTGCCATCTTAGGCTTAGCACCTTTCGCAATGTAAGGTGCTGCTATGTCTTCGTTCACATCGAAGCTTAGCTTAACGTTCAAACCTGGGTCAGAGTTGTCTTTCTTCGCTTCATGCTCTTGGTCAGCACATGCTGGGTTGTCACGTAGACCTTGCATCTTGTGCGTTGTCTCCGCCCAGATAGTGCGTAGTTCAGTGCGGTTACGCTCTAGAACCACTGTCTCACCAGAAGTAATCACTAGCTCATCAGACGCTTCGACAGAGCCGATTACGTGTGAACACGCTTCTAGGCCATTTGCTGCAAGCGTTGAAAGTACAGCGTCTAAATCTTCGTTCTTAACCTGAAGTACCGCACCTAGCTCTTCGTTAAATAGCGCAGCTAGAGCATCTTCACCTAGGTCAGCAATGTCAGCTTTCACACCACAGTGACCTGCAAATGCCATCTCAGCTAAAGTAACGAATAGACCGCCATCACCCTTATCGTGGTATGCCACTACTTGATCGTTCGCAACTAGAGTCTGAACGCCTTCGTAGAAACCTTTTAGCTGCGCTGCGTTGTCTACGTCTGCTGGCTTATCACCAAGCTGCTTGTAAACCTGCGCCAGTGCTGTTGCACCTAGACGGTTTTGACCGTTACCTAGGTCGATTAGTACAAGGCTAGTATCGCCTTTGTCTGTACGAAGCTGTGGTGTGATTGTCTTACGTACATCTTCAACACGTGCAAACGCAGTGATGATTAGAGATAGCGGAGACGTAACTTCTTTCTGCTCGCCGTTCTCTTCCCACTTGGTCTTCATCGACATTGAGTCTTTACCCACAGGGATTGTTAGACCAAGTGCTGGACATAGCTCTTCACCTACGGCTTTCACCGCTTCGTAAAGACCGGCATCTTCACCAGGGTGACCAGCTGGAGACATCCAGTTCGCAGACAGTTTAATGTGTTTGATATCACCGATGTTTGTTGCTGCGATGTTCGTGATTGCTTCACCAACAGCTAGACGAGCTGAAGCACCGAAGTCCAGTAGAGCAACTGGCGTACGCTCACCCATCGACATCGCTTCACCGTGGTAAGTGTCGTAGCTTGCTGCTGTTACTGCGCAGTTTGCTACTGGCACCTGCCATGGACCAACCATTTGGTCACGCGCCACTAGACCAGTCACCGTGCGGTCACCGATAGTGATAAGGAATGTTTTCTCTGCAACCGTTGGTAGACGTAGAACGCGCTCTGCTGCTTCATTTAACTCAATGCCGTCACGGTTAACTGCAGGGTTATTCGCTTTTAGCGTCTTCGCATCACGGTGCATCTTAGGCGTCTTGCCTAGAAGTACATCCATTGGCATGTCGATTGGCGTATTGTCGAAGTGTGAATCTTCAAGTTTCAGTTCACGCTCTTCCGTTGCCACACCGACTACAGCGTATGGTGCGCGTTCACGCTTACAGATCGCATCGAATACTTCCATATTCTCTGGCGCGACTGCCATTACGTAGCGCTCTTGAGATTCATTACACCAGATCTCAAGTGGACTCATGCCTGGTTCGTCGTTTGGTACATCACGCAGTTGGAAGATACCACCACGCTCGCCATCATCAACAAGCTCTGGAAGTGCGTTAGAGATACCGCCCGCGCCCACATCGTGGATGAATGCGATTGGGTTCTCTTCACCAAGCTGCCAACAACGGTCGATCACTTCCTGACAGCGGCGCTCCATCTCTGGGTTTTCACGCTGTACTGAAGCAAAATCTAAATCTTCTGCTGATTGACCAGACGCCATTGAAGACGCTGCACCGCCACCAAGACCGATGTTCATTGCAGGACCACCAAGAACGATTAGGCTTGCACCGACTGGGATCTCTTTCTTCTGCACGTGCTCGTCACGGATGTTACCCATACCTCCAGCAATCATGATTGGCTTGTGGTAACCACGAACCTCTTCGCCAGCGTGAGAGTTCACTTTTTCTTCGTAAGTACGGAAGTAACCAAGTAGATTTGGACGACCAAATTCGTTGTTGAACGCCGCGCCACCAAGTGGGCCTTCTAGCATAATATCTAGTGCGTTAACGATGCGACCTGGCTTACCGAAGTCTGTTTCCCATGGCTGTTCAAAACCTGGAATACGTAAGTTAGACGTTGTGAAACCAACTAGACCAGCTTTTGGCTTACCACCAATACCTGTCGCGCCTTCGTCGCGGATTTCACCACCAGAACCTGTTGAAGCGCCCGGCCAAGGAGAGATAGCCGTTGGGTGGTTATGCGTTTCCACCTTCATTAGGATATGTGCTTTCTCTTGGTTGTAACCGTACTGGCGAGTTTCTGGGTTCGGGAAGAAACGACCTACATCAGAACCCACCATTACCGCTGCGTTATCTTTGTAAGCAGACAGCACGTTTTCTGGTGTGGTTTCAAATGTGTTTTTGATCATCTTGAACAGAGACTTCTCTTGCTTAACGCCGTCGATAGTCCAGTCTGCGTTGAAGATCTTGTGACGACAGTGCTCCGAGTTCGCCTGTGCAAACATCATCAGCTCGATGTCTGTTGGGTTACGATCTAGCTTGTTGACGAACGCGTCGTAAAGGTATTCGATTTCGTCATCAGCAAGTGCAAGGCCTAGGGTAACGTTTGCGTTTTCAAGCGCGGCGCGGCCGCCTTTAAGTAGGTCAACATCCGCCACTGGTGCTGGCTCTGCCACTTGGAAAAGTGCTTGTGCAGATTCAAAATCAGTGAAAACCACTTCCATCATGCGGTCGTGAAGAATTGCTTTAAGCTCGACTAATTGAAGCTCTGTCAGTTCAGCAGACGTTTCAATGTAATAAGCCGTACCACGCTCTAGACGAACCACTTTATCTAGACCACAGTTATTAGCAATGTCAGTCGATTTTGAAGACCAAGGCGAGATAGTGCCAGGACGAGGAGTAGCAAGCAGAAGAAGACCTTCTGGCTCGTGCTCTTCAATTGTTGGACCGTAAGTCAGTAGTTTTTCTAGTTTCTCAACTTCAGACGCATCTAAGTCTGTCGTTAGATCAGCAAAGTGTGCAAACTCAGCGTAAATACCTGTTACAGGTAGGCCTAGTTCACGACAAAGCTCTAGAAGCTTGTTAACACGAAATTCAGATAGAGCTGGGGAGCCACGAAAAATTCTCATGCGCTTAGGTCTCTTATGCAATTGATTAAGGTGATATTGGAATAAATTCAGTGGGTTACTGTATTTCCTTCGAAGCTATTCCCGAAGGTTTTTCAAACCTATGCCGATTCCACCTCTTTGATGCGAGCGCATTATATAGCAATTGTTTTTGTGATGTAACACCAAAAGCAACCGTTTGCGTCATTTTTTTTGTCAATTTTGAAATACAGCAAGATTGAGAATTTAAGAACTCTTATCTCGCCGAATCACTGATTGGCTTGCCTTGTTATGACACTTTGATATAAATGCCGTACTGGATGTATGAGATCGTCGTTAATGAAGAAGTATTATATAAGTCACTTTAAGTCACTGAGCCTAGTTATGTTTGCAGCTTTGCTGCTCTCTGGCTGCCAAATAGAATCTGAACCTAAAAGTGAACTCGACTTAATTAAAGAGCGTGGCGTCCTGCGCGTGGGCACACTCAATAATCAACTATCGTATTACATTGGCCCAGACGGCCCAGCGGGTCTTGACTATGAATTGGCGCGCGAGTTTGCCAACGAGTTGGGCGTTCAACTTGAAATGAAGCCTGCTTATCGTATCTCTAGCCTTTACCCTGCCCTAGAAAAAGGAGAGATCGACATCATTGCCGCCGGGCTTAGCCAATCTCCAGAAAGGCTTAAAAACTTCCGTCCCGGCCCTGCTTACTATTATGTAAGCCAACAAGTGGTCTACAAAAAAGGTAATTGGCGTCCAAGAAACTTAAAGCAGTTACTGGCAAAACAAGCAGAATTGATTGAGAAAAATGAAGGGAAAGACGTTCTGAGTATTGTTGGAGATTCTCACTTCAATAAAACCCTGACCGACATTCAGGCTCAGCATCCAGATTTTTCTTACTATATCGACCCAAATGCTGACGTTAACGATCTGCTTAAAGCCGTCTCTCAAGGGGAACTTAGATTCACGGTCGCGGATTCGGTCGAGGTTTCATTATCACAGCGTATCTACCCAGACATTGCGTTAGCATTCGAACTGACAGAAGACCAACCCATCTCATGGTTCTTGCGCCCTTCTCAAGATGAAAGCTTATATGGCTTATTGATTGAGTTTTTCGGTGCAGTTAATCAATCCGGCCACTTAGCTTCTTTAGAAGAGAAATACATTGGCCACATTGGCAGCTTTGATTATGTCGATACCCGTGCCTTCATTCGTGCGCTCGATTCGAAACTACCTAAATGGTCTCCTCTATTTAAGAAATATTCTGACGAGTTTGATTGGCGCTTAGTGGCAGCCTTGGCTTACCAAGAGTCTCACTGGAACCCAGTGGCAAAATCGCCGACTGGTGTACGCGGTATGATGATGCTGACCTTGCCAACGGCAAAAAGTGTTGGAGTGACTAACCGTCTCGATCCTGAGCAATCGGTACGTGGCGGTGTTGAATACCTGCGCAGAATGGTCGATCGTATTCCTGATTCGATTGAAGAGCATGAAAAGATCTGGTTTGCGCTCGCTTCATACAACGTGGGTTATGGGCATATGATGGATGCGAGACGTCTGACTAAACGTCAGGGTGGTAACCCAGATGCGTGGTCAGATGTAAAAGATCGTCTACCACTGCTGCGTCAAAAGAAATACTACAGCCAAACTCGCTATGGTTTTGCCCGCGGTGATGAAGCGCGTAATTACGTTGAAAATATCCGTCGCTATTACCAAAGTATCATTGGTCATGTTGAGCAGCAGACAGCGTCTAGCGACGACGTAAGCATAGATGATCTCACAGTAATCCAAGTGCCCGAAACCGCAATCTCAGACGCCATCCCTATCTCAGCGGCAGAGCCTGTTTCTGCAAGTGAAAGCAGCAACGAATAGTCACTGTTAAGAGCGCAATTTTGTTTAAAGATTGCGCTCTTGAATTCCCTCTCCCTCGCCCACATATAATATCGTGTCGAAGATCACTTGCGAACTTTCTTAAAATCGTAACAATGAGCAGGTATAAGACGTTAACCGTCTGAATATCAGTTACCTTCGATAGCGATCGTGATTGATTTTATTTTAACCACAATAGGAGGTTGTTTTATGCTTAGACGTAAAATGCAGTCAAAACGCCTTAATAAAACCGTTGCCGCAAACCGCCGCAAGCGTATGCTGAGCAACAACAAGAAAAAGGTGATTGCACGTCACCGCGCATTTATGCAGTTAATCGCTGTATAAACCCAGAGAGCAAACATCTTAGCCAAGATGTTTGCTTAAAAACCTACTGCTCCTTCTGCTGCAACTTTCTCGCTTTTTTACGCTGCGCTTTTTGTTCTTTACGACGACGTCTAAAAAATGTCTGTAACTGAATACGGCACTCATCTTCTAGTAAGCCATATTCAACATCCGCATAGTGATAAGCCGCTTGGTGCTCAAATAGATTTAACACACTTCCTGCTGCCCCTGCTTTGAGATCGCGCGCCCCAAATACGATTCGTTTAACTCGACTGTGTAGAAGTGCACCTGCGCACATCGGGCATGGTTCTAAAGTGACGTAAAGCGTCGTGTCCAACAAACGGTAGTTCTGCAAGGCTTGCCCCGCTTTACGTAGGGTCTGCATTTCAGCGTGAGCCGTCGCATCATGCTCACCGATGGATTGATTCCACCCCTCCGCAATCACTTCGCCCTCTTTTACCAGTACAGCGCCAACAGGCACTTCACCTTCAGCTTCTGCTCTTTCGGCCAGCTTAAGTGCCAAGCGCATAAAATGATGATCTAGTTCAGAAAATTGTGGGGCTTCTTGCTCAGTAGACACTATGTTTGCTCGCAGCATTAATTTGGGGGATGGATTATAGCGTTTCAAATCGAGTATAACAAAACGCCCAGCGTTTTAAGCTGGGCGTTGTGAATAGAGAGCTCGGTAAGATTAAAAACCTAACGGCAAACCAAAGGTAAAGAAACCAATCAATACCGCCGACCACAGAGTCAAGAAAGCCACAGAATAAGGCACCATAATGGCAATCACATCACCAAATGTCAGCTCAGGTTTGTACTTACGCATAAAGGCCAGTACCACACCCGCATAGCTCATCATTGGAGTAATGATGTTGGTTGAAGAGTCAGCAACACGGTAAGCCGCGGTGACTAAGTCTGGCGTCATGTTCGGGTTAACCTGATACAGCATAGGAACGAAAATTGGACCAAGCAACATCCACTTTGATGTTAGACCACCAACGAACAAGTTAATCACAGCAGTAGTTAGAATAAAGCCAAGTAGCATTAACGCAGGGAACTGTTGCAGACCTAGCGACTGTAAGAAAGTCGCGCCTAGGTAAGTCACGTAAGTGCCTAAACCTGAGTAGCTAAGTAGCGCCAAGAAGTTGTAACAGAAGAAGGTCAGTACTAACACATAACCCATGGTGTTCATCTGCTTCACCATAGCACTTACTACATCTTGCAGCTTCTTGAACTTGCCTGTTGCCACACCAAAACAAAGACCAACAACCGCAAACACTAAAGAGATAAGAAGGATGATGTTATCTAGGTAAGGGGTTACCTCTTTTCCTGCGTCATTGGTGTAAGTCGCTAATGGGCCAATCGCCAAGCCATAGATCGCTGCTAAAGTCGCTACTAGGCCAACACCAGCCCAACGCAGACCTTTTTGCTCTTGCTTGGTAAGTTCGAACTCATCAAAGTTCACTTCCTCAGGCAGTTGATAAGACATCTTTTCCAGACGAGGAGTGATAAAGCGCTTGGTCACCCACGCACCAACCACAGCAAGCAGGAAGGTTGATACCAAAACGAAGAAGTAGTGCATGGTAGCAGGGTTAAGTTCTTCACCGTTACGACCAACGAACGGGATGTTTTGAGATTCAGCAAAGATCTTAGCATTCACGCCTAAAACAACATCAACGGGTGTCGCTGGCAGCAAGTTAGCACTAAAGCCTGCTGATACACCCGCAAATGCCGCTGCCATACCGATCAATGGGTTTTTGCCTAGTCCTGCATAAAGAAGACCCGCAAGAGGAATCAGTACTAAGTAACCCGCATCCGCCGCAATAGAACTCATGATACCAAGGAAGACAACCAACAATGGAAGTAAGCGGTCACTAATCTTTAGACCTACTTTCTTGATGACTGCGGTTAAAAGTCCAGAGTTTTCCGCAATGCCAACACCTAGCATTACAATCAAGATAACGCCAAGTACGCCATGACCAAACGCTAACCAGTTTTGCAATAGTGCGTTCTCAAACATCCAACGGAAGTTTTCCGCCGCTAACATGTTCTTAATCGAGAACTGAACGGCTTCCCCGCCCTTGCCCATGGTTTCAAAGCTCACGCCATCCATCAATCCGGTAACAACCAGAGAAAACGCAAACAAGAACATAAAAATAATGACCGGATCTGGGATTTTCTTACCCGCTCTTTCGATGAACCCGATAACCCCTGAAGGCTTTGCTTCAGACGCTGCAATTTCACTCATAAATGACATCCTAAACTTTTAACTGAGTCACATTTAATAAATTGGTCGGGCACATTATCAAACAGAATATAGGGTGTAAAACCACGCTTAGAAGTGTGAGCAAAATAAAAAACCATAGTGAATGCTTATCACAAGACAATAGGCCAATAGGCCTAATGCAGATCTACCATTAATGTTACCCCAAAGCACTTAGATAGAATTAACAACCAATAAAAATTAATTTTTACATTTCAAAAAACCAGGAAACAGACATTTACTGGATTTATATTCCACCACAAAAACAAAAGCCTCGCTAATTAGCGAGGCTTTATCATTGGGTGTTCGGTAGTCAACAATTACATCGTGTAAGTGTAAGGCGCTTGAATACCTAGAGGGATACCTAGCATCCAGTACACAACTAGGAAGATAGACCAACCAATCAGCATTGCGATAGAGAATGGCATCATTAGTGAAGCTAGAGTACCGATACCAGTCGACTTCACGTAGCGCTGACAGTAAACCACAACAAGTGGGAAGAAAACCATCAGAGGAGAGATGATGTTCGAAACAGAATCACCAACACGGTAAGCCGCTTGAGACAGTTCTGGTGAGATACCAACTGCCATTAGCATTGGAACTAGGATTGGACCAATCAGAGCCCATTTCGCTGACGCAGAACCAATGAGAAGGTTCACAGACGCAGTCAGAAGGATCATACCGATGATCGTTGCTTCACCTGGTAGGTTCATCGCTTTCAGGCCTTCAGCACCGTATAGCGCTAGAAGAGTACCAATGTTTGACTGAGCGAACGCCGATAGGAACTGAGCACAGAAGAACGACATTACGATGTAAGCGCCCATGGTAGACATAGTATCTGCCATCGCTTTGATAATATCGTTACTGGTTTTGAACGTACCCGACACTTTACCGTAAACGTAACCAGGGATGATAAACAGAATGAAGATCAATGGAACAATCGACTTCATAATTGGTGCTGAGAACGCTGTGATTTCACCTTCAGGAGAACGCAGTGCTGATGTTTCTGGGATCAGAGCAACAACCAATAGAGCGATACCCGCAAGCATAGCCCAACCAGCGTAACGGAACGCTTTTGACTCTAGCTCAGTGAATGAACCTAGATCCGGTGCTTTTTCTGCATCTTCATCAACTGGTGTATTAGCTAGGCGAGGTTCAATGATTTTCTCAGTAACATACCAACCAATCGCTACGATGATGACTGAAGAAATACCCGTGAAGAAGATGTTCGCCAGTGGGTTAACTACGTACTCAGGGTCAAGAACTTGTGCTGCTGTTTGCGTGAAACCTGCTAATAGTGGGTCAATACCTGAAGGGATAAAGTTAGCAGAGAAACCACCAGATACACCAGCAAACGCCGCTGCGATACCAGCTAGAGGGTGACGACCAGCTGCGTGGAAAATGATACCACCAAGAGGAATAACCAGTACGTAGCCCGCATCTGCAGCAGTGTGCGATACGATTGCGACAAGGATTAGCATTGGTGTAAGAAGCTTAGCTGGTGTGAAGTTAAGCATTTTCTTAAGGCCAGTTGTAATGAAGCCAGAAGAGTCAGCAACACCAACACCTAGCATCGCTACAAGCACGATACCTAGTGGTGCAAAACCAGTAAAGGTAGTAACCATGTTCGCTAGAAAGCTTGCTAGAGATTCGCCAGTCAGAAGGTTGTTGATTGCAAGCGCTTCACCCGAACGTGGATTAATAAGGTCGAACGTGAAGTTAGAAAGAAGGGCAGATGCACCCCATGTAATGATCAGTGCCCAAAAGAACAGGATGGCAGGATCTGGGATCTTGTTACCCGCTCGTTCAATAAAGTTTAGGAAGCGGTCCATACCACTAGGCTTTGGTGACGGAGCTTTATTAATTGCTTGGTTACTCATGGTAACTCCATATGTGATGTTGTTGCGGTAGACCTTTATGCATTTATTATGTCGGTCTATTTTTCACCATGTATTTTAGTGAATCCACTCTAATAAAGCACAACAATCTAGAGGTTTTTCCATAATTGGAGACATATTTTGCAAAAACGCCATCTACGTGCAACAAACTACAAACACAAACTCCCGAGATTAATAAACAATAATGAAACTAAAATGCAAAATATAACGTATGCAGGTTAGTAAAATAGATCTATCAATTCACAATATGAATCTATCTGCTTATAAACTCACCATCCCTTGCAATCATAGTAGTAAGAGTTAACTGCTGAAGTTCTCCCAGACGATCTTGCCAGTGTGCGCTAATCGTTATCTGTTTAAGTGAAGAAGAGAGCGCAGCAGATGGCGTGCTAATTTGCCAACTAAGCTGATAAGGAGGTAGAGAGTCAGAACCACTGCTTATCAAATCGAAATCTGCCACCGCGACGCTAGACTGACTTGGGTCTGCCCCTCGGGTACGAAACCACTCCAGTTTATTTTCAATCAGATTTAACCCTTCAATACTCTTAACCGCGAAATCACTCCTTTGCTCGGTGTAGACCTGCAACTTTATCAAAGCCAGACTCGCAATACCGATCAGCAACAAGGCAATTAACACCTCCAATAGAGAAAAACCTCGCCGACTATTGCCCATACCAGCCTCCGGGATACCAAGCAAATACTTTACGCCCCTCAATAGGGTTATTCGCTGCTGAGTAATCTAAGTCATAGGAGCCTTTTAGTACCACTTCCCCACCCGGCGCATCAAAGTGCAACCCACCTTTGGGATGAAATGAACCGTTATCAAAATAGACGGTATGACTACCCAGCCAAGCCTGAATAGAACTATTAAAGCTGACTGCATTCCAATAATCATTCAGGCTCGACGCGCTAAAGTCTAATGACGTCATGTCCACTAAGTGATAGAAAGATCCGGCAAATACATTTGAACCTGTCGAAGAGAAAATACCATTCTCTACCACGAGTGATGAAGGCCAAGCAATGTTCAAAGGAGTGGTGATGATGCAGTGCCCTTCTATCCATAGCTTGTTATTGGTCGATGTTAATTGGCTATTAATCACATCAGCGCAGTTGTGGCCGTCAGAAACAGTCGCTAGCGAGATCACCTGATATTGCAGCTTGGCGCGCGCAATGTTTTCAGCGTTTTTCGTCATATTAAAGTAATTCTGAAACGTATTAAGCTGCGAATCTTGTTGGTAATCGTTTTTAAACAAATTGCCTGTTTCAGAGGTGCTTTGATTGCTAGACAGAGAGGTTTTGTACTCTGGTGCGCACTCGCCATTAAAACCTGAATAAGGTCCGTTAACCATAGGCGCGCTGGTCGACAATGTTCCTGTACTTCCCCCTGTTTCATACGCCACTTTAGAGAGATACCTCACCGCCACGCAGTCATAAAAACCATCAGTTCGAGCCTCTCTTGGCGCATCTGGAGCAATATCGATGCTCCCAATCAAACGTAAATCCGCTGTCGATTGAATCGCGCCCATACCACTCACTTCACTGTGATGAAAACGGCGATTAATTCGATAGTTTTCACTAATGGCGTGTACTAGGTAGTTATCTTCGTTGAGCGGCTCAATATAAAGCGCTTCGAGTTGCAAGGTTTCTTTACATACATCATTAAGTAAGGTGTTAGCCGCAGAAGAAAGCGCGTTAAGCTGATCCGGAAATGCATTTACATAAGCGTAGGCGCATTCTACACCCGCTTCAGATTGCCAGTGAGCCTTCCTAACCTTAACTTCATTTTGCGCTCGTTTAATCTGATAAAACAGAACTTTATAACTAGTTAACCCGACTAACAAAGCCGTGACCAAAACAACGCTGGTAATAAGTAGAGTCGCAAACCCTCTTTCAATGGTGCGCCTCATTGCCAGTTCCTAAGTAACGCAGTGAGATTGGATTCATAAGTTATCTCAGTGTCAGAAAGAAGGTGCGCGTGGATTGATATGGTCACCATTCGCGTCTCCGCCTCGCCACCTTTGACCACTTCTTTATTGAGCGAAAACTCTGTCACAGATATTTGTTTAGGGTTAAACAAATTAAAACAGTAACCTCCGAGCCCAGATGAAGAAGCGGAGGAAATTGAGAGAGGCTCGCTAGTGTGCTTTTCGCACAGTTTGAGTGAGTCTCCTAGCTCTATGGTTTCTGACTCTTCACGTTTATAGACGACATTTCGAAATGAAGCGCTTCCCGTAGAAGCGATGCGGTAAACATAGCCAAGTACCCCTAGCTCATTGTCGATATAAAGATGAGAAGTCGCTCCAGACAACTGGGCAGGGATAGCTGCAACGCCATTAAAACCTGCTCGGTGAATGTCCTCTTTTATTTGCAATAGGGTACTCGATAGGTTTTGCGCAAGCAGCAATTGTTTTCCTCGCTCGGTGGCGAGCTTTTGTCCGCTAGTAAATACCGTTCCGATAACCCCAATCGCCATCACTCCCATGATCGAAGCGATCAGTAGCTCGGCTAGACTTGCCCCACGTTGACGACAATTACGCACAGTTGGGAAAACCATAACGACTTTCACTTAGCGCGCAGAGCATGATTCGGTTACCCGCGTAGGAACTTTTCACAATCAACGCTTGGCTCGCGTGACCTTTGGGGTAGAAACTCAAGCTGCCATCTTTAATTCGACCACGCAGACCATCGAATTTGATTCTATCTGCGGTATAAGTCCAATCGAGCTGTAAGTCTTTAAATGAAGTGCCCTGTAAGAATAGAATTTTGTTGCCCTCTCCTCTAGTGTCTGAATCTGTCAGTGTCACCGTCCAATCTTTGGCTAAAACTGGCGAAGAAGTGAAGGTAAAATGCGCCCATAAATCGCGGTTTCTCCAAATCGCTTCAGAACGGGCTTGGTTTAAAAAACCATTGAGCTCGTTGGCTGCTCTGAGCATTTGACTATTGAGATGGAGATTATGAAAACCGGGTACAGCGACAGAAAGTATTGCAGCCAACACCAGCACCGTGATTAATAGCTCTAACAGAGTAAACCCGCGAGACATTTCCCAAATTCCTATGCAAAGTCAAATGTAAAGAAGTTTCCAACTTGAAGACATGCTAACAGCTAAGAAAAATAGGCGAATAGTCTGATAGGAAGCATTCGAAATGATTCGAAAAAAGTTATGTAATTCAAGAAAATATCGAGTAAAAGCAATGACACTTGTCGAATTGATGCTCGCTTTAGCCATTATCTCGATAGTCGCGGCAATCGCATATCCAAGCTATCAAAGTCACTTACTCAGGGCGCATCGGACTGCTGCACTGGCGGATCTAGCCAAAATTCAGATCGAACTCGAACAGCACTATTCAGGGAGTTACCAATCGGCAGCGACATCGGTGTTATCTGGAGGGGTGTGTAGTTTCTGCACCGTAGATAGTGAGCATTTCACTGTGTCTGTTTCAGCCACAGCATCTGCGTACACTATTAAGGCAGAACCTATCGGTGCACAATTAAAGGATCAGTGTTCAAACAATCACTATAGCCAACTGACTATCAATCAAACAGGTGAAATGACACCACCAAATTGTTGGCAATAAAAAAGCCTGCTGAGAAGCAGGCTTTCTAAGTCTTAGTGCTAAAGTTAGCTAGTTAGGTCATCAAAGAATTTCTTCACACCGTTGAAGAAGCCTTCTGATTTTGGCTTATGTTTCGTTGCCGCTTCACCACCACAAGACTCTTCAAATTCTTTTAGTAGGTCTTTCTGACGCGAGCTTAGGTTTACTGGCGTTTCGACAACTAGTTTAACAATCAGATCGCCAACACCGCCACCACGAACACCCTTCACGCCTTTACCACGCATACGGAACATGCGACCAGTTTGGGTCTCTGTTGGAACTTTAAGGTTTACACGACCATCAAGTGTTGGCACTTCAACTTCACCACCTAGTGCTGCCATAGCAAAGCTCACAGGTACTTCACAGTAAAGGTTGTTACCATCACGCTCAAAGATATGGTGCTCTTTGACATGAACTTGAACGTACAGGTCACCCGCCGGAGCGCCATGCTCTCCTGCTTCACCTTCACCAGAAAGACGAATACGATCGCCCGTATCTACGCCAGCTGGGATCTTAACGTTAAGGGTCTTAGTCTTCTGCTTACGACCTTGTCCATGACATACATTACATGGGTCTTTAATGATCTTGCCCTTACCATGACAGGTAGGACAGGTTTGCTGAACCGCAAAGAAACCTTGACGCATCTGAACCTGACCGTGACCATGACAGGTACCACAGGTTTCCGCAGAAGTGCCTTTCTTAGCACCGCTACCTTCACAGCTGTCACAGTGAACCAGTGTTGGAACTTCAATTTCTTTAGATACACCACGAACCGCTTCTTCAAGTGACAGTTCCATGTTGTAACGTAGGTCTGCACCGCGCTGAGCACGATGACCACCGCCACCACGACGACCGCCACCGAAGATATCACCAAACACATCACCAAAGATGTCGCCGAAATCTGCACCGCCGCCACCAAAGCCGCCGCCGCCCATACCGCCTTGTTCAAAAGCAGCATGACCATATTGGTCATAAGCCGCTTTCTTTTGCGGATCGAGAAGAATTTCGTACGCTTCTTTTACTTCTTTAAACTTATCTGCTGCGCTTTCATCACCCTGGTTACGGTCTGGGTGGAATTTCATCGCTAGGCGCTTGTACGCCTTTTTAATATCACGCTCTGATGCATCGCGGCTTACGCCTAATACTTCGTAAAAATCACGTTTTGACATGTTCTTCGTCACCAATGTAGTACTGCAAACGGAGGATAGTTATCACACCGCTTGGTGTTTGTATCATTCTAGATAAAGATTCGAGATTCGAGATTCGAGATTCGAGATTCGAGAACCATTATCTAGACTGACATCTTAGTTACAAACATACGGGCGTATGAGTTTCCTCAAACGCCCGCAAGAAATTAAATTAAGTATGTCGAATCAAGAATTACTTCTTGCCGTCTTCCTTAACTTCTTCAAACTCAGCATCAACTACGTCGTCTTGAGGTTGTGCTTGTTCTGCACCAGCTTCAGCACCTTGCTGTGCTTGAGCTTGCTGCTGAGCGATTTCCATTAGCTTTTGAGCTGCCGCCATAAGTGCTTGAACTTTAGCGTCGATCGCTTCTTTGTCTTCGCCCTTACGTGCTTCTTCTAGCTCAGAGATAGCTGCTTCAATCTTCTCTTTCTCGTCAGCTGGAAGTGCATCACCTGCTTCTTCCACTTGCTTACGAGTACCGTGAATCATTTGGTCAGCTTGGTTACGTGCAGTTGCTAGCTCTTCGAACTTCTTGTCCGCTTCTTTGTTAGCTTCTGCTTCTTGTACCATTTTCTCGATATCTTCGTCGCTTAGACCGCCAGAAGCTTGGATAGTGATCTTCTGCTCTTTACCAGTCGACTTATCTTTCGCAGATACGTGTAGGATACCGTCCGCATCTAGGTCGAAAGTTACTTCGATTTGAGGCATACCACGTGGTGCTGGCTGAATACCTTCTAGGTTGAACTGACCTAGAGACTTGTTGTACATCGCCTGCTTACGCTCACCTTGAAGAACGTGGATTGTAACCGCATTCTGGTTGTCTTCTGCTGTAGAGAAAACTTGGTTCGCTTTCGTTGGGATAGTAGTGTTCTTCTCAACTAGCTTAGTCATTACGCCGCCCATAGTCTCGATACCTAGAGACAGAGGAGTAACGTCTAGTAGAAGTACGTCTTTAACATCACCAGCAAGTACACCACCTTGAACTGCAGCACCCATTGCTACTGCTTCATCAGGGTTCACGTCTTTACGAGCTTCTTTACCGAAGAACTCAGCAACTTTCGCTTGAACCATTGGCATACGAGTCTGACCACCAACTAGGATAACGTCAGTAATGTCGTTTACAGATAGGTCTGCGTCAGCTAGAGCAACTTTCAGAGGCTCAAGAGAACGTTGAACTAGGTCTTCAACTAGAGATTCTAGCTTCGCACGCGTCACTTTAACGTTCATGTGCTTAGGACCAGTCGCATCTGCAGTCACGTAAGGTAGGTTTACGTCTGTTTGAGAAGTAGAAGAAAGCTCAATTTTCGCTTTTTCTGCTGCTTCTTTAACACGCTGCATTGCTAGAGGATCGTTCTTAAGATCGATACCTTGCTCTTTCTTGAACTCTTCAACTAGGTAGTTGATCATGCGGTTATCGAAGTCTTCACCACCTAAGTGAGTGTCACCGTTAGTTGCTAGTACTTCGAATGTTTTCTCGCCTTCAACTTCGTCAATCTCGATGATAGAGATATCGAAAGTACCACCACCAAGGTCGTATACAGCGATAGTGCGGTCACCGCCTTGCTTGTCTAGACCGTATGCTAGAGCAGCTGCTGTTGGTTCGTTGATGATACGTTTAACTTCTAGACCTGCGATACGGCCAGCATCTTTAGTTGCTTGACGCTGAGCATCGTTAAAGTAAGCAGGCACTGTGATAACTGCGCCAGTTACTTCCTCACCTAGGAAGTCTTCTGCAGTTTTCTTCATTTTCTTTAGGATTTCAGCAGAAACCTGAGGAGCTGCCATTTTCTGGCCTTGCGCTTCTACCCAAGCATCACCGTTGTCAGCCTTAACGATTTTGTAAGGCATGATTTCGATGTCGCGCTGAACTTCTTCGTCTTCGAAACGACGACCAATAAGACGCTTAATTGCAAATAGCGTGTTAGTTGGGTTAGTAACTGCTTGACGTTTTGCAGGTTGACCTACTAGCGTTTCACCGTCTGTGTAACCAATTACCGATGCAGTGGTGCGCTCACCCTCTGCGTTTTCAATTACACGTGGTTTGTCGCCGTCTAGTACAGCAACACATGAGTTAGTAGTACCTAAGTCAATACCAATGATTTTACCCATCAGGCTATCTCCGAATAAATTTCTATTTTCGTTTTGCTATATCCCCTATGTGGGGATGGAGAATCGGGTTTCAACCCTTGCTCACAAACAAAAATAATGATGTTTGCTTCTCTATGCCCAATAGATAAGGGCGGCAAATGGCTTTTCAAGGGACGAAGTGAAAAAAAGTTAAAAAAGATTTGGAGAGGCGAGAGGCGAGAGGCGAGAGGCGAGAGGCGAGAGGCGAGAAACAATTTTAACAGATTGATACTCCTGTCAAGTCTCAACTATTAATACTATTTCTATACGCAAGCATTAACCCTTTGGGTCAAGCTAATGTTTTAAATAGGAATTAACGTGAAATACGAAAAACTAAAAGTCTGGAAAACAAGTTTCGAACTCTGTAAGAAAACGTATCTTTCAGTACAACATATTCAAGATTACTCTTTTCGTGACCAAATAAGGCGTTCCAGCATATCTATTCCCAGCAATATCGCTGAAGGTGTAGAAAGAACAAGTGGGAAAGAAACGGCATACTTCCTGAATGTAGCCAAAGGTTCTGTGGGAGAACTCAAAACCCAATTGCTACTTGCGTCTGCCCTAAATTATCTTCATTCAAACCAATGTGATGAGTTGTGCAATGTTTGCGATGATATTGCACGTATTTTAGGAGCTTTGATCATAAAGCACAGGTCGAGCTAGTAACGTCTCGATTCTTACCTCTAGCTTCTCGAATCTTAGATCAAAAAAGCGAACCCTATGGCTCGCTTTCAAATTCCGACACTTTATTGATTAAGCATTCGCTTGAGCAGGTTTCGCTTCTACTTCTGCTTCTTGTTTGCCGATTTCACCTTCCGTTTTAGCAACGATAGTGTTTACTGCTGTATCGCCCACTACGTTAGAAGATGTACAGAACATATCATTGATACGGTCAACTGCTGCGATGATTGCTAGACCTTCTGGTGGAAGACCTAGTTGGTGAAGAAGAACACCAACCATTACAACGCCACCGCCAGGAACACCACCAGCACCGATTGACAGAAGTAGGATAGTAAGACCTAGAGTGAACACATCAGCAGTGTTGATTGGCTGACCAAATGCGTTTGCTACGAAGATAGTTGCAAGTGCGATGTAGATAGACACACCAGACATGTTCATGGTTGCACCTAGTGGTACACCAAAACCGGCTACTGATTTTGAAACGTGTAGCTTCTCAGTCAGAGTACGCATTGTTACAGGGATCGTCGCGTTCGAGCTTGCTGTAGATAGAGAGAATAAGATCTGCTCACGAGTTGCACGTAGGAACGTCTTTGGAGAAGTACCTGTCGCAATGCCTACTGCCATTGGGTAGAAGAAGAAGATCCAGAACACTAGCATTGCCACAACAAGCGCTACATAGCCTGCTACAGACATTAGCGTGTTCGCGTCTAACGTTGCACCTAGCTGAATCATCAGCGCAAATACGCCGTATGGAGCAAGGCTCATTACTAGACCAACTAGCTTCATCATGATTTCGTTTGCCATCTTGAATGTGCGAATAGCCGGACCACCGCGTGAATCAAGAGCTTGAATAGCAAGACCTGTCAGGATTGCCATGAAGATGATTTGTAGCATGTCACCATTAGCAAACGCTTGAACAGGGTTGCTTGGTACAATGTTAACCACTAGTGAGAAGATATCAGGTGTTTCAGTTGTTGTGAGTTTAACCGTTTCTGAAATCGTACCTGCTAGGTTCGCGTCAGCACCTGGTTGGAAAATCATACCAACTGTAAGCGCCGCAGTAATCGCGATGATGGTGTTAATAATGTATAGAGCAAAGGTTTTACCACCAAGACGACCAAAGGCAGTGATGTCTTTCAGGTCAACAATACCACATACGATTGAAACGTATACCAAAGGTACAACAAGTAACTTGATCAGTGATACAAACATACCGCCCGCGCCTTCAGCAGCGCCTAGAAGGTAAGTATCAAAGATTGCAATCCCGCTAAATAAGTACTGGATCGCAGTACCGATCAGTAGACCAGCAAACAAGCCTACAAAAATCTTGCTTGAAAGCGATTTATCCATCATTCATCTCCAGAATGTTGTGTTTTTAATTTATGGTTTTATAGTTTATTCCGCCAGTTTTCCCGACAGAGTTCGCACATAATACACACAAAGGTTACAAAATAAAGACTTTGTTTACGATAATGTTACAAGTTTCAAATCAGAAATTAATTTTCGGTTAAACTTCATACTAAGAATAATTCACCAAATCAATTATTTATTGAGAAATAACACAACTGGTCTGAGAGGATAAAAAAAGAGAGGCCTAAGCCTCTCTTCTGTTTAAAACACGTTAAGTGTGAAAATTATTTAGCAACCATTACCATTGCAGGGCGAATCACGCGACCGTTAAGCTCGTAACCTTTC
Organism: Vibrio tubiashii; assembly: GCF_028551255.1. Classification (NCBI taxonomy): domain Bacteria; kingdom Pseudomonadati; phylum Pseudomonadota; class Gammaproteobacteria; order Vibrionales; family Vibrionaceae; genus Vibrio; species Vibrio tubiashii. Next base: position 811,829 of record NZ_CP117029.1, on the reverse strand, counting down.
TGCATAACAAACATAACCGTATTAGCTTCGTGGTCTGGGCTTTCTTGGATAGACATCGCTTGGTGCATTTCTGGGTTAAACACTTCACCTTCAGGGTTGATCTCTTTTAGACCAAACTTAGAAACCGTGTCTACAAACGTTTTGTGCGTCAGTTCCACACCTTCAAGCAGTGGCTTAACCACTTCGTTTTCAGTGTCAGCGGCTTGAATTGCTCGCTCTAAGTTATCGATAACTGGCAACAGTTCTTCCGCAAACTTGTTTAGAGCGTATTTACGCGCTTTATCGATCTCAGTTTCAGTACGGCGACGCATGTTTTCAACTTCAGCCTTCGCACGTAGCACACCATCTTGCTGTTCCTGAATTTTCGCTTCACTTGTTAGTAGCGCTGCTTCTAGTTGAGCAATCTTAGCGTCTTTCTCATCACCAATCTCTTCAAGCTCTGCTTCAACTTCTTGAGCAGCTGCTTCTACTTTCTCTGCTTCTTCGATGATTTGATCCAGCTCTTCTTCTGTAACTTTGTTTTCTTCGTTGCTCATGATATCTCCAGAATTCAACTTTATTGGTCCCCAACACATCACGTTTATCGTATTGGGATACACAAAAATTCGCATAAATAGCTAACTTGCCATTATTATGGGGATGAAGATTGTCGAATCAAGCCTATTTGGTGCGGAAAACCTATGAAAAAACCTTTTGAAGTGATCGCCATCATTGGTAAACCAAGAGATCAGCAAGCTATAGCGACTCATAGAGAGCTATATACCTGGCTTCAAAGCGAAGGTTATAAAGTGTATATCGACGATCGATTGAGTGAAATCTTAGATGATATTCCTAGTGACGATTTCGCTAGTCTGATTCAACTTGGTCGTATTGCCGACCTAGCGATCGTCGTGGGTGGTGATGGCAACATGCTAGGCGCTGCTCGTGTCCTCTCTCGCTTTGATATTTCAGTCATAGGTGTAAACAGAGGTAACTTAGGTTTCCTTACCGACCTAAACCCAGAAGATTTCCAAACAGCCTTATCAGCCGTACTGAACGGCGAGTTCATCGAAGAAGAGCGCTTTTTGCTAGAAGCAGAAGTGCATCGACATGGGCAAGTTAAGAGCCACAATGCCGCGCTAAACGAAGCGGTGCTTCACCCTGGGCAAGTCGCCCATATGATTGAGTTCGAAGTTTACATCGATGATAGCTTCGCGTTCTCTTTGCGTGCGGATGGTCTCATTGTATCTACGCCAACCGGCTCAACCGCCTACTCACTCTCTGGTGGAGGCCCTATTCTGTCGCCAAGTTTGAATGCCATTTCACTGGTGCCTATGTTCCCGCATACCCTATCTAGCCGCCCACTTGTGGTCGATAGCGCGCGCCACATTAAGCTTGTCGTTTCTCCAGATAACCGCGGAATGCAAGAAGTGGGCTGTGACGGCCAAGTATCATTACCAGTTTCGCCGGGGGATGAAGTCCACATCTACCAAAGCCCGAATGTGCTTAAGCTGATCCACCCGAAAGATTACAGCTACTACCATGTTTTAAGAAACAAGTTGGGCTGGTCGAGTCGGTTGTTTTAAGAGCTTAATAAGTAATGACAGGACAAGATACAACGTTCTGTCATTCCTGAGATGGAGGAACGACAGAGTCAGGAATCTCTCAAAGAAAGTCGTATAAGTCAGCCCAACGACGATTGGTTTCGTTGATTAATCTCTCTTTCCATTCTCGCTTCCACTTTTTCATCTGTTTCTCTCTCACTATGGCGTCTTTGATATCAAGATAAAGCTCATAGTGAACTAATCGATTAATGTTATACCGCTTGCTAAATCCATCCACACTGCCATTTTTGTGCTGCCATACCCGCGCTTTTAGATTACTAGTAACACCAATGTACAAACAGCTACCAGACTGGTTAGCCATTATGTATACGGCAGGTTGTTTCACATTAACTCCTTATACCTCCCCCATACAGCACCAATAGTAGATGGGTTCTCTGAATAAAAAGTTTGAAAAAAGAACTATTAGGCCAAGCTGTTACGAGATTCCCTACTCTCTCCTTCGTCGCTCTATGGAATGACAATAAACTCGTCCAGCAAGGTTTAGATCCCCATCAAAAAATTCTCAATACAATCTTTACTGTATAAAGAAACAGTATATACTGTTTTCTTATACAGTATTGTTCATTTAAACAGGTACAACAAAATGCTGGCTCATCTAAGTGTTAATAATTTTGCAATTGTTAAGTCTCTACAGCTAGAGCTATCCAAGGGAATGACAACCATTACCGGTGAAACTGGCGCAGGTAAATCCATCGCCATTGACGCTCTCGGTTTGTGTTTAGGCGGGCGTGCGGAAGCCAGCATGGTACGTCAAGGTGAAGAGAAAACTGAAGTAAGCGCGGCTTTCTCTTTAGAGAACAATATCAATGCCACTCGCTGGCTAGAAGACAACGACTTATTAGATGGGAGCGACTGTATTCTGCGTCGCATCATCAGTAAAGAAGGCCGTTCTCGTGCATTTATTAACGGTAGCCCTGTTCCACTTTCTCAATTAAAAACTTTGGGGCAGCTGTTAATCAACATCCATGGTCAGCATGCTCATCATCAATTGATGAAAAGTGAGTACCAAATGGCAATGTTGGATCAATATGCAGGTCACTCTAACCAGCTTAAGAGCACGCGCAACGCCTACCAATCTTGGCGACAATCAGACAACAACCTTAAGCAGTTGAAAGAAAACAGTGCGGCAAACCTAGCTCAGAAACAACTTCTTGAGTACCAAATTAAAGAGCTTAATGAACTCTCTCTTGGCGAGGATGAATATGAAGAACTCGAACAAGAACACAAGCGTCTCTCAAACAGTGGAGAACTTGCCTCTACCTGCCAACAAGCCATCGAACTTATTTACGAAGGTGAAGAAGTTAACGCGCTTGGTATTTTGCAATCGGCCAATCACTCCTTAATCCAGCTCGCAGAGTTAGATGAAAAGTTGGCTGAGTTACCCAATATGCTTGCTGAAGCCATTATTCAAGTTGAAGAAGCGAATAGTGAACTTCGTAATTACTTGGACAACATCGATGTCGATCCTGCACGTATGGCTTACGTGGAAGAGCGTTTCTCTAAAGTCATGTCGATGGCGAGAAAACATCATGTTATGCCTGATGAACTTTACCAACATCATCAAGATCTACTCGGTCAAATAGAAGCACTTGATTGCTCGGACGAACGCCTGGAAGAACTTGAACAAGAAGTAGAAAACAAATATCAACGCTTCCTAGCAACGTCAGAAAAGCTCCATAAATCGCGCATTCGTTATGCCAAAGAACTCAATAAGTTGATCACGGCTAGCATGCACGAACTTAGTATGGAAAAAGCGCAGTTCCGTATTGAGGTATCAAATGAAGGCACTCACCCGTCCCCACTTGGCATGGACACCGTGTGCTTTGTTGTCTCAACCAACCCCGGGCAACCAATGCAACCTATTGCCAAAGTTGCCTCTGGTGGTGAGCTTTCGCGTATATCGCTGGCAATTCAAGTGATCACAGCGCAGAAAGTCGATACTCCTAGCCTGATCTTCGATGAAGTCGATGTGGGTATCAGTGGTCCAACAGCCGCTGTGGTTGGCAAAATGCTACGTAAACTTGGCGAATCCACTCAAGTTCTGTGTGTCACTCACCTTCCTCAGGTAGCGGGCTGTGGTCACCAACAGCTGTTTGTCGCGAAACAAACCAAAGCAGGTAAAACTGAAACTCAGATGCACTGCTTAGACAATGAACAACGCGTTTCAGAGTTAGCCCGACTACTAGGCGGAAGTGAAATTACTGATTCAACGCTAGCCAACGCTAAAGAGCTGCTTATCGCCGCTTAATCCCCGCTTTTTCGAGTCAAAGTTCCTTTCAATGAAGAATTTTGACTCGACTTTGCAACCAAATTCAAAAATCATGGTCTGAATCAATTCAAAATGCTCTCAGCTTTTTACTTTAGCGCTTAGCTTGTTTATTATCGGCTGAGTTTGATTTTTATCAGTTACAAGAATTTAAGTATGCAATTAAAAAAGTGGCTTATCGCTGTACCACTCGCTATGACAATGCTGACAGGCTGCTCGCTATTAGAAAAGTTGGTATACCGCATTGATATCAACCAAGGCAACTACGTAGAGCAATCTGCAGTAGAGCAATTAAAGTTTGGTATGACGAAAGAGCAAGTCCGTTATGTAATGGGCTCACCTATGCTCGTAGAGAATGGTTATCCTGATACTTGGTACTACATCTACCACCATACCGAAGGTCACAACGACTCAATTCAGAAAAACCTAATCGTTGACTTCAACGGTGAAGGTCAACTCGTTAATGTCGCCGGCGATTTCCCGCCAAGCAAAGACTTTTTTGAGAGTATTAACTAGCGAGAAGCGAGAAGCGAGAAGCGAGAAGCGAGAAGCGAGAAGCGAGAAGCGAGAAGCGAGAAGCGAGAAGCGAGAAGCGAGAAGCGAGAAGCGAGAAAAGTTTTAAGGGTTGGCATTTTGTGTCAACCCTTTTTATTTCAATAAATTAAGCTGTCATCCTCAAGAACGAAGAATGAGTGAGTTGGGGATCTCTTAAAGCAAGTCGATGAAGTATGGAGATTCCCTACTTCTTCCTTCGTCAGTCTAGGGAATGACGGTATATAGCACCGCATTCCTCTCAAAGGGCGCAGCCCGGTCTCGGCTCTCGGAGCGAAGCGTTCCAGCCTCTCGAAGGACGAAGTCCGATCCCGTTATCTAAAAGCGGAGCGGTCCATAGGGCGAAGCCCGTTCTATCTAGCCTTCCTTCCTCAACGGATTTTTCTTACCACCCGTGACCGGATCGGCAGAGCCTGCGGCTTTGGCTTGCTCGGCTCGCTTGCGGCGGATCTCTTTTGGATCGGCTAGAAGTGGACGATAAATCTCGATGCGGTCTTTATCATTGATCGTAGCATCCAGCTTAACATTACGGCTAAATACGCCGACCTTATTCTTCTTTAGGTCAATCTCAGGGTATAACTCAAGCACACCAGACTGAGCAATGATCTCTTCGACGGTCATTGACTGATTAACCACTAACGTAAATACACGCTGCTCTTGCGGCAGAGCATAGACGACTTCAACATGAATCATTTCAGACTCAATACTCATAAGCTGGGTACACCTGTTTTGCGCGCTTCGTAAAAGCGTTGACCATATTACTGGTCAGTTCATTAAAAACCTTACCAAACGCCATTTCAATCATCTTGCTTGAAAACTCAAACTCAAGCTTAAGCTCAACTTTACACGCCTGCTCATCAAGCGGAGTAAAGAACCATCCACCTTTAAGTGTTTTAAACGGCCCATCGACTAAATTCATCAGGATCGCCTCACCATCAACCAACTCATTCGACGTGGTAAACGTTTTGCTAATCCCTGCTTTTGCAACATCAACAGAAGCCACCATCGCATCCGAGCTCGACTCAATCACACGCGAACCAGAGCAACCCGGTAAAAACTCAGGGTAGCTCGCGACGTCGTTCACTAGATTGAACATCTGCTGGGCACTAAACGACACTAAAGCAGAACGACTAACTTGCTTCATATTGACTCCTCGTAACATCTGCTTGAACTTCAAGCTTGGTGCAATTTTACTTTTATTTGCACTCAGCGCAAATAAAGGGATTTCCTAACTTAACTCCTAGCCGTATAATGCAGCCATTATGGCAAAGAAAAAATCTAAACAAAAAGCGGGTAGCAATACCATCGCTGTCAATAAGAAAGCTCGCCACGAGTATTTCATCGACGATGAAATCGAAGCAGGTGTGGAGCTTCAAGGCTGGGAAGTAAAAGCCCTTCGTCAAGGCAAAGCTAACATCGCAGAAAGCTACGTGTTTATGCGTGACGGCGAAGCCTTCGTGAGTGGCATGACCATTACCCCTCTTAACCAAGCATCGACACACGTTGTGGCGAACCCTACTCGTGTGCGTAAATTATTAATGAGCCGTCGCGAACTTGATAACCTGCTAGGTCGAATCAACCGCGAAGGTATGACACTTGCGGCCCTCTCCCTATACTGGTCTCGCTCTTGGGTGAAGATGAAAGTCGGCGTAGCGAAAGGTAAGAAGCTGCACGATAAACGTACTGATCTTAAAGAAAAAGATTGGGCTCGCGAAAAAGCGCGCGTAATGAAGAGTTCACTGCGCTAATATTGAGCACTTAAACGCACAAGTCTAGACAGGTTACACTTTTCTGGTACTATGCGAAGAACACTTTGGGGCTGATTTAGGATTCGACAGGAATTTTGCAGTCTGAGGTGCATGCCGTGGGGCGGTTGGCCACGTAAAAAGCCGCAAAAAAATAGTCGCAAACGACGAAAACTACGCACTAGCAGCTTAATAACCTGCTCAGAGCTCTCTCGCCCTAGCTTCCGCACGTAAGACGGGGACCAACGAGAGATCAAACCCAAACGCGCTAGCCCGGATTCTCCCGCCTGAGAGATGAACGGCGAATTCTAATTCAGGATAGTCATTTACTAGCGTGTCGGTTCGCAGGTACTTGGTGAATTTAAAGATCGACTAAGCATGTAGTACCAATGATGAATGGTTTTTGGACGCGGGTTCAACTCCCGCCAGCTCCACCAAACGTTTGGAAAGGCGCTAACTCATAGAGTTAGCGCCTTTTTCTTATTTGACTCATCATTCTAACTTTGGCTCTTAGTACAACGATACGCATACGAAACGAATAGGTTCGATAGCTCCACACTAAATGCAGAATACGGCTAACTTATCGGGAAGAAAATACCAAAACAAGTACCGAGCCCCACTTTGCTGTTCAAGCTAATATGGCCACCGTGTTTTTCGACTAAATTATGAGTTACCGACAGCCCCAACCCAGTCCCTACACCAACCTCTTTGGTCGTAAAGAAAGGGTCAAAAATCTTTTCTTTGATATCCTCGGGAATACCCGACCCGTTATCTTTCACCTTAATGAGTATCCCATGAATGCCTTTATAAACCTGCGTCTGGGTGCTCACTGTTAGAACACCTCCCTTCTCCTCACATGCATGAGCCGCATTTATAAACATATTAATCAGAATTTGTTGGATACTTTGCCCATCTGCGTGAACCAACGGTAACTCCGGAAGCAAATGCTTGACTACCTCCATCTTATATTTTATTTCGCTCCATACCACTTTAAGAGCTAGATCAATACACTCATTAATATCGCAAAGATCGTGCCTAGTACCACCAACGTGAGTAACTTGTTTTAAACTCGCGACGATATCTCGTACTCGATTAAGCCCCCCTAGAGTTTCTTCGATCAACTCACTTGTATCGTCCTGTAACTCATCTATCGAGAGTGCTTGGCGCTGTTGTTGATACTTATATCGGATCTCTTCTGGTAGTTCAGCCTGAGTCATAAACCACCGATCCAACTGGAAAAGCTGCGCAACGTATTCGCTTAGTGTTTGAACATTGCTCATTGAAAAACCGACTGGATTATTGATCTCATGCGCTACCCCCGCAGCTAATTGACCAATCGACGCCATCTTCTCAGCCTGAACAAGTTGCTTCTGACTGATTTTCAGTTCTTCGAGTGTTTTCTCCAAGACCATCACGTTGTCATATAAATCCCGAGTTTTGTCCGCAAGCAATCGCTCGGCTTCAAGTCTCGCTGCACGTTCTCGCTCATAGGCTCGCTGATAATTAACCTGACCGCTCATTGATTCTCCTGCGTATCAAATGCCACAACGATTTTGCAGTGCTTGTCGCCACGATGAAGACAATCAGGGTGAGCCAAGTGGATAGGCTGCTTGAAGTGTTCCGAAGCACCGACAATCAAACCCTCGGCAAGTTCACATAGTTCACGACCTGAATTATAGTAAATGACTAGGCGTCCATCTTCTTGTTCTTCATAGGAAAACCTAGGCAGATACGCTTGAGGGTAGAGTCGTTTCACCTCTTTGTGAATCACGCTATCAATCGCGAGTAAAAAAGCCTTCAGATCAGTGATTTGTGAGATGTCGGTAGGGCAACTCGCATAAAGTTTTTTGAATAAGTAGTGACCAAAAGACCGTACCAGTTCCTCTGCAGGAATATTCGTCTTGTCTGACAATACACCCACCATGTTAAACAACTCACTATCGGCGTAGCTCCCCCCTGCCGTATAAATACCACCTGATTCAGGCTCTGTAGTCTCTATCAACTCATCGAGCATTTCCATACCCATTTTTTCGACAATCATATCGGAAAAAGCAGTAAACACAGCTCCTTGCATCCCAATCTCCTTAGCGCTGAGTTAAATATAGCTACAAAAGGGCTAGTAACATATGGCACACCTCTTGTTACTATGTATAGCATCAAATAGATAAAAAATCGGAAAAAACCGGAATACTGCCTGTAAACATGCCAAATGTATTTCGGCAATGAAGCATTTAAATTTAAGCTACACTCAATATCCAAAACTAGACGGATTAGTCCACTTACCCACTTCAACGTTATGAAAAGCTGAAAAAATTCGTAAAGCCCCACCATTTAGCTACGCTTTAAATAACTCGGCTACTCAAAAGGGAAGAACATGAAGAAACTCGGATTGCTCGCACTACTGCTTAGCTTACCGGCACAAGCGCAAGAACAAACACTGACGTTTGGTATCGTTCCGCAGCAATCAGCGATCGTACTCGCCAAAAATTGGGGTCCTATTTTGAAACACTTGTCTGAAGAGACTGGATATAAGATTGTCTTTCGCACCGCTAAAGACATTCCTGAGTTTGAACAACGCGTCCTGAAGGGGGAATATGATATTGCTTACATGAACCCCTATCACTACACAGTATTTCATCAAAATCCCGGCTACAAAGCCTTTGCTAAGCAAAAGGACAAGCAAATTCGCGGCATTTTGGTGACCAAATACGACAGTCCTATCCAGGATTTGCAAGACTTAAATGGCAAAACTTTGGTCTTCCCATCCCCAGCCGCCTTCGCCGCAAGTGTCATCCCACGATCCTCGCTCAAGGCCATGGGCATTAACTTTACGCCTCAGTATGTTTCTTCACACGACTCAGTATACATCAATGTTGCCAAAGACTTTTTCCCTGCAGGAGGTGGTATTGAGCGCACGCTAAACAACACCGACAGTGCGATACGCGATAATCTAAAGGTCCTATGGCGCACCCCTGGTTATACACCCCATGCATTTGCCTCCCACCCCGAACTACCCAAAGCCGTAAGTGACAATATTACTCAAGCACTACTGGCTCTAAATGACAGCGAAGCGGGTCAAGCCTTGCTCGAACGAATCAAGTTCAGAGGGGTTGAGCAAGCACAAAACAGCGATTGGGATGATGTCCGTGCCTTAAACATCACATTACTCGATAAGTATCTAGAACCATAGGCTTTCGCCATGTCACTGAGAGTGAAGACCATCCTCGGGATAGCCTTAATAGAAGCAGTATTGCTGGCCATTTTACTGACTTTAACGCTCAATTACTTGCGAACAACCAACTTTGACGGATTGGATCAGCGAGCTGTATCAACATCCGATTTATTTGCCTCGACGGTTAAAAACGCCGTCCTGTCTTATGATCTTGCTACCGTGGAGTCCTTCACTCAGGAGTTATTACATAACAAAGACATCGTCTATGTTGCTGTGTTTGGTGAGGAAGGACAATTGTTGTCAAGCTTAGGTAACCTACCCGGTGATTACAGTCCTAGTCGGCTAGAGCAGGGATCTAGTCGCGTGAAGGATGGAACCTTTGATGTGTCTAGCCCGATCGAAGAATCCGGTATCAAATTTGGCGAAGTATGGCTTGGGTTTGATATGTCCGCACTCAATAAGGCCATCGATTCAGCGAAAAAATGGAGCACATTGATCGTGCTGGGAGAAATGGCCTTAGTCGCATTGTTTTCCTATGTGCTTGGGGCCTATCTTACCCGTCGCTTAAGCGAACTTAAGCGCGCTGCCGATGACATTGCGGCGGGTTCACGCCAAGTTGATATTCATACAGATAGTAAAGATGAACTAGCTACGGTGTCGCGTGCCTTTATCAACATGGTGGCGCAGATCAAAGAGTCCGAGCACAATGCAGAACGTTATCGAAATGAACTTGAGCATAGCAATGCTTCTTTAGAAACTCGGGTACAGAAACGGACGCAAGCTCTAACCGACGCCAACCGCCAATTGACCGATACCAACGAGCGCTTAAAAAGCACTCAAGAAAGATTAGTCGAATCAGAAAAGTTGGCTTCTATCGGTACTATGGCGGCCGGAGTCGCACATGAGATCAACAACCCGATGGGAGCAGTCAGCAGTAATCTCCAGATGTGCCAGAGCTACTTGAGTACCTACCTAGCCTGGATAGAGCGTAGCGAAGCATTATACGACAGCAGCAATGACAAAGCCTTGCAACAGCTACAGCAGTGGAAACAGACCCATTATGTGGACTGTATAGAGGAAGATTTTCGCGATAGCCTAAACGAAGCGATGGTGAGTGTTGATCGAGTGCGTTCCATCGTTACTGCCCTGCAACGCTACGCCACTCAGCTGAACCAAGATAAAGGCGAACGTGAACCTCTGTTACTAAAGCAGCTACTCAAGCACTGCCTAGAAAGTTTGGCGCCTTCAGAGCACCTGACCGTATCCTTGAGCCCTTCATTAAACAATTTACCTACGTTACATGTACACGTGGACGATTTTCGCCAGTTGTTTACCGAACTATTGAAAAACGCTATTCAGTCATGTGAGCGTATGGCGAAACCGTCCGAAGGCCAGATCTCCATCTCTGCCCAAATGCACGAACATCATCTCATCATCCTGATTGCCGACAATGGTGTAGGTGTCGACGACGCGCACCTGAAGCGTCTGTACGATCCGTTCTTTACTACCTTGCCAGTGGGGCAAGGTATGGGCCTTGGGTTAACCTTTTCATACAGTATCATACGTTCTCATGAAGGGGCGATACGCATTCAAAACCGCAACACTGGGGGGGTGAACGTCACTCTTGCCTTCCCCCTCAGTCTCACCAATCACGTCACTATTGCTACTGCAAATAGTGCATAATTTAACTGCTGGACTTGTTCAAGCATGCAGTGCAGTAAACGTGGAATGACCCGTTTACCTAGGGCATTATAGGACCCTCTAGAGGTATTGATTAACTAGCACCTAGTATTCGGTGGGTAATTCACCTCTGCCTGCTTGTCCTATCCCCCCTATCATTACGCTTGCTGAATATCCGTGGGTAATTTTATTACAATTACTTCGCACGAACTTGGTAGATCAGACGTAAAGCGCGATAGGTACTTCGACAGACTCTTCAATTTGTTTAAGCTTGCTTAGTAATGCTTCATTGATCTCTTGACCTGCAGATAACATCATTTGCCCATTTGGATGATAGACATCCTGCTTGAGTACTGCCCCAACTCTAAGCTCATCTAAGCCTACACAAATCTCAAGATCAGTGTTGTGAATATCCGTTTTGAGGACCTCAAAAAAACTACGCGCCACTGCAGGATCGTACAAGCATCCTGCTTGCTGCTCTATAAATGCTCGCGCGCTACTGGGCTTGAGCCGTGCAGAGTTTTGCAAACCTGACACAAAGAACTCGTAGTTTTTGATCACTCTTAAGATACGGGAACCTATTGGGATCTCGTCTTTAGCTAGATGCTCGGGAAAGCCTGTCCCATCATAGTTTTCATCTTGATGTCGAATAATGTCCACAAGTGGCCTGAACCGCTGTATTTGACCAATGATGGCGGCACCCACTTCTGCATTAGCAAGCGGAGCAAGACAAATTTGCGTTCCGTCAGGCTGAATAGAAGGCTCAAATGAATCAGGTATCGCACCGATTAATCCAATCTCGTGCAATAAAGCGCTCAAGTAACAATGTGACACCTGCGCCTCAGACAATCCCATATGAGTAGCGACCAATTTAGCATATTCAGCTACCCGCTCACTGTGTTGATGTGGCTGCCCCGTTGCATGCTGGATGATAGCAGATAAGGCTGACAGAATATCTTTGAAGGTACGTGTCCGATTCGCTAACAGAGCACTCATTTTTTTATTGGAGTCCTGCAACGCAGCGGTGCGCTGCTTGATTTTGTCTTCCAACGCATCGTTCCACTCATTCAATTGCGTATTCTTAGACTGTAATTCATCGGTCAGTACCTGCTTCTGGCGCCTCAATTCTAACAATTCAGACGCCTTAGACAGAGTCAGTTTCAGCGCTTCGTTATCCCAAGGTTTAGCAATATAGGAATGAATCCCCCCCTCGTTGACGGCGAGTACGGTCGATTCCATATCACTGTATCCAGTCAGTAAAAAACGAATCGACTCAGGGCGAATCGCTCGCGCTTTAGCGAGAAACTCCGCCCCATCCATCTCAGCCATCCGCATGTCGGAAATGATGATAGACACATCATGCTCCTCAAGGTGAGCTAGAGCATCGTGACCGTTATCAAACGAAACCACACGATAATCAAAGCGCAGTACTCGCGTTAGAGATTTTAGAATTTCTGGCTCGTCATCGAGCAGCAGCAGATGCAACTTTTCTTGACAAGGGCTAATATCAGCATCGTTCATAATTCAGCTCCCGATACAAGGCTATTGGATAAATAGTGACTAACTTGTGCCAACAGCTCTTTGCTATCGCATATGATTAGCCATTGGATTTTGAATATCGCAGCCGTGACTTTACTGAAAACTCAGTCTCTTACCTTTAGCATAGCCAAAATATCGCGCTTTACAGATAAAAACGGTTGTGACAGCAAAAAGTGATATTCAAAACCCATTAGAGATAGGTTGCTCGTGAATGTGAGTGACTTACTTTTGCCTTATTGACGCCAAAAGTTTAGCGTCAACAAGCTCCATGATACACGTGGATTTATTACAAATTCTGAGAGTATCCTGAGGAGGGGGGAATGAGGCACAGATAACCGTACTCTACGCCTCTTTATTCGTACTTATTTATATACTTACCAAATTTCGTCGATGATTTCGTTTTTATACTGCTGTGCTTTAGCAAGTTCATCGTTAGACATATATTGCTTCACATTAAGGATTTCTTTTTCGGCATCCTCATCGCCATTTTCCTGAGCAATCTCAAACCATGCTAATGATTTGGCAAAATCACTGAATACACCATGACCATTTCGATACGCGTATCCCACCATAAATTGGGCGTAAGTATCATCTAGCATCGCTGCTTTTTGAAAGTATTCAAAGGACTTAGCGTAATCCGTCGTTTTAAAACCGCAACGCTGTTTGTATTTAGGGTAGTAGTAAATATCACCAAGTTTCGCCACCGAGCGAGTATGGTCTTCGAGTTCAATGGCATGCTCGAAGTGTTGCATTGCTTTTTGGCAGTTCATCTCAACGCCTTCGCCATTAAGGTAAGCGATCCCTAAGTTATAGATCGCACTGGTATTCTGTTGTTTTGCGGCTTGCTCAAACCAATATGCAGCTTTGGCGTAGTCTTTTTCGACTCCAACACCATCATTGTAAGAAAATGCGAGTTGATACATAGCGTCATCATCTCCAAGTTTTGCTGAAGCTAAATAGTACTCGTTGCCTTTTTTGACGTCTTGCTCTGTACCTTCACCATCAAAGTACATAACCCCTAGGCTATACAACACATAGGGATCTTGCCCGTCTTCAGCTTTGTGATACCAAGAGAGTGCCTCTTCATAGTTACCATCCGAATACTCTAAATCTGCTTTCAGAGTTTCAGCGCCATCATGACCTGACTTTAGTGCTTGTTCTAGATATTCATGAGCTCTGTCTATATTCGCTTGCATAACAGACTCATCTATCAACAAGTTAGCTGCTTTATAAAGCACATCTGGGTCGTTTGACGTTTCAGCCTCTTTTAGCAGCGCGAGGTCATCACCTTCAAACAGCTCCCAACTAAGATCATAAGAAAGCGCCTGAGTGGATATTAATAACGAGAAACATGTGAGGATAGTACATTGGCTTTTGTTCATAACAACCTAATTTAACCTATTGATTAATTGTATTTATTTTCACAAAAGCATCCTATATCTGATAGGTTGGCAAATCTAAAGTAAAGTAATTTTATGCAAATAAACTCACATAAAAGTTTAGTGCCACATGCCGCAACCATTAGTACCTCTCTAGATTCAGATTAGCGAGCAAGAGAAATCACTACACTTTCTCCCGCCCACAATAACTGTTTGAAATCTTTCCTTTTCCTCGGGTTTAAATAATGCAACTGCCAAAAACATTACACATCAAAACATTAGAAAACTAACCAAGACAAGAGAGCTTACTATTCATTTCCGCAGCAAATTTGCAGTTAAATACACTAAAGGTTATAGTTGCGCCGCAAAAATTACTTTGAACTCAAAACAAATGGAGGGCGCTTTTAGTGTTTTTCTTGAAAAAGTGAAACACATTATAAAAACGTAAACCTTGTATTTATGGAAAATGCATTAAAAAAATACAGTATCGAAACCACTGATTATCAAGTTGGACAAGACAACGTACAAAAGTGGGGATTCGATATCCACAATCCGGTATTTGGGATTAGTGCTGGCCTTGTGATCCTTTGTCTACTGACTCTTTTAATTGTTGACCCAACTACTGCTCGAGACGCTCTGAACGGTCTTAAAAACAGCATTATTGTAGATTTTGACTCCTTCTTTATGTGGTCAGCAAACTTCTTCATTTTGTTCGCCGCAGTGCTCCTACTCTCCCCTCTAGGCAAGATCCGTATTGGAGGGATCGATGCCAAAGCCGAGCACTCGACCATTTCATGGTTATCCATGCTGTTTGCCGCCGGTATGGGAATAGGGTTACTTTTCTGGAGCGTTGCCGAGCCAACGGCATACTTTACTGATTGGTACGGTACACCGCTTAACGCAGAAGCATATAGTGAAGAAGCGAAAGCGCTTGCTATGGGTGCCACTATGTTCCACTGGGGTATTCACGGTTGGGCAATCTACGCTATTGTGGCGCTATCTTTGGCCTTCTTTGCCTTCAATAAAGGACTACCTCTTTCACTTCGATCTGCTTTCTACCCACTGTTTGGCGATAAAGCTTGGGGCTGGCTAGGTCATGTAATCGATATTCTCGCCGTCCTCGCTACTTTGTTTGGATTAGCCACTTCTTTAGGGTTAGGCGCACAGCAAGCCACCAGCGGCATCAACCATGTATTTGGTCTTGATGGTGGTATCGGCATGCAGATGATTGTGATCACTTTCGTGACCTGCATTGCGGTGCTCTCTGTTATTCGCGGTATCGATGGAGGCGTTAAGCTTTTAAGCAACATCAACATGGTGATTGCTTTTGCATTACTTGCGTTTGTATTGTTCATCAGTTTTGACACTGCAATGCTGTCACTTTGGGACACGACCATTGCCTATGCGCAAAACCTTATCCCGCTAAGTAACCCTCACGGCCGCGAGGATACTGGCTGGATGCACGGCTGGACAGTGTTCTATTGGGCTTGGTGGGTTTCTTGGTCACCATTTGTTGGTATGTTTATCGCGCGTGTATCAAAAGGTCGAACTGTACGTGAATTCCTGTTTGCAGTGATCATTATTCCAACCACAGTGACGCTTATTTGGATGTCGGTATTTGGCGGTATTGCTCTTGATCAGGTAGTCAACCAAGTCGGTGAGCTTGGTGCTAATGGCTTAACCGATATTTCGCTGACCTTGTTCCAGATTTATGATGCTCTGCCATACAGCTCAGTCATTTCTGTGCTTTCAATTATCCTAATTTTGGTGTTCTTTATTACCTCATCAGACTCTGGTTCACTCGTTATCGACAGTATCACCGCTGGTGGCAAAATTGATGCACCTGTCCCACAACGTATCTTCTGGGCATGTATTGAAGGTTCGATTGCAGCGGTTATGCTTTGGATTGGTGGTAAAGAGGCATTGCAAGCGCTTCAATCTGGGGTTGTTGCAACAGGTCTTCCTTTCACTCTTGTCCTACTTGTAATGTGTGTCAGCCTGATCAAAGGCTTGCGCTCAGAGCTACCGGCTTATCAGTCCTCGACTCGACAAGTAACGGCCTAACTCTAAGCGAGACAAACTCAATGGGCGCTATTTCTAGCGCCCTTTTTTATTTTTCTCAATCGATCACCTCTTCCACAACTGCGTATACTAAATTTATGGCTTTAGAGGAGGCAGCAATCAATGAGTAAACGGCCTATCAATATCATCGCAATCGATCATATTGTACTGCGAACGAGCCAGCTCGATAACATGGTGCACTTTTATCAAGACATCCTTGGCTGCGTGATTAAACGAGAAAAGCTCGATATTGGGCTTACCCAACTCAGAGCGGGTAACGCATTAATTGACATCGTGACAGTCGATAGTGAGCTAGGTCGAATGGGAGGCATAGCACCACAACAAAACGGTAGAAACGTTGACCATTTCTGTCTGCAAATATCCGCATTTGAGGAAGAGGAATTGCTCGACTATCTAAAGCAACACAATATAACTACATCAGGCTTTGCCGAACGATACGGCGCACAAGGGTACGGTCGCTCTGTTTACGTAGAGGATCCTGAGGGCAATGTTGTGGAACTTAAACCCTTTAAAATGACCACCAATTAGAAAGCCACTCGGATTTAGATAGTTAGAACCTCATCAACATACTGTTTTTAGCCTCAGCGTATAGTATTTCACTGGTTAAAAAGTGTATGGATAGCGCATGTTAGATCTCCCCCAACTTACTCAGCTTAGAAAAAACATTCATCAGCACCCTGAACTTTCACATCAAGAGCAACAAACGGCTCTGCGTATAACTCGCGTGTTTGAAAGTTTCTCGCCGGATGAAGTCCACACTCAGCTTGGTGGTCATGGCGTCGCATTTGTCTTCCACGGTCAAGAAATAGGGCCTTCAACTTTAATACGCTGCGAATTAGACGCCCTACCAATACAAGAACAAAACACCTTTGACCATCGCTCTATCCTTGATGGCGTGTCACATAAATGTGGCCACGATGGTCATATGGCGATTATCTCTGCTTTGGGCGCGACACTCGCGACTCGCAAACCGCAATCTGGAAGAGTGATACTGTGCTTTCAACCAGCGGAAGAAACAGGGGCTGGCGCGATTGATATGGTCAACGATGAGAAATTCGCTTCCCTAAAACCAGACTACGCCTTTGCGCTACATAACTACCCAGGCCTAAAACTTGGCTCGGTAGCAGTAAGAGCAGGGACTTTTAATTGTGCTTCTCGCGGCATCATCATTAAGCTCAGTGGCAAAACATCACATGCGGCACATCCTGAAGATGGTATTAGCCCCGCTAGCGCAATGTGCCAGATCATCGAAAAACTCAACCAGCTTCCAGAAGAGCTAGCCGAACAAGGCGTCGAAGATAAACTATGGGTTACCGTCATCCATGCCAAACTTGGCGAAGTAGCTTTTGGTACTGCACCGGGAGATGCCGTTGTCATGGCGACACTTCGTAGCGAGACCAATCAAGCAATGGATAACTTAGTAGAGGTGACACAAACATTCGCGCGCGATTGTGCTCATAAGGCCGGATTGGAAATAGAATTCAGTTTTGATGATGTTTTTCAGGCAAGTGTTAACTCAAATGAAGGCTGTGATCGCGTCGTTCAGGCTTGCCGCAACACGTCCACGGAATACATCTTGCTGCATGAGCCTATGCGCTGGTCTGAAGATTTTGGCCAATTCACCGCAGTAGCAAAACAAGGGGCAATGTTTGCTTTAGGAGCCGGTGTCGACACTCCTCAGCTACATAACCCTGACTATGACTTTGATGACGAGCTAATCCCTATTGGGCACGCTTTGTTTCTCGACCTTATTAAGCAAATTAATGGTCTTGAATAGTCTTAGCTTGCTTGCTAGCAATCTTGTCGCAAATATAGCTACCTATTGGGATAGAAGAGGTCGCTGCGGGTGAAGGGGCATTGCACACATGCAAGCTACGTGGGCTTTCTGCAAACAGAAAATCGTGTACTAGTGTGCCATCTTTTAACACAGCTTGAGCTCTAATCCCCGCAGGATAGGGTTCAAGATCTTCAACTTGAATTTTTGGGCAGTATTTATTCACCAATTTCAAATAGCCTGCTTTCCACCAAGAGTTTTTCGTCTCAATTAACCCCGTTTTTAGATGCTTGGCCGTCAGTTTCCAGAAACCACTGAACGAGAGCATTTCGCACACGTCACGAAAACTAAAGTTAATGCGTGAGTAACCTTCCCTTTTCCATCCTTGCACCGCATTCGGTCCAACCGTGACACTGCCATCGATCATACGAGTAAGATGAACCCCAAGAAAAGGTAAATCGGGATCAGGAATTGGGTAAATTAGATGGTTGACGATCTGGTTGTACTTAGGCGCAAGGCGGTAATATTCACCGCGATAAGGAATGATCTGAAAATCCCTTTGTAGCCCCATCATCTTGGTCATGCGGTCGGCCATTAACCCTGAACAGACGACCAAAAACTGACCTCGAAGTAATTGCGCCCGGCCGTCACTGACAACCGAGACCTCTACCCTATCTGAGTACTCTTGTAAGTTCACCACAGGTGTTCCAAGGCGCACCTGTCCACCCGCTTGGCGGAACTCTTGTGCCATCGCCTCGGTGACTTGGCGATAATCCACAATACTGGTGGCTGAAACGGCAATAGCCCCCAACCCAACAATGTTAGGTTCGCGCCTTTTAAGCTCTTGCTGATCAATCAGCTCAACCTCTATGCCATTTTGCTGACAACGGGTATACAGCGCTTGCATACGCTCGACTTCAATTGGGCTTGTTGCAACCAGCAATTTGCCACAATTCTCGACCTTAATATCATGCTTATTACAGAAGTCCATTGTAGCGGCAACTCCGGCCTTACAAAACTCCGCTTTCAAACTTCCCGGCGCATAGTAGACACCAGCGTGAATCACACCACTGTTATGCCCGGTTTGGTGAGATGAGAGTTGCTGCTCTTTTTCTAGCAAGAGAATGGATTTGTCCGGATAACGATTTTGCAATTGCCAAGCCGTCGAGACACCGACTATCCCACCACCTATCACAATGTAATCGTAACTCTGATCCACTCTATTGCTCCTTGCCGCCAAACTAATCCTAGCCACCAATATTAATCGTGACGTTAAGCGATTGAAAGATCGACTGATATAGAAAAAACTTATCGATAGATACAATTCATACTCAATTAAACGTCGAAACTTTGTGAAACATGGTTAAAATAGCCCGCTTAGATTTTCTAACCCTATTGGTTGTTTGAGGAAGAGACATTGAACACGCAACACCTTTTGGCAAGTGACAGCAAAGATATCGAACAAGCTAAAGACATTCTCGCGTCTGGCGAGCTTGTTGCGATTCCGACTGAAACCGTTTATGGCCTTGCTGCAGATGCATCAAACCCAGAAGCGGTGAAAAAGATCTTTGCCGCCAAAGGTAGACCAGCGAATCATCCACTGATCGTTCATATTGGAGAGGTCGAGCAACTGTCTGAGTGGGCAAAAGACATTCCTCAAGAAGCGTACACTATTGCCAAAGCATACTGGCCTGGGCCTGTAACTGTACTGCTCAATAAAGCAGACCAAGCGACACCAGTGGTAACCGGCGGTTTAGACACCATAGGCATTCGCATGCCCGCTCATGAAGTGTTTGCTACTTTGCTGAAATCTTCAGGTATGGCTGTTGCAGCGCCTTCAGCAAATCCATATAAAAAGCTCAGCCCAACTTCAGCAGAGCACGTACTCAACTCTTTAGGGGGCAGAATTGCGGCTGTACTCGACGGCGGTAACTGTGCTCATGGTTTAGAGTCAACCATCATTGACCTAACCCAAAAGCCTTTCCGTATTTTGCGCAGCGGTCCGGTGACAGCAGCGCAGCTATCAGAAACGCTGGGCGAAGAAGTACTGTCACCGAAGGCACACACTGTTGCCGTTCCTGGGAATGTGACTAGCCACTACCAACCTAATACCAGAGTACGTTTGGTTGACCTCGCTGAGATTGAAAACGCTGAAGGGAGTAACATTGCCTGCCTGCATATTTCTGCGATTGAAAACCAAAGCTTTAAGTCGAAGCAAATGCCATCAGATGTGGCTGACTATTCTCATGACCTTTATCGCGCTTTAGACGAGGCAGATAAATGGGGCTGCGAAGAAATCTGGGTTGAACATCCACCTATCTCAGACGAGTGGTTGGCTGTTCATGACCGATTAAGTCGAGCACAGTCTAAGCTTTAAGCTCAGGCCAATAAATTAAAACAAAACGCCAGAAGCCCCATCTTCTGGCGTTTTTGATTGCGCTCACCTGTTATTGGCTTTGTGGCTGCCAGTAAACAATTTCCCTCACTCGCCCTGTTGAGTCTTTATCTGGAACTTCGGGTAAGCAGCTTAAGTGCTGAGGATGCTTTGCAGCCAACATCAAAACAAAAGCATCCACTAAATCATCTGGGCTGGCATGTTTCGCTAACGTCGATTCTATCTGATGCTCTAAAGCCCTTACCCACTCTAATGGAGTGATGGCTTGGATGATCGCCAGTCGTTCTTGATAACCTTCCCGACTCTTCTTCCCATAGTCTAATGGCTGTCTATTATTTAGCGCTGCAAAAACTACTTCTGGGTGTGACTCACGAAGATATAGATTAGGAAATTGGTTAAGCAGCTGATCAATTTGCTTGACCTTTGGCAAAATAAACCAGCTTTGCTTAGATAGCTTCTTACCAAGCTGAGTAACGTTGATATCACACGCCTGTTGGTACGTGTTTGCGTAAACCGCCTCTCGGCAAGGAACCGGGAAAACCGACGAACCACGTTTGGGGCTTAAAAATCGACGCGCCGCTTTGTCACATGCTCGATCGGGACTAGCAGCATCACTATAACCAATAGGAATATCAATCAAAGCTGCGCCTTGTTGGATCAACGGTACCGCATCTGCTATCTCAGGCACAATTTGGCAGGTGGGAACAACATCTGAAACCTGCCAAATTACCCAGCCGGCTTTACAACCGTCTATTCCTATCGCTCTCATAATTTCTTTCCTGCGCCTTAATGAACGTAGTTTAAGTGGTTAAGACAAAATAAAAAACGCCCCATCTCTCGATGGGGCGTTTTATTATTGTGAGTATAAGCTTCGAATCGGTTCTGGCTCAACATAGTCGATGTATTGACTGGATGTCAGTTTATCGACTTGCTGCTGACTACCCGATACTACCAGCACTTGTTGGCTGTCTAACGTTTCGACAACGTCTAGCTGGTAAGATTGAAGAAGCTCGCGAGTCTGCTGTTCAGTGCCTTTATGATACTTCACAAAGAATCGGGTTGATTGAGCCTCTGCTTCTGCCTGCCTTTCATCAACAGGTGGAAACGCTGGGTTATCAGCATGGCTCAATGTAGCAACCGCACTCATCAGCAAGGCAACTATACCAACGCCATAAAACACTTGCTTCTTCATATTCACTCCTTATTGAAATGACAGTGACCAGCTGTTGATCGTACCTGTATCTTGGCGTGCGCTATCTACCGCTTTTAGTTTCCAGTTACCTTTTGACTCAAAGCCAGTAAAGTTTGCTTGGAAGCTAGTACGAATGTCATTTGCTGACCCGCCAGTATTTTCATGCAGCACTACTTGACCACCGGTTGGTGAAGTCAGCGTGACTTTAAGGTCACCCACATAGCTATGGCTAATATCAACTGCAACTGTCACTGTACCAGAATCACCAGAACGCAGTACATCGATCTCACTCGTTGCACCTAGCGCGCTGTTGTCTGGAATCGCCATTGCATTTTGGTTGCTGTAGTTTGATGGCACTTGACCACCATTGTCAGAACCGTTATGCGTAGCAACAAGCGAAGCACCTGAGTACGCCGAGTAGCCATCGACTAACACTTGGTATGTGCCAGCTTGAGTGACATCAAGAGAACAAGATTCGTTGTTACCGCTTTCCCATGAACGGCAATCGTATGTTCTTGTTGTCGGTGTACCGTCAAAACGAACATACATATCCGCATCACCGCTACCGCCAGTTAGCTTGAATGTCGCTTTTGTTGCACTTGCAGGGACTTCAAAGGTGTAAACCGTGCCTGATTTGCTTGCGCCAGATAGAGGGCCTTTCGCCACTCCGTTTTCTAGTACAGTGCTTGTATCTACAGGACCATTACAGCCCACATCTAGGTAAGTTTTTGCAGCATCTGCATTAACCAGACCATGACCCGTGCGATCATCGCGTCCTGCTACATCAATATCTGTCGCACTTGCGTTTAGTGCTTTACGTACTTGCGCGGCTGTACAGGTTGGGTGGTAACTCCACACTAGCCCTGCAACACCTGCTACGTGTGGCGTCGCCATAGAAGTACCATTGTAGTACTCGTAGTCTTTACCCGTTTCCGTAGAAACCGTCACGGTATCACCAACTTTACCTGCTAGCTCTAAACCAAATGCTCGATCAACGGTAACTGAAACCATGCGGTAGCTATCGTTGTCATCCAGAACAAATGGGTTTTGAAGACCAGGTAGATCTTGATTACTGTATACGATTGCCGCTTTAGCGCCCGCATCAGAACATGCTTTCACTGGGTTGATTTCAGGTCGAACACCCGTTCTTTGGTTTTCGATACGTTCAGTCAGACAGATCTTGTCCGTCATATCACCACAGTTGTAGCTACCTGAAGAGATATCACATGCAGCGATAGGAGCGGTAAACGAACCTGCCACTGGTGCTGATTCGTAACTGCCGGAAGTTTTGATTTTACGGTTATGTGGCACAACGCCGCGATCAAAGCTGCTTGCACCGTTGATGGTAATATCAGACAGAACACCTTCACCTACTGTCACAGTTGAAAGTACCGCCACACCTGGCGCTGCAATATCTACTTGGTCGGTTGCTTGAGAGAACGCAGCGTGGTCGTTGTTTGTATCAACCGCTGCAACTGACATTACCGCATCATAAGATGCTGGGTAGCTGTGTGCCGTGTTACCTGAGTTACCTGCCGCTGCGATAAGCAGAACACCTTTGTCGTAAAGGTCTTGCATCGCGTTTTGTTCAGTAATGCTTGAACGGCTACCACCCAAGCTCATGTTAACCACGTTGGCGCCATTATCCGCACAAGTTTGAATTGCTTTAACTAAGCTCGATGAGTAACCCCAACCAGATTCGTTGAACACTTTAACAATGTGTAAGTTCACATTCTGGTTCGGCATTACCCCTTTAACACCTTCGGTATTGGCAATCGCCGCAATCGTACCAGCCACGTGCGTACCGTGGGCATTGTTGTTGCCCGGAGAACTCCATGAGCCTGTGCCGCTATCGTTGGTACCGTTAACACGGTTACCACTTAGGTCATTGTGGCTGATGTCATAGCCAGAATCGATAATACATACCGTGCGATTACCAGCATTTGAATCATTCAAAAGCTGAGCATTCACAGCATTGTAGCCCCACGGCGTCGTTTCACTTAGCAGGTAACGTGGGGGATCGACCTCGACGTATTCCACTTGCGCGTTAGTACGCAAAGAAGACAGCTCGTTGTCATCCATTTCTACACTGTAGATTGGCTCAGAGCCTAGCTTTTCGACCTTACGAGCTTTAACTTGCTGAAGCACCGATTCGCGAACTTCACTAGCAGCCATAACTGGCTCACCAGCACGAGTAAACGGCATAGGTGCGTCTTGTTTAAATTTAACGATGTACTTAGTTGGTAGATCAGCCTCATTGAATCCCATTGAAGGCGAAGCGTTCGCCACTGAGATTCCAGCCATAGCCACTGCGATAGTTGAAAGGGTAAATAACCCTTTGGTTTTACTTGTTATGTTATGCATCTGCTCTATTCCTCATTGAGCTATTTTTATTCATTTTCCACTCATGAATCATCATTTCTAGTG
This sequence comes from Vibrio tubiashii, assembly GCF_028551255.1. NCBI lineage: Bacteria > Pseudomonadati > Pseudomonadota > Gammaproteobacteria > Vibrionales > Vibrionaceae > Vibrio > Vibrio tubiashii. The sequence goes on along the minus strand of NZ_CP117029.1, from coordinate 788,022 downwards.
ATGATTCACAAGCTATCTAGCTATAAAGAATGATTATAAAACCGCCAACATTTTATAAAGTTAATGCTCTATTTTTACGCTAAGGCTCACCCTTTACATCTAAAAAGTGAACACTCATTAGAAAAATTATTTCCTTAAAAAGCAATTACTTAATAACACTTATTATGCTTAGACACCTCTTAAACAACCAGCTAACCTTAATCCAAGAACTCAAAATCTAGGGGCCAGTTGCACGCCACATAACTAAACGAAAGTACCAATCAAGCCTGACTTGATGAACAGCACACAATCCAGTGAAAAAAGGCTGAGAGCAAAAAGCATAGGTATGCAATCAAAAGGATATGAATTAGCTTATAAATGTCAGGGAAAGACTAGGTTTATCAAACATGTTTAAAACAGCTATTAATGTATTTATTTCAACCTTGCTATTGGTGATCACTACAGGGGGTTACGCACAAGATCGGTTCCCCCTCGCCCCACCAGACACCAGTAGCCCCAAAGCCACATTTGATAGTTTTCATCAGCTAGTCGACGCGGCAAACAACCAACTCGCACAGTTACCAAACTTACCGAGCGATCAGCAAGAAGGCGCTCGGCAGTCTGTCTATGCGCTGTTCAACAAAGCAGTGCAATGCTTTGACTTTTCGCAGCAACCTAAATCTGAGTACCCACGTATCTCTCTAGAATCCGTCATGCTGATGAAAGAGATCCTCGACCGAATTCCAGCATTTGATCTTAACTCTATTCCCGATACAAATAGCATTGAGCGATGGACGATCCCCAATACTCAACTGTCGATTGAAAAGCAGCCAAACGGACAATTCCTTTTTTCTGCTCAAACTGTCGAAGCACTGCATTCCAACTATCAATTAGTCAAGCACCTACCCAATCGTGATGGCACAGTAAAAGATTTCTACCGCTACTTCTCACTGTCTGCTGGTAAGCTCGTGCCTCCAAATTGGTTTACTTGGGTTGAAAGCTTACCGCCGTTCTTCATGCTAGAAGTTGCCGATCAAGCGGTATGGCAATGGATAGGTTTAGCGGTGTTATCTGCTGGATTGGTACTTTATGCCTTGCTCGTTTATCGCGCCAACAAACTAGCGCTATTGCGCCCGCTACTTATGGCGGCAGGTATTGGCTCGCTTGTATATTTGAGCAACCACCAGCTCAATCTGACGGGTAAGTTAATGTCTGTTATGTCGATATCTGGCGAGCTCATTGTTTGGTTATTGGTCGCACAGGCCGCCTATTTGCTTGGCTATAAAACGTGCAGTGCCATGGCAAAAACTCGCAACGCCTCAAATCTGCGCCAAAGCATTACTCAAATTATCGGCACACTGGTTGGTTCAGCATTAGCTGTCAGCATTTTCGGCTATGGATTACACCGAATCGGCGTACCTGTGTATGGCATCGTTACTGGACTAAGTTTAGGCGGGATGGCGATTGCACTTGCCATTCGACCAACGATGGAAAACCTGATTGGTGGTGTGATTCTATTCTTAGACAAGTCACTCTCGGTCGGTGATTTCTGCCAGATGGGCAAAGTCTCGGGTGTTGTTGAGCGTATTGGTGTGCGTTCAACCCGAATCCGCGCCAAAGACCGTACGCAAATCACCATCGCCAATGGCGCATTAGTTAAAATGGAGATCGTTAACTACAGTCGCCGTGATCGATACCCATTTAAAACTGACATCGCGCTGCGATTTGGTACCCCAGCCACCGTAGTTACAAAGATCACGCACGAAATTGAGGCGATGCTTGTCGCTCATCCAGACACGCTAGAGTCCCCCGTACGCGTCCATTTCTCGACATTCGATAACTATCGCATCAATTTAGAGATTCTTGCTCACCTAGATACCACCAACCGAGAACGCTTCTTGGAGCTGCAACAAGAACTGCTGTTTAGCATCGAACGCATCATCAAACAAAACAACGCTGAGTTCGCCATCCCAATTCAAGCTACAATTTTGCAGATGGAGAAAGCAAGAGACTCTCATTCTAAAACGCAGTTGGATAGCAATAGGATCACTCTAGAGAACTAAAATATCAGACTTAAATAAGTTAGTGATTCACATCTCTTTCCTTAAGAGCGAGTCATAAGAACACTTTCTAAGCAAAATACACATCTGGTAGCATAAAAAGAAAAAGGCCAGTTGTTATGATAGTTAAAAACCGAGATGGAAAATCCGCGAACAACAAGAGACAGAAAAGCGGAGAAAAGGTAGAAAAAGATGTTTCTTTCTACCTATCCAGAGAGTTTGCAGATAGAGAAGACATTTTTGTCTTCAATGATTTAAGAGTTGAGCACAATGAGCAGTTTGCCCAAATTGATCACCTAATCCTGTATAAAAAAGGCTTTATTCTAATTGAATCAAAGTCGATCAAAGGCAAGGTAAGAGTAAACAAGCAACTAGAGTGGCAAAGAACATTTAACGGCCACTGGCAAGGTATGGCATCTCCTATTGCTCAAGCACATCTACAGAAAAAGCTTTTAAAGCAGTTACTTAATGAGAATGCAGACATCATGCTCAACAAGCTCGCTTTGATAGGAATACAAGCGTATTTTGGCGGAAGATGTTGGGATCTCGTTTGTGCCTCTTCAAATGAGACTTTGATTGAAAGGGATTCAATGCCTAAATCCATTTCTAATCAGATAGTAAAAGCGGAACAAATAGCAAACAAAGTTAGTTCTCTGATTTCTTCAAGCAGCACTATGTTTAATACTAACCCTAGTTTTTCACCCGAAGAAATGATGAAAGTACGCAATTTCTTGCTTGGTCAACATAAGCCATTAGGAACAGCGCAAAACCACACATCACCTAGTTGCCCAGAAGAGTCTTTAAACCAAAACCTTGAAACCAAGTCAGATCTTCAACCGCAAACAACCTCTTCTAACAAACAAAACTCATGGTTTAAGTGCCGAGCTTGCGGCAGTTACCATACAACAGAAAAGTCGGGACGATTTGGTTACTATGTCCAATGTGAGAACTGCCAAACAAATACATCAATGAAGCAAGTGTGCCTCTCGTGTGGGGGAAAAGCAGTAGGTGTCTCGAAAAACAAAAGTGTCTATACACGAACCTGCGAATGTGGTCATAAGACTCAATACACATCGCCAAAGGCATCACCACTCACCAACCAATAATCGACTCTTAACCCCTCTTACTTGAAGACCAAGAGCTTCAAAGACTTGTTCAAAGTCGCGACATTGGTTTGGGACATTCGGTAAGGCAAGCGTGGCTTCCGAGAAAAAGCATTGTTGTAATTGCTCGTTCTCACCCCAAGCTAATTGCCACCACTCTAGAATCCTTTGACGAGATGAGCAAAGACGGTAGTGAGTAGGAAGACGATCTTTTTTATCAAGATTCTCTTTTGCCGTGGTTGGCAGTAAGTTCCACTTATCGTTATTCGGCCAATGAGCAAAAGGTAAGCAGTGATCAATGTGGTAGTCATTTTTGAGGGACTTACCACTCCAAACACTTTTCATCACTAAACTGTCTTTACGTAATACCTCAACCCTAGTTCGAACATCGCGCGTATTATGCTTCTGATCTATCCAGACAAGGCAGTCATGGTAAGTTTGCAAAGAAATATTGCGCTGCTTATTCTTTTCAAAGCGCTGCATTTCTAAGATCCATTGATTTACAACTAGTGGCTCTATCCAAGAATGGTACAAACGGAAACAGTCCCACAGACTCTCGTCCAAAACAAACTCACCGTAACTTTCTAGGAAATCCAAATCGATAATATACGAGTTAGTTTTCTTGGACGTTTTACGGTTCATATGAAAATAGGGGTTCGAAATATCACTTTGGTAAGTGTATTTGACCGGACCACTCTTCAATGTAGCTAAAGTATCGCGAATAGCCTTGTCTAAAGCTTTTGCCTCTTCACCCGTAAAGAATGAACCAACCGCGAGATCTTCAGCAGCTAAGTGAGTTAGCTTCCCCCAACCTTCAGGCTTTACAAAACCAAGTCCAGCCGAAGAATTGGCACTTTGCTGAATATCTTCAATGTCTATCAAGCGCTTAAACTGACGGTTCCAGTAAAGAGCAACCAACCCCAATGGGATAGCTACCTTGCCGTCACTTCGATCTATAACCGCCCCAGAGTGTGCGTCAGCGATACGTAACAAAGTACGTAGTAACGCCAATTTGTACGTAGCTGCTTTGGTGTCATTAACGATGATATGGCGGACTCTATTTAAGTCACCAGATCCATCATCAGGTAATGTCATGACAACGGTTTGCCATGAAACATCACAGCGATTGAGTTGATCCGATTGGTCAGTAACGTCGTGCACCAATAGAGCACTGTCTTTAGAGAGTTGTTCCAACTCCTCAACCGAGACGTCATAGCTCACCCGACCATCATCAAATTCACCGTGACGGAGAGTAATGATCAACTTTCCATTGGGTGCGAGAAGGTTGGCGAGCTTTCTGAATGCGCGCTTTCTGTATGTCGGAGCAAGATGCATCCAAACAGCACTGACCAGAATCACATCAAACCGAATACTTAAGTTGGTTGTGCGAGACAAAGCGGGTAACGAATCATCAAGCCAAACAATAGATTCCCCTGTGTGTTCACTGCCTAAATTGCGTAAAGCCTGACAAGGTTCGATGGCATACACTTCACAACCAGACTCTGCCATCCACTTCGCATCACGCCCACAACCCGCACCGACATCAAGGACTTTATCCCCCGAAATAGGCCAATAGAGACACCAAGCGCTATTCACTGATTCCGCTTGGAGAGCGTTATATTGAGCGCACAGTTGTTCTGCATTTTGCTCGTAAAAAGAAGAACTTGAAGACATAGTTTTGCTACCGAAGTGGAACTTACTGCATAGTAATTGGCTTTATAATTGATTACCACCCAAGTGCCAGCAAAACTTGTTGCAATTTGGTTAAATAGAATTAAAACTCTAACTGTATCAACCAGATTGACCACTCATACGTGGGTTGAGTAACGGAAGGAGCGCGTTTTGTTAAGTATTCTTCGCCTTGTATTGGCTGCTATTTTTATCGTATTTATGACCCTCTTCGCTATGGTTTATTGCCTGTTTAGCCCCAGAAATCCGCGGCATGTGTATTTCTTTTGTCGTTGGTTTAACCAACTGCACAAACTGGTAGGTTTAAAACTGATTCAGCGCGGGTTAGAACGAGCGCCTACGCCGAAAAACAGTGTTTATATTTCTAACCACCAAAGCGTGTATGACTTCGTTACCTCACCGGGAATGCTAAGACCACGTACCGTTTCATTAGGTAAGAAAGAACTGATTTGGGTACCGTTTTTTGGTCAACTGTATTGGATCACAGGCAATATTTTGATTAACCGCCAAGATAAGTCCAAAGCTCGCGATACGATTAAGCAAGTTGCGGAAGCCATCCACCAACGCGATCTGTCCGTTTGGGCCTACCCGGAAGGTACCCGCAGTAAAGGGAGAGGATTGCTACCGTTTAAAACCGGTGCCTTTCGTATGGCAATTGAAGCCGGTGTGCCCATCACACCTATGGTAGTAAGCACCACGCACAACAAGATTGACCTTAACCGTCGTAACAATGGTGTGGTGATCACTGAAATGCTTGAGCCAATTGATACCACTCAATACAACCTGAGTGATGCCCGCGCTCTTGCTGAGCATTGTCACCAGTTAATGGAAGCTAAAATCGCAGAGCTGGATAAAGAAGTGGCAGCGATCGAAGCGCAACAAAACTGTGGCGTAAGTACGCAGGATAATACGATCAAAGAGTAACTCAGTCGCAGATAAACCACTGAGTACTCTATAACTTACTGCCAAAAGTGTTCAATCCTCGCAAATTTGGCTGGGCTAGTTGTCATAAAATAGCTTTGTCGGCACAGTCAGCTTGAAACGGTTGCGAGGATTTAACATGAAGATCATTCACCATGGCGGCAAACAAACGATTACTGGCTCTTGCCATGAGCTAAGATCAGAGGCTCAAGCCATTCTTATCGACTGCGGACTGTTTCAAGGCGCTGATGCTCGGCCATTGGATATTGAATTTGAAACCTCTCACTTGACCGCGATTGTCATTACCCACGCCCATATTGACCACATAGGTCGACTGCCGTGGTTACTCGCAACTGGCTATAACCAACCTATTTACTGCACTACCGCAACAGCCGAACTGATCCCGTTAATGCTCGAAGATAGCCTAAAGCTGCAACTCGGTTTAGACCGCAAACAAACCGAGCGCGTGTTAAACAAGATACGTCGCCTAATTAAGCCATTGGACTACAATTGTTGGCATTGTCTAGACGAGATTAACTCCCTTGGTTCGATGACGATACGTTTTCAACCTGCGGGGCATATACTCGGTTCCGCCTATGTGGAAGTGCGCTTGGCGAATCAAGAAGTGGTGGTCTTTTCTGGCGATCTCGGTCCAAGTAACACCCCACTCCTGCCTGATCCTAAACCTCCACAGCGTGCTGATTACCTACTGATTGAAACAACCTATGGCGACAAGCAGCATGAAGACATTGCAACACGCGGTGAACGGTTAAAAGCCATCATAGATCGCTCTCTTGAAGATGGAGGAGCGATCTTGATTCCTGCGTTTAGTGTTGGACGTACTCAAGAATTGTTGTTCGATATTGAGCAGCTCATCCACCACCATCAAATTGATGTTTCTATCTCTATCATTCTCGATTCTCCCATGGCCCAGCGTGTCACTCGTTCCTATCGCCATTTCAAACAGTTATGGGGCAAGGAAGCGAAACAGCGGCTAGAGAGGCATCGCCACCCACTCGCATTTGAGCAATGTATTACGGTCGAAGATCATCGCACTCATCAGCGCTTGGTTAATCGTCTCCAATCAACCCAAGAGCCTGCGATAGTCGTTGCTGCCTCTGGAATGTGCCAAGGTGGTCGTATCATGGACTATCTGAAAGCGCTACTGCCTTTGGAAACAACCGATGTTCTTCTAGCAGGTTATCAAGCGCAAGGGACTTTGGGCCGGGAAATTCAAGCTGGCGCGATGGATGTGGAAATTGACGGTGAAGAGGTCGAAGTCAAAGCGCAGATTCATACCATGTCAGGCTACTCTGCCCATGCAGATAAACACGATCTGCTGCGCTTTATCCAGGGCATTGCTGAAAAACCAAAGCAAATTCACTTGATTCATGGTGAACCCGACACACAAACGCAGTTTGCATCTGAACTTAAAGCGCTTGGGTTCGAAGTGAGAAGCGACTCGACTAACCAAAGCGAACAGCGTTGAGCTGTTCGCTATATAGCCATTGATATCGGCTAAACGGCTGTTACCAGCTCGCCTCTTTCATGTGGACCTGAGCACCAAGTTCTAGACTAAAATCTGAACCGAGTTTTGGGTAGTGGTTAGTCATCATCTTGATCAGTTGAGCACTGTTTTTACTCTGTTTTTTCGCTTCAACAAAACGCTCTATCCATGTATGAGTATAAGCAATGGTGCTGGCATCTAATCGACCCGATTTTTGCATATGTCCAGGCACAACAAATTCTGGGGTTAGTGCCTGCATCTCTTCCAACTGCGCCAACCATGTTTTAACTTCTCGGTCGGTTTGAGTATCGGCCATCCACACATGCATACCTTGAACAATGCCAACGTTACCCAAGACGGCTTTTTCACTTGGCACCCACAAATATGGTCGATGCGCTAGCACTCCCTCTGTACCACGTATTTCGATCTTTTCACCATCAATCGTTAACTCGTTACCTTTCACCACCTCTGGAAGAACGGGATCTTTAGGCGCATTTAAGCCCATTTTCGGCCCCCAGAAGCTGACTTTTTTCTCAAGTTTTTTCGCAATCGCCTCCCTTACCGCGGCCGTGGTGACTACATGCGCATCAGGGAAGATGGTGAGCAGTTCAGAGGCGCCAAAGTAATAATCTGGATCGGCCTGACTGATGAAGATGGTTTTTAGTGGCTTACCTGCATCCAATACTTTAGCTGCAATACGGAGTGCGTCCGCGCGGGTGAAGCCAGTATCAATAAGTAACGATTCTGTTTCTCCAACAACCAGTGTCGAAGTGACGTTGAAGCTGTGCTCATCGGCGTTGTAAACCTCAAAGTTCAAATCGGTTGCCGCCATCGCAGCTGAAGAAGTGGTAAGTAGTAAAGCGAGTGTTGTTAAGGCTTTCATGCTGTCTCCTAATGGATTGCTTGTTTTGTTGCTAAGCATGTTAGCCTCTGGTTTTATTTCTAAATAGAGCCTATTCTTTTCATCATTATTTCGTAGAACGATCATATCAATGGATAAGTTAACCGCAGCAAAAGTGCTACTGGATGTAGCCCAAACAGAGAGCTTTACCGCCACTGCCGACCGTTTAGATATTTCTCGCCCTATGGTTACTCGCCATGTTGAAGCGGTAGAAAACTGGCTCGGTGCACGGCTCTTGCAACGTACCACCCGCAAAGTCTCCCTGACCAATACTGGGGAACAAATGCTGCCAGACTTACAGCGCTGGGTTGAACAAGCGCAGCAAATTGAAGAAAGCCTAATGCCTACCCAGGCGATACAAGGCTTTGTGCGCGTGTCAGTCAGCATGTCGTTTGGATTTTCAGAACTGATGCCTGCTTTGACGGTTTTTCGCCAACAATATCCGGGAATAAGGCTCGATATTGATGCTCAAGACAGAGCCGTAGATATGGTCAGCGAAAGAATCGACCTGGCTATTCGCACCACTAATGATCCAAATCCTGCCTTAATAGGACGCCCGTTTGCAGTTTGTCACTCTAAGCTAGTGGCATCTAAAGCGTACTTAGATGCGCGAGCCGCAATTACCCACCCATCAGATTTAGAACAGCATGCTTGCCTCGGCTACAAAAACTTTGGTCGCCATATCTGGCAATTGACGAAAGGTGAGCAGAAACATCAGGTCGAGGTGAATTGTGATATCACTGCTAATGAAGCTACCGTGTTACTCCATGGCTCACTCTCTGGGTTAGGAATATCCATGCAGCCAACCTACCTAGCCGATAGAAAAATAGCCACTGGCGAGCTGGAATGGATACTGCCAGACTGGCAACTAAATACACTGCAAATGTATCTGCTCTACCCTTCTCGCAAACACTTATCTCATCCTGTAAGAGCCCTGATAGATTTCCTTGTGAATCATTTTGAACAGCAGCGAAGCCTGGGATAAAAGAGTCTCGTTTAGGCATTACTCTTTTTAATCGAATCCACAAAAACTATTCGCTGACATGTCGATATCTTTTACTCTCTAGTGGCGCTATTCTGAGCAGGTGTTTATCACTGGAACTTTCAATGGACATATTCATACTGGTGGGGCTTATCACCCTTAATGGCTTGTTTGCCATGTCAGAACTGGCGCTTGTTGCCGCTAAATCGAGTCGTTTAAAAGGCCTAGCTCAGACTCAACCTTCCGCACAGCTCGCTCTTGAGCTAAAGAACAACCCAACCCGCTTTTTATCAACCATTCAAATTGGTATCACGGCTATTGGTATTTTGAGTGGTATTTTTGGTGAAGCGACCCTTTCTGCACCTTTTTCGGTGTGGCTTACCCAGCAAGGGCTTGATGCTGAATTGGCTTCTATCGTCGCAACCGCCAGTGTCGTTGTATTAATCACTTACTTTGCGATTGTGGTTGGTGAGTTGGTGCCAAAACGTTTTGCTCAGCGAAATGCAGAGAAGATTGCGGTTATTGTCGCCTACCCGATCCATTGGCTAGCCATTATTACCACCCCTTTTGTGGTTCTGCTGAGTTCCTCTACCGATGCGTTACTCAAGCTATTTCGTCAAAACGGCGGCGATAATGACCAAATCACCGAAGAAGATATTTTTGCTGTGGTCAATGAAGGCTCCGAGTCCGGTGCAATTGAACCGCAAGAACAAGAGATGATCCGTAATATTCTGCATTTGAATGACCGATTAGTGACCTCTTTGATGACGCCGCGTTGCGATATGGATTATCTCGATATTGAGCAGCCCATAGAGTCTTGTTTGAAGCAGATTCGTCAGACTCAGCACTCAGTTTGGCCTGTTTGTCATGGTGGCTTAGACAATATTATCGGGACGATCTCCTCTAAGGTTCTGCTCGACCAATATGAGTCGCTTTCGATTGAAAAGATTGCTCGCTTAGTAAGAAAGCCGCGATACTTCCCCGAATCAATGAAAGGCTTGCCTTTGCTCAATCAAATGCAACAAAACAACTGTGAGATGGCGTTTATCGTCGATGAATATGGAGACATTCAAGGAATAGTCACCCACTACGACATTCTTGAGTCAGTAGCAGGAGAACTCGGCTTAGCGCCCCAACACACATGGGCAAGGCAACATCAAGATGGTAGCTGGTGGATGGATGCACTGATCCCTCTTAATGAGCTAAAACGACGTTTAGACATCAGCACATTCGAAGGGGAAGAGAGCGAAGGATTCCAAACCCTGAATGGTTTTCTAACCTGGCTAATCGGCCGAGTCCCTGAAGTAGGCGAAGTGATTGAGTATCAAGAATGGCAGTTTGAGGTTTTGAAGGTACAAAACAACCGGATATTGCAGGTTAGGGTGGTTCGGATAACTGGATAACTGGATAACTGGATAACTGGATAACTGGATAACTGGATAACTAAAGTTGCTCCACAGTGGTTGTGAAGCCAACTTTAGTTTTCTAGCAAGGCTAAGCCCGCTCTAGTTTTCCAGGAGCGAAGCGATCCATAGGACGCAGTCCGTTCCCGCCTCTATGCATTTAGCGCCTGCTCCAAATCAGCAAGAATATCGTCGATATGCTCAATACCTACAGATAGGCGGATCATCTCTGGTGAGACGCCAGCTTGTTTCTGCTCGGCTTCACTTAACTGACGGTGCGTGGTTGAGGCAGGGTGGCAAGCGAGCGACTTAGCATCACCTATGTTGACCAAACGCTTAAAGATCTGCAGTGCATCATAGAAACGCACACCGGCATCGTAACCATCTTTTAGACCAAAAGATAAAATCGCTGAAGGTTTACCTTTCATGTATTTTTCTGCAAGTGGGAAAAACTCTGAACTTGGCAGACCTGCGTAGCTCACCCAGCTCACTTTCTCGTGCTGTTGTAAGTACTCGGCTACTTTCTTCGCGTTCTCAGTGTGGCGCTCCATGCGCAAAGATAATGTTTCTAGCCCTTGCATTAGCATAAAGGCATTCATCGGTGACAAAGCCGCCCCTGTATTACGCAATGGTACGGTACGCGCACGACCAATAAAGGCCGCTTCGCCAAAGGCTTCGGTGTAAACAACACCATGATATGAAGGCTCTGGCTGATTAAATACAGGGAAGCGATCTTTGTGCTGGGCCCATGGGAATTTACCGGAGTCGATAATGACTCCACCGAGTGTCGTACCATGACCGCCGACATACTTAGTCAGTGAGTGTACGATAATATCAGCACCAAACTCGATTGGCTTACAAAGCGCTGGTGTTGCAACGGTGTTATCGACAATGACTGGTACACCCTGAGCATGAGCAAGCTCTGCTACTCGCTCTAAGTCAATGATGTTACCGGCTGGGTTACCGATACTTTCACAATACACGGCCTTGGTGTTCTCATCTATCAGCTCGGCAAGGCTCTCAGGCTTATCATCTTTGGCAAATTTAACATTGATGCCCTGACTTGGCAGCATGTGCGCAAACAGCGTATAAGTGCCACCGTAAAGCTGAGGTGTCGAAACAATATTGTCACCTGCTTGAGCCAAAGTCAGGATTGCGTAGTTGATTGCCGCGCTACCCGCACTCACAACAAGACCAGCAATCCCGCCTTCTAAAGCTGCCATGCGTTTTTCCAATACATCATTGGTTGGATTCATGATGCGCGTATAAATATTGCCCGGAACTTCTAGGTTAAACAGGTCGGCGCCATGCTGAGCATTATCAAACTCATAAGCGACTGTTTGATAGATGGGTGTAGCAACAGATTTTGTTGTTGGGTCCGTTTCGTAACCAAAGTGGATTGAGAGCGTTTCGTCTTTCATGTGCCTTCCTTGCGTGAGTAACGTGAATTATGTGTATTGTCATATCAGCAATCATCACTAACTTGTTTATTAATTACGCAAATATGTGGATTCATTCACATTCAGAGGCGCATTATTTTCAAAGTCACTTTCACTGCAAAGGTTAAGCTTTGGTCAATATCATCTGGATAGACCATTTAATTGCATAGCTTCATGTATACTGCGCGGCAGTTATAGCCACATGAATAAAAGTATGTTTCTGACACCGTATTTTTCACAAGATAACAATCAGTTCCAGTTCACTCGCCAACAAGCAAGCCACTTTGCTAAGAAGGTCGCGGGTGACTTTAACCCTATCCATGATGAAGACAACAAACGCTTTTGCGTACCTGGCGATCTTCTATTTGCGGTATTGCTAAGCAAAGAAGGCATTAGCCAAAAAATGCGCTTTGACTTCTCTGGCATGGTTAACGATGGAATTTCGCTATCAATTGAGAACAAGTGTGAGAAAGAAAGCGCGTTGGTCGATGAGAACGCGAAAGAATACCTACACATGTCGCGCGAAGGTGAAGTTAGCCGTGATGCTGCATTTATCGAACATGTTGTTACTAGCTATGTTCAGTTCTCTGGCATGAACTTCCCTCACATCATGGTGCCGCTCATGGAAGAAGCGCAAATGATGATTAACTGCCAACGTCCACTCGTGATTTACGAAAGCATGGAAGTGGAGTTTGATCGTCTTGATCTGACTCACCCTGAAGTTGAGTTTGCGGGCGCGACCTTTGACGTAGAAGGCAAGCGTGGTGTTGTCACACTAAACTTCAGCTTTAAAGAAGATGGCGAAGTGGTTGGCAAAGGCATTAAGCGCATGGTGGCAAGCGGCTTGAAACCTTATGACCAAGATGCGGTTGACGATCTTGTCGAGCGTTTTAACGCGCGCAAAGAGTGCTTCTTAGCCGAGTTTGCAAACGCTGCTTAATCAGCAAAAATTTCTGCATAAAGGGTTACCCTCGGGTAACCCTTTTTGTTTTCCGCGACACTAAGTTCAAACAATTCAGCTAACTCACTAGCTTCGCTCTCCTATCTTAGTTAGCCTCTGCTTTTCGCTTATTTTCCAATAAACCCAGATGACTTTACACGCCCAATATACCGCTTCCATTCTCGATTTTGTCCAATCTGAAAACTCAGACATCTGCGCGCAACTTTCACACTCGACTTCAGACTGGCAGACAAAAATTGACCTACTTAAACAGCAATTCAATCTACTGCCACATTTGGCGGGCGATATTGTTTTGGGTTTGTCGCAAGCAGATTCTAATTTGGGTATAGAGGTTGTTATTCTTTATCGCGGTTTGGTGTTCCCAGTCACCATTGACCTTGTTCACCAAGGCTATACTGAAGAGTCAAAAGCCAATATCCACCAGCAAGCTAGGCGACTGAAAGAGTGCCATCTTGAAAGTAAGTCGAAGTTCATTGTCCCTGTGCAGATAGCCACAAATGCTACCCCTCAAGGCGGCGCGATTACCGTCTCTGAAGATTTAGTTGCCGACACCATGTGCGACACGGGCGAGCACCTTGCTGCTCTGGTTGAGCACTTTTCTAACCAGTACAAAGACGACCAAATAATCCTCTCAGACTGGCTAGATAGTGACTACAAAGCAGATTAGCTAATTTAGCGAGTCATCTTCTTAACAAACACCACCACAAACAGCGCCATGGTAAAGCTGCCTAAGAAAGCTTCGCAGGCAGCGATAAATCTCGCGACCCCGACGGGCGATATATCTCCATAACCCAAAGTGGTAAAAGTCACGACGCTGAAATAGAGCGAATTGAAAAACTCTAAAGCGTAAAACTTCCACCCCGTGACTCCTTCATAAATAGGATGTGCACCTGTGGTGTCTAAAAAGAAGTAAGCTAGCGCACAGACCAGTATCAAGAAGATAGAGAAGCCTACTACTCGTACGGGATCTTCGCCATAACCACAAAAGATATCGACTAATTTAGAGATCATCCTTTTTACGCTTAACAAAGGCATTTGGTAGCGCCTGAAACGCATTTCACGCTTAAAGAAGTCCCCCGCCATTTCAAATAGCCCTTGCTTCTCACACTGCTTACGAATGTTACGACACACTTCTTCCGCTTCCTGACACAGCATAACCGATTTCTTGCGCTCCCTCTGTCTTAACGCTTTCTTCGCTTCAAGTTCTTGCTTTAAACAGCCACCCCATTCGATATTTTCTAACTTGGCCCGAGAGAGCTCTGCCCCAAGTAAGTTGCAATTGTCTAACTTGGCACAATGTAAATTCGCGCCAATAAGCTTAGCTTTCATCAAAGATGAGCCACGTAAATCTAAGCCAAAAAAGTGAGCATCGGTTAAGTTTGCTCGATAAAAATCAACATCTCGACATAGATAACCTTCTTTACAGCCTCGGTTTACTAAATCTATGTCTTCGAGGTTTGTTTTTGCCAACTGAAATCCGTCTAAAGGTTTACCTGCTGCGGCCCATTCTTCAACCTGGTCTTTTATATCATCTTTGCTTTTATCGACTTTTGGGTCATGCCAGTAACACAAGCCTGACTCCCCACACGGTTGATCGCAGCACCAGCCATCAGGATTTTGATAGCTGCATTTGCCTTGGTGAGATTCCATATGCGCTGCCCCTAACATTATCTATCTCGGCAGAGGCCAACATAGACACATTACTAAGTGTAGTGGGTGCATATGGTCGCGCCATTGTTATTTATAATTTAATTAATAACACTTAGGCTTAATGTCTGACTTTACGTAAGAAATTTAGTTGACCTGCTCTCTCAACCATTGTTTGAACAATCGGGTGTAAGGATCATCGATATGGGTTAGAACAAAATAGCCCGCATTGGCTTCGATGGCAGGAAAAGGCGCAACCAATTTCCCCTGTTCAATCTCATCACCTAATAGTGCAACCCTAGCTAGCGCTATCCCTACTCCAGCCTCTGCTGCAGACATCGCCATGTCGGTACGATTAAAGAAATGGCCGCGATTGGTTTCAAAATCTAGCTGCTGCTGAGACGCCCAATAGAGCCATTCATAATCTTTCGGCGCACCATGCCAAGGCATAACATCATGCAAAAGTGTCACTTGTTGCCACTCAGTGTTTCCTTCCGTTAACTGCGGATGTGAGCGTAAGTAGTCACGGCTCATGACTGGGATCAGTGACTCCTCCATCAACAGCTCGGCATCTGAGTGCTTGTAAGGGAGCGGCCCATAATCAATAGCAATATCGAAGTTGCGCTTGTCACTATCAACGAGCGCCCCTTCTGCAAAGGTATGAATTTGAATGTCTGGATACTGTTTGTGGAAGTTTTCTAGTCTTGGCACCAGCCATTTAAAGGCAAAAGAAGGCGTTAGTTTGAGGCGGATCTGTTTGCGCTCTGAAACCTGCGTCAGCTGAAAGACATTTTCTTCAATCGAAGCCAGATGATGGCTAGTCGCATCAACCAATTTCGCGCCCTGCTCTGTTAAGCGGATTCCACGAGCATGACGTTCAAATACACTAAACCCTAACCGATGTTCAATTTGCTGAAGTTGTTGGCTGACAGCACCGAGTGTCAGGTTCAGCTCTTTAGCCGCGCTTGTTAGGCTCTGATGGCGAGCAACAATGCAGATTAAGTTCACCCCGTGCAGCAAGGTCGATTTCATATTAAGCCTTTAGAGAAACTAAAACCTAATATCAATTCTTATCGATTGTTAAGCAGATGTAAATTCTTCATCCTTAGCAAAATTTCAAACTGTGAGTAGCGTTCGTGAAGGTTATTGTTTTAGGGAGTGGGGTCATCGGATTAACCAGTGCTTGGTACTTAAATCAAGCTGGATTCGATGTCACTGTGATAGACAGACAAGCTAAAGCGGGAGAAGAAACCAGCTTTGCCAATGCAGGCCAAATCTCATATGGTTACTCTTCACCTTGGGCAGCGCCCGGTATTCCCACTAAAGCTATTAAGTGGCTATTTGAACAACATGCCCCGCTGAAAATTAAACCTTCCCTCAACCCTGATTTGCTCCATTGGGCGAGCCAAATGCTCGGCAATTGCCAGTTGGATAAGTACCGTGTCAACAAATCTCGCATGCTTACCATCGCCAATCGTAGCCGTGAGTGTTTAGCCGCATTAAACCAACAGTTTGAGCTCGATTACCAAGGACGTACTCAAGGCACGCTGCAAATATTCCGTACTTCTACCCAGCTTAAAGCCATAGAAAAAGATATGGCGCTGCTCGAAGAGAGTGGCACCCAGTTCAAGTTACTCGATGCCAAGCAATGCCTCAATCAAGAACCTGGACTGGCTAATATGCAAGGTGAGTTGGTTGGTGGGCTTTACCTGCCCGATGACGAAACCGGAGATTGCTATCTGTTTTGCCAACAGCTACATAAGATGGCAGAGCAAGCCGGAGTTGAGTTTATGTTTAACACCGATGTTGAGGCTCTGCTGACAGAAGGCACTAAGGTGGTGGGTGTTAAAACCTCTCTAGGGACGTTAAGTGCCGATCACTTTGTGGTCGCATTAGGCAGCTACTCGAAAGCTCTACTTAACCCGATCGGTATCGATATTCCGGTTTATCCGGTTAAGGGCTACTCATTGACCCTGCCAGTGACTAACGAGCGGCAAGCCCCTTCGTCCACCATTATGGATGAAACCTATAAAGTGGCACTCACCCGCTTTGACCAAAGGATCCGTGTCGCGGGCACCGCAGAGTTAGCAGGGTTTGATCCTGCCTTACCTGACAAGCGCCTCGCAACACTGAATCACGTCGTCAGTAACCTGTTCCCACAAGGCGTGGATTTCTCTCAGGCTGAGTACTGGACAGGCTTTCGCCCCATGACACCTGATGGAACGCCAATCATAGGCCAAACAAAGTTCAGTAATTTGTTCACCAACACAGGGCATGGAACATTGGGCTGGACGATGGCGTGTGGTTCAGCTGATATCTTAGCCGAGTTGATGGCATCAAACGGTCAGAAGCCTCTTTCAGAACTCAGTATGGAGAGGTATGCCTAAAAGCTAAGCTAACCGCACTTTTCATATCAACACAATTAACTCATTTACGTTCTATTAACAAAATATATAGCAACGTAACTGGGTTATTTGTCGTACGTATAATCCACCGCTAAACCTCCCCAATCGACCATATAGCGTTCCAATTGAAGCTCAGTAAGTAATCAATCGCTACTATTTAACAATTTTTTAGCACTTTGTGTTTTGGGTCACGCTAATTAACACTAACAAATAAATAAATTAACAATTACATTACAGAAAGGGTAATATCCTGTTCAGAAAACAACCACTACAAAACAAAACAGGGAAAATACTTATGCAGTCATTAGTTGATTTTCTGAATGGAATTATCTGGAGCCCGGTATTGATTTACCTTTGCCTTGGCGCTGGTTTGTTCTATTCGATCATGACTCGATTTGTTCAAGTTCGTCACTTTAGTGAAATGTGGCGCTTACTTCTTTCAGGGAAAAGTTCTACTAAGGGTATCTCATCATTCCAAGCTTTAGCGGTTTCGCTATCTGGTCGTGTGGGTACAGGTAATATTGCAGGTGTTGCGGCGGCTATCGGTTTTGGTGGTCCTGGTGCAGTATTCTGGATGTGGGTTGTTGCCTTCTTTGGCGCAGCGACTGCATATGCAGAGTCAACACTGGCACAGATCTACAAGGAAGAAGACGAAGGTCAATTCCGTGGTGGCCCGGCTTACTACATTGAAAAAGCAATGGGTCAAACTTGGTACGCATGGATCTTCGCAATCGCGACTATCTTTGCTTGTGGTTTCCTACTACCTGGCGTTCAGTCAAACAGTATCGGGAATGCGGTTGAAGCAGCATTCGGTTCTGGTGAAATGATTGAAACAGCTATCGGTACATTCAGCTTTGCGAAGATCTTCACGGGTACACTGATTTCAGTCATCCTAGCGTTTATCATCTTCGGTGGCGTTAAACGTATCGCTAACTTCACGCAGATTGTTGTTCCTTTCATGGCGCTTGCGTACATCGTGACGGCGTTCATCATCATCCTTCTCAACATCGGCGAAGTACCACGCGTATTCTCTATGATCATTGGCGATGCATTCACACCTATGGCGGGTGTTGGTGCTGCTATCGGTTGGGGTGTTAAACGTGGTGTTTACTCAAACGAAGCAGGCCAAGGTACTGGTCCTCACGCAGCGGCCGCAGCGAGCGTTGATCACCCTGCGCAACAAGGTCTAGTACAGTCGTTCTCTATCTACATCGATACACTACTAGTATGTTCTGCAACTGCATTTATGATCATCATCACTGGTGCATACAACGTTCATGGCGCTGAAGGCTTCCTAGTACAGAACGTTGCTGCTGATATTGCTGCAAACGGCCCTGTATTCACTCAGATGGCGATTGAAAGTGCACTACCAGGCATTGGTAAGCCATTCATCGCAATCGCACTGTTCTTCTTCGCATTTACTACGATTCTTGCTTACTACTACATCGCAGAAACTAACGTGGCTTACATCCGTCGCCACATCAAAGTTAATGGCCTGATGTTCCTACTAAAAGTGGCACTAATCGCAGTCGTGTTCTACGGTACAGTTAAGACAGCAAACCTTGCATGGGCAATGGGTGACGTAGGTGTAGGTCTAATGGCGTGGCTAAACATCGTTGGTATCCTAATCATCTTCTTCATGTCTAAGCCTGCTTTGAAAGCTCTAAATGATTATGAAGAGCAACAAAAACAAGGTGTTACAGAGTACACGTTCAACCCAGTAAAACTAGGCATCAAAGGTGCTGACTACTGGGAAGACAAGTACCGCCGTAAGACAGGCAAAGAGCCTTCGGCTGAAACTGAGTCTAAACCGGTTGAACAACCTTCAACCTAATAGCGACACGCTATAAAAAATAAGAAAATGCAGTGGTAAAAAAAGGGGTTAGCCAATGGCTAACCCCTTTCATCTTATTGTTCCCAAAAATTTACTAAGTTAGATAACTTAGGTTTAGTCAATGTTGCTTCAGGCACACCATCAACCAAATTCTTTTTAATTATGCAGCTACCTGTTCTAGCGGCATTTCTTGGACTGGCTTCTTCTCACCAATTGGCAGAATAGTGCGACCGTATTCGTTGTTTAGTACTTGTGCCATAGCGAAGTAAATCGCACTCGCGCCACAGAAGATACCTTCAAAGCCAGCAATCGTGCCGATAAGCTGACTTCCAGTGAAATCACGTGCTGCCAGTAAGAAGAACAGGATTGTTAGTGAGCCAAATACCACTTGCTTTGCTACTGGGTAGCATAGTGAGCCAATAAACATAAAGCCTGTGAAAATACCCCAAAGCGCTAGGTACCAACCCATAAAGCTTGCTGGGCTTGCAGGTAGCCCCATGTAAGGCATAACAAGAATTCCAACCAGTGTTAACCAGAACAGGCCGTAAGAAGTAAACGCCGTAGTACCAAAAGTATCACCACGCTTGAAACACATCATGCCGACAAAAACTTGGCTCAGACCACCATAGAAAATACCCATTGCTAGGATCATTGAATCAATAGGGAAAAAACCTGCATTGTGGATGTTTAGCAGGATGGTTGTCATACCGAAACCCATTAGGCCCAGTGGAGCCGGGTTTGCCAGTTTTGTTGACATTTTGCGCACCTTTAAAAAAAGTTAATAAAATTTACGCGCAAATTTTAGTGACGTTCAACAAAAAAGATAGTGTTCGGAATCGCAATCTAAGGTTGCGCAAATCATCAAATGAGAACTTTGACCGTATTTGAGCCGATAAGGGATATAAAACACGTGAAATCCGTACAACATAGAGCAATAAAAAATAGGCCCTGAAATAAATTCAGGGCCTATTCAATCAATTTATCTTGTTTTAAAGACTTACTGGCAAGAAATTTCGTCCCAGAACCAGTTTGCTTGAGTTGGTGTATCCCACATTCCTGGACCATTTTTCGCAATAAAGCACTTACCGTTGTAGGTCACTTTATCGCCATTCGCGACCTGAGAAGCACCCGGTTGCCACTGAATAAACGTATTTGGATCCGGTGTTGGTTCTGGGTCCGGAGTTGGCGTCGGCTGCGGATCAGGCGTTGGGGTTGGGTCTGGAGTAGGCTCTGGTGTACCAGCCACTAGCTCCCATGGGCCACCTAAGCTTGGATCATCACCTTGCGTCCACCACTTCGCTTTGTAAGTGGCTCCTTTGTATGTCACTTGATCGCCTGTGTTATATACCTTAGTCGCGCTCCAGCCTGTTCCATTGTCTGGATTAGGATCGACGGGGTCTAACTTATCGACAACTCGGACTTCAGGCCAGCTAGCGTGTGAGCCGTAGAGGTTGGTTACACACTTCTCGTAGTCACCCGGAACCAGTGCTGAATACGCCGTCTGGAAGCCCACCAGTTCACACTCAAACGAGTACCCACCCGGTCTGTCTGCATAGTATTTCCAGTTACCATCCCAGTTGGTGTAAAGCACATCCGTTGCGCCATTAAGATTTAGGCTGCCGTAAGGCGTTTGCTGCCAGCAGGTGTTCTTTTCATCGGCTTCAATAGGAATCTGATAGTGAGCCGATAAACCTTCCCAGTAGCGAATACGGTTAACTGGCTGGCCTTTGTTTTTGTTTTGCTCACCACATTCAATACCACCATTGATAATGTTGATGGTGGTACCAAAACCGTAACCAATACCAGCGTCTATTTCGCGCTGAGAAGGCGTCCATGTTTTATCAATGACATGCAGCATAGCTGGCTTAGGTGCTTGTGGCGTTAAAAAGAACCAAATCGCAGAAGCTAGGTTTAACCAAGAGTCGGCAACTAAACCAGGATTGTTGAGCAACACAGACGCGTCACCATCAAACATGACTTCAGAGAATGCACCATAGTTGAAGTGATAAGAAAGCTGTTTAGCACCACGACCAAAATAGCCCTGCCCTGCAGCACATGGCCATTTTTTGTTTTGCCAGTCGTTTTGTCCACACCCGGTTGTGTAGCCTTCCTGACCTTCAGACCAGCCCATTTCACGCACATGTACTAGAGCTTGTTGCCACTCTTCCAACGCTAACGGGTTATCAGAGGTATTATCTTTAGCGATGTGGCCACCTGTTTCTTGCGCAAAGTGCGCAAATGCAGTCACGATCGAACGTTTACAGATGGCATCAGAATCACGTCCATCGGTGTACTCGGCACAAAATGCGGGAAACTTACCAATGGCGCGCAAGAAGCGCGTATAGGTGTATTCCGGTGCTGCCATATGGGTCAGAAAATCCCATTCCGCTCTTGGGAAAACACGTTCTGCTCTTTTGACGTTATCTGGGTTAGTTGCTAACCCAGAATCAATCGCTTCAACAACCGTGTTGGGGGCTGTGCTCAGCGCTTGAGACCAGATTTGGTACATAGGCTCCGCCGTCTTTTGACTCTCTGCTGCTTGGATGTCAGCACGTGAAACGACATAACCAGTAGGGTTTTGAGGATCGGGCTGGATATTCATCGTCGCCCAAGAGGTAGGTACCGCAGATAGCATAGCCATTGCGGCGAGGTAGCTTGTTTTCTTCATCAGACAAGTCCTTATGTGAATTTCTGATGAAAAGACTAGAAAACTCGAGCACCAACTTCACGGCTAGTGTGATGTGGCAAGGTCAACTTGCGAGTGACTCTTAAGTTGCAACGGAATTTGAAACTATGAGTTTAGTAAAAAGTGTCTAGTGGGTTCAAAAACCGAAAATACTAAAACTGCCCACCTAAATAGTGTGATCATTCGGTAAAAAAAACAAAAGCCACACTTTAAATCTCCCAAAATAAAAAAAGCCAGTCTGATGACTGGCTTAGTTTATCTATTCAAACAGGGATTATTCCCATTCGATTGTCGCTGGTGGCTTACCTGAGATGTCGTAAACTACGCGAGAAATACCGTCAACTTCATTGATGATGCGGTTAGATACCTTACCTAGGAAGTCGTATGGCAAGTGTGCCCAGTGCGCTGTCATAAAGTCGATAGTTTCAACTGCACGTAGAGAAACAACCCAGTCATACTTACGACCATCGCCCATTACACCTACAGAACGTACAGGTAGGAATACGGTGAACGCTTGAGATACTTTGTTGTATAGGTCAGCAGCGTGCAGCTCTTCAATGAAGATAGCGTCAGCGCGGCGTAGCAAATCACAGTACTCTTTCTTGATTTCACCAAGAACACGAACACCTAAGCCAGGACCTGGGAATGGGTGGCGGTAAAGCATGTTGTAAGGCAGACCAAGCTCTAGACCAATCTTACGAACTTCATCTTTGAACAGCTCACGTAGTGGCTCAACAAGGCCCATTTCCATATCATCTGGAAGACCGCCCACATTATGGTGTGATTTGATGACGTGCGCTTTACCCGTCTTAGATGCAGCAGATTCGATTACGTCTGGGTAAATCGTACCTTGAGCAAGCCATTTCGCGTTTTTCAGCTTCTTCGACTCTTCATCGAATACGTCTACGAATACGTGACCGATTGTCTTACGCTTCTCTTCTGGATCAGACTTACCCTCAAGAGCCGCAAGGAAGCGATCTTCTGCGTCAACCTTGATAATGTTTAGGCCAAACTTGTCGCCAAACATATCCATCACTTGTTGACCTTCGTTTAGACGAAGTAGACCGTTATCAACAAATACACATGTTAGTTTGTCGCCAATTGCACGGTGAACAAGCATCGCAACAACAGATGAGTCAACACCACCCGAAAGACCTAGGATAACTTCGTCATCACCCACTTGCTCTTTAATACGTGCTACCGCATCTTCGATGATAGATTCTGAAGTCCATAGACGCTCACAGCCACATACACCAAGAACAAAGTTCTCTAGCATTTGTAAGCCATTTTTAGTGTGCGTTACTTCTGGGTGGAACTGAACGCCGAAGTATTTTTTCTCTTCGTTCGCCATCGCAGCGTAAGGACATGTGTCTGTCTCACCGACTTTCACGAAACCTTCAGGGATCTCGACAACTTTATCACCGTGACTCATCCATACATCTTGAGAAGCTTCAAGATCTTTAAAGATTGATGATTCGCCAGAAACTTGTACTGCAGCGTAACCGAATTCACGCTCATCAGACGTTGATACTTTACCACCTAGCTGCTCTGCCATTGTCTGCATGCCGTAACATACACCAAGCACAGGAACACCTGAGTCAAATACATATTGAGGAGCGCGAGGAGAGTTGTCCTCGGTTACACTTTCAGGGCCACCAGATAGGATGATGCCATCTGGGTTGAATTCACGAATATCCGCTTCTTCTACATCCCAGCTCCAAAGTTCACAGTAAACGCCGATTTCACGTACGCGGCGTGCTACAAGTTGAGTGTACTGAGAACCGAAGTCCAAGATCAGAATACGTTGGTCATGGATATTTTTAGTCATTTTGAGCAGTCTTATAAGCTAGGTTATTAAAACGGAGGCGAGTTTACTCGCCTCTTATTAATGCTTCAAGGAAAAAAGCAAACGTTTCCGTCAGGTTTGTACTTATCGCGTTGCGATTAACCTAAACGGTAGTTTGGTGCTTCCTTCGTAATTTGAACGTCGTGTACATGAGACTCTTTCATGCCAGCGCCTGAAATACGTACGAATTCAGCTTTAGTACGCATATCTTCAACCGTTGCACTACCTGTAAGACCCATGCTTGAACGTAGACCACCCATCTGTTGGTGAACGATCTCTTTTAGGCGGCCTTTGTATGCGATACGACCTTCGATACCTTCTGGTACTAGCTTGTCTGCTGCGTTATCTGACTGGAAGTAACGATCAGAAGAGCCTTGAGACATAGCGCCTAGTGAACCCATACCACGGTATGCTTTGTATGAACGACCGTTGTATAGAATCACTTCACCCGGAGCTTCTTCAGTACCAGCAAACATTGAACCAACCATCACACAAGATGCGCCAGCAACGATTGCTTTACAGATATCACCTGAGAAACGAATACCGCCGTCAGCGATAACTGGAATGCCGTACTCGCCAGCAACTTCTGCTGCGTCTGCAATAGCAGTAACTTGAGGTACACCAACACCAGTAACGATACGAGTTGTACAGATAGAGCCAGGGCCGATACCCACTTTTACTGCGCTTACGCCAGCTTCAATCAGAGCCTTCGCGCCTGCACCTGTTGCTACGTTACCGCCAATGATGTCTAGATCTGGGTATGCCGCGCGAGTTTCGCGAATACGGTTTAGAACACCTTCAGAGTGACCATGTGAAGAGTCGATAAGTAGTACGTCTACGCCAGCTTCGACTAGAGCTTTTACTCGCTCTTCGTTACCCGCGCCTGCACCAACAGCTGCACCCACACGTAGGCGACCTTGCTCGTCTTTACATGCGTTTGGTTTACGCTCTGCTTTATGGAAGTCTTTTGCGGTGATCATACCGGTTAATTGGAACTCATCGTTCACAACCAGTACTTTCTCTACGCGCGCTTCGTGCATTTTCTCTTGAACTTCTTCACGAGTTGCACCTTCTTTAACAGCCGCTAGACGCTCTTTAGGCGTCATGACAACTTCTACTTTCTTAGAAAGGTCCGTTACGAAACGAACGTCACGACCAGTGATGATACCAACCAATTCGTTGTTATCCGTCACTACAGGGAAACCTGCAAAACCATGCTTTTCAGTAAGAGCAACCACATCAGCAATTGATGCATCTGGACTAACTGTCACAGGGTGAGAAACCACACCTGCTTCGTAAATCTTAACCTGATGAACCATTTCTGCTTGCTGCTCAATCGACATGTTCTTGTGGATAAAGCCAATGCCACCCTCTTGCGCTAGTGCAATTGCTAGGCGCGCTTCAGTAACGGTGTCCATAGACGCCGAAATCATTGGGATGTTTAGGGTGATGTTCTTAGTTAGCTGAGTGCGAAGATCAGCTGTGTTTGGGAGAACAGTGGAGTGTGCTGGCACAAGTAGTACGTCATCGAATGTCAGCGCTTCTTTGGCAATTCTTAGCATTTGCAATATCTCACAATTAGAGGAGTAAAAAGAACAATCCAATCTCATCGTTTCGCATAATGAGGGCAGTAAGCGGAGATGCTTGGCTGCATTTGGATTAGATATTGCGGACGGATTATACGGCTAACGCAATCGCTTGACCACAAATTTTTTAATTTTTTTCTTGCATTTACCCCCTTGCTATGTATTATATTGCCGCTAATTTCCATACCCACGTCCACGGGATTAGCTGTGTCTTCTCTGACCAATCAAAACATCTTCACCGTTTCTCGTCTTAATGCTGAAGTCCGTCTGTTACTAGAAAATGAAATGGGCATTGTTTGGTTAGTGGGAGAAATCTCTAATTTCTCTGCGCCTGTTTCTGGGCACTGGTACCTCACTCTTAAAGACTCTCGCGCTCAAGTTAAATGTGCCATGTTCCGTGGTAACAGTCGTCGCGTTACTTTCAAACCGCAAAACGGCAATCAAGTCCTAGTCAAAGCACGCTTATCTCTTTATGAGCCTCGCGGCGACTATCAATTGATCATTGAAAGTATGCAGCCTGAGGGTGATGGCAGACTTCAACAGCAGTTTGAAGAACTGAAGATGAAACTGGCGGGGGAAGGTTTATTTGCCCAAACCAGTAAACAGCCGTTACCAGAGCACCCTAAACGCGTCGGAGTTGTCACGTCGAAAACGGGCGCTGCACTATTTGATATCCTCGATGTGCTTAAGCGTCGTGATCCTTCCCTTCCTGTGGTTGTTTATCCAACCATGGTTCAGGGAGAAGAAGCCGCTATCCAAATCGCACAAGCCATTGGCTGTGCAAATAGCCGCAATGAGTGTGACGTTCTAATTGTTGGACGTGGCGGTGGCTCACTGGAAGACTTGTGGTGTTTTAACAATGAAATACTGGCGCGCACCATTGCCGCGAGCCAAATTCCGATCATCAGTGCAGTCGGTCATGAAGTCGATGTGACGATTGCCGACTTTGTTGCGGACATGCGTGCCCCGACTCCATCAGCCGCAGCGGAACTGGTTAGTCGAGATAACAGCCACAAAGAACAAGCGCTCACCACTCGCCAGCACAAACTGGTTAGCTCAATGCGTTACTACTTGGCTGAGCAAAAAAGAACGACCACTTCTTTACTTCACCGTATCGAGCGCCACCATCCTAATTATCAATTGCAGCGTCAAAGCCAGCAACTAGACGAGCTTGAAGCTAGACTGCACCGTGCGATGGGGCAATTTATCTCTCAGCGCAATCAGAAGATTGAACGTCAGCAGCACAAAATTCAGCTCAATTCTCCAATCAAACGACTGGCCGAGCAAAAAGCGTCATTACAAAGATTGGAGCAAAAGTTATTGGATGCGATGGATAGAAAACTGCTCAATACTCGCCACCAACTTGCAATGGCAGCGGAAAAGCTTGAAACCGTAAGCCCACTCGCCACACTTAAACGCGGTTATTCGATCACTCAGACCGAACAAGGTAAAGTGGTGACTGAAACCGGGCAAATAAAAACAGGTGACACTTTGGTCACCCGTCTTTCTGATGGCGAAGTCCGTTCAACAGTGAACTAGAGAACTGGAGAACTGGAGAACTGGAGAACTGGAGAACTGGAGAACTGGAGAACTGGAGAGCTAGTTTGGTTGAAACTCGAATCGAACGCGAGATTTAGATTTCAGTTCATTGCAGTTATTGCAAAAGTAGTTCGCCGCACCACATGCTTGGAGCTTTTCTAACTCGGCTTCGCAATCAGGACAGAACCCCACCTTGATATAGTTTTCATCGCAAGCAGAACAGTGGTATTTACCTGTCCACTCGAGTTCGTCTTCGCACACAGGGCAATTATTCTCGTTCATAAACGACACTCAATAATCTTTCATCACTTACGCTAACTTTAATGTTCTGCGGTGAGTTTGCCTTGATCTTTATCATGCCTGCGCTGGTGTTTAACCTTATACATCTGCTGATCAGCAAGCTTTATTAAGCTTTGTAGTGACGTCACTCGGCTTACTTCGCATACGGCCTTACCCACACTCACTTTGATCGTTAAGCCTTCTATTGGGGAGACATTCTTCAGCTGTTGATTAAACATTTCTTCGAGCTCTGTGAACACTTCTCTACTATTCGAGAAGGAAAACACAACAAACTCGTCTCCTCCATAGCGACCTTTTAGACTACAACCTTTAAAGGTTTGGTTAAGCAGCGCTCCAACGGTAGACAGTACTTTGTCACCGACTTCATGACCAAAACGATCATTAATCAACTTAAACTGGTCTATGTCGGCGAAGAAGCAAGAGACATACTGAAGATCGGTATTTAAACAATCAGCGACTTGGTCTAGCAATGCAGAGCGATTTAAGCACTTGGTTAGCGAATCATACCGCGCATGATAATAAAGCTGCTCTTCAAGCTGATATTTTTCCCAGGCAACAGCATACAATGAGGCTAACATCTCAAGTACTTCGAGCTCATGAGCCGCGGGAGCAGATGGCGTTGAGCTATAGATTGCAAATGTCCCCATTGCAGTATCTTCGCTTGATAAGATAGGCACCGACCAGCACGCTCTCAAATTGGCTTGAGTAGTCAGTGAAAGGAATGGTGTCCAATTTGGATGGTGATTAATATCCTCGACGACCACTGTCTGCT
Source organism: Vibrio tubiashii (assembly GCF_028551255.1). NCBI lineage: Bacteria > Pseudomonadati > Pseudomonadota > Gammaproteobacteria > Vibrionales > Vibrionaceae > Vibrio > Vibrio tubiashii. The sequence continues at coordinate 760,462 of NZ_CP117029.1, read as the reverse complement.
TTAGATATGCCGCAGCACCACAAGAGCCCACATTAGCCCCAATCTCAACACCCTCAATTGCGTCGTTATACAACTTTGGCAAATTAGGCGCATATTCCAAATGTAATTTCGCGGTGTTCGGCTCTAAACGAAGAATAGATGCTCTACGCTCGCCAAACCAGCTTTCAGAGAGATCAACAACTCTACGATTGAGCTCTTCTTTTCCCATTCCCAAGGCTAGTTTTGCGAGCAGCTTATTTACTTCTCTGTGAGCAGTGAGAAGTTCAAGATGACTCATAAGGCGACTACTTTATTTGTTTTAGTTATTCACCTCGAACACTAGCATAAAATTTGAGCTTTTTAGCCGATCGCAAGCTCATTAATAGCCATAAGCAATTAATCTTTACCACAAACAACGTTAAGATGATAAAAGATCCAAGTCTGATCGTCGGCAAAATCCAAAGTGATCAGCGATCTGCCCCAAAAAGAACATTTATATAACCACATACCGAAAGCATAAGTTACATGTGCTGTATTTGGATTTTAAAAAGCATAAAACTTCATACCCATCAGATTTATTGCAATTATTAGAATTTAATAAAAAGATCAGATTCCATTAAGCCGGTTTTACATGGGTGTGCATTTCAATATTTTGCTCATCAACATGACGTAAACTCACCTCAATAGCGAGATATTCTGTCAATGAACTGGCATGGGTGCCACCGCACGGAATGACTGCCATGGTGGATTCTTTCAAGTCACATTGCCAATATCGAGAATCGGTTAAAGCCTCACCATCGCGCTCAACTTTGATGTCAGATTTGAGCTCAAGCCAGTTGATCAATTGTTCGTTAACTTGCTGCTCGATATGACTTAAATCTGACAGCATATCAGCGCTATTTAAACCTCGTTTACGCAGCGTTTTGCCTAAACGATAGGTATCTAAGCACTTATCTGGGGTGACAAAACTGGTCACTTGCGCGTAGCTGTTAAAATCATAGTTTCCGTGAGGGTCTTTGCGATCGGCATCTTTACGCCAATAGCCTTGTTCGGTAAGCACTTTGTTTAACGCAAGGTAGGATAAGTGACCCGCACTATGACCTCGACTGAGTGACAGTTGGTACTCTTTATCAACAGATAGGCTCACGCTCTGTCCTAGAGTTAAATCAGAACAATCTACTGATAAACAATGCACGGTGACAAACACCCACCCCGCTTCATCACGTTTAACCGGAATCGCCTGTCCAACATAAAGTTCACCGCTTTCAGTATCGACAGCACCGACTTGGCAATCTTGCACAATGTAGCCATTCAGTGTGCCTTTATCTGCTGGATGATCAGGCCAAATATGGCTTACAGGGTGAAAAGGCGTGGTATCGGTTACTACATAGAAGTGCTCGTCGGTTAACTTGGTCAGTTGAATATTGGCTTCTAGCTGCCAAGTTTGATGACAGAATTGTGTAATGGTGGGTGTAATGTGCATCTTTCTATTCTTTCCATATCATACTAACCAGAATAAACATCTGGTCATTCTTGCTAGTGAACATCGCGGATCACCTATTTATCCCGACTGGTATAAAAAAAGCGCCGAGATTATCAGGCGCTTTTGTCGAAATTAGTCGTTTCTACCGTTAGGAAGCAGAGTTACTTCTTACGATTTTTCATCATGCTCATTAGGCGTTTACGTTTACGCTCTTGAGACATAGTCATTTTGTTCGATTTGCCCTCAAATGGGTTATCGCTGCTTTGGAACTGGATACGAATTGGTGTACCCATGATTTCCAATGACTTACGGTAGTAGTTCATCAGATAACGTTTGTACGAATCTGGTAGTTCATTTACTTGGTTACCGTGAATCACAACGATCGGTGGGTTGTATCCACCAGCGTGCGCGTATTTGAGTTTAACACGACGACCGCGCACTAGTGGCGGTTGGTGATCGTCAGTAGCCATTTTCATGATACGCGTCAGCACAGAAGTCCCTACGCGAGTTGTCGCTGATTTGTATGCCTCTTGAACAGACTCAAATAAGTGACCAACACCTGTACCGTGAAGTGCAGAGATAAAGTGGATTCGAGCAAAGTCGACGAAACCTAAACGACGATCAAGTTCTTTCTTAACGTGCTCTTTCACGTCCATATCCAGACCATCCCACTTGTTCACTGCAAGCACAATTGAGCGACCCGCGTTAAGTGCAAAACCAAGAAGGCTTAGATCTTGATCTGAGATATTTTCACGAGCGTCGATAACCAGTAGAACAACGTTAGCGTCTTCAACTGCCTTCAACGTCTTAACTACAGAGAACTTCTCAACGGTTTCGTTGATACGCTTACGACGACGTACACCCGCAGTATCGATAAGAACATATTCACGACCATCACGTTCCATAGGAATGTAGATAGAGTCACGAGTCGTACCTGGCATATCGTAAACTACCACGCGCTCTTCACCGAGAATACGGTTAGTTAGGGTTGATTTACCTACGTTAGGACGACCGATAATTGCCAATTTAATCGGCTGATCTTGTAGACGCTTGAACTCTTCTTCCGCTTCTTCTTCGGTGTAGTCGAGTTTCTCTTCGTCTTCGTCAACGAATTCAGTTAAGTCTTCGATTTCACCTTGCGCTTCTTCTGCCATTTTTTCAGCAAATGGATTCAGAGCTCGGTCGATCAATGCGCCAACACCTCGGCCGTGAGCAGCAGCGATCTGATACATGTTTTCAACACCTAGCTGCCAAAAGTCAGCCGATGCGGCGTCAGCATCGATACCATCAACCTTGTTCACTACAAGCATTGACGGCTTTTCAATTTTGCGTAGGTGATTAGAAATCGCAATATCAGATGGCGTCAGACCTGCGCGGCCATCAACCATAAACAGCACAACATCAGCTTCGTCAATCGCTGCCAATGACTGCTCAGCCATTTTGGTTTCAACACCTTCTTCCGTGCCATCGATACCGCCGGTATCAATCACGATAAATTCATGCTCACCAAGCTTCGCTTGGCCATATTTACGGTCACGAGTTAAGCCAGGGAAATCCGCAACCAATGCGTCGCGAGTACGAGTCAATCGGTTAAATAACGTTGATTTACCAACGTTTGGACGCCCTACCAGAGCAACAACAGGTACCATAACAACCTCTACAATATTCTTTTCTTTATGTAGTTATAGGTAACAACTCAGCAGAGTCCACACTTTGAGCGCTTTACCTATAACCACATCTAACTATGGGTTCTAAAACAAACAAACGGCTCCCAACTGTTACCAGCTAGGAGCCGAATGTGAATTATATCACACGATTACTCGTTGATCGTCAGTTTCTTTACATCGCCATTGCGAGTCATCAACACGTAACCACCGGGCACTGCAATCGGTGCCACAGCAAAACCTGTGGTATTTACTTGCTGCATTGAAACAAATTCGCCGCTGCTGCGATCGATCCAGTACAAATAGCCTTCGCTATCGCCAACCACAACGTACTCGTCAATCATGACAGGAGCAGTGAGTAGTCGGTGTTCTAGTTGGTCATTAGTCCACAGCTCAGTACCACTACGAGCATCTACAGCGACAAGATGATCTTTTTCTGTCACTAAGTACAGACGACTGCCGTCGCTCGCCAGATCAGTTGCTGAAGAATAGCTGCGTTTCCAAGCCGGTTTGCCCGAGCGCAGATCAATTGCTGTTAGCTGCCCGTTGTAACCTACGATGTATAGTGAGCTACCCAAAATCAGCGGTGCAGCATCGACATCAACTAGGCGATCAATCTCAGTTGCGCCCTGTGGCATACCAATTGGTTGTTGCCAAATGAGCTGTCCACGTTCAACAATCGCGGCTGCGAGTCGGCCGTTTGCCGTACCCCAGAAAACACCACCAGAAGCGGTTACTGGAGTACTATTACCACGCAAAGTTAGGTTTGGAACTTCAGTACTGATGGTCCACTTGGTTTCGCCCGTTTCTTGGTCTAGCGCCACTAACATACCGCTATTGGTATGAACGATAACGTAGTTACTGTCTGTTGCTGGTGCCGTTAGCACTTCGCCGTCAACGTCGACTTGCCAGTTCACTTCACCTGTTTCTTCATTGAAGGCGATCACTTGACCGTTTTCACTACCAATAAAGATTTGACTGTAACCTGCGGTAATGCCACCTGCTAGACGAGCAGAGACATCCGCTTCAATCTCGGTTTCCCATAAGGTTTTACCACTTTCAGGATCCAAGGCTTTGACGACACCATCACGACTTGCGACAAACACTTTGCCATAAGCGTATTCTGGAGTGAGCTTAGAGTAGTATTGACCAACACCATTACCAACAGAAGTACTCCATTGACTTGATGGAGTGAACTCACTGTCAACTTGCGGTACCGGTGACATAATGATGGTATCTTCTTCGCCAGCACAGCCCGCGAGAACACCAACGAACATCGCCGTTGTGAGTGCTTTTTTCAGCATATTCTTCATGCGACGCCCTTACTTGGCTAGATCATCCAGTTTCATCTGTAGCGTCTGGCTCGCATCACCTGACTGCTGTGCTTCGGTGTATGCTGCGTAAGCCGCTTGTGCATCACCTTTACGCAATAGGATGTCACCTTTTAGCTCAGCCACTCGACCAGCCCAGCTTTCATCTGTAATGTTAGCTAGCTGAGCAACAGCTGCATCAAATTCGCCCTGTTCTGCTTTAACGCGAGCTAAACGGTAATCAAGTACCGCTGAAACTGCTGTATCTTTGGTTGCTGATTTTGCCCACTCTAGTTGAGCCAAAGCTTCATCAAGGTTACCCGCTTCTACTTGAACTTTTGCCAGTTGTAGCGCAGCTAATACTGAGTATTCAGTTTCTTTGTTGGCATCGATGAAAGCTTGAATATCGCCTTCTGCAGACGCGCCTTTTTCAGCAAGCGCTTGAACCGCTTTCGTGTAGCTTTCTGACGCTGCTTCTTGAGCCGACGTCACTGAATCTTGGTAGTAACGCCAGCCAAACAGACCGCCTAGACCAACAACAGCACCTAAAATGACTGCTTTGCCGTTCTCTTTCCACCAATCTTTGATCGCTTCTACTTGTTGTTCTTCAGTATCGTAGAGTTCCACTTCCTGTCCTCTTACATCAAAATGGCAGCCGAGACTGCCACTCAAAATTCATTAATATTAAACGAGCTCTGCTAGCTTAGCGATGACATCTGCTTGGCTCAGTGTATCTTGAGTACCGCCAATCAGATCTTTTAGTACCACTGTGTTGTCAGCGACTTCGTTTTCACCAAGTACTAGAGCTACAGCTGCGCCTACTTTGTCTGCGCGCTTGAACTGCTTCTTGAAGTTACCACCACCGAAGTGGCTCATAACACGTAGTCCAGGGACTTGTTCACGTAGTGACTCTGCTAGCTTCATACCCGCTAACATAGTACCTTCGCCTGCCGTTACCATGTAAACATCAACGCTACGACGAACTTCTGTTAGCTCTAGAGTTTCTAGCATAAGAACCAGACGCTCAAGACCCATAGCAAAGCCCACTGCTGGTGTTGCTTTGCCGCCTAGCTGTTCGACTAGACCATCATAACGGCCACCACCACACACGGTGCCTTGAGCACCTAAGCTTTCAGTAATCCACTCAAATACAGTGCGGTTGTAGTAATCCAGACCACGAACTAAACGCTCGTTAACTGTGTATTCGATACCTGCCGCGTCAAGAAGTTCACAAAGACCTGCAAAATGTTGCTTTGATTCTTCACCTAGGTAATCAGATAGGCGTGGTGCATCACCTAGAATCGCTTGCACGTCTGGGTTCTTAGTATCCAGAACGCGTAGCGGGTTAGTGTGCATACGACGTTTACAATCATCATCTAGAATATCAATGTGCTGCTCTAGGAAGGCAATCAGTGCAGTACGGTAGTTCGCACGGTCTTCCAGTGAACCAATTGAGTTAAGCTCTAGTCGAACGTGCTTATCAATACCAAGCTCACGCCATAGACGAGCCGTCATCATGATAAGTTCTGCATCAACATCTGGGCCGTCTAGACCAAATACCTCAACACCACATTGGTGGAATTGACGGTAACGACCTTTTTGCGGACGCTCGTGACGGAACATTGGACCCATGTACCATAGGCGCTGCTCATCACGGTTGATCAGGCTGTTTTCAATACAAGAACGTACACAGCCAGCCGTGCCTTCTGGACGAAGGGTTAAGCTGTCGCCGTTACGGTCTTCAAATGTGTACATCTCTTTTTCAACCACGTCGGTCACTTCACCGATAGCGCGACTGAATAGATGAGTCATCTCAACGATTGGCATGCGCACTTCGTTGTAACCGTAGGCGCTGATTACGTTCTTCACTGTGTTCTCAAGTTTCTGCCACAGTGGTGATTGAGTTGGAAGGCAGTCGTTCATGCCTCGAATTGCTTGGATTTTCTTTGCCACAGTTATTTACCGTAAAAAATAGTTACCGTAATTTGGGTTACGTTGAGATTAATCTTGTACTTTAACGTCGATGCGATTTGCTTCGTCTAATGTTGAAGCTTTTGCACGAATTTTAGCTTCTAGCTGATCAACAAGGTCATTGTTGTCGAAACGCTCTTTCTGACGTTTACCGTCTTCGTAGAATGCGCTCTTCTTGTTACTTCCTGCTAAGCCTAAATGAGAAACTTCTGCTTCACCCGGACCATTGACCACACAGCCGATAATGGACACATCCATCGGCGTAATCACATCTTCTAGACGCTGCTCTAGTGCGTTCACGGTACCAATCACATCAAATTCTTGGCGCGAACAGCTTGGACAAGCAATAAAGTTAATACCGCGAGAGCGAATACGCAGAGATTTTAGGATATCGAAACCAACTTTGATCTCTTCTACTGGGTCAGCCGCAAGAGAGATACGCAGCGTATCGCCAATCCCTTCTGCCAACAGCATCCCAAGGCCAACTGAAGATTTCACTGCGCCAGCTCGTGCGCCGCCGGCTTCAGTAATACCTAAGTGAAGCGGCTGATCGATCTTCTTCGCAAGTAAGCGATAAGAATCGACCGCAAGGAAAACATCTGATGCTTTCACACTCACTTTAAACTGGTCGAAGTTAAGACGATCAAGAATATCGACATGACGCATCGCAGACTCTACCAACGCCTCTGGAGTTGGTTCGCCGTACTTCATCTGAATGTCTTTTTCTAGCGAGCCACCATTCACACCGATACGAATCGGAATGTTTTTGTCGCGCGCACAGTCAACCACAGAGCGGATACGGTCTTCGTTACCGATATTGCCCGGGTTGATACGTAAACAGTCTACGCCGTACTCCGCCACTTTTAGCGCGATACGATAGTCAAAATGAATATCCGCCACGAGTGGGATATTCACTTGCTGCTTAATTTGCTTGAACGCTTCCGCAGCATCCATAGTTGGAACCGATACGCGAACGATATCAGCACCGACATTTTCCAGTGATTTAATTTGAGCAACAGTCGCTTCAACGTCTGTTGTTCTAGTGTTAGTCATCGACTGCACAGCAATCGGTGCACCGTCACCAATAGGTACGTCGCCCACATAGATACGAGTCGATGGGCGACGTTTGATAGGAGATTCGTATTGCATAGTAATTTTTTAAGGTAAGTTGAATCTTGCTACTTTGCCTGAAGTATACCCAGAAAGGTCGACAGGTTCACTCGCTAATGTCATTGAAACGTTTTCTGGTGCACCTAAAATGACACTATAAGGTAAATTGCCGCTTAAATTGAGGCTCTGACCCGCTTTCTTCACACCAGTAGAAAGGGTTTTACCCGAGGCATCTTTGACTTGAATCCAGCAATCATCAGTGAATGACATCACCAGTAAGTTAGCCGCGGCAGCTTGTTCTGTTGGCGCGGTTTCTTCTACAGGCTCTGGCTGAACAACTTCTTTCGTTTCGCTTACAGGCGCAGCTTGAGCGGGTTGAGTCTCTTCGACTATCTCTGTAGCAACAGGTTCAGTCGAGACTTCCTCTTCAGTAGCAGGCGCTGGCGTTGAGTCGAGTGCTTCAATCGCATCTTCACCAACTGTAGGCTCCAGCTCTGCTTCAGTTAAGGTTGTAAAATCAAGCGGTTGATTCTCTATTTCCTGCTCTAGCTGTATTTCTTGATCCGTTTGGTCGGTCAGTGACTCCATGCTTTTTTCTTGGTTTTGCCACCACCAAACAGATGAAATGCCTAACACAATAATCACAATACCCAAGGTTAGGGTCATTATGCGGCTATCATGGGCTTCGCGCTTAGTTTTGTGCGAGAAGCTTTTCATTTCTTGCTCTTCTGGTTGAGTATCTTCACAACCATCTAATGCACATAAGACTTCTGACTCCGCAATCCCTACCGCTCGCGCATATGAACGTAAATAGCCACGAGTAAAAGTGGCTACCTGGTCAGAAGTAAAATTATTGCTTTCGATATTTTCGATGATAGATACGCGTAGGCGTAAACGGTCGGCAATTTGTTTTTGACTGAGGCCAAGCGATTCGCGTTTGTTTTTTAATAGAGTGCCCGCTTGCACTTTTTCGACGATCTCGTCGCTCGCTTGAAGTTGTTGTTCAGATGTCATGATACTAAAAATTCTCTTCTCGTTTCAGTTTCGCCATATCGCCGCTTAATTATTTATTTTTCGTTGCGTGCTACTAACCAAACTCTGAATTATGTAAGGAATAATCCTTAATTTATGTCAATCAACGCTCCACTCAATAGACAGAGGTAAGTACCCCGAAAGCGTTAACCATTAATTCTAATAGATATCATAGATGAAACAACACTAACAAAGCGCATAATTTACAAGCAGCTCAAGGTTTTTCGTTATTTTGACAGAGAGATCGCTACCAGAAGTAACAAAAAAGCCAGAGCTAGGCTCTGGCTTTCGCAAAATTAGCGCGCTTTATGAAACTGCTTTAACTTCAATTGTTTCACCTTTGGCCGCTTTAATGGTCGCTGTACGCTTAGTTCGGTCGATGACGTCACCAACTAGCTGACCACATGCTGCATCAATATCATCACCACGAGTTTTACGTACCGTTACCGTGTGCTCGTACTGCATCAAGGTTTTTTGGAAACGATCGATACGCGAGTTACTTGGTTTCTTGTATGGCGACCCCGGGTACGGGTTAAACGGAATCAAGTTGATCTTACAAGGCGTGTCTTTTAACAGCTCAGCAAGCTCTCGTGCGTGGTCCATATCATCATTAACATGGTCAAGCAGAACATACTCTACTGTTACCTTACCGCGATTAGCGTTAGAAGACTGAATATAACGACGTACAGACGCTAAGAAATCTTCAATATCCCAACGATCGTTGATTGGCATGATTTCACTACGTAGCTTATCGTTAGGCGCATGCAGTGAGATAGCCAGTGCAACGTCAATCTTACCTGTCATCTGGTCGAGGCCAGAGACCACACCAGATGTTGATACCGTCACGCGGCGCTTAGACAAACCAAAGGCTAAATCATCAAGCATTAGCTCAAGCGCAGGAATCAGGTTCTTCATGTTGAGTAGTGGTTCGCCCATCCCCATCATTACTACGTTGGTGATTGGACGACGACCTGTCTCTTTTTCTAAACCGATCTCACGCGCAGCGCGCCATACCTGACCAATAATTTCAGAGACTTTCAGGTTGCGGTTGAAACCTTGTTGAGCAGTCGAACAGAACTTACACTCTAGCGCACAGCCAACTTGCGAAGAAACACACAAGGTAGCACGGTCATCTTCTGGGATGTATACCGTTTCTACGTCTTGATCGCCCACCTTCATCGCCCACTTAATCGTACCATCTGACGAGTGCTGAGCTTCCGCTACGGTTGGCGCTTTAATTTCGCAACGACGTTGCAGCTTTTCACGTAACTTCTTATTAATGTTGGTCATATTATCGAAGTTATCGACACCGAAATGGTAGATCCACTTCATCACCTGATCTGCACGGAATGCTTTTTCACCAAGCTCATCGGCAAAAAACTTACGCAAACCTTGGCGATCAAAGTCGAGTAGATTGATTTTTTCAGTGGTCATGTGGCCTCTCAAGCGACGGAACATTAATTAAGGGCGCGAATTGTACAGCCTTTACGCAGCGACAACAAGACCTGTAAAGCCCTGTATTTACTAAGGCGTTAATATAGTGGTGTTTATTTTTTGTACAGAGGGAATTAGTCTTCAGAGATTTGCTTAATCTGCTCAACAATCGCTTTCAAGCCATTACCTCTAGAAGGGCTTAAGTGGGCAATCAAGCCCAGCTTGTCAAAATAGGCATCAATATCAAAAGATTGAATTTGTTGCGAAGATTTACCATCAAATGCCGCCATCACCAAAGCAATCAGACCACGCACAATACGTGCGTCGGAATCTGCACAGAAATGCCAGATTCCATCGGAATTTTCACTCACTAGCCATACCGTGCTTTCACAACCTGAGACCGTCACTTGCTCAGACTTAAGCTCTTCAGGCATCTTTGGCAGTTTCTTGCCCCATTGGATAACCTGACGATAGCGATCTTCCCAGCCTTTGAAACCTTGCATGGTTTGGGCTATCTCTTCGGCCGTAATTTCAGTGCCAAATGGTGATTGAGGAAACGGTGACATTTTTCTCGAACCTTATTTATTGTATTTCTGGATAAGCTTTTCAACGATGCGTGATACCGCAACAAAACCAAAGCTCGCCGTCACAACCGTAGCCGCGCCAAAACCGCTGGCACAGTCCATGCGCTTTGGTCCTTCCGCGGTTGATTTTACCCCACATACACTGCCATCCGGCTGAGGGTATTTTAGTTGCTCAGTGGAAAATACACATTCAATACCAAACTTACGCGCTGGATTAGTTGGGAAGTTATGATGACGACGCAGCGTATCTTTGATTTTCTTCGCCAATGGGTCTTGAATCGTCTTTGTCAGGTCTGCGACTTTAATTTGAGTTGGGTCAACCTGGCCACCAGCACCGCCCGTCGTAATAACTTTGATTTTATTGCTGCGACAGTACGCCAATAACGACGCTTTTGCTTTGACGCTATCAATCGCATCCAGCACATAGTCGTATTCTTTACTCAGGTACTCATGTTGGTTGTCTGGTGTAATAAAATCATCAATCAGATTCACTTTACACTCCGGGTTAATCAGCTTAACCCTTTCTGCCATCACTTCGATTTTGCTTTGACCCACGGTTCCGTTCATTGCGTGAATCTGACGGTTAATGTTAGTCACACATACATCATCCATATCGATCAGGGTTAGCTCACCGATACCTGTTCTTGCCAGTGCTTCAACAGCCCATGAACCCACACCACCAATACCGATTACGCAGACATGCGCAGCGCGCAAAATCTCAACTTCACTATTACCGTAAAGACGGCGTGTGCCACCAAAACGTTGGTTGTAATTATCAGAAGCTGGAGTGTCGAGTTCACGCATATGGGTATTCCGCTGGGTACAAAAACAAAGAGTGCGATTTATACGCACTCTTTATTAAAAAGTCTAGATGAAGCTATTGTAGCTTTTCTGGAGGCAATGCCCAAGGCGCTTGTGTCGCACTCCCTTCAAGCCCCAGTTTCCACACTCGGCCGAAATGTTTGTAGTGACCAGCTTCGGTACCCGCTCGCGGCCCCATCCCATGATAAAGGTCGAGATGGTTCTGTTTTACTGCACCGCCAGTATCTAGCACGATCAATAGACGCAGCTGATGCGCACCACTCCATGAACCATCCGGATTTAGCAATGGTACTTCAGCAAGGATTGGTGTACCCATCGGGAATATGGAACGATCGCCAGCGACAGAGGCCATAGGTAGAAGTGGAATACCTGCCGAGCCAGTCACTGGTGCGTCAGCGCGAGGCTGGAAGAAAACGAAAGAAGGATTCTGTTCAAGAAGCTCACGAACGGTTGCTTCATCATTTTCCATGACCCACTCTTTGATCGCCTTCATCGACATTTTTGCTCTTGGCACTAAGTCTCTTTCTATTAACACCTTACCGATGCTGACATACGCCTTGTTGTTTTTGCCTCCGTAGGCGAAGTACTCCAAAGTATCGTCATCTTCGAAATGGACAAAACCACTACCCTGAACTTCCATCAAAAACGGATCGATCCTATTTGATGCGTAACCTAGCTCCAGACCTTGACCTTCTAGCGCACCATCATAGATTTGAGCTCGGGTCGGGCAATCGCTATCACACTCAGGTTTGGCATAAACTGGGTATTTAAATTTCTCATTGGGCTCATGGCGAAGCTCCATCACCGGAGAAAAGTATCCGGTAAATAAAACATTACCTTGCTTGTCACCACCACCTAATTGAGCAGCTTGAATGCCAAAGCTGGCGAGATCGGTAGGTTCACCGCTTTGCAATACCCATTCATTTAACTTGTCATATAAGGGCTGATAGATCTTTGCCATAGAAGGCGAGTTATCAACGACTTGTTCAGCCTGACGATGAAACTCGGTAAAATCGCGTGGCTTAGTCGATTCGACAACTGCAGATTTATTCAAAATTGAATTGAATTCATCATCGACATATTGCTGAGCGCGGTCGGTAGGTTGAGCACAGCCGAACAGTACACTGGCGGCTGCAAGAGGAAGATATTTTTTAAACACTGGTTTTATCCCTAACAAGCTATGTCATGAGCATGACAAACTTGTTAGGAATTCGCAATCGAGTCGTCGTTAATGAATGTTATTTTTAACTTTTTCTGACAATCGATACACAGGTTGGTAGTTGGGTTCTGAGACTAACTGCAGCTCGGTAAATTCCTCATTGAGCGCTTTAAACTTACGTACCTTATCACCAAGGCGATACTCCAGATGGGAGCCGTCCCAACTGTACTGAGTATCGACAATCCCACCGTTAATAGAAATACCTGCAGAGCTGACCACAAATTCTTCCGCCGCATAAGACGCAACGTTTTGCTCAACCCAAGTGCCATAAACATTCGATTTAGGATACGTTTTAGCTAAGTAGAACTGATACAAGCTGCTTGTCATCATAACAGCCGCTACCGCAGCAATAATTGCACCTAACACTATTGCTCGCTCAAGAAACTTCTTCTTACCGCTTACACCACTCACTTTCTTTGTCACCAATGTACTACTGATAATTTCACCATTAATTGTTAACCAAAAATGTGTTTACCGCGAATTACAAAACCATTTTGACCTGCTCAATGGCTCTGAGTCTCAAAGTCGAAATCCGCTCCTTACACTAAGAACACAAAGAAGCACTTACATCACATTGAAAAAAACCTTGCTGAACACCGAATAAAATTGCAATATATTTGTATATAAATTCAATCCACGGAAGATATTGTGAAGATTCGAAGTACTGCCCTAGTCAAAGGGTTTAGGCAATCTGCTCCTTACGTCAACGCTCACCGAGATAAGACCATGGTCATTATGCTGGGTGGCGAAGCCGTGGCTGACGGCAATTTTTCGAATATTATCAGTGATCTGGCTCTACTGCATAGCTTAGGTGTCAAAATTGTTCTCGTTCATGGAGCGCGACCACAAATTAATCACCTTCTTGAGCAAAATCAGTACGATAGCCCATATCACAAAGGAATCCGCGTTACTGATGAAAGATCACTCAATTATGTCATGCAAGCAGCGGGACAATTGCAACTGACCATCACTGCTCAGCTGTCGATGAGCTTAAGCAATACCCCTATGGCTGGAACTCAACTGAACGTTGTTAGCGGTAACTTCATTACCTCTCAACCTCTCGGAGTCGACGATGGTATCGACTATTGTCACAGCGGCCGGATTCGACGCATCGATGTGGAAGGGATCAATCGCATGTTGGATCAAGGTTCGATTGTTCTCCTTGGCCCAATAGCGAGTTCTGTTACCGGAGAGTCGTTTAACCTGCTTTCAGAAGAGGTAGCAACTCAGGTCGCCATTAAGCTCAATGCGGACAAGTTAATCGGCTTTTGTTCAGAACAGGGCATCATCGACGAAAATGGCGACGTCGTTGCTGAACTGTTCCCAAAAGATGCGGAAAGAATTTTATCCAGACTTGAAACAGACCGAATCGAAGGCGTTGATAATTCCTCAGGCACACTAAGGTTCTTACGCGCAGCGACCGCGGCTTGCCGCGCTGGAGTTCCTCGCAGCCACCTAGTGAGCTATAAAGTTGATGGTGCTCTAATTCAAGAACTGTTTTCACTCGATGGTATCGGAACCCAAGTGGTGAAAGCCAGTGCTGAGCAAGTTCGCGTTGCCGACATTGATGATATTGGTGGCATCTTGGATCTGATTCAGCCACTGGAAGAACAAGGCGTGCTAGTTAGGCGTTCACGTGAACAGTTGGAGCAAGAGCTGCATCAATTCACCATCATAGAAAAAGATGGACTGATCATTGGCTGCGCTGCTCTCTACCCATACCCAGATGAAAAGATGGCAGAGATGGCCTGTGTTGCGATTCATCCTGAGTATCGTGACGGCAACAGAGGCTTACTGCTGCTTAACCACATGCGCTTACAATCTAAGGCTCAGGGGATTGAGCACATCTTTGTTTTAACCACCCACAGTCTTCACTGGTTTAGAGAGCAAGGTTTCCATGAGATGGGGGTCGATTTCTTACCTTCTCAGAAGCTAAACTTATACAATTATCAACGCAAATCGAAGATCTTAGCACTTCTTCTCTAAGCGATTGTAATTCTTACACTTGCGACCAAATTGCTTATTTTTCTTACACTATAAGCTTTATTTCATATTTCCAATTGGTTAATATTTCAGCTCCTCACCTCTAGTGAGGAGCTAGATAGGATTCACTTCTCTACTTAACTTTTTACACAGTTGAGTCGCAAGGATTGCTTGAGGTTACTGACTACGTCACTAAGAGCAAACTATCGATGAAGAAAATTATCTGTAACTCAGTACAGAGTTTTTGGGACATGGCCGACAATGAACTACTAGAAGATCTAGACGTTCATTGTGTCTTCCCAGTGACAGAAGGCTTAAAGGCGTTCATTCTGAACTATCAGAAAAAGTACCGCATTCGCAGTATCTCTTTCTCTAAAGCACTTTAATCGTTTAATACGGTAGCCACGGATGGTTATCCCCTTCGCTGCAACCTATGTATCAATCCGCTCGCTCGCTCAGTACGAACCTTAATTCCGCGCTTCATCACTCGCTCATCGATGTATAAACTCAAACGTTTCTTCGCTCGCGTTATCCCTGTGTAGATCAACTCGCGTGTCAGAATCGGAGTAAAGTCTGGTGGCAAAATCATTAGCGTATGCTCAAACTCGCTCCCTTGAGATTTATGAATCGTCATCGCATAAGCGGTTTCGTGTTCTGGTACACGGCTTGGTAGCACTGACTTGACGCTGCCATCTGGCAGTTCGAAGAAAACTTTCAATCTTGGCTCGCTTTCCGAGTCGTCCAGCATACAAATACCGATATCACCGTTATACAAACCTAATGCGTGATCATTTCTCGCCACCATCACAGGTCTACCGTGATACCAAAGCTCGTCTTGGGTCTGAATCAACTTTTTAGCCGCTAGTGCACGTTCAATACGTTGATTGAGCCCAGTAACACCAAAGTCGCCCTCGCGAATAGCACACAACAAACGACAACGCGCAAACTGATCCAATACCGATTTGGCCCGCTTCGCCATGGTTTCGACTTCGCCTGTTGCTGAATCGAGTTGCTGCACATCAATTCGCTTAAGGTAATGGCTATACTCGGCAACCAAAGTCTGCACCATTTGATTGTAGTGTTGGCTATCAATCGGAAACTTAGCGATATCAGAGAAATCTTTCTGCCAAACCCAGTCAACTTTTTGTGCCGAACCAGCATTAATGGCTTGCGCTAATTGACCGATTCCAGAACGAGCATCAAATCGATAGCTCTTCTTCAGCATACATAAGCTATCAGCAATAGAGGGCTGCGTATTCGTAGTGTGGGCCAGTGTTTCAAAACCGGTTAAGCGAGCAATTTGAGCCGCTTGACCATGGCTGAAACCTAGTTGGCTGAATGAACAAATGTCCCCCAGAACCGCCCCCGCCTCTACTGATGCCAACTGATCTTTATCACCCAGTAGAATCAATCTGGCATGCTTAGGTAACGCATCAACCAATTTGTACATCATAGGCAGATCGACCATTGAGGCTTCATCTACCACCAGCATATCTAGGTGGAGTGGATTATCTCTGTTGTGTCGAAATTCCGAGCTGTTAGGCAATGCGCCGAGCAAGCGATGTAATGTACTGGCATCAGTTGGAATGGCCTGTTTTAGCTCAGGTGCTACAGGTAACTCTGCCACGGCTTTACCAATCGACTCGGTTAATCTTGCTGCCGCTTTGCCCGTCGGTGCGACCAACTTAATCGTTGGCTGATCAGCTTGAGCGTTTTGTTGCGATGAGCTTTGAGCTTGCTCAATCAGAGCGGCAAGCAGTTTGGTTACCGTGGTCGTTTTACCTGTGCCCGGACCACCAGAGATCACGGCAAACCTTTTACTCAGTGCAACCGCAGCTGCAACTTTCTGCCAATTCACACAGGCAGATAAAGGAACTAACTCGTCCAGCACCGAAAGTTGCTCAATGTTTTTAGCGGCTAGGAGTTTTTGGTCTATGGTAGGCCAATCCAGTTTATCCTCTGCCACCACATCTAGATGGTCACAAACCATACGCTGACGCATCACAGGGGTAGAGTCACCTTCTTGCTGAGATTTATTAATTGCTTCAAATAGATAGCGATAGTTTCGAGCAAATAGATGATCAAGAAGATTGGAAAGTTTTTGGACTTCATTAGGCTTTAGGATCATAGGTGACCCAAAGCTATTCAAACGCTCAGCCAAGGTCACTTCATAGTGCCAATAGCGGTGTAAATAGAGTCGCTCACCATCAAATATCAGCGGTAGCGCTTCACTCTCTTCAGCTGAGTTTTTGGCCACCAAACAAGAGTTGTTGAGCAAGGACACCCAGTCAATCGCCACCAATGTTTGATTTAACTCTAACGCCGCTTCGCCAAACAAACCCAGCTTAGCAGCGAGATCGACAGGCTGCCCTTCTGCATCAAACAGCGGTAGACAAATATGGCCTTTGCCAAGTTCGTGGCTGACGACTCCTGCAATAAAAGCGAGCTGATCATCCTGCGATTGGCTATCGATAAAGCGGGCAAACTGATAATCAAGTTGTCTGATGCTGGATTTGTTTGCCAATTGTTTAAGCACGGAAATAAGAGTTGTCATGATTACAGTAGCTCCATCTGGCCAGCTTGATTCGTTTTCGCATCGACACTTTTCCCATCGATGAGTCTGTCCATATCGTTAAGAAACTCTAGGCTAGGTTTGGCAGAGAAAATACCATGCTCACTTTCTCCATCCATCCCTCTAAGGAATAGATAGTAGACACCGCCAAAGTGCTGATCGTAGTCATAATCTGCGATTCGACTGCGTAAGAAGCGATGTAGCGCTAAGGCATAGATTTGATATTGCAGATCATAACGATGATCTGCCATGGCAGATTTTAGCGCCTCTCCGTGATAGAAACCGACTTCGTCACCAAGGTGGTTCGATTTCCAGTCAAGGACATAGTATTTACCTTGATGCTCAAACACCAAGTCTATAAAGCCCTTCAACATACCTTGAACAGTATAGAAACCTAGGTCACCAGCCTTTGCAGATAAAGGATCATGACGTTGGATAACGCGATTTAATGCGGGCGCCGCCAATACCTCAATCGGTAGCAAGAACTCCATCTCAACTAATCGTTGGCTTGGCCCTTTCTGGTTAAGCAGCAAAGACTTTCCGTCTAGTGGCGTGGCTAACACGGTATCAATCAACTGCTGTAAAATCGGTAGCCAGCTTGGGTCTAGCTGCTCACTGTCGAGAAGATGAGTGATTATCTCAGTATTCGCTTCGCTAGTACTTGGCTCGGTAAATTCGACTTCTTCGAATAACGTATGCAGGAAAGTACCGGGTCTAGCGCCGCGCGGGAAAGTGAAGATGGATTGCTCTGGCTCAACTAACTCATCTTCATCGTGCTCATCGGAAGAATCAATATCAAGATGCATTAAGTCGGTAAAGGCATCTGAGCTATGATGAGAGCCCTGTTTTACCAATCCAGAATAACTGGTAATTCGCCAATCTCGGTCAATAACACTTTTCAGTTCACTTGCGGTTAAATCTTGCTGCTGCGAAGTATGGGCAACAAAGACCTCTCCTTGCTGCTCAGGTAAGTCGCTTAATCGCACACTTTCAAGCCCATCCACATGCTGTTGAATAGCGTTAGTGAGATCATTGATCCCCCCTTCTTTACCATCTTGTAGCAAATACCCCATCGCACTGTGATGAACACCGGTTGGCTCTTTAGTAGAGCGACCGTTTCTCAGTGGCGCAGCCCCAACAAAACAGCCATAAACGGCACGGGTAAGCGCTACGTAGATTAGGCGTAAATCTTCAGCAAGGCGCTCTTTATCAGCTTGTGCTAAAGATGCATCTTGCCCAGTGATATCTAAAATGGTTTTGTCTTGTTGCTCATCATAGTATTTTGCTTCGCTGGCCTCGCGATAGCTGAGAACAAAAGGCAAGAACACCAGATCATATTCCAGACCTTTCGATTTGTGGATTGTTACGATTTGCACCAAATTACGCTCTGATTCCAAGCGTTGGATTTGGTCTTCGCTGCCACCTAAACCATTTTGTGCATCACTGATTGCTTGAGCCAACCAACGCAGTAAACCATGGTCACTATCGAGCTCCTGACTTGCTTGCTGTAGTAGCTCACCGATGTGCATCAAATCAGTCAGTGCACGCTCCCCACCTTCTTCCTCTAATAAACGCTCGGCAATATGTCGCTTGCTCATCACACTGCGCAACATAGGGAGCACACCTCGCTGAGTCCAGAGCTTACGATACTCTTTAAACTCATTGATGGCGTTTTCCCACTCATTCTCATCGTTGTTGAGCTTATCTAAACTACCCGCATCGAGAGCAAACATTTCAGAAGCCAAGCTTGCTCGTAAGGCGCGATCATTTTCCGGCGTCAGTACCGCTTGCAATAAACGCTGAATATCTTGGGCGACAGGCGAGGTAAACACACTGTCTCGGTTTGATAGATAAACACTCGCAATACCTTGCTTGGCGAGTGCCTCTTTCACCATACGACCTTCATTACCGGTTCGAACCAATACTGCAATATCACCCGCCTGAATCGAATGCTCTCCTTTGCCATCGTTAAAGAACGCTTGCTCATTTTGCGCAGCCGTGAGAATCGCTTGGATTTGATCCGCGGTAGCCTTAGCCATTGCCTCTAGGTACTCACCTTTGGGTAATGGCTTCTCGTCGGCATCTTGCAGCCAATAAGTGAGCGCGGGTTGCTTTTGACCACCGATAGTCCAAACGCGTTTATCCGCGTTGGGGCTAGCGTCGACAGGCAAGAACGGAATATCTTTATCGTAAATAAACGGGCTCGAAGGCAATTCAAAAATCTGGTTTACCGCACTGACCATATCCGCGCTAGAACGCCAGTTAGTACCTAGAGTGAAGTGCGACGAAACCTGATTACGCGCTTTGATGTAAGTAAAAATATCTGCGCCACGGAAGCCGTAGATTGCCTGTTTAGGATCACCGATCATAAACAAACCACATTCAGGATTGTTCAAATAGATACGGCTAAAAATGCTGTATTGAAGAGGATCGGTATCTTGGAACTCATCAATTATAGCGACCGGATAAAGAGTTCGAATCCGCTCTGCCAGTAGCTCAGATTCATCACCATCAATAGCGGCAGAGAGATTGGTCAGCAAGTCATCAAAAGAAAGCCACTGTTTCTGCTGTTTGGCTTTTGCCAACATTTCGCGACAATGTTCAATCGCATGGGCAAGAATAGGCGCTTTGAGACTGATTGGCGCAGCAAGGAAAGCATCGATCGCTTCAAAAACAAGGTGCTGCGGCGCGGTGCCTTTCGGCGTTTTCTCAACCAAGGTATTCTGGGCAAACTTCTCCAGTTTGTCTGGATAGTCATAGCCCGTCGTTTCTGTTGCCGCCCACACATTGACCGCTTCGAGCCAAGTCGGTAACGACTTTTTGGTGTAACTGCGTTTGTTGACGTCCGAGTCACTAATCAGGGCAAAAAAGTCATCCTGATGCTCTCGCCATAGCGATTTCAATTCATCGATACGCTTTAGATTTTGTTGGTGTAAGTCCGCTAAACTTCCACTCATCGCAGCAACAGATAAGCTCAGTGGCGCACCAGTCAGATAGTTAGTCACATCGCGCAGTAAATCCGAGGGGGCATTCCAGATTCGGCGCACTTCTCCGGCTAAATTCAGCGGCAAAGGATAGAAATTACGTCGCCAGTAATCGGCAACAATCTGAGCTTTGAGATGACTCTCATCGGTCACAAATTCGTTGTTAAAGCGACTGCCTGATTCAAATGCATTTTGGGTTAGCATACGTTGGCAAAAGCCGTGGATGGTATAAACCGCGGCTTCATCCATTTGCCTTTCCGCTTGCAAAAGGATCTCCGCGGCTTGTTTGTGGTCACTGAACTCATCAAGTAAAGGCTCAATCACAGGGTCGCTACTTTTACCTCGGGCAAAGGCAAGACGAGCATCATGAATACGAGCGCGGATTCGGTCTCTAAGTTCTGCAGTTGCCGCTTCAGTAAATGTCACCACTAAAACCTGGTCGACAGTCAACTGCACCTGATGTTTGGTCTCGGATGTACCGTGACCGAGAAGTAACCTTAGGTATAAGCCAGCGATAGTAAAGGTTTTCCCCGTACCCGCCGATGCCTCAATTAATCGTGCACCGTGCAAGGGAAAAGTCATGGCATTAAGCGGAGTAACCATTGACGTTGCTGTCATAAAATATTTGCCCTTTGTATGAAAACCCGAGATCCAAATGTGATCCAGACTTAAAAACGATTGTTATTAATATAAATCCCTAAAAACTTGGGACTTTATGAGATCTTTCTCACGGCAGGCTCGTTAGCTAACCGCTACTATGCGCGCCATGTGTTGAGCAACTCCGAGCTTGTCTAAGCTGCGAAGTTGCAACAAACCGACAGAATAATGGTCCCTCTGACCTGTGGCCGTACAGCGAACGCCCTACACTATAATGATTTACTGGCGGCCACCTACTTTCCTTCAACCTGTTTTCTACTAAGCTGATCTATTGCGCGTCTTCACTGGTCGTTGCCTCTAGTCGAGGAGTTTGCAGTACCAATGCTGTAATAGTGCGTGCCTGCGCTGCTAAGTTGTCGTTCCAACTTGGCCAGATACGCGAGATGTAAGGATTATTGCCTTCACCTGCTGCCATAAAACTATCGTTAAATGTATCGGCCATTTTCTTGAGTGATTTCTCTTCATCATCCACCCAATTCCCGCGACTGAATCCCGCTTCAACACCCGCTAATGCGGTTTTCGGGAAATAGCACAACGGCTCGGTCATACCTTGGTAGAACAAACGAACCAGCTCAGATAACAAACTATGAGCGTAGCTAGAATCTGCAATTTCAGGGTAGATAAGATGAACAACCCCTTCTTTGCGATCATAGCCAATCATATGGGTGCGCTTGCTAATGCCCATCGCCGACATCGCTAGGTGGTCTATCCAAGCCGACAAGTAGTCTTGTGAACGAACCTTACCGCTGCGAAAACGAATTAAGCCTGACTGATAATATTGTGTCAGCCAGCCAGTTAGGTTGATCTTTTTATCCTCACCTAAGACGTCAAATGTCAGTTTTACTTCGAGGTCATTCGCTTCGCTGCCACATAAGAAGGTCAGTTTTTCCACCAGCTCCTGCGCCTGAACTCGGTTAGTTTCAAACTCAATATCACCAAATGCGCCAACCGGTAATCTCCCTTGCGCACGTTGCTGCTTAACAAAGCTTTCAATCACACCCTTGCTATCTTGACCACCCGAGAGCTGCTGTTTGAGTAAGCTATCTAATAAACTGTCGCGCATTTGATAGCTTTCTAAGCCATTGAGTACAAAGGGCTCGTCATCTTCCATAACCGGTAGCGGCGGCTCAAACAATACTTTTAAGCGGCGATTGAAAAAGTATTGCACTGGCAAACGCCAGAAGCGTTGCAGCTCAACCAGATCCAGCTCTAATGGATAGGTCGCATCGAGTAAGTAATCTTGCAGTTGTCGATTAAACTCACCGCTTACCTGACCTAATCGGTTCACCGCAGGTAACCACTCTTTAGCATAACTTGGATGCTCACCGACAAACGCGGTAGCACTAAACGGCACCATAGAGTGGTGAGTGATAAGTTCTGATAGCAGTTTTTCTCCAGACTCATCACTCGCTAACACCTCGTCTCCATCTAGGCGGTAGTTTTGATGGCAATACTCCATCAGTTCAGAAACTAGCACCGATGGCACACGCTCGGTATTATCTTGGATTGAGCGGCCAACATAGCTGATGTATAGCGTTTGCTGTGCAGAAAGCATGGCCTCTAAGAATAGGTATCTGTCATCATCTCGGCGAGAGCGATCCCCTGGTTTGGTTCGCCCATTCATCAGGTCGAAGCCCTCTGGCGGCATAGAACGTGGATAGACACCATCATTCATGCCCAGTAAGCACACCGTTCTAAATGGAATAGAGCGCATCGGCATCAAAGTACAGAAGTTCACTTGTCCAGCAAGGAAGCGTTGGCTGATCCGCGTCCCAGACAATTTGTTGTTCAAATAGGTGGTAATAATCGCCGGAGATAATGACTGCTCGAAGGCAGCGTCAGTCAGTTGTTCTTTTAAGTTGGCTAAGGTGTCACGAATCGATTTGAGCGCCGCCTCACCTTCCAGTTCAATACTAAAGAAATCATCCAGCAGCAAGGTAAGTATTTCACGCCAACTATCAATTGATTGAGTTTGTACTAGTTTGTGTCGGTAATCGCTGATCGTTTCAATAAAGTGCGCCAGCTTGCCCGCTAACTCCGCGCCCATTCCTTGCACTTCATTGTATGGTGACAGCGCCCCTGACTTGGATTCAAACAGCCCTGCTGATTCTGGCATGGCGTAGCCAAGCAACATGCGCTCAATACCAAACTGCCAAGTATTTTGCGCTGTCTCAGGTAAATCAAACTCTTGTCCTGTGGTCGAATTCAATCCCCAGCGAATACCCGACTCTTCTACCCACTGTTTAGCTAAAATAAACTCATCTTCCGTTAACCCAAATCGAGCCAAGATCGCCGGGGTTTCAAGCAGTTCGAGTAACTCAGACGCTAAACAACGGGTGTTTGGCAGGTTAACCAACTGCATAAATGCATTAAGAATTGGGCTTTCTTGGTCGGCGGTACGGTCAGAAATAGAGTAAGGGATAAATCGTTCACCGGGGGCGTTGCCAAACACGGCTTGAATGGCGGGGCTGTAGGCATTGATGTCCGCCACCATGACAATGATATCGCGTGGCTTTAAACTTGGATCGGCATCGAACATCGCCAATAGCTGATCATGTAAGACTTCCACTTCACGCATCGGGCTATGGCAAGCATGCAGCGTGAGGGATTTATCGCCTAATTGCACCACTTGTTTATGCGTACTGGTTTCTAACTGATGATCATCTTGATGCTCTTCAAGATTGAGAATGTCTGCTTGAAGTTGATGAAGCAATGAATCTCGCTCAACATCAACAAAGGCTTCAATCTCATGGGACTCTAGCTGCGAGAGAAGATACATGTTGTCGCGCCCCAACTTACCCATTGAAGCGAGTAAGCTGTTCCCCACCGCATTGGTATGTAGCTCATCAAGTACGTTATCTTCAATCGAGCCTTTAAGCTGCTCACTCTCACCCTGTTGCTCTGAGTGGTCTTGATTCCACACCACATGTTTACGGTGTTTTGCCGCTAAACGCGCCAAGAACTTTCTGTCTCGTACCTCGCCCCAGTAGTAACGACAAGGGTTGGTAAACATCAGGTGGACATCAATATGCTCACCAATGGCTTTAAGCGCATCCATATAACGTGGCGGCAGTGAGGTAATTCCGAACACAAACAAGCGCTGAGGCAAATGTTCAAAACTGCCCTGAAAGTTTTCTAAGGTATCGATAAAGTGTTCGTACAAGTTGGCGCGATGATAAGGTGACTGACCTAAAGCAACGGTATGATCGTAAAGCGCTTGCCATAAAATCGGCTGCCAAGGGTGCTCATCTTCCAATTCCAGTACCGCTTGCCCCGCTTCCCAACTGGCAATCCACTCTGGTCGATAAACCAAATAACCATCAAAGATATCGGCAATTTTCTCTGAGAGTTGGTAAAGCTTGGAACTGTCTTCGTCTTGCTCTAGATAGCGTTTAAGTGGTTCGAACTCTGGCTGAATCAAAAGCCCAGGTAAGATGTGCATCAGCTTCCACGTCATCGACTCTTTGTTAAAGGCGCTACGCTTAGGTACATCTGGCAATACCTCTGTAAACATGTTCCAGATAAATGTCGCTGGCAGAGGAAAATCAATGTTTGCCGCTACGCCAAACTCTTTAGCCAGTTCCATCTTCAACCACTGAGACATACCCGGGCTTTGAACCAAGATCTGCTCTTTATCGAAAGGGTTTTCTAATGGATTGAGACGAACGAGTTCAACAAGTAGTGACTTTAAGACGTCGACTTGGTTGGAATGGTAGACAGTAAACAAAATGCACTCACACTAATATTGCCGCAACTAGGGTGAGACTAGCACAAGCTGATCAATTTCGAGAGCGTTATAAGCGTATGATTTGGCTCGAATCAAAATACCCGCTCAAGCCTTAAACAGACAAGAGCGGGTAGGAGGGAGAAATCATCAATTAAGGCGATAAAACCTTATTGAGCGATGAGATCTTTGTAAGCGATAGTCTTACCTTGTGGCTTCTCGTTAGCCAGTTTCGCTTTTGGAGCACCTAGCTGAGATAACCAGTGTTCTGGGTCTTTCTTCGGATTCAGCTGAGGACCACACTCACCTTGTGCACCACTACGCTCTAGACGTTGCAGTACTCGGTCTTGGGCTTTTGCTAGACCATCCAATGCTTCTTGAGGTGTTTTCTCACCGCTTGCTGCTTCAGAAACGTATTGCCACCATAGCTGAGCCAGTTTTGGATAATCTGGCACGTTGGTACCTGTTGGTGTCCATTGTTTACGAGCATCACTGCGGTAGAACTCAACCAAGCCACCCAGTTTTGGCGCCGCTTCCGTCATCGCGTCTGAGTTGATATCCGACTCACGAATTGGCGTTAGACCAACCAAAGTTTTCTTCAAGCTGACTGATTTAGAAACCACAAACTGAGCGTATAACCATGCAGCCTGACGACGATCAACAGGGGTACTGTTGAGGAATGTCCACGAGCCCGCATCTTGGTAACCAAGCTTCATACCATCTTCCCAGTATGGGCCACGTGGTGATGGAGCCATACGCCATTTAGGTGTGCCGTCTTCATTGACAACAGGAAGACCTGGCTTGGTCATGTCAGCAGTAAAGGCGGTGTACCAGAAAATTTGCTGCGCGATAGAACCTTGAGCTGGAACTGGGCCTGCTTCACCAAATGTCATACCCTGAGCTTCTGGTGGCGCGTACTGCTTAAGCCAATCCACATATTTGGTCGTTGCATAAACTGCTGCTGGGCCGTTAGTTGCGCCGCCACGAGCGACATCTGAGCCAACTGGCTTACAACCTTCGATACGAATACCCCATTCATCAACAGGCAGGCCGTTTGGAATACCTTTGTCACCCGCACCCGCCATTGAGAACCACGAGTCCGTGAAACGCCAACCTAGCGAAGGATCTTTCTTACCGTAATCCATGTGACCGTATACAGGCTCGCCATCGATGGTCTTAACTTTATCGGTAAAGAACTCGGCGATATCTTCATACGCTGACCAGTTCAAAGGTACACCAAGCTCATAGCCATACTCTTTCTTGAACTTAGCTTTCAAATCTTCGCGCTCAAACCAGTCTGCTCGGAACCAGTACAGGTTCGCGAACTGTTGGTCAGGAAGTTGATAGAGCTTACCGTCAGGGCCTGTCGTGAAGTCCAAGCCAATAAAATCTTGCAGGTCTAAGTATGGGTTAGTTACGCTTTTCCCTTCACCTTCCATGAAGTCTGAAATAGGTACAACTTTACCGTAACGAACGTGAGTACCAATCAAGTCGGAATCGTTAATGTAGGCGTCGTAGATGTTACGCCCTGTCTGCATCTGAGTTTGTAGCTTTTCTACTACATCACCTTCTTGAATCAGGTCATGATTTACCTTGATACCTGTGATTTCATAGAATGCCTTTGCCAATACTTTCGCTTCGTACTCGTGCGTAGTAATGGTTTCAGAAGCAACATTGATTTCCATACCTTGGTAAGGCTTAGCAGCATCGATAAACCACTGCATCTCTTGCGTTTGTTCATCCTGTGACAAAGTCGTCGGAGTAAACTCTTCACTCATCCATTTTTTTGCCGCCGCCATGTCAGCTAGCGCAGCAGGAGAGATTGCAGCAAGCGCAAAGGTCAGTGCTAAGCTACGTGCAAGGTAAGACTTTTTGATATCCTTTTTCATTATTGTGTAACTCCAGTTATGAGTATTCTGTCTCTTACGTTATTGATTACACTCATTACCTAGCGACTATGGCATCCTGTCAGACTGGTAATGAGCACATGTCAGTCAGTTGTCTTTATCCCCATTTCAAAACTGTACCCAGCCAGATCACGCAGAGCGTGAATGGCACCCAAATTGATAATTCTGTCAGCCCTACAAACCCAAGATGGATAAATGCGGAGCTTAATAAACCGATAAACAGACGATCGCCACGTGTGGTCGTGATAGGAAGAAACCCTTTACGCTCAATACATGGCGTACGAATTTCTTGAATCGTCATTGTGAGTAAGATCAGCGCAATCCCCAGAAAGAACAGTGCTGAAGGTGTTGTCCATGCCATCCAAGCCATGATTTGTCTCCTTAAACTCGACCCAGTGCGAAGCCTTTCGCAACATGGTTTCTCACGAACCAGATAACCAAAATACCTGGCAAAATGGTCAGCACACCGGCAGCCGCCAGTACGCCCCAGTCAATACCAGACGCACTGACCGTACGGGTCATAACCGCAGATATAGGCTTGGCATCAATAGAGGTCAGCGTGCGTGCGAGTAGCAGCTCTACCCAGCTGAACATAAAGCAGAAAAAAGCCGAGACCCCAATCCCCGAACGGATCATCGGCAAAAAGATTTTCACGAAAAACTTCGGAAAGCTGTAACCGTCAATGTAAGCGGTCTCATCGATTTCACGTGGCACACTCGACATAAAGCCTTCAAGAATCCATACCGCCAAAGGGACATTGAACAAACAGTGCGCAAGCGCGACCGCAATATGGGTATCGAAAAGACCAACCGACGAGTAAAGCTGGAAGAATGGCAGCAGGAATACCGCAGGTGGCGCCATTTTGTTGGTCAACAGCCAAAAGAACAGGTGGTTGTCGCCAATAAACTTAAAACGCGAGAAAGCGTATGCCGCTGGCAGTGCCACTGTTAGGGTAATGACCATATTCATGACTACGTAAATGATGGAATTCACGTACCCCATGTACCAGCTTGAATCAGAGAAGATGGTCGCATAGTTTTTCAGCGTCCAAGTCTCTGGTAGGAAGCTCAGTCCACCTAAGATTTCCTGGTTCTCCTTGAAAGACATGTTAAGTAACCAGTAAATCGGCAGCATCAAACAGATGATGTAGAACGCTAACCCGACAATTTGTGTATAGCGGGTGTATTTTGATTTTGTCATCGCCATTGTAGTTTCCTTACTTGTTTTCACCGTGCGTCATTGCGGTATAGAACACCCAACTCACCAACAAGATGATTAGGAAATAGATAATTGAGAAAGCCGCTGCAGGACCAATATCGAACTGGCCAATGGCCATTTTGGTCAACGTTTGGCTGAGGAAGGTCGTTGAGTTACCCGGTCCACCACCCGTCAAGACAAACGGTTCGGTGTAAATCATGAAGCTGTCCATAAAGCGGATAAGAATGCCGATTAACAGCACACTCTTTAGCTTCGGCAACTGAATATAACGAATGATTGACCAAGTAGAAGCGCGGTCGATGTTCGCCGCCTGATAGTAAGCGTCAGGAATCGCACGTAAACCTGAATAACACAGCAACGCGATTAACGATGTCCAGTGCCAGACATCCATCAGAATAACCGTTAGCCATGCATCAATTGGGTTGCCGGCGTAGTTGTAGTCAATCCCCATGCCATTGAGTGCCCAACCAAACAAACCGATATCTGCACGACCAAAGATCTGCCAGATTGTGCCGACCACGTTAAGTGGAATAAGCAATGGAATCGCTAACACAATCAGACAAAATGCAGACCACTTACCTTTGGTTGGCATTGTCAGAGCAACAATGATCCCTAGCGGAACTTCAATAAGCAAAATCGTGAAAGTAAAACCAAACTGACGAAGCAGCGCGCCATGTAATCGATCATCATTGAGAATTTCTCGATACCACTCGGTGCCAACAAAGTATGCGGTGTTAGCATCAAAAATATCCTGCAAGGAATAGTTCACTACGGTCATCAAGGGCACAATCGCACTGAATGCGACCAGTATGAAGACGGGTAGAACGAGGAACCACGCTTTATTGTTTGCTACCTTATCCATTACTCTTCCCCTACATTGACTAAGAATTCATCGACATACAGCATGGTCCATTGTTCAGGGAAGCTGATGTAAGCCTCTTTTTCTGGAACAGGTTGATCCTCTTGAAGACGTGCTTTGATTTGTTTATTACCCAATTGCAGTGTGACAATCTTATAGGTACCTAAGTCTTCAACGTGTAACACTTCACAACGCAGCGCAGACTCATTGCCCTTCTCCCACACATGGACAAATTCAGGTCGAATACCGATCTTGATGTTGTTGCTACCTGCTTGAGCAACGGCATGACGGTAGGACTCAGATAACGGCACTTCAACACCATCGAACATCACGCCATTATCCGTTGGCGTCACCTCCATTAAGTTCATGCCTGGACTGCCAATAAAGTAACCAACAAAGGTGTGGTTCGGTCTTTCAAACAACTCTCTTGGGGTACCAAATTGAACAATCTGACCGTTGTACATCACGGCAATTTCATCAGCGAACGTCGACGCTTCAAGCTGATCGTGTGTGACGTACACCATGGTGATATTGAACTGCTGATGGATTTGCTTTAGCTTGCGGCGCAGTTTCCACTTCAACTGCGGATCGATAACGGTGAGCGGTTCATCGAACAAAATCGCCGACACGTCATCTCGCACCAGACCTCGCCCCATCGACACTTTCTGCTTTTCATCTGCGGTAAGGTGTTGTGCTTTTTTCGACAGCACATTGGTCAGCTCTAAGATTTCAGCAATTTCGGTCACTTTGGAGTGAACCTTTGCTTTGTGTACCTTCATGTTGCGTAGTGGAAACGCCAAGTTGTCGTAGACAGACATGGTGTCGTAGATGACTGGAAACTGGAAAACCTGAGCGATATTACGGTCTTGCGGGCGAAGCTCGTTGACTCGCATGTCGTCAAACATCACATCACCTTGAGATGGGCTCATCAATCCAGAAATAATGTTCAACAGTGTCGACTTACCACAGCCCGATGGCCCCAATAGAGCGTATGCACCGCCCTGCTTCCAAACGTGATTCATCTCTTTAATCGCATAAGGTGATGAAGCCGTTGGTTTCTTATCATAAGTATGCGCGAGTGAATTGAGTGTAATTTGAACCATGACGACTACCCCCTAACATCACGAATCGGGGCATGGATAAGGTTCTGATCCATACCAAAGACATAGAATTTGTGGATTGGAATATAGATTTTGATCGTCTCATCCACATCGTAGGTATGTACGCCTGGTAAGTGCAGTACCATATCGAGGTGCGCATTACGTACATGGAGAAACGTCTCAGAGCCACTGATCTCTGCAACTTCTACCTGAACGGTTAGCTCTACATCATCGTCATTTTTTGGCAGTAAGCTCAGATGGCTCGGGCGAATGCCAAATTGGTACTCCCCTTTATCTAACTTACTGAGTGACTGGTTAAGTGGAAAATGAGCACTCTTATCAAACGTCACTTCATTGCTGGTTACTGCACCCGAGATCAGGTTGATAGGTGGCTCACTAAACAAGGTTGCTGAATCGACGTTATCTGGTTGGTGGTAAACCGAGGCAGTCGGGCCAGATTGAATCACCTGACCTTCATGCAGAATGGTGGTTGTACCGCCAAGCGCAAGCGCTTCATTCGGCTCCGTTGTCGCGTAAATCGCAATGGTGTGCCTGGTTTGGAATAACTCACGCATTTCTTGACGCAACTCTTCACGTAGCTTGTAGTCAAGGTTGACGAGCGGTTCATCAAAAAGAATGATTTCCGCATCTTTAACTAAAGCGCGAGCCATCGCAGTACGCTGCTGCTGACCGCCAGAAAGCTCTAATGGATGTTTCTTCAAGTGTTCAGTAATACGCAACATTTCTGCGGTTGCGTGAACACGCTCTTGAATTTCTTTCTCTGGCATGCCCGCCAAGCGTAGTGGTGAAGCCACGTTTTCAAACACGCTTAGGTTGGGATAGTTAATAAACTGCTGGTACACCATCGAGATGTTACGCTCCCTTACGGAGACTCCCGTGACATCCACGCCGTTTACCAGAATCTTCCCTGATGTTGGTTTGTCTAGACCTGCGATAAGTCGCATCAACGAGGTCTTTCCTGCCAATGTGCGTCCTAGCAACACATTGAACGAACCAGGCTCAAAGGTGAGGTTAACGTCTGAGATATGCATCTCACCGTCAACGTATTTGCTTACCTGCTCAAGTGTTAATGACACTAAAAACTCCTTACCATTCGAACAATAATTTTTTCGATATTGTTCGGTAGAGCGAGAGTCATGCCAACTTACAAAATTTGAAACAATTATTTTACAATACAGTTTTCCAGCCCTTTAAACATAAGGATATTGTGACTAAAAACTCAGTAAGGGCCTAGATTTCATACTCATTCCACATATGAGACCACCGTAACATTTGTTAATAAAATGTGTTCAAAACATGTTCAAGGTGTTCAGATGAGTGATATGTTAAGTGAGCGTTTGTGATCATTAACGTTCACATACGAACAATTAGAATAATTACTTAAAAGTGACTTTGTATCGCTGCTATTGGCCAACACTATGGACAAAAAACATCAATCAATGATCGAGAGCTCTTGGCAACGCTGTCGGGATGCTGGGCTAGTTCACAACAGCAACCCGATAATAGAGATGGAAACAGGACAAGCCTTCTCTCACACTCTCGAAGAACACTCGGGGTTGCTGACCACAACTCAGCAAAAGGTATTGCCTTTCTATGACAGTTTACTTTCCAATAGCAATTGCTTGATCACGCTAGCAAACACGAATGGTCAGGTGTTGAACAGCTGGGGTGAACAACGCTTTTTCTCACAAAGGCAACCGCAGGTTTTCCAAAACGGTGTGCATTGGCAGGAAGGACTTATCGGCACCAACGCGATAGGTACCGCTCTTGAGACGGGTTCTATTGTTCAGGTGTTTCACGATGAACACTTTTTGACATCCAATCGATTTATGACGGGTTCAGCTGCGCCACTATTTGATGCCGATAGAAAGATGGCTGGTGTATTGTCTATTTCTAGCGATGCGTACATGCCGACGGCTCATACCTTGGGTATGGTGAAGTTGATGTCACAAGCGATTGAGAACCAACTCATCGCCTCTAAATTTCAATCTGATCACTATCTACTGTGGTTTAACACTTCCCCTGAAAACATTGATAGCCAGTGGTCATCTTTGCTGGTGTTCAATGAACAAGGTGTGATCGTTTCTGCTAATCGACGTGCAGAAGTCGTACTCGGACAAGATCTAGCTTTGCAAAGACTAGAACAGATTTTTGATATTAAGCTTGAGCAGCTGTTGTCTCACCCTCCTTTCAATCCGACGGCGATTAGCACCCATTCACGCTTTAGTTTTTTTGGCATTATTACCCCACCAAAGGTGCCTCAAGGAAGGCAAATCGACTACCGTAAATCGATTCCTAAGACTGACTTAAAAGACGCAAAAGCACCGCTGGATTTGGAGCGCTTGAACATGGGTGATCCTAGATTGGCAAAGGCCATCACTCAGGCAAGTCGCATTCTAAATACTGATATTCCTATCTTGATTCACGGTGAAACGGGCGTAGGTAAAGAGGTGTTCGTCAACGCTCTACACCTATCTAGTGAGCGAAAGCACGCTCCTATGATTGCCGTGAACTGCGCAGCAATTCCGGCCGAGTTAGTGGAATCAGAGCTATTCGGATACGAAAAAGGGGCTTTCACCGGAGCGAACAATAAAGGCTATATCGGATTAATCCGCAAGGCAGACAAAGGCACCTTGTTCTTAGATGAATTGGGCGATATGCCAATGAATGTTCAGGCTAGACTGCTGCGTGTCTTGCAAGAGCGTAAAGTAACACCACTCGGTTCAACCACATCATACCCTGTTGATTTTAAATTAGTTTCCGCGACAAACCGGAATTTAAAACAGGATGTAGAGCGAGGGACATTTCGCCAAGATTTATACTACCGAGTCACTGGACTCAATCTATCTCTGCCCGCTCTGAGGGAGAGAACAGACAAAGAAGCATTGGTGAAATTCTTGCTAGCCAAATACGCGCTTGATGAGGAAACGCCCAACATCAGCCTAGAAGTGCTAGCCATGTTTAAGTCACACCCTTGGCCGGGTAACATCAGGCAGATGGTCAGTGTGATTCAAATTGCGATTGCGATGGCTGGCGATGAGACTATCTGTGTCGAACACCTTCCTGATGACTTTCTGCATGATCTTGAACTGCACGACCTTGAAGCACAGCAACCAGAGCCAATCGCGATGGCAACAACCAATATCAGTCTGCTGACTCCTCCCGAGCAATCCGAGTTAGACCAGGGAGACTGGCTAAGCGTTTATGAGCAAAACGGCCGCAATGTTTCTGCGACCGCGAAAGATTTGAATATCAGCCGAAACACCTTGTATAAACGGTTGAGAGAACAAGGACTGCGTTAGTTTGATGCTAAGCCCAATGCATTGCTCACAGGTTTGTAGAAGGTGAGATATCTTAGGGCCACGTAGCTAACGACTAAGGTCGCCACAACCAGTTCAATGGCGGCTATCCATTGCACTTGCACAATGTACTTGTTTGCAACGCCAATGGTTTCCATCCATGCGGCAAGTTTAAATAGCGCTGTTGCACCAATCACCATTGGGAAAGTAAATGCAGCATAGCCTGGGCTGAATGGCAGTCTGAGTAATTTAAAGAAAGCCAAGTAGATAATAGCTGTCATCAAAATCGCAATGCCAAACAGCAGACCAATGATCACAGGTGAAGGGTCAGCAGTGACCGTTAAATATCCCGCTAACGATAGGCTGGCAGGTGCTGCCATGATCGCCATGGTTGGTTTGGCTGCGTCTGGAATCTCATGAGTAAACATAAAGCGATAGATCATCATTGGCAGCATCACGGCATAGGCGACCATTCCGAACAATAGCGCGCCATCTGCAATATGGCTCAAAACAGGGTTACCTGAGAAAGATACATCAGCCACAATAATGCCTACCGGTGGTACAAACCAACTCGGTACCATATGGTGCAATTCAAACTCTTGCGCTCTGTGATAGATAAAACTGACTAGAAACACAATGTGAAGACCAACCGCAAAAAGCCAAAGTAAATCGCCAGCTAAAGGGTAAAAGTGCCCTAAAGAATTCGAAACTACCATAGTGCCCATCGCAAACGTTGGTACAACACTACCCACAACAGGGTGAGCAAGATCTTCACGCAATAGATGATTATGAAAGAGAAATTTTACGGCTAGAACAGCCAGCAATACACTTGCGATTGCCGCTCCACTCCACTGAGCATAGCCATCAAATGGGGCCGCATTTTCCCAACACCATCCTAAACTGGCAATACCAAGCGCTAAGCCTGCCATAGGAGTAGGCGCACCCATCACTTTTGCTTTTGCTGCTTTAATCATCTTTGTTTACCTAGTTTGCTTACCATGGAGCTAGTTTACGCTTGCCAATTGTTCGATAATATCTAATTATTTAGAACATATGTTCAGACAATCTTAACGAAGCTATGGCCACGAATATTTCTCTAAAACAGCTCAGAGTGTTTATCTCAATCACGCAACATGACACGTTAACGGCAGCGTCAGAAGCCTTGTTTTTGTCCAAGGCGGCGGTCAGCATGGCGTTGTCCGAGCTAGAAAAACAAATCGGCCATTCATTGTTCGATAGAGTCAATAACCGACTTATCCTCAATCAAGAAGGGCAGAAACTACTGCCTTTAGCGGACGAACTCATTGAGCGGGCGCAAGATATTGAACAGTTATTTGATAATGACCAGACATTGACGGGTGAATTAAGAATAGGAGCCAGTGACACTATAGGTAATCAAGTTGCACCCTACTTAATTAGTGATTTTCGCCGCCATACCAATCACCATTCCCAAAGCTTGTTTATCTCCAACTCTGCATTGATCTGTCAGAAGTTGGTCGACTATGAGCTTGATCTTGCACTGATTGAAGGGAAAACACTGCACCCCGAGCTGATTTCTACCCAATTCAGCCAAGACGAAATGTGCGTGATCTGCTCCCCTGATTCGCCACTAGCAAATAAACAAAGGTTTAGTGTTGGTGATTTAGAAGAGAGTGAGTGGATATTGCGCGAGCCTGGTTCAGGTTCGCGAGAGTTTTTCCTTCGCGCAATTGCTCCGCGTATTGAACAGTGGCATGAATCATTTCAGCTCAACACCACAGAAGCATTGATTAATAGTGTATCTGCTGGGCTGGGCTTGGGTTGCTTATCTAAACTCGCGGCTCAGCCGGCGTTAACCGATGGTAGAGTGATAGAACTTAAACTCTCTTTGGATATGAAAAGGCGCTACTGGTTGCTGGTGCATAAAGAAAAATATCAGAGCCCATTGCTCAAATCCTTTATCGAATATTGCCATCAATGGGATTAAAAAAAGGGCAACTCCAATAACCAGAGTTGCCCTACGAATCCTAATTAGCGGGATCAGACAGTGGATTCATTTGCAGGTTCAAGTGCAATATTGTGCTCAGCTGCTTGTTTCTTCTGTTGGCTACGTTTTGCCAGTACGTAGTAGAACAGCGGTGTTAGCAGTAGTCCAAACACAGTGACACCAATCATGCCGGAAAAGACGGCAATGCCCATTGCTTGCCTCATTTCCGCACCTGCGCCAGTTGAGAACACCATAGGAACCACGCCCATAATAAAGGCGATAGATGTCATCAGAATCGGGCGCAAACGTAGGCGAGATGCCTCTAAGATTGCCTCCATGACTGTACGACCTCTATCTTGTAATTCCTTGGCAAACTCAACAATTAAAATTGCGTTCTTAGTCGCCAAACCAACCAATACAATTAAACCTATTTGGGTGAAGATGTTGTTGTCACTTCCCCACAAGATCACACCACTGATCGCTGACAACAGCGTCATTGGTATAATCAAGATAATCGCCATAGGTAAACGCACACTCTCATACTGTGCAGCCAGTACTAAGAACACCAATAGAATCACCAATGGATAGATTAAGGTGGCTGTATTACCTGCAAGTTTTTGCTGATAAGTGAGCTCCGTCCATTCATAAGTCATGCCGATTGGCAAAGTCTCAGCGAGAATCTTTTCAATCGCTGCCTGTGCTTCACCAGAGCTTACACCCGGCATTGGGCTACCGTTAATTTCTGCGGTCTTATAGGCGTTGTAGTGCATGACGCGATCAGGACCTGCGACGTTATCAACATTGACAAATGAGCCAAGTGGGATCATTTCGCCATCGGCATTTCTTACCTTAAGTTGGCGGATCTGCTCTGGGTTTTGACGAAACGCTTCATCAGCCTGAACATTCACCTGATAGGTGCGACCAAATCGGTTGATGTCGTTGACGTAAGTTGAGCCCATGTAAGATTGCAGCGTTGCAAAGACCTCATCTAAAGAGACATTTTGTTTCAGCGCTTTAGTACGATCTACGTCTAGCTCTAGTTGTGGCACATTAACCTGATAGCTTGAGAACACGCCTGTTAAAGCGGGATCAGCCCAAGCCTTCATGATGACTTGTTGAGTGACCTGATACAAAGCCTCATAGCCGTGATTACCTCTATCTTGGATTTGTAGCCTAAAGCCACCAATCGTACCCAGACCTTGAACCGGTGGCGGTGGGAAGATGGCAATAAAGGCATCGGGAATCGCAGCAAACTTCTGGTTAAGTTGCATCGCGATTGCACCTGCACTCAAGCTAGGATCTTGTCGGTCTTCAAAATCAGACAGTGGCGTGAAAACAATGCCGCTGTTAGGGCTGTTGGTAAATCCATTGATACTTAATCCCGGGAAAGCCACCGAATGTTCAACGCCCGGTTGAGCAAGTGCAATCTCAGACATTTCACGAATCACAGCATCAGTACGCTCAAGTGAAGCCGCATCAGGTAACTGAGCAAAAGCAACTAAATACTGCTTATCTTGCCCGGGTACATAACCTGTCGGCGTTTGATCAAACTGATAAGCCGTTAAGCCTAGTAGTCCAACATAGATAACACCAATCAAGGCACCGAGACGGATGGTTTTCTTCACCACGTAACCGTAGGCACTAGCACCTTTGTTAAACAGCTTATTAAACGGAGCAAAAATCAGGCGCCCAAACAGTGAATCCATCACACGAGTTAGCCAGTCTTTAGGCTGATCATGACCTTTTAGTAATAGTGCCGATAACGCAGGGCTCAAGGTCAATGAGTTAATCGCAGATATAAAGGTCGAGATGGTAATCGTCAGCGCAAACTGCTTATAGAACTGCCCCGTTAAGCCTGACATAAAAGCGGTGGGAATAAATACCGCAGCAAGAACTAAGGTCGTCGCGACGATAGGCCCTGTCACTTCACGCATCGCTTTTTCCGTTGCGGGAATCGGGGCCAAGCCTTCTGCTATGTTTCGTTCAACATTCTCCACCACCACGATGGCATCATCGACAACAATACCTATCGCCAGTACTAAACCAAACAGCGATAACGCATTGAGTGAAAAGCCCATCAGATGCATGAACGCAAAGGTACCGACCAAAGAAACCGGAACAGCCACCAGCGGGATGATTGAAGCGCGCCACGTTTGTAGGAATAGCACCACAACCAAAACAACCAGTAAAACCGCCTCTAGTAATGTTTGAACAACCGCTTCAATTGAGCCACGAACAAAGACTGTCGGGTCATAAACGATGTCGTATGCAACACCTTGTGGGAAGCTCTGCTCAAGCTCAGCCATCTTGCTACGCACATCTTCAGAGATCTGGATTGCATTCGAACCAGAAGCTTGGAAAACACCGATCGCTACCGCATCTTGGTTATCCAATAGTGAACGTAGTGAGTAGGTTTCTGCGCCAAGCTCAATTCGAGCAACATCTTTAAGACGGTTAACCTGACCGTTTTCACCGACTTTGATGATGATGTTTTCAAACTCTTCAACATCAGTGAGTCGACCTTTCACATTGATGAGCAATTGGAAGTCAGAATTGCCGCTTGGCTGCGCACCTAGGCTACCTGCCGCTGCTTGTTGGTTTTGCTCACGTACTGCTGCAATGATTTCGGTAGGGTTTAAGCCCAGTGCAGCGACCTTATTAGGGTCAAGCCAGATACGCATGCTGTACTCGCCGCCACCAAATACACGCACCGCGCCAACACCTTCAATACGGGTAATTTCATCACGTACATTAAGCGCCGCATAGTTTGCCAAGTAGAGCAAATCGTAGCGTTCGTCTGGAGAGTAAAGGTGAACCACCATGGTCAAATCAGGAGACGACTTCTCGGTAACCACACCTAAACGCTGAACCTCTTCTGGCAACCTTGGCAATGCGCGGTCAACGCGACTTTGCACTAAGGTTTGCGCTTTGTCAGCGTCAGTGCCAATTTCAAAGGTTACCGTTAAGGTCATCATCCCATCAGAGGTGGCTTGCGAAGACATATACAACATATCTTCGACACCGTTAATTTCCTCTTCGAGAGGAGATGCAACCGTATCGGCTATGACTTTAGGGTTTGCGCCTGGATAGGTTGCCGTAACAACGACCGTAGGAGGCACAACTTCTGGATACTCAGTGATAGGCAGCTGCCACACTGACAGTGCACCTGCGATAAAAATGAGTATCGACAGGACCGATGCGAATATCGGCCTACGAATAAAATACTGAGAAAACATCCCGTTATCCCTTCTCGTTTAATGCCGCTGTAGTAAGAGATTGGCGCTGTTGGTCAATCAGATCTTGTTGGTCACGCAACATTGATAAGGTCAATTCGTTCGCCATAGTGACTTCACTTGGTGTCACTGGCATGTTGGCACGCACACGTTGCAGACCATTCACCACCACTTTATCGCCCGGCAATAAACCATCCGCCACAATGCGTAAACCATTGAGTTTTTCACCTAGCGAAACCGCGCGATACTGAACGATATTGTTCTCATCAAGAACCAACACGTATTTATTGTTGAGGTCTGTGCCCACAGCACGATTGTCGATCAACACACCTTCATAGCTGCTTGAACCAGTGATACGCAGTTTCGCAAACATACCAGGCCATAAAGACTGATCTTCATTGTCGAAGACAGCGCGAACTCGAATTGTGCCTGTTGCTTGATTGATTGCGTTATCAACAAAGTCGATGTGCCCTACTCGTGGGTAAGCCGCGTCATTCGCTAAGCCAAGCTGCACTAGCTGCTTCGCGTAACCTTCACCCGCTTTAAGCTTGTTCAACTTCTGGTACTTAAGGAAGGTCACTTCATCAACATCGAAGTAAGCGTACATATGAGCAGTCGACACGAGCGTGGTTAACTGAGTATCACCTGCTGATACATAGTTGCCTTTAGTGATATCAGCCCTAGACACTTTGCCTGTGATCGGCGCAGTGACTTTGGTAAAGGCTAAATCTAATTTGGCTTGAGATAGCGAAGCTTTAATCGCAGCAACACTCGCCGCACCGCGCTGCTTAGCGGTAAAACGTGCATCTACCGTTTCTTGCGAAATAGCATTGTTCTTATTGAGCTTAAGCGCGCGCTGGTGATCTTTGATCGATTGGTTGTAACTAGCTTTAGCGCTGCTCAGTTCCGCTTCAAGTCGCTCTACTTCCGCCACAAATGCTCGGTCATCAATGGAGAAAAGAACGTCGCCTTCTTCAACCATGGTGCCTTCTTCAAAATGCACTTGTTCAACGTAGCCCGACACTCGCGGGATCACCGATACAGTCTGAGGTGATTCTAAACGACCCGTATATTCATCAAGCTCAGTGATGGTTTCAACCAGCACTTCTGCCACCTCAACACCTGGCGGTGGTGGTGCAGACTGAGTCACTTCTGCATGTGAATCCTGACATCCCGACAACACCAAAGGTGCTGCAATTGAGATAAGTAGAAGGGGTGTTTTAAGGTGTTTACCTACCATCTCGCTATCCTTACATTAATTTTGTACCGATCGGTATAATAATCCCAACTTTTGACATTGATCAAGTTAAATTTACCAAATGAATACATTTGCGATATGGACAACGCACGGCCTGCGATTTACCATTTGAGTGTCATATTTGAGAAGTTGTTGAATAACGTTATGGTCCGTTTAACCTGTGGTCGCCCAAAAAGCTTTGATAAAGAAATCGCTCTAGAGAAAGCCTTGGATGTCTTTTGGACACAAGG
The DNA here is from genome assembly GCF_028551255.1 of Vibrio tubiashii. NCBI lineage: Bacteria > Pseudomonadati > Pseudomonadota > Gammaproteobacteria > Vibrionales > Vibrionaceae > Vibrio > Vibrio tubiashii. The sequence continues at coordinate 720,843 of NZ_CP117029.1, read as the reverse complement.
TTACGACGGCGCGTCACTCAAAGATCTCACCCAAGCGATGGGCATCAATAAACCAAGTATGTACGCAACGTTTGGCAATAAAGAGCAACTCTATTTTCAAGCGGTAGAGATGTATAAGAATCGTGAGGGCGCACCATTCTTTAGTGCATTGGAGCAACCTCAAATTCGCGATGTGATTGAGACTATTTTTTCCCGAACTGCCGAAGCAAAATGCAGCAACGAGAAGAACAAAGGTTGCTTAATGATCCAGAGTTCTCTGGCCTGTAGCGATGAATCTAGTGTGGTTAAAATATCCGCTTTGAAGATGCGTGTAGAATTCATTCAGCTCATTCAAAATCGATTTGAAAGAGCCGCCAATGATGGTCAACTCGTGCAAAATGCCGACATTCAAGTCATGACACATTATGCTGTGACCATGCTCGATGGACTGCAGATTCACTCGATAGATAATCCTCCCCCAGAGATGCTAGAAAGTGTTGCCAAGATAGCGGCGGAACACCTTTTCCAATTCTGCTTACCGCTATCTTCTCAATAACGAACAGTGCGTTATCAAATTTTTGCCGATCTCAACCTCATGATCGCCTGTGCTACCTAGACTTTAGCGCCAATAAGCTGTATAAACAGACAGTAAATACTTTTGATAATTTGAGTTAGAGGACCAACCATGGCTGTAATCGTCAAGTACGTGGTAGAACGCAACGGAGAAGAGAAAATGACTTTTACCTCTAAAGCGGAAGCTGACGCATATGACAAGATGCTTGATATGGCTGATGAGCTTTTTGAGCTACTAGGTAAAAGTGAACTGCTAGAAGACGAAGGCAAGAAAGAAGACTTGGCTATGTTCCTAGCGCAAAACAAAGAAGAAGTGCTCTACGCACTGGGTGCAAAACGCAAACCTGCACCTAAGAAGCCTAAAAAGGTTGAAGCCGTCGAAGACGCTGAACCAGCACAAGACGACGCAGCTTAATCTAGCTCCTGCTCAAAATCTTAAACCTCAGCACATGCTGAGGTTTTTTATTTTCTCCCACTCATTTTTGAGGAAATCAAATCTTCGACCTTTACCCTAATATCTTTCTCTTCGACTGCTAAAATAACGCCAACCTTATCCTCAGAGAGCACTACCTATGAAGTACCACGTTGAAGTTTGTATCGATAATCTTGAATCACTGCATAATGCGATTACAGGTGGCGCAACACGCATCGAGCTATGCTCCTCTCTAGCGCTTGGTGGATTAACGCCTAGCATTGGTTTTATGAAAAAAGCGGCGCAAATCTCCCCTATCCCTGTCTACGCCATGATTAGACCAAGGCAAGGAGACTTCTTGTACGACCAAGATGATATTGAGGCGATGTTACTCGATATCGAAGCGGCAGCAGAGGCGGGATTAGCAGGTGTAGTACTGGGGGTTCTAAGTGCAGATGGACGTGTCGATATGCCGTTAGCCGAACAGCTGACTCAACGTGCCAAGTTATATAACTTAGGTATCACCTTCCACCGTGCCATTGACCAGAGCAGTAACTGGCAGCAAGCTCTTGAAGAGATAATTTCGTTAGGCTGCGAGCGTATCCTCACTTCAGGTTTGGCTACCAATGTAGAACAAGGAAAAGAGGTTCTGCAACAGATGGTCAAAATCGCTGACGGTAGAATCTCAATCATGGCCGGTGCTGGGCTAACAGCTGACAATGTTCAAAACATCGTTCAACACACTGGCGTCAGAGAAGTTCATCTATCCGGTAAGAGTACTCGCTCAAGCTATATGACTAACGTCAGCGAAGAAGCAAAAATGGGCAATCAGAACGTCGACGATTTCATGATTCCAGTAACCAGTAGCTCGGCTATCGAAAAGGTCGTAGAGGCTCTCAGTTCTCAGCGATAAAACTCTCATCCCTACTCCACAAGTGCTAACCTTTTGATAACAAAGGAGTGCGCTATGGCTAAGAGCAAACTGGATAAGAAGTTTTACGAAAAGGAGCTTCAACGCCTTCAAATTGAGTTGGTAAAGCTGCAAGAGTGGGTAAAACAGGAAGGCCTCAAAGTCGTTGTGATCTTTGAAGGACGTGACGCCGCTGGCAAAGGTGGCGTTATTAAACGCATCACAGAAAAACTCAACCCTCGCATTTGTAGAATCGCTGCATTACCCGCTCCTACCGAAAAAGAGAAAACCCAGTGGTACTTCCAACGTTACGTTGCACACCTACCTGCTGCGGGTGAAATAGTCCTTTTTGACCGCAGTTGGTACAACCGAGCGGGTGTTGAAAAGGTGATGGGCTTTTGCTCTGATGAGCAGTACGATGAATTTCTGCGATCTTGCCCTGAATTTGAGCGCATGTTGCAGCGTTCTGGCATCATCTTGCTCAAATATTGGTTTTCCGTCTCTGACGAAGAACAGGAAAAACGCTTTTTGGAACGAATCAAAACTCCCATCAAGCGCTGGAAGTTCAGCCCAATGGACTTAGAATCGCGCAACCGCTGGGCTGAATACTCTGAGGCCAAAGATAAGATGTTTGCCTATACAGACACCAAGCAGTGCCCATGGTGGGTAGTCCCTTCAGATGATAAAAAACGTGCTCGCCTAAACTGCATTAACCACCTACTTGAACAAATTGAGTATCAGGATATTACCTATCCAGAGATCGAGCTACCAGAGCTCAACAAAGAAGGATATATTCGAGCTCCAATTGAAGAACAAACCTTTGTTCCTGAGAAGTATTAGAGTTATTAGTGCATGGCAAAAGATCTGTTTTACAACTTAGATTTAAACCTTTTGAGAACCTTCTTAGTCCTCTCTCAAGAGCTTAATATGCGCAAGGCTTCTCAGCGTCTATTTGTCTCTCAGCCCGCAATTAGCCAAGCTTTGCAGAAGCTACGTCATCATTTTGATGATGATCTTTTCGTCAAAGTTCCCAAAGGATTAGAACCGACCTCTTTTGCCATTGAGCTTGCCGAGTCAATCACCCCCCACTTAGATGGATTGGCTAACGCACTCAATGCCTCACAAGAATTCGACCCTAGCGAAGTCAACTCCAAACTAAAAATCGCACTCGCCCCAATGGTTCTGACTTGCTTATCGGGTACTTTATTCCAACAACTTAAGTCTCAAGCACCGAACGCAGAAATTGAATTGGTTAGTTGGACGCGAACGACCTTAGAGGACATTAGTAAAGGCCAAGTATTGATTGGCGTAAACTATGAACTACCTAAACCAAAAGAAGTTTATATTAACCATCTAATCGACGTAAATGGCCTTGTACTGGTGCGAAAAGATCACCCGATAACCAAAACGGTCGCAGAGCCACAAGATTTTGAAGGATATGAAATAGCCTCGTTTATTGTTCCAGGCTGGAACGAACAGGCGAGCCTTGCTGAGAAAATATTAAAATCGCAAGGGGTGACAGCGAAGACTGGTTTTCGCTCAGAGATGATAATGGCGGTTATTGACGTCATTCAACATACCGATATGTTTATGCCTCACTCGAATCTTTTCCCAATAGAGCAATATCCGTCTTTACGCGCGATTGAAGTCAATGTAGATCACGAGTTAAAAACAGCAAGCGTATATAGCCATTACCATATTAAAAACCGCAATAACCCCCTCATTAGATGGCTACATAAAGAAATTCAAACCGCTCTGGAAAAGCAAGTGCTAGGTCACTAGGGTAATAACCAATACTTATCACCGATATAAGTAACTTAGATTAGAGCCAGATGAACGTATTACCTATCATCCCACTATAGGACAAGCACATCTCAAGGAAGAGAGTAATTTAAACTCTGTAGTGGTCTTCCAACGATGAAAAAGCACATATTAGCACTGACTCTTCTAGCACCATTTAGCACACTGGCTTCTGGGCTACATATCTCTCCTGAAATCAAAATGGGACCTTACCTTGATGCAGGACTCTCCGGTGGCGGTCTGCAACTTGGGATGACGGATGTATTGGGCCTTGATGCGCTTTACTTGAGCTATTCACACACTTCAGCTGAAGTACTCTGGGATAAAGATAGGCTTAAAACTTACCGAATTGGTGGGCAATACCACTTTATGGACCAACCTGTTAAATTTGGGCTGCAATTGGAGGCTGGTTTGGTTGAATACGAAGGTAGTCGAGATAATATCTTCTCGAATGAAACACGTTATACAGAAGGCACTGGAGCAAGCTTTTCAGCAGCTTGGGTCATTTTTGCCACTGATAATATTGGCTTTAGACTAGGTGGCGATTTCAACTATATCGACAAGAACAAAACCCTGCTAAGTTCAAACTGGTCTGCTACCCTCTCTACTGGGGTTATCTTCCACTTCTAACGAAGTGCATCATCAATACTTTGTTCACCCAAGTGGCGAACATCTTTGCCTTTGACAAAGTAGATGATGTATTCACAGATGTTTTGACAGCGATCCCCAACTCGTTCTATCGCACGAGCAGACCACATGACCTGAAGGATATTGGGAATATTTTTCGGGTCTTCCATCATATAGGTCATCAACTGACGGATCACCGCTTCGTATTCAGCGTCAATCTTATCATCGAGCTTGTATACTTCTGCTGCCGCATCAACATCCATACGTGCAAAGGCATCAAGCACTTGGTGCAGCATGCTGATTGCTTGACGGCAAAGCGGCTCCAACGAAACATGGAACTGGCGCTCTTTGGAAGATGGACTTTCTATCGCCACATATGCAATTTTAGTCGCGACGTCACCAATACGTTCTAAATCCGTAATCGTCTTGATGATCGCCATAATCAGTCGTAAATCTTTTGCTGTCGGCTGACGTTTGGCAATGATACGAGTACAGGCTTCATCGATTGAGACTTCCATCGCGTTAACTTTATGATCATCGCGCACCACTTTTCTCGCCAGTTCAATGTCTTCTTTGTGCAGCGCTTGCATCGCAAACGACAACTGCTGCTCGACCAAACCACCCATCGTCAAGACATGGGTTCGGATCGACTCTAGCTCTACATTAAACTGACCTGATATATGGCGTCCAAAATTCATAGTTAACGTTAATCTCCCAATGGATAAGTAAAAAGTCTAATACGACGAATTAGCCGTATCGACCCGTAATATAATCTTCAGTCTGCTTTTTCAATGGCGACGTAAAAATTGAGTCGGTATCTGAGTACTCGATCAACTTACCCATATGGATAAAGGCTGTGTGATCGCTCACTCGCGCTGCCTGCTGCATGTTATGGGTAACGATAACTACAGTATATTTGGTTTTCAGGTCGTTGATCAGCTCTTCAATGGTTAAAGTGGAAATAGGATCAAGTGCTGAGGTCGGCTCATCAAGTAACAGTACCTCAGGTTCAATCGCTATTGCACGCGCGATAACCAAACGCTGCTGCTGACCACCCGACAATCCAAATGCATTTTCATGTAAGCGATCTTTAACCTCATCCCATAGCGCTGAAGCACGTAATGAGCGCTCGACAGCATCATCGAGAGCGCGGCTATTTTTGATTCCTTGCAGACGCAAGCCATACACCACATTTTCGTAGATAGACTTGGGAAACGGATTCGGGCGCTGGAACACCATACCCACTCGGCGGCGAAGCGTGGCGACATCGACTTTCGGGTGGTAAACGTTTTTTCCGTGTAGTTTGACCTTGCCTTCGACACGGCAACCATCAACAAGATCGTTCATGCGGTTTATGCAACGAAGCAGTGTCGATTTTCCACAACCAGAAGGACCGATAAACGCGGTAACCTGCCCTTTTGGAATTCGCATCGAGATATCACTTAATGCCTGGCTGTTTTGGTAGTACAAGTTCAACCCTTCGATAGCAATCGCCGTTTGCTCATCGCTCAGATTATTCACATCTAAGGGGGCTTGGTAGCCGAGTGTTTGATTGACTGAAAACATGGTTAATCTTGTCCTAGAGTTCGGTACTTCTCGCGCAAATTATTTCGAATACTGATCGCGGTTAAATTCAGGCCAACAATCACTGTTACAAGCAAAAATGACGTGGCATAAACCAAAGGTCTTGCTGTTTCAATGTTAGTGGTTTGGAAGCCAACATCATAGATATGGAAGCCCAAATGCATGAACTTACGCTCTAAATGCAAAAACGGAAATTGGCTATCCACAGGCAAGCTCGACGCCAGTTTTACTGCCCCGACTAACATCAACGGAGCAACCTCACCCGCTGCGCGAGCGACCGCAAGGATCAAACCAGTAATAATCGCCGGACTTGCCATCGGCAAGACAATTCGCCACATGGTTTCAAACTGAGTCGCGCCTAACGCTAAAGAACCGTGACGAACTGAGCTCGGAATTCGAGTCAAACCTTCTTCGGTAGCCACAATCACCACCGGCAGCGTTAGTACTGCAAGTGTTAATGCTGACCATAACAGGCCGGGAGTACCAAAGGTCGGGGTTGGCAGTTTCTCTGCATAGAATAGCGAGTCGATTGAGCCGCCTAGCGTGTAAACAAAGAAGCCCAGTCCAAATACGCCATAGACAATTGAAGGTACCCCTGCAAGGTTAATTACTGCCACTCGAATTAAGCGGGTGAACGCATTGTTCTTAGCGTACTCGTGAAGATAGATAGCCGCAATCACACCCAGTGGCATCACTATGACCGACATGATCAGCACCAGTAGCACGGTACCGAACATCGCAGGGAACACACCACCCTCAGAGTTAGACTCGCGAGGATCATCGGATAAGAACTTCCACGCCTGCTTACCCCATCTAGCAGTTTTCTCTGCTAAGTTCATTTGGTTCGGATACCACAAATCAAGAATCTCACTTAGTGGAATCGTTACCTGCTGACCAGTCATATCTTCAACTAGCAAACCTTGATTCGCCAACTGATTGCGCAGTCGGTCTAACTCTGCTTCTGTTGCCGCTAACGCCTCAGTGTACTTGTTACTCTGGCTTTGATACAAAGCAATGAAATCATCGTCCAGCGTGCCATTTAGGCTACGCTTTTTTCTCTCTAATCTTAGTCGCTCAGCTTGAGCATTAATCACTCTAACATCACGCTCAATGAGATTTTCGATCTCATCGCGTAACTTTTCCGCAAACGCGATTCCCTGCGTGTAGTCTTGAAGAATATCGCTACTTACACGTCCATCCGCATGCATGTATCCAACCGGGCGACCATAAAAGTCACCTCCACGAGTTCGCTCTATAACCGCCCAGTTTTCTGGTTTCGTTGGCTCATCAAGGTCAATTTCTAACAGCGATACAAAGTCGGAAGAGTATAAGTCGCGGTTGGCAACCTTAATGCTCACCCGCTTTACCAGACCTTTTTCTACCACGTCCTGTGGCAGTTCAATATCCATCTCACGTAAGTGACTGATAGGGACGTACTCTTGCGAGTAGACTTGACCAACCAGATTGTCGCCTTGCTTTGTTTGCCACTGATACAAGGGGGCAGGCCAAAAGTAAGAAAGCCCCTTCCAGCCAATAAGCAGCAAAAGCCCTAACACAGACAACAAGCTGATACTGACTGCACCACCTGTTAACCATATCCAAGGAGAGCCTGACTTTAACCACTTAAACACTTAGAAGGTTTCCTAATAATTCTGATTTACAGCGAGCGATACTTAGCGCGTAAACGCTCACGTACCCACTCAGCTAAAGAGTTAACCGCAAAGGTAAAAACTAGCAACAACAAGGCTGCTAAGAACAAGATTCGATAGTGGGAGCTACCGACCGCTGACTCTGGCATTTCGACCGCAATCGTGGCAGATAGAGTGCGCATCCCCTCAAGGATGTTCCAATCCATAATAGGCGTGTTACCTGTCGCCATAAGTACAATCATGGTTTCACCTACCGCGCGCCCGAGCCCCATCATAATCGCGGAAAAAATACCGGGACTCGCCGTCAATAGAACAACATGAATCAGTGTTTGCCATGGTGTCGCCCCTAGAGCAAGCGAACCATCCGACAAATGCTTAGGTACTGAGAAAATAGCATCTTCGGCAATAGTAAAGATCGTAGGGATAACCGCAAATCCCATCGCAAAGCCAACCACTAGCGCATTGCGTTGATCAAAATCGATACCGTGCTCAGCCAGATAAACCCTAACATCACCATTAAACAATAAGGCTTCAATATTGCCGCTCTGCGACAAAATCACCACGGTAATCACCACAATGATTGGCATTAAAATCGCAGCATGCCAGCCGTTAGAAAATTTGCCCGACCATCGGTCAGAAAACTGATGCCACAACAGGCCAAATAGTATCGTAGAAACAGGTAGAAACAGCATCAAGGCGACAACTGCTGCGAGATGGCTCTCTACAATCGGCGCAAACCATAATCCAGCGAGGAAACCTATGATCACCGTAGGTAGTGCTTCCATCAGTTCAATCGAAGGTTTGACGACTCGGCGCATTTTCGGCGTCATAAAGTAGGCAGTGTAGATGGCACCTAACACCGCGATAGGAATCGCAAAAAGCATCGCAAACGCTGCTGCTTTTAAAGTACCAAATGCAATCGGTACTATGCTGAACTTAGCCTCAAACTCATCACTGGCAGACGTCGTTTGCCAAACAAATTCAGGCTCTGGATAACCTTCATACCACACTTTCTGCCAAAGCGAAGAGAGCGACACTTCAGGGTACGGGTTATCAATCACAGATAAGCTGAGCGTGCTGTCATCAATGGCAAGCAGATAAGATTCATTGTTCGACATAGCTGCAAGCTGAGGGGCTTTCTGATATGCGCGCTCAAACATCACCAGTTTTTCACTGGTGGTATAGTGACTTTGCACCGTGCCGTTGATATAAAAGCTGTAGAACCCTTTACGGTAGGTATCTGGCAATAAGAATTGCAGCTCGGAAGCGAGCTTGAACTGGCGAATGTGAGTTAAATAACGTTCTCCATCCATCAGTACATCAAACCATTGAGATACAAGACCGTCTTGGTGAGTGACCAAAACTGAGTAGGCGCCCGGCAATAAATCGATATCAGTGACGGCATGTTCAGGGCGACCTTGGCTCAAGTCCACCACCTCACGAACCTCAAATCGGTTCTGTTTCTTTAGTGCCACGATAAGCTCTGAGCCAGAGCGCAAATAAAGTGTCTTGCCATCAGGCGTCAATACTAGCTGATCCAAATCAGGCATTGGCGCGGCAAAAGTAAAGTGGTAGGCTTGCCCCTGCTCTAACCAACGGACTCTAACAAAACCGTCATCATACCAACCCGCCAACGCCATACTGTCTTGGGTAGCAAAAGCAAATTTAACTAACTTGTGCTTATCAGTACGTAGATCAAATGGTAGCTTGAGTTCAGTGACACTCGGGGTTAGTACTCTAACGCCTTGCTTCATCTCTGAATCTAAGTTTGGCTTGATGATTTTTATTTGTCCTTGTGGCGAAGCAAAACCATATAAACCTTGCGCAGAGAGTGACTGAGCGAATAAGTCATTGAGTTGACCAACCTGCTGTGACAGCTCGGGCTCACTACTTGATTTGGTCAGTGACCAGAAGTCGATTGTTCCTTGCTCAGAGATGACAAAAGCGCTTTCGCCAGAGTCATCGACACCTAGCGCTATTGGCTGTACGGTTGAAATGGGAACTGAACGAACATTAGGCGTTATTTTGGCATCGCTAAACAAAGGCAATACCATCATGGCAAGGTAGACAAAGATCAGAACCAGAGCCGCCAATACGCCCACACCACCAGCAGATACAGCGAGTCGAACTAATCGATCTTTGATTAGTCGCTTTTGATCTCGCTCTCTCAATGAGAATTCTGCTTGGCCCATCTGTTTCTCTTACCTATTTTCGTCCGAGGGTATAATATTTCTATTAGGTGACAATTATATTACAGATCGCAATAAACAACTGAAAACAATGCAATAAAAATTTGCAATAAAACTGTCATCTCAGCACCTTAAGTTGCTATTCATCTGAGAGTTTTCTCAATACTTTACTTCGTCACTTCGGTTAAAGGTAAGATCATGAGCGCAGAGAAACTGTATATTGAAAAGGAATTAAGTTGGCTCTCTTTCAATGAGCGCGTCTTACAAGAAGCCGCAGATAAAAGCGTACCTTTAATCGAAAGGATCCGTTTTCTTGGCATATTTTCCAATAACTTAGATGAGTTTTACAAAGTTCGCTTTGCCGATGTAAAACGCCGAATTCTGATCAATCAAGAACGTGGAATAAACGATAATTCCAAACACTTGTTGACCAAGATGCAGACCAAAGCGCTACGACTCAATGAGCGTTTCGATGAGCTATACGCCGAGCTTATCCGCGATATGGCAAGGCATAGAATCTTTTTAGTCAATGAGACTCAGCTCAACGAAACTCAACAAAATTGGGTAAGAAAATACTTCCGCAAACAAGTTCTGCCTCACATCACCCCACTGATGATGCGTGATGATATTGATGTGCTGCAGTTTCTAAAAGATGAATATGCCTACATTGCCGTTGATTTGCGTAGTGGTGAACAAAGTCAGTATGCGTTGATTGAAGTCCCGACCGATCACCTACCTCGTTTTGTGATGGTGCCAGAACAAAAGCGCAAGCATCGTAAAACCATCATCTTACTCGATAATATTATTCGCTACTGTTTAGATGAGTTGTTCAGCGGATTCTTCGACTACGACGAACTCAACGGCTATGCGATGAAGATGACACGCGATGCTGAATATGATCTTAACTATGAAGTCGAACACAGCTTAATTGAGCAAATGTCTGAAGGGGTCAACCAACGTTTAACTGCCATGCCGGTCAGGTTCATCTACGAGCGAGATATGCCTCAAGCTATGCTCGACTTTCTATGTAGAAAACTCAAGGTATCCAATTATGACAGCTTAATTCCAGGTGGACGCTACCATAACTTTAAAGACTTTATCGACTTTCCTAATGTAGGAAGAGACTACTTAGAAAACAAACCATTACCGCCAATGGCATGTGCTGACTTTAGCGGATATGCCAATAAATTTGATGCCATAAAGGCGCAGGACATCTTGCTGCACTACCCCTACCACACTTTTGAGCATATCAGTGAATGGGTACGCCAAGCTTCGTTCGACCCTAAGGTGCTGAGTATTAAGATCAACATCTATCGTGTCGCCAAGGACTCACGTCTAATGAACTCGCTGATTGACGCGGTTCATAATGGCAAAGCGGTGACTGTTGTCGTTGAGCTGCAAGCACGCTTTGATGAAGAGGCGAATATCGAGTGGTCAAAAGTACTCACAGAAGCTGGCGTTCATGTCATATTTGGCGTTCCGGGGCTGAAGATTCACTCCAAACTACTGCTCATTAGCCGCCGAGAAGAGGACGAGATTGTTCGTTACGCGCACATCGGAACCGGTAATTTTCACGAAACAAATGCGCGAATCTATACCGACTTTTCTCTGCTCACCGCGGACTCAGAGCTGACCAACGAGGTTCGTGGGGTATTCAACTACATAGAAAATCCTTACCGACCGATTAAGTTTCACCACTTGATCGTTTCACCGCGCAACTCGCGTAAACAACTTTACCGCCTGATAGACAATGAAATCGCTAATGCAGAGCAAGGTCTTAAAGCAGAGCTAACTCTCAAAGCGAATAACTTAGTCGATAAGGGCTTGGTCAATAAACTCTACGAAGCCAGTGGGGCTGGGGTCAACATTCGCATGATCATTCGCGGGATGTGCTCTTTAGTTCCTGGGGTCGAAGGTGTCAGTGACAACATCAAGATCATCAGTATTGTTGATCGATTCTTAGAGCATCCAAGGGTTATGATTACCCACAATAACGGTGACCCACAGGTTTACATTTCTTCAGCAGATTGGATGACACGTAATATTGACCATCGCATTGAGGTCGCAACCCCTATTCGTGACGAACGTCTTAAACAGCGTATTATTGATATCATTAACATCCACTTTACCGATACAGTGAAGGCGAGATGGATCGATAAAGAAATGAGTAATAGCTACGTAGCGCGCGGAAACCGAAAGAAAGTTCGCTCACAAATTGCCATTTACGACTATCTTAAAAATATAGAAAAACAAACTAAGAATCAGAAACGTAAAGAGCCGTTAATAAAACATGACCTCGGACATTCGTGACGTTGCCGCTATAGATTTGGGCTCCAATAGCTTCCATATGGTGGTAGCAAAAGTCATTGACCAAGACTTACAACTTGTCAGTCGCCATAAGCAGCGAGTTAGGCTAGCTGCTGGGCTCGACGCACAAAAAAACCTAGACAATGCTTCTATTGAACGTGGATTAGAATGCCTTGCGATTTTTGCTGAGCGCTTACAAGGCTTTGACCAGCAAAACGTTCGCATTGCAGCAACCCACACGCTTCGCCAAGCCAATAACGCACATATCTTTTTGCAGCGCGCTCGGGAAGTCCTCCCTTTTCCGATTGAAATTATTCCCGGAATTGAAGAGGCGCGCTTAATCTACCTTGGTGTGGCTCACACCCAACCCGAATCAGACTCAAAACTGGTGGTCGATATTGGTGGGGGGAGTACTGAGATGATCATTGGAAGCGGATTCGAGCCCCAATTGATTAACAGCAAGCAAATGGGCTGCGTTAGTTACACCAAACGTTACTTCGCTAACGGCAAGTTATCTAAGAAAAATTTCGCTAAAGCTATTCTCGCCGCCGAGCAAAAGATGGAGTCTTTGGCCTATCGCTACAACAAGAAAGGTTGGGATATTGCTTTTGGCTCTTCTGGCACTATCAAGGCAATCCGAGAAGTTCTAGTCGGCTTAGGTTATGAGGATGGTCTCATCAACGCCAAAAGACTGGATAAAGTGATCGATACGCTGTGCGAGTGGGAAACCATTGATGAGATTGAGCTAAGTGGGCTCACCCCAGAACGAAAACCCGTCTTTGCCGCCGGCGTTGCTATCTTGTCCGCAATAGTAAAAAGCCTCAATGTTACTGAGATGCACTTTTCCGAGGGCGCATTACGTGAAGGTCTACTGTTTGAAATGGAAGACAGCTTTAAACGCTCTGATATTCGTATGCGAACCACTGAGAACCTCGCCAGTAAGCATCTCGTAGATTTAGAACACGCGGCAAAAATAAAAGGCCAAGCGACCGAGTTTTTACAGCAAGTCCATAAAGATCTCGGCATCAAAAAGAGCTCAGAGCTGTTCGACTTGCTAGAGTGGAGCGCACTGCTACATGAAGTAGGGTTAAGTATCAGCCTGCAAGCTTTTCACCGTCATTCCGCATACATTCTTCGTAATACTTACATGCCGGGCTTTAACCGTGAGCAGCAACGCGTGCTAGCCATGCTAGTTCGATTCCAAAGAAAGGCTCTTAAACTGCATGAGATGGAAGAGTTTACCCTGTTTAAGAAAAAGCACATCGTCGGTTTGATACGTATTCTACGCTTGGCAATCTTACTCAATGGTCAACGTAATGATGAACCGCTACCAGAACTCAAACTCTCTATCGATGGCGACAAGTGGTCACTCACTTCGCAAGATGAAAACTGGTTGGAAGCAAATAAATTGCTCGATGCGGACCTAACCAGTGAGCAAGAATATTGGCTGGCTGCCGGCTGGGAGTTAAGCTTCTAGGTGTAGATAGAGCCTCTTAAATGAGGCTCTAGCAAAATTTACTTTTATTCCGAAATACCGACTTTCGCTAGCTCTCGGCGAGCGATATCCGTCGAGATGGGAATATAACCATCTTTTGCCACCAAGGCCTGCCCTTGCTTTGAATAAATAAAGCGAATGAACTCTTGCTCGATGGGACTGAGTGGTTTGACTGGGTTCTTGTTTACATAGACGTACAAGTAGCGCGATAGTGGGTACTTACCAGATAGAATATTCTCTTGGCTCGCTTGGATGTAATCTTGACCCTGTTTCGCTATCGGTAACAGCTTCACTCCAGAAACCTGATAGCCAACACCGGAGTAGCCAATGGTGTTGATTGCAGAGCTGACAGATTGAACGACAGACGCCGAACCTGGCTGCTCATTGACACTATTTTTAAAATCACCACCACAAAGTGCGTTCTTCTTAAAATAGCCGTAGGTTCCAGAAACGGAATTTCGGCCGAACAGCTGCATGCCTCGTTTAGACCACTGATAGTCTAAACCTAGCTCTGACCAAGTATTGATATGTTGCGTTGAACCACAACGGAGTGTCGCCGAGAAAATACTGTCGAGCTGTGAAAAGTTCAGCCCTTTGATTGGGTTATCGCGATGAACAAAAATCCCAATTGCGTCAATGGCAATTCTTAGTTCAGTCGGCTTGTAACCATGCTCTCTTTCAAATGCCTCAATCTCACGATTTCGCATTGGCCGGCTCATAGGGCCAAACTGAGCGGTGCGTTCAGTCAGCGCAGGTGGCGCAGTCGAAGAGCCAGAAGCTTGTACCTGACCATTAACGCTCGGGTATAGCTCTTTAAATTCCTCAACCCACAAGGTCGTCATACCTGCCAAAGTATCAGAGCCGACGCTAGTCAAACTGCCCGTAATCCCAGACTTTTTCTTGTAGCTTGGCAATTCATCCGCAGCAAAAGCCGAGATACAAACACTCAATAACATTGACGCTATGGCTATTCTCATTAACTCACCACTAATCGCGGTGGCAAAATAAACGAGAACTTACTGCCAACATTGACCTCACTTTGAATTTCAAGGTGTGAGTCATGATGGCTAAGCGCGTGTTTTACAATGGCTAAGCCTAAGCCACTACCACCAGTATCACGAGAGCGAGCTTTATCAACGCGATAGAATCTTTCTGTCAGTCGATGTAAGTGTTGCGGCTCGATACCGTCACCACTGTCTTCCACTTCTAAGTGCGCACCTTGTGCAGACTGATACCAACGAACTCGAATATCTGCCCCTGCCGGAGTATATTTCACCGCGTTGTATACCAGGTTCGATATTGCACTGCGTAGCTGGTCGTCATCGCCTAATACACGTAGGCTGCTATCGACATCGAATGACAATTTATGTTCGAGCTCGCCGCTTAAACTCGCCGCTTCTTTCTCTAGCACTTCAAGCATCGCGGGAACATTGACGACCTCTTCAAGCTCATGCATCGGCGCAGCTTCAATCTTAGAGAGCGTCAGCAACTGATTAACCAGACTGTTCATGCGATTAAGCTGCTCAGTCATTACGCCATGAGCTTTGGTCCACATTGGGCCAACCACCATGTCTGGGTCTTCGGTCATTTCAAGATAACCTTGCAGCACCGTCATTGGCGTTCTTAGCTCATGAGAGACATTGGCGAAGAAGTTACGACGCATCCCTTCCAGCTGTTTAAGCTGAGAGACGTCACGCACCACCATCAAGTGCTCGCCTTCTGTGTAGGGTACGATACGCAGCTCAAGCATACGTTCAACATTGAGTGGTGAACGCATCTCAAGGGGTTCAGAGAAGTCTTGCTTGTTGAGGTACTTAATAAAATCCGGCGTTCGAATCAGATTCGAAATAGGCTGACCAGAATCATCGGGCCATTTAAAACCAAGCAGGTGCTGGGCAAGTTTGTTGCACCAGACAATATTGCCCTCACCGCGAAACACGACGACGGCATCAGGTAAGGATTCCGCACCATTGCGGAAACGGCGAATTAGGTTGGTTAACTCTTTGCGTTTTTTACGTTGGCGTTGCTGCAAACGGTAAATACCATTAAACAACGATTCCCAGTTGCCACTACCCGAAGGTGGCGTAAGACGCTTTTCGTCCCACAACCATGCAGATAAGCGCATCTGGTTATGTAAATGCCATACAAGCTGCAAAACCGTGGCAGCTAATAGCAACCACGGCATATATCCGAAAATCCAGCCTACAATCACCCAAGGGGTGTAAAAAAAAGCTAGCTCCCAGGCTAGCTTTTTCCAAGTTAACCGTTCTACCACTTACCTCTCCAAATGGTATTGCTTGTTACGCTTTCGTCGAGAATCGGTAGCCTGCACCACGAACTGTCTGAATCAGTTTGTCATGCCCTGCTGCCTCTAGCGCTTTACGCAAGCGACGAATATGTACATCCACTGTGCGGTCTTCAACATAAACGTTGGTTCCCCAAACATTGTTCAGCAGTTGCTCACGGCTATATACGCGCTCTTGATGCGTCATAAAGAAGTGCAACATTTTGAACTCAGTCGGGCCCATGTCTAACGCTTCATCGTTAGCCGTAACTCGGTGTGAAACTGGGTCTAGTTTAAGACCTTGAACGTCAATCACGTCTTCTAGCGCGGTTGGTGTCACACGACGAATCACAGCTTTTAAGCGAGCCACCAGCTCTTTAGGTGAGAATGGCTTGGTAATGTAGTCGTCAGCGCCGACTTCAAGTCCGCGGACTTTGTCTTCTTCCTCACCACGCGCCGTTAACATCACAACAGGAATGTTACGAGTCAGCTCTTCACGCTTCATATGTTTAATAAAATTGATACCGCTGCCACCTGGTAGCATCCAATCTAGTAGCACTAGATCTGGGAAGGGTTCAGCCAGTTTAGTTACCGCACTGTCGTAATCTTCCGCTTCCACCGCTTGGTAACCTTTCTGTTCAAGAACAAAGCAAAGCATTTCGCGAATTGGTGCTTCGTCTTCAACAACCAGAATCCTTCTAGACATAATCGCATAACCTTATGTTAATTGAGTTTTCTCATGATTAAGGCAGTTCTGCCGCCTCTTGATGCATAGGCATTATTACTAGCAATTATGACACTTTTGTGACCTTTGAAAACAAATTTTCATATAACTTTCATCCCACTATTGTGTGTTTGCAGTAAGACAAGCGCGACAAAAGTCTTTATGATTGGCTGCTAATTTAAAGGTATAGAGAAAGAGTATGTGGTTTAAAAACTGTCTGGTGTATCGTTTTAACCGTGAAATTGAGTTCAACGCAGATCAGCTTGAGAAACAATTAGCTGAGTTTCGTTTTACCCCGTGTGGCAGCCAAGATAAGCAGAAATTTGGCTGGGTTACCGCCATGGGCAAGCATGGTGACATGATGACTCACGTCTCTGAAAACCGCATCCTTATCTGCGCTAAGAAAGAAGAAAAAATGCTACCTGCGTCAGTCATCAAAGACTCTTTGAATGCCAAAGTAGAAGCTCTTGAAGCGCAAGAAGGTCGCCCTCTTAAAAAGAAAGAAAAAGATAACCTCAAAGAAGATATTGTGATGGATTTGCTTCCGCGCGCCTTTAGCCGTAGCAACCACACTTATGTTCTTATCCTGCCTAAAGAAGGTTTTATTTTAGTCGATGCGAGCAGCTTCAAAAAAGCGGAAGATGTTTTAGCCCTACTACGTAAGACGATGGGCAGCTTACCTGTAGTTCCAGCTATCCCTGAGAAAGCGGTAGAAACAACCCTTACTGAGTGGGTGAAAACGGGTGAGACGCCGGTTGGCATTCAAATGCTTGATGAAGCCGAGCTTAAATCAGTGCTTGAAGAAGGCGGTGTGATTCGTTGTAAGAAGCAAGAGCTAACCGCAGACGAGATCCGCAGCCATATTGATGCTGATAAAGTCGTGACTAAACTGGCATTATGGTGGCAAGAGCGTATCGAGTTCATCTTAGCTGAAGATGGTAGCATCAAACGCTTGAAGTTCTCTGATGAGCTTAAAGACCAAAATGATGATATTCCACGTGAAGATCAAGCAGCGCGCTTTGACGCTGACTTCTCTCTACTATGTGGCGAGCTAAGCGCTTTCTTACCTAACCTGTACGAATGCTTAGGTGGTTTACCTCACCCTAACGCTTAATGCCTCCTAGGTGCTCGACCTATTCGGGCACCTTTTGCAATTCCCCATCTTAGTTATGGACTTTTTCCTAGTCACAAGTCACATTTTGGCGTAAAATTTGCGCCCCCGATCCCATCTGGTGGAATCGGCCTGACTTGAGATCAGATTAAGAGAATTACACATGACTGAGAAAGCATTCGTACCTGAGCTACTGTCACCAGCAGGTAGCCTGAAAAACATGCGTTACGCATTTGCCTACGGCGCAGACGCGGTATACGCAGGCCAACCTCGTTACAGCCTTCGTGTACGTAACAACGAGTTCAACCACGAAAACCTAAAGATTGGTATCGACGAAGCTCATGCCCTTGGCAAAAAGCTTTACGTGGTTTGTAACATCCAACCGCACAACTCTAAGCTAAAAACCTTCATCCGCGACCTTAAACCTGTGGTTGAAATGGGCCCAGACGCGCTAATCATGTCTGATCCTGGTCTAATCATGATGGTTCGTGAAGCCTTCCCTGAAATGCCAATTCACCTGTCTGTACAGGCGAACGCGGTAAACTGGGCAACAGTGAAGTTCTGGGCGGCAAACGGCGTTGAGCGTGTGATTGTTTCTCGTGAGCTTTCTCTGGAAGAGATCGAAGAAATTCGCGAGCACTGTCCTGAAACCGAACTCGAAGTGTTCGTTCACGGTGCTCTATGTATGGCCTACTCTGGTCGTTGCCTACTTTCTGGCTACATCAACAAACGTGACCCTAACCAAGGTACATGTACCAATGCATGTCGTTGGGAATACAAGGTTGAAGAAGGCAAGGAAAACGACACTGGCGACATCGTAGAAAAGTTCGACCCAGCACAAGCGCAAACAGTCGAAGTTCAAGACGAGCGTCCAGAAACGACAATCGGTCGTGGTAAGCCAACTGATGAAGTGGTTCTACTTTCTGAAGCACACCGTCCAGAAGAGAAGATGGCAGCTTACGAAGATGAGCACGGCACTTACATCATGAACTCAAAAGACTTGCGTGCAATCCAACACGTTGAGCGCTTGACTAAGATGGGTGTTCACTCACTCAAGATTGAAGGCCGTACTAAGTCTTTCTACTACTGTGCTCGTACAGCGCAAGTTTACCGCAAAGCGATCGATGATGCGGTTGCAGGCAAGCCATTTGATGAGAGCCTGATGACCACTCTAGAAAGCCTAGCTCACCGTGGCTACACAGAAGGCTTCCTACGTCGTCACACTCATGATGCTTACCAAAACTACGACTACGGTTATTCAGTTTCTGACGCTCAGCAATTTGTCGGTGAATTCACAGGCAAACGCCGTGGTGACCTTGCTGAAGTTGAAGTGAAAAACAAATTCGTTGTTGGTGATAGCCTTGAGCTAATGACGCCAAAAGGCAACGTTATCTTCACACTTGAAGCGATGGAAAACCGCAAGTCAGAGAAGATTGAGGACGCAAAAGGAAACGGCCACTTCGTATTCATTCCAGTTCCAGAAGATATGGATCTAGAATACGGCCTATTAATGCGTAACCTAAACTCAGGTCAGGATACCCGTAACCCAACTGGTAAATAAGCAATGGCGTTACTGATTACCGACAAGTGCATCAACTGCGATATGTGTGACCCTGAGTGCCCAAACGGCGCAATTACCATGGGTGACACTATCTTTGAGATCGACCCAGATCTCTGCACTGAGTGTAAAGGTCACTATGAAAAGCCAACGTGTCAGTCTGTGTGTCCAATAACTAAATGTATCATCACAGATCCAAACCATGTTGAGACCGATGAAGAACTGCTCGAAAAGTTCGTCATTATTCAAGGTTTAGCTTAATTGAAAACGCCGCTCATCGAGCGGCGTTTTTGTTGAGTAATTGCTGACACTGTTGGTGCATCACTTTAACAGGCTTCTTTTTCGGTTTGGCTGTCGTTACTTTGGGAGCTGCAGGTTTGGGTTGAGGTTTCCAACTCGCTAGCTCTGCCCCACAGCCATCACCTTGAGGTGGCTCCGCCTGCGATTTACAATTCATACTTCCTTCAGGGCACTGTAATCGTACGTGCATATGATAGTGATGGCCCCACCAAGGACGTACCTTTCGCAGCCACTCTCTTTCACTTCCCTCTTCGCTAGCGCATAACTTTTCTTTAATCACTGGATGAACGAATATCCGTGCAACCTGCTCATCACTCGCTGCCATTTTAATCAATTGAAAGTGACGATTGTCCCAGCTTTTCTTTAGCAGTTGATACTGCTTTAGGTTCACTACGCTAACAGGTGTGGGCTTTTCTAGATCTGTTGGCGACAGCGGAGAGTCAGCCAAACGCAGCCAAATATCAATATCAAGACCAGTTTGATGACTAGAATGGCCAGAAGAAAAACGCCCACCTTGTGGTAAAGAGATATCACCAATAAGCAGCCTGGTATTGAGCTTATCTTTAGTCAGGCTAGCCAATCTCTGAATGAAACTCACGGCATTAGGGTGACCATAGTAGCGTGCTCGCTGACTGCGGAGCACTTGATAGCCCTCACCTTCAAGTGGTAAAGCGGCACCACCTGCTAAACAGCCGTTCGCATAGCTGCCAATGGCTTGAGGGTTCTGTTTGGAAGGGGTTTGAATCTGCTCCCAGGGCGTGGCATGCGCCGTCACCGGAATCACGTTCAGAAAGGATAAGAACGCCGCTATTGTCATCGCGATTGTGTTTCTCATCCTTACCTCACTCATTTATGCTCTTTTAGTAGTGCTGACCATTATCATAGTAGCCACTTGCATCCAGCGCTGTGAAGATCACCGCGACATCGACATCTTCACCGATCATGCCACGCACTTGATGTGTAATGATCTTAGCCACTTCATCTTGTGTCTCTTGCCCACGGTTGAACCACAACACTTCGACAAACGGATAAGCTTGGTTTACCTCACCTTCGTGATAAAAAGTGCTGTAGATGTACTCAAAGGTGAAATCCTCACGCGGACAGTCCATGTGCGGCTGGAGTTCATCGATTAACGATTTCGATAATGTCTGGACCGTTTGTGGCTCTACTGCTCTAAAACGTAAATGTGGCATGACTTGATTCCTATTATTTTATTTTCATTCATCATAACAAGTTATTGAATAAAGTCTTGCTTACTAATTAATCAAGAGGATATTTGGCGACTTCGCTCTCACAAAGGCTCGTGAATAGTCAATGTTAACGACACCACTTCGCCATCACTTTGTAGCCGAGCATGCCAAATGCTACTTTGCCATTCAAGTGTCCGTTTAGCGCTAGAGGTATAGCGATTAAGAAACAGAATCAGCGCTTTATCCGCTTCCGCCAGCGACGACTCTTTAACCGCAGAGGCAACGTCAAACTCTACCCCTTCAATCTCAGCTCTAAGCAGTTCAAAGCCGTCTTGACGTAGATGCAGCTGCAATTGAGAAAATAAGTGAGGTGAGTATTCAGCAAACAGCTCAACGGTTAGGCTCTGCTCGCTAATTTGCGCTTCGGCAATAAAGCTCTCTCGATAGTAATAAAGCTTATCCGCACACCAACGTTGCTCCTCACAATGCATCCACGATGATTGAATCGTCGCTTTCAACTCATCGCCCGTATCGTCTGATATGACTAATGTGTTCGCTGATAGTGTTGAACTCAGCAGCACAGAGACACAAAACGCAAAACAACGGTTCATTGGGTTTCCTTTAAAAACAATAAAGCCGCTGAAATTTCAGCGGCTTTCGTATAGCGAGTTTGATGTGCCTTATGGCATCTCGTCGAACTCTGCACCTTCTTTTTCTACTTGAGGCGGCATTAGGTGTTCTTTGGTAATACCCAGTTTCAATGCCAGTGCCGAAGCTACGTAGATTGATGAGTAAGTACCTACCGTAATACCCAGTAGAAGTGCTGTCGCGAAGCCGTGAATCATAGCACCACCCTGTGTAAACAGAGCGATAACTACGAACAAGGTTGTACCCGAAGTAATCAATGTACGGCTCAATGTTTGAGTAATTGAGTTGTTCATGATCTCAGCAGGCTCGCCTTTACGCATCTTACGGAAGTTTTCACGGATGCGGTCGAATACAACTATGGTATCGTTGAGCGAGTAACCCACAACGGTTAATAGCGCCGCCACGATCGTCAGGTCAACTTCGATTTGTAGCAGTGAGAAGATGCCTAGCGTAATGATAACGTCATGAGTCAGAGCCATTACAGCACCCGCTGCCAAACGCCACTCAAATCGCACCGATACGTAGATCAAGATACAGATAAGGGAAACAAGGATCGCAAGACCACCTGCTTCTGTTAGCTCATCACCGACGTTCGGACCAACGAATTCGATACGACGCATCTCAACGCTTTCACCTGTACCATCTTTAATAGCATCTAGGATCTGGTTACCTAGTGTTTCACCGGCAACATCTTCACGCGGACGCAGACGCACCATAACGTCACGAGCACTTCCAAAGTTCTGTACTGTCGCATCACCGAAGCCTTTCGCTTCTAGAGCACTACGAATATCTTCAAGGTTAGCTGGTTGCTCAAAACCGACTTCGATCAAGGTACCGCCAGTAAAGTCTAGACCCCAATTCAACCACTTGGTTGATAGAGTAAAGATTGACGCACCAATCATTAGGATTGAGAAAACAAATGCCAGCTTTGACCAACGCATAAAGTCGATCGTTTTGTCTGTTTTCAATAACTGAAACATAATACTTCCCTAGATCGACAATTTTTTGATTCGTTTACCGCCGTACAATAGGTTCACGATACAACGTGTACCAATGATGGCTGTAAACATTGAGGTCAAGATACCGATAGATAGCGTTACTGCGAAACCTTTAATCGCACCTGTACCTACTGCAAATAGGATAATCGCAGTGATAAGGGTTGTGATGTTCGCATCGGCAATGGTACTGAACGCGTTGGCGTAACCTTGGTGAATCGCTTGTTGAGGGTTACGACCTTCACGCAGCTCTTCACGAATACGCTCAAAGATAAGTACGTTGGCATCGACCGCCATACCCACCGTCAGAACGATACCAGCAATACCGGGTAGCGTCATCGTCGCACCAGGTATCATCGACATGATACCTATGATAAGTACGATGTTAGCAATCAAGGCACAGTTAGCAAAAATACCAAACTTACGGTAGTAAACCAGACAGAAAAGCATCACCGCAACTAAACCAAAGATACACGCTTGAATACCCATATCGATGTTCTGCTGACCCATAGAAGGACCAATGGTACGTTCTTCAACGATAGAGATTGGCGCAATCAGAGCACCTGCGCGTAGTAGAAGCGCTAGGTTATGTGCTTCTGAAGCTGAATCAATACCTGTGATACGGAAGTTACGACCAAGAGCAGATTGAATCGTTGCTTGGTTGATCACTTCTTCATGCTTAGTCAGAATCACTCGACCATCAGGCGTTTTACGGCCACTGTCTTTGTACTCTGCAAACACGGTAGCCATTAGCTTACCAATGTTCTTTTTCGAGAACGCAGACATCTTGTTACCACCTTCGCTGTCTAGCGAGATGTTAACTTGCGGACGACCATATTCATCAACACTTGAGCTTGCATCCGTAATGCTTGAACCACCTAGAATGACACGCTTTTTAAGCACAACTGGGCGACCATCACGGTCTTGCTTGATCTCACTACCTGCTGGCGCACGACCATTTGCTGCAGCGGCTAGATCCGCTTTCGAATCCACTTCACGGAACTCAAGCGTCGCTGTTGCACCAAGAATTTCTTTAGCACGAGCCGTGTCTTGTACACCAGGAAGCTCAACAACAATACGGCTTGCGCCTTGGCGTTGAACAAGAGGCTCAGCAACACCAAGTTCGTTTACACGATTACGTAGGATGGTGATGTTCTGCTCAACAGCGTAGTTACGAATTTCAGTTAAGCGCTGCTCAGTAAAGGTTGCGGTTAACGCGTAGCGACCATCAGAGTCTGATTCTGTGAAGATCATATCTGGATGGTTTTGCTTTAGAATGCGCTCAGCATCCGCTAACTGTTCTTCGTTACGAAGCAGTACTTCAACGGCATCTTTACCTGAAGGGCGAATAGCACGGTAACGAATTTTCTCTTCACGAAGTTCGCTACGGAAAGCTTCTTCTTGCTGACCAACTAGCTTTTCCATTGCAGCGTCCATATCCACTTCCATCAAGAAGTGAACACCACCACGCAGGTCAAGACCAAGCTTCATTGGTGCCGCACCAATAGACTCTAGCCAGTCTGGTGTTGCAGGAGCAAGGTTAAGAGCAACAATTTTATCGCTGCCAAGCGCTTCGTTGATAATATCGCGAGCACTGATTTGCGTGTCAGTGTCGTTAAAACGTACGAGAATAGATCCATTTTCGAGAGCAATGGATTTATGAGATAAGCCCTGTTCATCAAGAGCTTTAGTGACAGAATCCAGCGTTGACATATCTACAGAGGCGCCACGCGCCCCTGTAACTTGAATAGCCGGATCTTCACCGTAGATATTTGGAAGTGCATACAATGCAGCAATGGCGATGGCGAACACCACCATTAGGTACTTCCACATAGGATAGCGGTTTAGCACAGCGAGGATCCTCTAGCTGTTTTATAGAGACTTAAGCGTACCTTTTGGTAGCACTGCAGTAACGAAATCTTTCTTGATCACAACTTCGTTATTTGTGTTCAGCTCGATAGAGATGTAGTCGTTGTCTTCTGCGATTTTAGTAATTTTACCTACTAGACCACCGCTTGTTAGAACTTCATCACCTTTGCCCATCGAAGACATTAGGCTCTTGTGCTCTTTTACACGCTTAGCTTGTGGACGGTAGATCATGAAGTAGAAGATCACCGCGAACATACCTAGCATGATTAGCATTTCAAAACCGCCGCCTGCTGGAGCGCCTTCTGCTGCTGCGTGAGCTTGAGAAATAAACATTAAAAAGTCCTCTATTATTTTTTATTAATATCCAAGTTGGGCTTTCGCATTTTAGTTTCAAGTCTGAGAGTGACTAATAGAGATCGCTCTCTCAAAAATAACCTGCGTTCGCCTACTTTATTAGCAAAAGCCTCTGGCACAATGCCAAAGGCTTTAATTCTTTTAACCCGTCAATTACTGCTCTTTTGCTAGCGGTGGTACTTCACGACCACGACGCTCATAGAACTCAGTAACAAACTCATCAAAACGATCTTCATCAATCGCTTTACGAATACTTTCCATTAGACGCTGGTAGTAGCGCAGGTTGTGAATCGTGTTTAGGCGAGCACCTAAAATTTCGTTACAACGCTCTAAGTGGTGAAGGTACGACTTGCTGTAGTTCTGACAAGTGTAACAGTCACAGTGTGGATCTAATGGCGTTGTATCTGTTTTATGTTTCGCATTACGGATCTTGATCACACCACCAGTCACAAATAGGTGACCGTTACGTGCGTTACGCGTTGGCATTACACAGTCAAACATGTCGATACCGCGACGTACACCTTCTACTAAATCTTCTGGTTTGCCAACACCCATTAGGTAACGAGGTTTGTCTTCCGGAAGTTGTGGACAAGTGTGCTCTAGAATACGGTGCATGTCTTCTTTAGGCTCACC
Organism: Vibrio tubiashii; assembly: GCF_028551255.1. Classification (NCBI taxonomy): domain Bacteria; kingdom Pseudomonadati; phylum Pseudomonadota; class Gammaproteobacteria; order Vibrionales; family Vibrionaceae; genus Vibrio; species Vibrio tubiashii. The sequence continues at coordinate 695,652 of NZ_CP117029.1, read as the reverse complement.
AACAGCAAGACCACCAACCGCGTAGCCGTCAAAACCAATATCCGTTAGACCTTTAACCGATACATCACGCAAGTCTTCATAAACACCACCCTGAACGATACCAAATAGGTTGTTCGGGTTTTCTAGCTTATCGAAGTGGTCACGTGAACGTTGTGCCCAACGCAGTGACATTTCCATCGATTTTTTCGCTTCGTCGTGTGTCGCTGGGTATGGCGTACACTCGTCGAAAATCATCACGATGTCTGAACCAAGGTCTTTTTGGATTTCCATCGACTTTTCAGCGTCCATGAAAATCTTGTCACCGTTTACAGGGTTACGGAAATGTACACCTTGTTCAGTGATGGTACGCATTTTACCTAGGCTGAATACTTGGAAACCGCCTGAATCAGTAAGAATAGGACCGTGCCAGTTCATAAAATCGTGCAGGTCGCCGTGCATTTTCATCACTTCCTGACCTGGGCGTAGCCATAGGTGGAAAGTGTTACCAAGAAGAATTTCAGCACCCGTGCCTTTTACTTCTTCTGGCGTCATGCCTTTCACAGTACCGTATGTACCTACTGGCATAAATGCAGGGGTTTGAACTGTGCCACGTTCGAAGGTCAGTTGACCACGACGTGCAACACCGTCTTTTTTCTTAAGATCGAATTTTAACTTCACGAAGCCTCCGGTTGTCAGAGAAACAGTCTGACATTAAGTTCAGAGCTTTTAGCTCTATGAGGAGCGGTCGCCTTCCATGCGAGATGTAGAGTATCCGATTACTCTACTTCCTAGCCTACTGCTAGCACTCGTAAATTGTTTGCGTTCAGCGCAATGCTGAACATAAGAGATTCCCTACTCGCTCGTTCCTCACTCTATGGAATGACAAAACCGTCATTCCTGAATCGAGGAACGAGATATCAGGAATCTCTCAAAGTAACCTATACAGTTTTCTTTTTAATGAACATAGAATCACCATACGAGAAGAAACGGTAGTTGTTCTCTACGGCATGTTTATAAGCGTTCATCGTATTTTCATAACCAGCGAATGCACTCACCAACATAATCAGTGTCGACTCTGGCAAGTGGAAGTTAGTGATTAAACAATCGACTAACTGGTACTCATAACCTGGGTAGATAAAGATTTCAGTGTCACCAAAGAAAGGAACAAGTTCAGTGCCTTTCTTGATTGCATCTTGCGCGGCACTTTCTAGCGAGCGAACCGATGTGGTGCCTACCGCGATGATACGACCGCCACGCGCTTTAGTTGCTTTAATCGCCTCTACCACTTGTTGCGGAACTTCAACATATTCCGCATGCATATGGTGGTCATTGATATTGTCCACTTTTACCGGCTGGAACGTACCCGCGCCAACGTGAAGTGTCACGTAAGCGAGCTCTGCACCTTTTGCTTTGATTTTTTCTATTAAAGGCTCATCAAAGTGCAAGCCTGCCGTTGGCGCCGCAACAGCACCCGGTTTTTCGTTGTAAACCGTTTGGTAACGCTCTTTATCTGAATCTTCGTCAGGGCGGTCAATATAAGGAGGAAGAGGCATATGACCAATCTCTTCCAATACCGCCAACACGTTCTGGTCAGAATTAAATTTCAGTTCAAACAGTGCATCATGGCGTGCCACCATTTGTGCCGAATACTCGTCGTTCTCACCAATAAAGATGGTTGAACCCGGCTTAGGTGATTTAGAACAGCGCACGTGGGCCAGAATGCTCTTTTCATCCAGCACTCGCTCAACAAGTACCTCAAGCTTACCGCCGGACTCTTTACGACCAAACAGTCGTGCTGGAATCACGCGCGTGTTATTGAAAACCACTAGGTCACCCGCTTGTACTTGATCCAGTACATCGGTGAAGGTGCCATCATTAAGCTCACCGCTATTTCCATCAAGTTGAAGCAGACGGCTAGCAGTACGTTCAGGCTGAGGGTAACGAGCAATCAGCTCATCAGGTAAGTCAAAGTGGAAATCAGATACTTGCATGTTACTAAATCTTTTGTCGTGGTTTATCTTGTCGTGATGGAAGTCGAACTGATTCTGTCACAAACAGACGACGAGTTTTTCGCAGCCGACTAGTATATTCTGCACACCGGCAATAGCAAGGAAAGAGATGTGAATTATTGTAATCAAATTCGATTTTCGTGCGGATGAAAACGCTTTGTAGGCAATGGTTCTGAGCTGCTGACAATCGCTGTTCATATTTCGCTACAGGTTTTTCAAAAAATCGGAATAAAAACCCAACTAGCTCTCAATATCTAGTCGCAAAAGTTACTATATTAAAGGTATACCTAAGTAGCTTTCGTCGATACCGACAGTGGGTAGATTACAAAGATTAAAGGTACTGCCAAAGTAAAGGTTACTTAGTTATAAACAACAATAACTCAGGAGGCAGCCATGATTAAGGTAGAAGACATGATGACGCGTAACCCGCATACCTTGCTACGCTCACATAACCTTGCCGATGCAAAACACACCATGGAAGCACTAGATATTCGCCATGTTCCTATCGTCGACGCGAACAAGTGTTTGCTTGGCGTGGTTTCTCAACGTGATGTATTGGCCGCTCAAGAATCAAGCTTACAAAAAATACCAGAAAATCAGTCCTTCACTCTCGATACACCTCTATATGAAGTCATGAAAACGGGTGTCATGACCGTTTCACCACAAGCAGGCTTGAAAGAGAGTGCGATCTACATGCAGAAACATAAGGTCGGCTGCTTACCCGTAGTGGAAAAAGGCCACCTAGTGGGAATTATCACTGACAGCGACTTTGTTGCTATTGCGATCAACTTGCTTGAACTGCAAGAAGAGGTTGAGCCGGAAGAAGTCGAATAACCCAGAACACATTAGCTATGTGTCATGTCTAGCCAATCAGTACCTATGAGGGCTGCGCTCTACAACGAGCCGCGGCCTCTTTGCCACATTCCCTACCCCTAAAGGATAAAACGAACACTCGAAATACCCGCGCAGTATGTAATTGAGTCAAATATCAGCACGTCTTAAAAAAGCCTCTTATAATTTTACTTAATTAAGTAACAAAAAATGCAAATTTATACGTAACGTCAGTACCTACCGATCACTCTTATCTGCGAAATAGGGACATTAGTATGAGCCTTAAAAAACTATTAACCTTAGGTTTTGGGGTAATCCTTGGCCTAATCTTAGTCATTTCTATCGTTGCATCACTACGTTTCTTCCAGTCTAGCGATGGTTTCAACAATTATCGGGCTCTCGCACTAACTAGCGTTTCAACGGGCAGAGTTCAAGCCAATATATTGGAGGCACGTCTAGCCGCATTGAAGTACATAAAAAACCACGATCAATCCAATATTGCTGAGCTAGAAAAGCGTATCGCAGCCTCAATAAACTTAGTGGAAGAAGTCCTTAATTCGCATATTGATGATACTCACAAGTCTGAATTTATTGAGATTGAAAACCAACTAGAACAATACAAGCAAGGATTTAGTCAGGTTGTTCGATTAGTTAACCAGCGAAACCAACTGGTATCAGAGCAGCTCGATCCTGCGGGTTTAAGCATGAGAAAGTCTGTCACCAATATCATGAACCAAGCCGCGACAGAGGATGATTTAGACGTGGCAGTCAGTGCCGGGACATTGCAACAACACCTATTACTCGCTCGCCTCTACGCATCCAAATTTCTAACCAGTAACGCACCGCAAGATGCCGCAAGAGCAGAGCAAGAGTTTTCGCAAGTAGAAAGCCTCTCACAGCAAGTTGAAGCTCAACTCATGTCTAGAGTCCAACTCGATTATTTAAAATCTTTTCAAACCGCATTTGAGAAATATCGCTCTACGTTCAGCCAAGTGGTGCAAACCATCAACTCTAGAAATGACATTATTGCAGGTACACTCGATGTCTTAGGCGCCTCAGCGGCTCAATCGATCGAAGAGATAAAGCTGTCAACCAAAGATACACAAGATAGCGTCGGCCCTGAAATGGTGGAACGTTTTTCTAATGCTCAACTGATTATTAGCGTCCTATCGGTGATCGTCATTGCGATTGCGTTAGTTATCGCCGTTCTCATCTACCGTAGCGTGCTTAAAGTCGTCGGCGGTGAACCTAGCGATATTCAAAAAATAGTGGCGGAAGTGGCGTCTGGCGATTTATCAAAACAAATTCAAACTACCGGCAAGGAAACAGGCATTTACGCCAATATTGTCCAGATGCGCCTTGAGCTACGTCGAATCATTGATGGATTCCACAATATTTCAGACAACGTTTCTTCTGCATCCGTTGAACTGACTGCAGTCATGAGTGAAACGGAAAGTAATGCCCAGAAAGAGTTGAGTCAGATGGAGCAGATTGCAACCGCAATTAACGAACTATCGAGTACCGCTAGTGAAGTCAGCCAAAACGCAGCTAATGCTGAAAATGCGGCCTCTGATGCGACGTCTAATGTTCAAGAAGGGGGTCGCTCACTCGACTCTTCCGATGAAATCTCTCGAAAAGTGGATGATTCCATTGGTGAAACATCGAAAATTGTCAATCAGCTGCAAGAATACTCGGTAGAAATTGGCACCGTTGTAGAGGTGATTAACTCGATTTCAGAGCAAACAAACTTGTTGGCATTGAATGCTGCAATAGAGGCGGCGCGAGCTGGTGAACAAGGACGCGGTTTTGCGGTGGTTGCCGATGAAGTACGCTCCCTCGCCGCTAAGACTCAACAGTCTACCGTTGATATCCAAGAGATCATTTCTCGCCTTCAAGCTCAGGCAAAAGAGGCAAATCAGTTTATGCAATCAAACTTAGCCTTAGCAGAAGACTCTCGAAGCTACAGTGAGCAGTTAAGGTCAGCATTCTCTTCGATCACGGAATCGGTCACGCTAATTTCGGATATGAACACCCAAGTGGCAACTGCATCTGAAGAACAATCTGGGGTGACACAAGATATCTCAAGAAACGTGTCGCAAACCTTTGATATTGTGAATCACAATGTGACAGGGATACAGGAGAGTAAAAAAGCCAGTGAGGAACTGTCATCACTCGCGGTGAAACAAAAAGACTTGCTGAGTTTCTTTAAACTGTAAATAAAAAAGAGCGGTCTGCACCGCTCAAAGCATGTCAAAGTTTATGCTTAACAGAATACCAATTCCCAAATCTAGCGAGTTAAAGCCTGCATTTTTAACTCGCTAGTTAGGAACAGTGGTTAGGGTCTATAGACCTAGGGATTAAAATTGGTCTTCTTCGGTAGAACCTGTCAGAGCCGTTACTGAAGAGTTACCACCTTGAATGGTGTTGGTCATCTTATCAAAATAACCTGTACCTACTTCTTGTTGGTGCGCTACGAAGGTGTAACCTTTTTCAGCCGCTTGGAACTCAGGGCGCTGTACTTTCTCAACGTAGTGGCGCATACCTTCACCTTTCGCGTAGTCATGCGCTAGTTCAAACATGTTGAACCACATGTTGTGAATACCTGCCAGTGTGATGAACTGGTACTTGTAGCCCATATCCGATAGTTCTTGCTGGAATTTCGCGATAGTTTCAGCATCTAGGTTCTTCTCCCAGTTAAATGAAGGAGAACAGTTGTATGCCAATAGCTGACCAGGGTGCTCAGCATGAATCGCTTCAGCAAACTTACGAGCTTCTTCCAGACATGGTGTTGCTGTTTCACACCAGATAAGGTCTGCGTATGGTGCGTAAGCTAGGCCACGAGCGATTGCTTGGTCGATACCTGCACGAACTCGGTAGAAACCTTCTTGAGTACGCTCACCTTGAATGAAATCTGCATCGTATGGATCGCAGTCTGAAGTGATTAGGTCTGCAGCGTTCGCATCTGTACGCGCAATCACAAGTGTTGTTGTGCCTGATACGTCTGCCGCTAGACGCGCTGCTACTAGCTTTTGTACCGCTTCTTGAGTTGGTACAAGAACTTTACCACCCATATGGCCACATTTTTTCACTGACGCTAGCTGATCTTCAAAGTGTACGCCTGCTGCGCCCGCATCAATCATCGACTTCATCAGCTCGTAAGCGTTAAGTACACCACCAAAGCCTGCTTCTGCATCCGCTACGATTGGTAGGAAGTAGTCAATGCCTCCTTCATCCGCTGGTGATTTACCGTTAGACCATTGGATTTGGTCAGCGCGACGGAATGAGTTGTTAATACGCTTAACCACAGAAGGTACAGAATCCACTGGGTATAGCGATTGGTCAGGGTACATGGTTGATGCAGTGTTATTATCTGCAGCTACCTGCCAACCTGATAAGTAGATTGCCTCGATACCCGCTTTTGCTTGCTGCACCGCTTGACCGCCTGTTAGAGCACCTAAACAGTTTACGTAGCCTTTTTTCGCGTCACCGTTGACCAGTGACCATAGCTTGTCTGCACCACGTTGAGCGATAGTGTTAGCAGGCACCATTGAACCACGTAGTTCTACGACTTCTTCAGCTGTGTAAGGACGTTTAACATTTTTCCAGCGTGGATTAGTAGCCCAGTCTTTTTCCAGAGCTTCGATTTGTTGGCGGCGAGTTAAGTTAGTCATCGGTCTATCCCTCTTTTGATGAGCGCTTCTTATGTGGGTAAATGGGCGCTATGTTTCTTTTATCCTTGGCAGTACATCCATCTCTGCCTTAGAACATTCACGTTATTGTTGAGTTGTTATTGGTTTACTTAGTCCAAGAAGTCATATCCTGGGACGGTTAAGAAATTGGTCAGTTCATCACTGGTGGTGAGCTTAGCCATTAGCTCGGCGGCTTGTTCAAATCGACCTGAGTCATAACGCTCTTGGCCAATCTCACTTTTCACCACTTCGATCTCTTCTATTAGGTACTGCTCGAATAGAGGTTTGGTCACGGTTTGTCCGTTATCGAGTGATTTGCCGTGCTGAATCCATTGCCAGATAGAAGCGCGAGAGATTTCTGCTGTCGCGGCATCTTCCATCAAGCCATAGATAGGCACACAGCCGTTACCAGATATCCAAGCTTCGATATATTGCAGCGCAACACGGATATTGTGACGCATGCCTTGCTCAGTAATCGCTCCGTCACATGGGGCTAGCAGATCTTCTGCCGTAACCGGAACATCTTGACTACGAGAGACATTAAGCTGGTTGGTACGCTCTCCTAGAGCTTGGTCAAACACCACCAGCGCTGTGTCGGCAAGGCCCGGGTGCGCAACCCAAGTGCCATCATGGCCATTGCTCGCTTCCAGTGACTTATCGTTATAAACCTTATCGAGCACTTGCTGATTGGTTTGTGGGTCTTTCGCTGGGATAAAGGCGGCCATCCCTCCCATAGCGAAAGCACCACGCTTGTGACACGTTCGAACAAGTAAACGCGAGTATGCATTTAGGAACGGCTTGTCCATGGTCACCACCTGACGATCCGGCAGCACGCGATCGGGGTGTCTTTTTAGGGTTTTAATGTAGCTAAAGATGTAGTCCCAGCGACCACAGTTTAGACCTACGATATGCTCTTTAAGAGAGAACAAAATTTCATCCATCTCAAATACCGCAGGGAGCGTTTCTATCAGTACCGTTGCTTTGATAGTGCCAGTGTCTAAACCAAAGTAGTCCTCAGTAAAGTGGAATACGTCGCTCCACCATTTCGCTTCGTGATGAGACTGCAACTTAGGAAGATAAAAATAAGGGCCGCTGCCTTTTTTCAACAAGCTGGTGTAGTTGTTGTAAAAGTAAAGCGCAAAGTCAAACAGCGCCCCTGGGATAATCTGACCGTTAAATGTCACGTGTTTTTCTTTTAGATGTAGACCACGTACACGGCAGATTAAAACGGCTGGATCTTGTTCCAGCTTATAGTGCTTACCATTCACCGGATTGGTGTAACTGATGTCGCCATTTACCGCATCGCGCAGGTTAATTTGACCATCAAGCACCTTATCCCAAGCGGGAGCCAAAGAGTCTTCAAAATCTGCCATGAACACTTTTACGTTGGCATTCAGTGCATTAATCACCATTTTACGGTCAGTAGGACCTGTGATTTCAACACGGCGATCTTGCAGATCTTTTGGAATCCCTTGGATCTTCCAGCTTCCTTCTCTGATATCTAGCGTATCTTCAAGGAAATCCGGCAGTTCGCCAGCATCAATGCGCGCTTGCTTCTCTTCACGAGTTGCCAGTAGCTCATCAACTCGGCCAGCAAACTTGTCACACAGCAGAGACAAAAAGGTTTGGGCTTCAACAGGGAAAATCGCCTGATGCTCTGGTGAAAGGGTACCAGTGACATCAAGCATGCCTTCGGTTAGTAGGGTTTCTTGGGCTTCTACTGTTGTTTTTTCTCTATCTGGTGTGTTGGCAAGCATAATTTCTTCCTTAACTATCCAGAGTGTTGAAACTAGGTGCTGTTCACTCACCTTTAATCTGTTTCTGTCACTCGGGTATTGCTTGGTCTATTTCAAGTTACATTTGTAACTATCAAACAACAGTCAAACATCCACATTGACCATCACTTGATTGATTTTTTTGTTTCGTTGGTTGTTAGATTGACTGAGCCTAATTCGCTTTTCAATCTAGACATAAGTCTTACAAGACCTGCATTTAAACTATACCAACATCCGTTAGAGTAAAAGTCCTAAAGTAAACAAATCGTTAAATTCAAAGTTTTATTCGGTCAGCTCCAAGCTATTGATTTCGATCACCAAAATGTAAGTAGTTACGTAATTTAATTACAGTAAAATTACACCTGTAAAACCGTTTCAAACAGACGTTTGATTATTAGTAATAGAAAGGAAACCTAGCGATAACTGGGCTTTTAGAGGATATGCAACGAAGAGATCAAACAGAGTAAATTTGACTAGTTGTAAAATTCACAGTGTGAAATTTCACAATTTAATGAAAGCTTCATCAAGATTTCTTTGTAAAATTTTACAAGTTAAAGTTCACCGACAGAATAAAATGCTAAAAAGCGCACTAAAACTAGTGCGCTTTTTAAGAAGTATTGATGATTAATGGCTACTACTTATCGCTAAAGTAGCTCTGACACTACATCTGCTAATTGATTAAAAGTATTTACACGCGACGAACTTGGTCGCCAAACGAGTCCGATATGGCGATGAGCCTGTTGCCCCGGCGCGTCGACTACGACCAAATTCTGGTTTTCAATCAATCCATGATCAATCGCCATTTGCGGAATAAACGTCGTGCCCATGCCGTTTGCCACCATTTGAACCAGCGTGTGCAAGCTAGTGGCAGAAAACGGATTGATCTTTTCTTTATCGGTTAATTGACAAGCCGATACCGCATGCTCGGTTAAACAGTGCTCTTTCTCTAGTAGAAAGACGAACTCATTTGGCAAGTCAGCATATTTAATCGGTGTTTGAATTGCATCGGCTTGGTTTTGACTGATGATCATCCGGAAAGGGTCGTTACCGACAATTCGGCTGTCCATTCCGTCAATCTCAACCGGTAAGGCCAAAATCAGCACATCAAGCTCACCGTGACGAAGCGCATCTAATAAATTAGTCGTGGTGTCTTCTCTTAATAGAAGGTTGAGTTGCGGGAAGCGCTGGTTCACTTCCTGAACTAAATCGCACAATAAGAAAGGAGCAATCGTTGGAATACAGCCAACCCGTAGCTGACCTTCCATTTCATCCCCTTGGCACAGACGCCCGAGTTCAACTAAGTCTTGTCCTTTAGCCAGTAGCTCTCGCCCTTGCTGGACAACGAGTTCTCCTGCCTGAGTAAAAACCAGTGGGCTCTTCTTATCTTTCTTTTCATAGAGAGGACAGCCAATCAGCTCTTCGAGATTTTGAATGCCTTTACTTAAGGTTGACTGGCTAACAAAACACTTTTCAGCAGCATCGCTAAAATGACGTGTTTCATACAAAGTGATTAGATAGTGTAACTGCTTGAGGCTAGGCCACTTATTCATAGATTTGTTTATTACTTCTGACTAGATATTGACCAAGTTAATAAAAACTAATTTATCGCTTTTTTCGATTAACTTAATCTATTTAATTCGCTTTTTTACATACTACAATGTGTACTATAGTTTGTCGCGTACAAACACGGACCAAACCAAAAACACTTATCTTGGTTTGGAACTAACCATATATTTTAGGAGCAAAAAAATGGTACTAGTAGGTCGTCAAGCCCCAGATTTTACTGCTGCAGCTGTTCTAGGTAACGGTGAAATCGTTGATAACTTCAACTTTGCAGAGTTCACTAAAGGTAAGAAAGCAGTTGTTTTCTTCTACCCACTAGATTTCACTTTCGTTTGCCCATCTGAGCTAATCGCTTTCGACAACCGTCTAGCTGATTTCCAAGCTAAAGGTGTTGAAGTAATCGGTGTTTCTATCGATTCTCAGTTCTCTCACAACGCATGGCGTAACACTGCTATCGAAGATGGCGGTATCGGTCAAGTTAAGTACCCACTAGTTGCTGACGTTAAGCACGAAATCTGTAAAGCATACGACGTTGAGCACCCAGAAGCAGGCGTTGCTTTCCGTGGTTCTTTCCTAATCGACGAAGAAGGCGTTGTACGTCACCAAGTAGTTAACGACCTACCACTAGGCCGTAACATCGACGAAATGCTACGCATGGTTGACGCTCTAAACTTCCACCAGAAGAACGGTGAAGTATGTCCTGCACAGTGGGAAGAAGGTAAAGCAGGTATGGACGCATCTCCAAAAGGTGTTGCAGCGTTCCTATCTGAGCACGCAGAAGACCTAAGCAAGTAATTACTTGCTTCACATACCCAAGCTCACGGGTATGAACGGTTGGTAGTATAAAGCTATATAAACAGTAATAAGCGCAAAAAGCGCAGCGCCAATCAGTTATAAGTAAAGTCTTACTAAAGAGCCCGAAGCACTGCTTCGGGCTCTTTTTATTGCGGGTAGCAAAATCGCCAATATAGGCAAAAAGACAACATATCGCTAAAGAGACAAAAAATATCGGCTTACAGACTTTCTCCATTTCAGGTCTTTAAACTCTTAAATCGTCTCTTTATGATGAATCTAACTTAATTTGAGACAGAGCAACAACGCCCTGTCGAAACGATATCTACATGGAGATGAAACATGGCTTACTTTTCTCTAGCCTTTGGTACGGCAACCAAAAACCGTGATGGAAAAATCATCGAAGCGTTTTTCCCAAACCCAGTTCTTAACCCAGCTGATGCTCTAGTTGAAGCGGTAGCAAAAGTGGCAGGTTATGAGCAAGGTAACCAAGCTATCGAAATCTCTGCGGCTCAAAGTGCTGAGCTTGCTGTTGCATTTGAAGCAAATGGCGACGCAGCAAACGCATCATTCGCGGCAAAAGCAGCGGAATCTTCTCAGCCACTCGTACTAGTTGTTCTAGCATCGGACGAGAAACCAGCGTCAGTAGCAGAAGGCTTCCTTAAGCTGCAATTGATCTCTAACCGCCTTGTTCAACCTCACGGTACTGTGCTTGACGGTATCTTCGGTCTACTGCACAACATTGCTTGGACTAACGAAGGTCCTATCGATCTACCAGAACTGGCTGAGCGTCAAATTGAAGCTCGCCTAGCAGGTCGCGCACTATCTGTAGATTGTGTCGATAAGTTTCCTAAAATGGTTGATTACGTGGTTCCTGCAGGCGTTCGTATCGCTGACACATCTCGCGTACGTCTTGGTGCGCACGTGGGCGAAGGTACTACGGTTATGCACGAAGGCTTCATTAACTTCAATGCGGGCACAACAGGTGTAAGCATGGTTGAAGGCCGTATTTCTGCTGGTGTGGTTGTTGGCGACGGTTCAGATATCGGTGGCGGTGCATCTATCATGGGTACGCTATCTGGCGGTGGTACTGTTGTCGTATCTATCGGTGAAAACTCACTGCTTGGTGCTAACGCAGGTCTTGGTTTCCCACTAGGCGATCGTTGTACTGTTGAATCTGGCCTTTATGTAACTGCGGGCTCTAAAGTGCGTATGCTTGATTCAGATGGCAATGAAGTAGAAGTGGTTAAAGCTCGTGATCTTGCTGGCGTATCTGACCTGCTCTTCCGTCGTAACTCAGTAACAGGCCAAATTGAATGTCTTGCTAACAAGACGGCTGTAGAACTGAACTCTGAGCTGCACAGCAACAACTAATTGCACAGTAGACAAAGTTAGCTCTTGTTAATAATAAAATCCCCCAGCAGATACCTGCTGGGGGATTTTTTCGCTTAGCTATTAGTAATAGTAAGCTTTATAGTCACTGACGTTGTTTTTATTGTTTTTTACTTAAGAAGCAACAACCTGAGATCAGGCTAGCGCTTCTTTCTCGCGTGCTTTTTGTTCGTGGTGCGCTCTTTCACCTAAGAAGGCATAGGTCAAACAAACGATAGATGTAATACAAGAGCCAACCAAGATGATGAATCCGCCATCCCAGCCAAAGTGGTCAACCGTATAGCCGAGAATCGCATTCGCCGCCACAGCGCCACCTAAGTAACCAAACAAGCCAGTCAGTCCTGCCGCCGTTCCCGCCGCCTTCTTCGGCGCCAGTTCTAATGCATAGAGACCGATTAGCATTACTGGGCCGTAAATTAAGAAGCCGATCGCCACGAGAGCCATCATATCAACCGTAGGGTTACCGGCTGGGTTAAACCAGTAAACTAGAACTGCGACGGTAACGAGAACCATAAACAAGATACCTGCAGGTGCTCGGCGACCTTTGAACAACTTATCGGAAATCCAGCCACAAAGCAGAGTGCCAGGGATCCCCGCCCACTCATATAGGAAGTAAGCCCATGAGGATTTGTCGACTGAAAAATCTTTCGCTTCTTTGAGATACACAGGTGCCCAATCCAATACTCCGTAACGAATCAAGTAGACAAACGCATTGGCAATCGCAATCGACCACAACAGCTTGTTAGAGAAAACATATTTAAAGAAGATCTCTTTTGCGGTCATCTCTTTCTCATGTGACTTGTCGTAGTCATCTGGGTAATCTTCTTTGTACTCTTCAATCGGAGGCAAGCCACAAGACTGAGGCGTATCTCGAACAGTAAACCAGATAAAAATCGCAACGAGAGTGGCAAAGAAAGCGGGAACATAGAAAGCAGTTCGCCAATCATCGTTGAATGCCCATAATCCAAGAATAAACAGAGGGCCAATTAAGCCGCCGCCAACGTTGTGTGCCACGTTCCAAACCGAAACGATCTCACCCCGCTCTTTACGCGACCACCAGTGAACCATAGTTCGACCGCAGGCAGGCCATCCCATTCCTTGGAACCAGCCATTCAAGAACAACAGAATGAACATGGCTGCGATGCTTCCAGTAGCCCAAGGCATAAAGCCAAAACAGAACATCACCAAGGCTGACATCAACAGACCGCCACTTAGGAAATAACGTGGGTTAGAGCGGTCCGACACACTGCCCATCAAAAATTTGGACAGACCATAAGCAATAGATACCGCGGCAAGCGCAACGCCAAGATCACCACGACTAAAGCCTTGTTCAATTAGGTATGGCATAGCCAGACTGAAGTTTTTACGTACTAGATAGTAGCCTGCATAACCGACAAAGATGCCGATAAAGAGCTGCCAACGTAAACGGGAATAAGCGCCATCAATCTTATCTGTGGGTAAGCGATCGATGTGCGCCTTAGGTTTAAATATTCCAAACATAGGGGCCTCATTATAATTTGAGCGATGGTAGGGTCTTTAAAAACTCGAACGAGCAAAATAAAGTTTCGTTCGAAAGCCTGCGCATTCTATTAGAAATTCAATTTATTTCTGTGACAAATGTTGCATAAGAATTAAATCTGAGTAAATACAGTGTATTAAGGCAAAATAGTTAGCGCGCGCTTCCACTTTTCACATATTTAGTTACTGTTCGAATGACCATATTGAACAAAACACCAACTCCCCTACCGTACAAAATCTCAAATAAAGCTAATCACAACAGTGATGCTCTCGATAACAGAGTGACTGAAAGGCACGCTCATTAAGGGCTAACATCAATTCTTTGGGGCTTTCGACAACTACTCTTAGATAGCAAACAGACAGAGAGGGTTAACAAACAAAGCGCGTTTACTTAACATTTACATGCTTAAACGCTCATTTTTTATGCTCGTTTGTTTTCGATTGCTGTGATATGTGCAAAATTAATGTGCATAAACAGGGAAACTACACCAATCTTTACTGCTCAAACCGCCCTGTCTCGACTCGCACGGCAAAGATAAGCAGACCAAGATTAGCTAAAATAGTAATAACGAAACAAAAGGACTCTTACCATGACTGAGCAAAAGTACATTGTTGCCCTAGACCAAGGCACAACAAGCTCACGCGCGGTGATTTTGGATCACGATGCAAACATCGTTAGTATCTCGCAACGTGAATTCACACAAATCTATCCTCAGTCAGGATGGGTGGAACATGACCCTCTCGAAATCTGGGCGACCCAAAGCTCAACCTTGATTGAAACACTGGCTAAGTCTGGCATAAGCAGTGATCAGCTCGCAGCTATTGGCATCACTAACCAACGTGAAACCACCATCGTTTGGAATAAAGAGACGGGTAAACCTGTTTACAATGCGATCGTATGGCAATGCCGCCGAACTGCAGAAATTTGTGAGCAGCTCAAAGAGCGAGGATTGGAAGAGTACGTCAGAGAAAATACCGGATTAGTTCTAGACCCTTACTTCTCGGGAACCAAAGTAAAATGGATACTCGACAATGTTGAAGGAGCAAGAGAAGATGCCGAAGCTGGCAAGCTCTTGTTCGGCACCGTTGATACTTGGTTAGTTTGGAAAATGACTCAAGGCCGTGTTCATGTCACTGACTATACCAACGCGTCTCGCACCATGCTGTTTAACATCAATGACCTGTGTTGGGATCAAAAACTACTTGATGAGCTAGGAATTCCAGCTTCAATGATGCCAGAAGTTAAACGCTCTTCTGAGATTTACGGACAAACCAACATTGGTGGTAAAGGCGGTACAAGGATCCCTATTGCCGGTATCGCTGGAGACCAGCAAGCCGCACTCTACGGTCAAATGTGTGTCGAAGCTGGTCAAGCTAAAAACACCTATGGAACAGGTTGTTTCCTACTGATGAACACCGGACAAGAGAAGGTCAACTCTACCCATGGTTTGCTCACTACATTGGCTTGTGGACCTTCAGGGGAACCTGCTTATGCATTAGAAGGCGCGGTATTCATGGGTGGCGCTTCTATCCAATGGTTACGTGATGAGATGAAACTGCTTGCTGACGCAAAAGATTCTGAATACTTCGCCACCAAAGTCGACTCATCCAATGGGGTGTATGTCGTCCCTGCTTTTACCGGCCTTGGTGCTCCGTATTGGGATGCTTGGGCGCGTGGCACTATTGTTGGCCTAACTCGTGGTGTCAGCTCTAACCACATCATAAGAGCGACGCTAGAAGGTATTGCCTATCAAACCAGAGATGTTCTTGATGCGATGCAGGCGGACTCGGGCATTAAACTGGCCAACTTACGTGTTGATGGCGGTGCAGTTGCCAATAATTTCCTTATGCAGTTCCAATCAGATGTTTTAGATACTGAGGTTCACCGTCCTAAAGTAACCGAAGTTACCGCATTGGGCGCAGCTTACCTTGCAGGCCTTGCTGTTGGATATTGGAATAGCATTGATGAGCTGCAAAACAAAGCCGAACTCGATCGCACCTTTGAGCCTCATCATGACGAAGAGAAACGTAATCGCCGCTACAAAGGATGGAA
Organism: Vibrio tubiashii; assembly: GCF_028551255.1. Lineage (NCBI taxonomy): Bacteria > Pseudomonadati > Pseudomonadota > Gammaproteobacteria > Vibrionales > Vibrionaceae > Vibrio > Vibrio tubiashii. The sequence goes on along the minus strand of NZ_CP117029.1, from coordinate 680,051 downwards.
GCGCGCCGTGAAGTGTGCTCAGGTATGGGCTGAAATGCATAATGAAGAAGACTAGTACCTAAATCCGGCATTCGATTAACGAAAGTGGGGCGTCTTATACCAATCGGGATAAATAGATGTTCAGAAAATTGCGCAGGAAAAATCGCTTAGAGCAAGGCATAGATTGCAGCTAGCTAGTTGACCTACCTACAAAATCTATAACGACGCTATAAGCGATTTTAACCAGCAAGAATGACCAGATATTTGTGCCGCTTGGTATTGAGTCGCCCTTTTTTGCGCCTTGTCCCCTATTCCGTACACGCTTCTCTTCTCAGAACGAAAGAATTCGCGCACAATAGCGCGAGTTATTATTTTCGAATATTAGTGTATTAATTCTAATAGTTCGAACACAGGGAGCGGCGAGTGAAGCAAATACCAAGACATCAGCAAATCATTGCTCTTGTACAAAAGCAGGGCTATGTGAGTACTGATGAGTTAGTTGAAAAGTTTAATGTCAGTCCACAAACCATCAGACGAGATCTGAATGAGTTAGCGGACGAAAACAAAATTCGCCGCTATCACGGCGGTGCTACGATCCCATTAAGTTCAGAAAACACCTCTTATACCGATCGTAAGAGCATGAACTTCAATGAAAAGGATGTGATCGCTGACGAAGTGGTCAAACACATTCCAGATGGCGCGACGCTATTTATCGACATCGGTACCACCCCAGAGGCCATCGCTCGTGCACTGAGTAAAAATCACAAGCAATTACGTGTTGTCACCAATAACATCAATGTCGCGACTATCTTGCTTCCGAATCCAGAATTTAAAGTGATTCTCGCGGGCGGAGAGGTGCGCAATCGAGACGGCGGTATTGTCGGCGAAGCAACACTCGATTTCGTCAAACAGTTCAGACTAGACTTTGGTATTCTGGGGATTAGTGGCATTGATTTTGATGGTTCTCTACTCGACTTTGACTACCATGAAGTCAGAGTGAAACAAGCGATTATTGAGAACAGCCGTAGTGTGTTCTTAGCCGTTGACCACTCCAAGTTTGGTCGTAATGCAATGGTCAAACTAGGCAACATCTCTCAACTCCACATGCTGTTTACCGATAAGCAGCCACCAAAAGAAATCCTTTCAATCCTTAAAGAACATTCCATTCCTTTAGAAGTGGTGAACAAAGAAGAATAATCAACATTTCTTCATTTGAATTTAACCTTATTGAAACCTTTATCGCGAGATAAAGGTTTTTTTGTGCACAAATCACACAAACGAGCGTAAACGAAAATAAATAGTGATCAAAAACGAAAGCTGAGCTAGGATTCAATTATGTTCAAAAATGCTCGTTCGCTCAACACAAGGTCATATTCATGAGTAACAACCAGATTTCGGCTAATTCGCAAAAAGTTTTAGATTTGATCGTTATTGGTGGTGGTATCAATGGCGCAGGTATTGCTGCAGATGCGGCAGGTCGTGGACTATCAGTCGGTCTATACGAAGCACAAGATTTCGCATCAGCCACTTCGTCGGCCAGTTCTAAACTGATCCACGGTGGCTTACGCTATCTAGAGCATTATGAGTTTCGTTTGGTTTCGGAAGCGCTCGCCGAACGGGAAGTGTTACTCCAGAAAGCGCCCCATGTTGCTCAACCGATGCGTTTTCGCTTACCTCATCGACCATTTCTCCGCCCAGCTTGGATGATCCGTTGTGGACTATTCCTTTACGACAACCTAGGTAAACGCACCACACTACCTGCAAGTAAAGGGATTGATTTAGCCAAGTCCGGCATACTTAAGCCTGAAATGAAAAAAGGCTTTGAGTATTCAGACTGCTGGGTAGACGACGCGCGCTTAGTGCTGCTCAATGTCCTTGCTGCTCAGGAGAACAATGCAGAGATCCGTAACTACAGCCGTGTAGAAAGCGCTCGACGTGAAGGCGAACTGTGGAGCGTGACTATTCGTGATGAACTGACAGGCCAAGCAATAGAACGCAAGGCGAAAGCCTTAGTCAACGCGGCAGGGCCGTGGGTCAAACAGTTCTTTGATGATGGTTTAGAGCAAGCTTCTCCTCGCAATATTCGCTTGATCAAAGGATCGCATATTGTCGTTCCTCGTATTCATGATGAGCCTCAAGCTTACATTCTTCAAAACCAAGATCACCGAATCGTGTTCATGATTCCTTATTTAGATAAGTTCTCGATCATAGGTACCACCGATGTGGAATACAAAGGTGACCCACGTGAAGTTGCCATCTCTGATGATGAAGTCGATTACCTCATCGACATCGTCAACCAACACTTCGTTCAGCAACTTAAACGTGAGGACGTGGTTTGGACATACAGCGGCGTACGCCCTTTATGTGATGACGAATCAGACTCCCCACAAGCGATCACGCGCGACTATACACTTGAACTAGAAGCGGAATACGACCAAGCACCACTACTTTCCGTATTTGGTGGCAAGCTCACTACCTACCGTAAGTTAGGTGAAGCGGCGTTAGAAAAGCTCAAGCCTTACCTACCTAATATGGGTACACCTTGGACAGCAAACCATGCGCTTCCTGGCGGTAACTTCAGTTGCTCACGTGAGCAGCTAGCCTCAACGATTCACAACGCCTACCCTTGGTTACCCGAAGCATTATTGCTACGCTACGTAACGCAGTTTGGCACCTATACATGGAAGCTACTGGAAGGAATGGAAAATATCGATGCGCTGGGGATTAAGTTCTCGGACGCAGCTCAAGGTGTTTTCCAACGTGAAATCGACTATCTCGTTGAACATGAAATGTCAGTCACCGAAGAGGATATATTGTGGCGTCGTACCAAACTTGGCTTGTACCTAAATAGCCAAGAGCAACAGGCGCTAAGTGACTATCTAAAGAGTAAGCAACCTGCCACAGTGGTCCCGTTTTCTGAGGTAGGTTAGCCCCCACTTTCCTATCGCAATGAAAAAGGCTTGGCACTCGCCAAGCCTTTTCTTTTGATTTAATTCACTTTAACCAGGGTGTCCATCGACTCTTGGTGTGATCAGCATCTTGCCAAACATTCCCACATACATAGCGAATGCGAGTATCCACAATGCGGCGCTGATGTTGACCGATTCAATCAGATATTGAGGGAAAAACGCAACGCCTAAGCTACGAACCAAAGCAGCCAATATAATCGCTGCGAAAGCAACACTCATGTTTGGACCTTGGTAAATCGCGCGCCCGGTATGCCCCATCGTCACACGTGCAATCATCGCTAAGATCACACCACCAATGGCGCCAATAGCAAACATGTGCAGCATATTGTGGCTGGCAAATGGGTTGTCGAGTAAACCACGCAGCAACAAACTCACTGGAATACATAAGTAGGTTGCGTGCAGTGACCAGACTAGAGGCTCACTGAGAGTTCGCCACGGCTGCCACCTCATCACTCTAATCAAATGCGCTAACCCTGAAATTACCATTAGCGGTTGACCTAATTGTGCAAACGTCATCGGGAAGAAGCTGAGAATAAACAGTCCTACCAATGGCAAATTCGCCACCCAATCTAACCAGACAATAGGTTGAGGCTTTTCGAAATTAAACCGACGAGCCGTAAAGAATGGGATCACTCTGCTCCCCATAATAGACAGCAACAGGGTGAACCACCACAGCATAGCTTGCCACACCGCCGATGAAGGAAACGGTGGCATCCCCTTCACTGTTGCGTAACTGGCAAAGTTAGCCACGATTGCCAGAACAAACAAGGGAACGAAAAACAGGTTACGCCACCCTTTTGCTTTGACCACCCGAGTCCCGACTTCAAATGCTGTCATAGCTAAAAACAGCGCTTCAATAGAGGAAGTGAGCCACAACGGCGTTGGCGTCCATAACAGTACGCGAGGCGCTAACCACAACCCAACCAAGATGGCTAAACGGTGATGTTTAGTGCCGTTAATGCCCGTCCAGTTTTGCACTGCAGTTAACACAAAGCCGACAACAATCGCCATCGCAAAGCCAAATATCATTTCATGTACGTGCCACCACAGCGCAGGCACTTGCAATGTTGTTGGCTGGCCGGATTGAAACATCCATACCCAAACCACTATCGCAATAACGGCATAAATAGAACCAAGAAGAAAGAAAGGTCGAAACCCAAGACGTAAAACGGGTGGAATGGATTCTTCGACCTTTTTGTCGGTAATATTGAGCACTGAAATACTCCTAAACAAATTTAAATCTCTAACTTGTTTCACTATCGCAAGAAGTGTTCCAGTTTGTTAAAGCGTTATAGACTCTTGCGTTCAGCGCTCTAACCACTCTATTTAAGGTCATAATGACACAATAAATACATGTCATTATGACCTTAATGAAACAATTTGTATCACTTCCTTTTATCTCGAAAAGTCGCTAGTTTAGAACTCTGCTGATCATGCCAATCAATAAGGAGAGCAGAATGGCAAAATATATCTTTGGCTACGGCAGTCTGATGAACTCTGCCTCACGACAACTGACTGGCCAAACTTCCGCAGCGATTCCCGCTACCGCACATGGCTTCAGGCGTTACTGGGGCAAAGTCGATGATAGCTATATTCTATCGCCACTGGTGGTAGACAAAGGACAGGGACAGGTCAATGGGGTTTTGCTGGAAGTCAGCGATGAAGGACTGCAAGAATTCGACATTCGCGAACGAGGGTATCACCGAGTTTTAATCTCAGCGGATAAACTTGATGCTGAACTAGCATTATCGACCAATGATCATGTGTGGGTTTACATCAAAGACAACCCTGAACCGCCTTGTTCATTGAGCCCTATCATGCAGACTTACGTCGATACTGTACTCGCAGGGTGTCTAGAAATTTCCGAGCAGTTTGCCCAGCAGTTTGTAGAACATACCATTGGCTGGAACTTTCCATTGGAGAATGATCGCCATCAGCCCAAATATGGCAATTTGGCAGGAGTAAAACCAGAGCACCACAACACAATTGATGCTCTGGTGGCTGAAGCAAGAACCTAATTAAAAACCCTCAGCCGAAAAGAGAACTCTATACAATACGAACCCCAGCAGGCATAGAACGCTCTGGGGTTAACAGAACACTTTGTGATTCATCGTCCGTCTCAGCGCAAAGCAACATACATTCCGAGGTTTCTCCACGCATTTTGGCTTTCGCCAAGTTACATAGCACCACAACTTCTTTTCCCATCAACTCCTGCTCGGTGTAATAAGGCACTAAGCTAGTGACGGTTTGCAGCGTCTTTTCCCCAACATCAATTTGAACGATGTAGAGTTTGTCTGCATTTTCGTGGCGAGCGACTTCGATGATTTTTCCTGTACGCATTTCTAATTTTGCGAAGTCGGTGTATGCGATCGTTTCCATGATAAACCTCGAACTTAAAGCTGGTAAAATTTTACTAAAAGACAACGTTTACACTATCAGCAATCGCTTATATTGCAAGTGGTAAAGATCGCATTTCAAGAAACTGAATGCTATACAATTTGCCTTATTTACATTCAAAGGGTTAAATAACCCTAGGAGTATTTTTCGAGGTCACACATGGCAACTATTAAAGATGTCGCCAAAGAAGCGGGCGTATCAATCGCGACGGTTTCTCGGGTCATTAACAAATCACCAAAAGCGAGCAAAGCATCGATTGCTTCAGTGACACAGGCGATGGCCAAACTAGGCTATCGACCGAATGCCGCAGCGAAAGCTTTGGTCAGTCAAAGCAGTAATACGGTTGGGGTATTAGTTGGCGATGTATCTGATCCTTTTTTTGGCACTTTGGTCAAAGCCGTCGACAATGTTGCCCATGAACACGGTAAACATATCTTGATCGGCAACGGCTACCACAGCCCGGAAGAAGAGCGAAAGGCAATTGAACTATTGATCAACAACCGTTGCGATGCCTTGGTTATTCACTCGAAAGGTTTGTCAGATGAAGAATTGATCGGCTATGCCAAAGAAGTCAAAGGCCTGGTTTTTATCAATCGCCATATTCCTGAAATGGCCGAGCGCTGCATTGCTTTAGACAACCGCCGAGGTGCCTACCTCGCCACGGAATACCTTATCCGCCATGGTCATACTAAGATAGCTTGCGTCGCTTCAGCGCATCGTATTGAAGACTCGGATCAACGTGTTGATGGTTACTTGCAAGCCCTGCGAGACAACAATATCGAACTTCCGCAAAGCTATATTGAATATGGTGAGCCAAACAACGATGGCGGTGAAGTTGCCATGACCAATCTGCTGACTAAATCTTTAGACATCACTGGCGTTGTAGCCTACAACGACTACATGGCCGCGGGTGCGCTGTCGGTGCTAGACGAAAATGGCATCAAGGTGCCGGATCAAATTTCAATGCTTGGTTTTGATGATGGCTTGATCGCTCGCTATGTCAGCCCTCGCCTGACAACTATCCGCTATCCAATCGCGATGATGGCAGAACGAGCGGCGCGTTTAGCGCTGAACCTAGCCAAAGAGCAAAGCTCAAACGATGAGGCACTGATGTTCACGCCGACCTTAGTACGCCGCAATTCAGTTGAGAAAGTGACCTAAACGTAACACTCGCTAAATAAAACAAAGGCGTTACCTGAGTAACGCCTTTGTTGTTTTAGGCATTTAAGCCACACCATGACCTTTCGATGCAACCCAAATTCGGTACCACTGCTCATTAGTCAATGACAGTTCAAGCGCCCCAACCGCAGCGTGAACACGCTCAATGTTACCACTGCCCAAGATTGGGATTGGGTTGGAAGGTAAACGTAATACCCATGCAAAAATGACTTGGTCGATCGAGCTTGCGCCGATTTCTTGCGCCACTTGTGTCAAGGTGTGGCGAATGCGATCCATCTGTTCACTCTCTTCACTGAAGATACGCCCACCAGCAAGACAAGACCACGCCATTGGTTGCACGCGATGTTGCTGTAATTGGTCTAGCGTGCCATCTTCCGTCATTTGCAGGTTGACCGGATTGATCTCGACTTGATTGGTGATCAACGGCTGCTCAACTCTTGATTGCAATAGAGCAAACTGAGCAGGGGTAAAGTTAGACACACCGAAATGTTTTACTTTACCCGCGGCTTTTAACTGAGCGAATGCTTCAGCCGCTTCATCAGCATCCATCAGTAAGTCTGGGCGATGCAGGAGTAACACATCTAGATGATCGGTATTGAGTCGAGTTAACGATTGATCAACGGATTCAATAATGGCGGCTTTACCACTGTTGTAATGGTTAACCTGAGGATCTTCACCACGGTAAATTCCGCATTTAGAGACGATCTCAATTTGATCGCGCAAGCTGCTATCTAACGCCAACACTTGCCCAAACATACGCTCGCACGCAGAGTCTGGGCCATAAACAGGTGCATGGTCTACCGTTGTAATACCTAACTCTAGGTGTTGCTTAACAAACGACAGTTGCTGCTGAGTGGTCATTCCCCACTCAGCCATACGCCAGTAACCTTGGATCATTGGTGAAAACACCGGATGTGTCTTATTCATCTCTATCCCCTGATTTATAGACCTCACCATTGCAATATTGCCGTGAGTTTACTCTGTTCTGCACTCAGTATACTGGTACTAAAGCTAGGGATTAAACTAGCTAACAAGAAAAGATAATTCGATATACAGCACAATAGATGAGATTTAATTTCCTATATAGAACGATATAATTAACGACAGATTCAAGAACTCAGGTGAGTCAGATATGCAGAAGATGCACAAACGCTTCGAGCGCTATGCGTTGTTTAGTGAAGTGGCAAAACAACTCAGCTTTTCTAAAGCAGCGGACAATTTAGGTATTTCACGCAGCTACCTTTCTTCACAAATCAATCAGTTAGAGCAAGAACTAGAAACCAGTCTACTGATTCGTTCGACACGCAATGTGCGTCTAACTGCGGCGGGAGAAAAAATTCTGGCGAAGATGCAGTTTATCAATACTTCTATCCTTGAGTTGGAAAAAGAGCTCGACCACACCAAGAGCGATGTCAGTGGCCTACTTCGAATTACTGCACCCACCATTTTTAGCCATCGCTTCTTGATCGATATTTGTCATCAATTTCAGCAGCAATACCCTGAAATCGAGTTTGATCTTGATGTCGGTTATAACCGCGAAGATCTGACCAAAAGTCATTTCGACTTAGCAATTAGAGCCACCAACAATCCACCAGACAACATGGTGGCAAAGAAGCTAATTCCTTATCAACACATCTGCTGCGCGGCTCCAGAATATCTAGAGAAACATGGCGAACCCACTCACCCCGACGAGCTGGTCAATCACAACTGTTTATCCGATCCTAACTTATGTCGTTGGCAGTTTGTCGATGGGACTAAAACCATCGAGGTAGAAACGGACGGCAACATGTTGCTTAACGACAACTTGCTGCTTCTAACCGCCGCACAACAAGGCATAGGCATTATCAAAATGCCGAGCTACTTGGTGCAGCCTTCATTAGATAGTGGGCAGTTAGTACAACTACTACCGAATTACTTTATTGCCAGAAGCAATATTTATCTTATCTACCCACCGCAATTACGTAGCAGCAACAAGCTTGCCGCTTTTATCGATTTCACCCAAAAGTGGTTTGAAGATAAGTAGTCGCTACATACAAACAAAAAAAGCCACTTCCAATCGCTTGGAAGTGGCGTCGAAATTACCGACAAAATGTTTGCAAATGAATATGGACAGGGATAAGCGCTTTACGCTGTTTCAGCAACCTTTGCTGGAGCAGGTGTGCGAATTAGATAATCGAACGCGCCTAAGCTTGCTTTAGCACCCTCACCCATGGCGATGATGATTTGCTTGTACGGTACCGTAGTTACGTCACCCGCAGCAAAAACACCGCTCATCGTAGTTGCACCGTGCGCATCGATTTCAATTTCACCGCGTGGTGAAAGCTCAACCTTAGTACCTTTCAACCATTCGCTGTTTGGCATTAGGCCAATTTGAACAAAGATACCGGCTAATTCGATTTTCTTAATCTCACCTGTGTTGCGGTCTTGGTATTCCAAGCCAGTAACACGGTTGCCGTCGCCTAGCACTTGTGTGGTTTGCGCCATCTTGATGATTTCAATATTAGGTGTCGCATTGGCTTTATCGATCAAAACTTGGTCAGCACGTAGGGTGTCTGCAAACTCCAAAACGGTAACATGTTCAACAATACCGGCTAGGTCAATCGCTGCTTCAATACCTGAGTTACCACCACCGATTACCGCTGTTTTCTTGCCTTTAAATAATGGACCATCACAGTGTGGGCAGTAAGCAACCCCTTTGTTACGGTACTCTTGCTCACCAGGAACATTCATTTCACGCCAGCGTGCACCTGTACTGGTAATCACTGTACGAGCTTTTAGTACTGCGCCGCTTTCAAGCTCAACATGGATGTAACCATCTTCGGTCTGCTCTGCATCAATAACGTTAGCAGCACGTTGCTCAGTCATCACTTCCACACCGTATTCTTTAACGTGCTCTTCTAGACTCGCAACTAACTTAGGACCGGTTGTCGCTTTGACTGAGATAAAGTTCTCAATCGCCATAGTATCCATCACCTGACCACCGAAGCGCTCAGCGACGACACCTGTGCGAATGCCTTTACGTGCTGCGTAGATTGCCGCTGAAGAACCCGCAGGACCACCGCCAACAACCAAAACATCAAATGGTGCTTGTTCGTTTAGGCTGGCTGCTTTTTTCGCTGCTGCACCGGAGTCAACTTTGTTAAGAATCTCAGCCAGTGACATACGGCCTTGACCAAACAGCTCACCGTTGATGAAGACACTAGGCACCGCCATGATATCGCGTGATTTCACTTCATCTTGGAATGCAGCACCATCAATCATGGTTGTTTTGATTAGAGGGTTAATCGCAGACATCATGTTGAACGCCTGAACTACTTCAGGACAGTTTTGGCATGATAGTGAAATAAAGATTTCCACGTTTAGTGCTTGGTCTAGCTGCTTGATCTGCTCAATCACTTCCGCTTCTAGCTTGATTGGGTGGCCGCCGCTGTGAAGAAGAGCGAGAACCAGAGATGTAAACTCGTGACCCATTGGCAAGCCTGCAAAACCAATCGCTGTCCCTTGTGTTTGGTTCACAACCTGCATAATTGGTTTGCGTGAGCTTGCGTTGTCGTCACGCGTTACTTGGATTTTGTCTGTCAGTGAAGCGATATCATCCGCCAGTGCTTGGAGCTTGCTTGCTGTTTCGCTTTCATCAAGGCTCAATACAAGCTGAACGTCTGTTTTTAAGTTTTCTAGGTATGCTTTAAGCTGCTGCTTCATCGCTTGGTCTAACATGATATTACCTACTATTCATTTGTGATTCAGATGCGCTCTACTGCGCTGATGGAGTTATATTGCCCTGCGGTCGTAGATAGGTAAATTTGAACGTTTCTATTAGTTTGGTAGGCAAAACCTATCGAAAATCACACGCCATCAGAATTCTTTTCTGCAAAAAACCAGACGCAAAAAGCCACACCCTATTCGGGTATGGCTTTATCAGTAAAGGCGGTATGCCAAGCTCAATAGGAGCAGAGCAAGGCATACCTGTACAAACCTGGTAATGAGGTTAGATTTTACCTACTAGGTCTAGAGATGGCGCTAGAGTCTCTTCACCTTCTTTCCATTTCGCTGGGCAAACTTCACCTGGGTTTGCTGCAACGTACTGTGCCGCTTTAACTTTACGTAGTAAGTCTTCTGCGTCACGACCGATACCTTCAGCAGTGATTTCCATTGCTTGGATAGTACCTTCTGGGTCGATTAGGAAAGTAGCACGGTCAGCAAGACCTTGACCTTCACGCATCACGTTGAAGTTGTTAGTGATAGTGCCAGTTTGGTCACCTACCATGAAGTATTCGATAGTACCGATCTTGTCAGAAGTATCGTGCCACGCTTTGTGTGAGAAGTGAGTATCAGTTGATACTGAGTAAACTTCTACACCACGTGATTGAAGTTCAGCGTACTTCTCTTGTAGGTCTACAAGCTCAGTTGGACATACGAAAGTAAAATCAGCTGGGTAGAAGAAGAATACTGCCCATTTGCCTTTCACGTCTTGCTCTGTGATATCTACAAACTCGCCGTTTTTAAATGCTGTTGCTGAGAATGGTTTGATTTGTGTGTTGATCATGATTTTACTCTCTTTCTAATCTAGTGTTTGAACGCTGCCTTGCGTCGATGGAGTTATATTGCCCTGACCAGGTTGATAGGTAAATTTGAACGTTTCTATTGCTCTGATAGGGAATCACTATCAATCGAGATAGAGAAAATCTATCAACTCCACATGGAAATAGAGAGCGTGGCGATTTGAGGTGTGTTGCGATAAAGTGGCATCTATTAATCCCTTAATTGACTCACCATGATTTCCGTTCCGTTAAACAGTTTTGTTCACCGCGTTAACGATAAAGCGCAGGTTATCAGCGCGATTGTTGCTAATGGCTGCCAAGTAAAGCGTATTCGACGTTCTCGGCATTGGTTGCTTAATGGAGAGGAACAAGCGTTAAGAGAACTCAAACAACACTTGGTTGCGGAAGACACATTGTGGATTGTGAAAGCGATAGAGAAAGCTTTGCCCACTCCCGTTGTTGATCTGTCAGCCATCATTGCTGAGTCACCAAATATCACAATCAATCAGCTTGTTACTCAGTCGGGGTGTTCTCTTTCTGAAGCAAGAGCCGCGATTGACGAATTTGAAGGGCTTTAATACCAACCAGAATAAATAACGCCAGTTATCAGACTGGCGTTATTAGTAGGTGGTGCTTTCGAAGCTCAATTAGAACGCAAACTGATAGGTGGTTTTATACCTGTATTCCTGATCTGGGTAGAGAATACAACTTGGCTGCTGCCATTCTGGATGGTTAGGCGAATCAGGCAAAAATTGGGTTTCCAATGCTACGCCTGCGTAGTCTGCATATTCTTCCCCATCGCGCGCTGGGGTTCCTGCTAACCAATTACCAGTATAAAGCTGCATTGCGGGCTTATCGGTTAACACTCGCATAGTCACTAAGCTGTCTTCACTAACTAGGCTGGCAACAGGTAATGTTCGGTCGCGATTTGGCTCAAACCAATAGCTGTGATCATAGCCTTTCGCCGCTTGCTGTTGCTCATCTTGCAACAAGTCTTGCGTGATGCTTTTTGCCACGCGAAAGTCGAATCCAGTGCCAGTCACACTTTCCAGCTCACCGAGTGGAATCCCCACATCGTTGGTTGGCAAATAGTAATCAGAACAAACATTCAAAGTATGATGGCGCGCGTCTAACTCGCTGCCCGCTCCATTGAGATTAAAGTAGGCATGATTCGTCAGATTGACTGGCGTTGCTTTGTCGGTGTGAGCAAAGTATTCAATCGAGACGCTGCCGTCGTTATCGAGCTGATAAGTGACAGAGACACTTAGATTACCGGGGAAGCCTTGGTCACCATCTGGAGATTGGAAACTAAAAGTCACCCTTTGAGCGCTTTGCTCGACAATTTTCCAGCGCAGCTTATCAAAGCCAGTGACGCCACCATGTAAGCAATTGCCGGCTTGATTCGTCACCAACTGAACTTGCTGACCTTCGAGATCAAAAAGACCATTGGCAATGCGGTTTGCATAGCGACCAACCGTTACCCCCATGTAACTTTGTTGGCACTCAAAGTCAGCCATAGCCCCTACACCAAGCAAGACTTCGCGCTGCTCCCCGCACGCCAAAGGTAAACGACAACTGAGCCATGTAGCTCCGATGTCCATCAACACAATGCTAACCCCTCTAGCATTGGTCAATTCGATTAACTGAGCAGGCTGCCCATCATAGGCAGACTGCTTAGTCATACTCTCAAAAAGAGGATGAGCCATCATTTAAGTTACTCCACCACACCTGCGCCATTTTTAGCTTGGCACACGTAGATAGACTCTTTCAGCCCAGTCGCAGCTTGATACTGTGCTGCAACCGCCGCTTTTACTGGCTCTACAAGTTCAGGTGGCATAACCGCAACAATACAACCACCAAAACCGCCTCCTGTCATACGAACGCCACCTTGCTCACCGATCACTTGTTTAACGATCTCAACTAAGGTGTCGATCTCTTTGACTGTGATTTCAAAGTCGTCACGCATAGAGGCATGGGATTGTGCCATCAACTCTCCGATGCGCTTCATGTCGTGATTACGCAACGCATCAGCCGCTTCAACCGTTCTGTCGTTTTCGCTGATCACATGGCGCGCACGCTTTGCTACTATCTCATCTAATTCAGACGCCTTAGCATTGAACTGCTCAATAGTGACATCACGCAACGCTTTTACACCAAAGATGCGAGCCGCTTCTTCACATTGCTCACGGCGAGTGTTGTATTCGCTATCGACCAATCCACGTTTTTTGTTCGAGTTAATGATCACCACTGACATGTTTTCAGGCATTGAAACCGCCTGCGTTTCTAGGCTGCGACAATCAAGCAGCATTGCGTGGTTCTCTTTACCTTCAGCAGAAATCATCTGGTCCATAATGCCGCATTTACATCCGACAAATTCGTTCTCAGCTTGCTGACCATTAAGAGCGATCTCAGCCTGAGATATTTCTAGGTTATAAAGCACCTTAAATGTCTGACCAATCACCACTTCAAGCGCTGCTGATGAGCTAAGCCCTGCGCCTTGAGGAACGTTACCGCTGACAGAAATATCCGCGCCACTAAACTCGTAACCGCGTGCGATAAGGTACTTCACTACACCACGAATGTAGTTCGACCACATTTTGTCTTGCTGAAAGGTGATCTCTTGGCTGATATCAAACTCGTCAAGCTCATTGCCATAATCAACCGACACAACTCGAACAATATTGTCGTCACGCTTAGCTGCTGCAACGACAGTTTGGTAATCAATGGCACATGGCAGAACAAAACCATCATTGTAGTCGGTATGCTCACCGATCAAATTAACGCGCCCCGGCGCTTGGATAATGTGGCTTGGTGCATAGCCTAGCGCTTGTTGAAAAGAAGTTTTTACGTTTTGGATTAGATCAGACATAGTAAATTCTCAAACTGTTTAATTCTCTAATAGCGGCTCAATCTAAAACCACGATTATGACGCCTCTTAAATACCTGCAACTTAAATAAGACAGAGGCTACTGTTCTTTGTAGTGAATATCGCTCAAATCACGCAGACGCTGCGCCGCTTGCTCTGCGGTTAAATCACGCTGACTTTCTGCCAGCATTTCGTATCCCACCATAAATTTACGAACCGTTGCGCTGCGCAGCAGTGGCGGATAGAAGAGTGCGTGTAGTTGCCAATGTTCAATATCCGTACCCTGTTCAAAGAAAGGTGCGTAGTGCCAACCCATTGAGTAAGGGAAAGAGCATTGGAATAAGTTGTCATAACGACTGGTAAGTTTTTTGATTGCCACAGCCAAATCATCACGCTGGGTTTCTGTCAGCTCACTCATACGGCGAATATGCGTTTTCGGTAGTAGCATGGTCTCAAATGGCCAAGCCGCCCAGTAAGGGACTAGCGCTACCCAGTGTTCGGTCTCCACTACAATACGCTCGCCATCTTTCAATTCAGCTTGAACATAATCGACCAGTAAATTGGTGCCCTTTTCTTGATAGTAAGCTTTTAGATTTTGTTCTTTGCGCTCAATTTCATTGGGTAGAAAACTGTTCGCCCAAATCTGACCATGCGGATGCGGCTGAGAGCAGCCCATGGCTTCACCCTTGTTCTCAAAAGCTTGCACCCAAACATAGTCTTTACCTAGTTCTTCAATTTGTTCGTTCCAGGTATCGATCACGCCACGAATTTTTTCAACGGCAAGCTCAGGTAAAGTTTTGCTGTGATCTGGGGAGAAACAGATAACCCGGCTCAACCCTGTTACACCCTGAGTTTTAAACAATGGATTTTCTGATTCGGGCGCCTCTGGTGAGTCAGTCATCAAAGCAGCAAAATCATTGTTAAATACATAAGTGCCTTGGTAATCAGGGTTCACATCACCAGAAATACGCTCATTCGTCGGGCATAAAAAACACTTACCGTCATAGCTTGGCAAATCAGCAGTAGATGGGGTTTCATCCGCCCCACTCCATGGACGTTTAGCGCGATGCGGTGAAACTAAAATCCACTGCCCTGTTAGCGGGTTGTAGCGGCGGTGTGGATGATCAACTGGGTTAAACTCAATACTCGACATATTACTTACTCAACTTTTAAAAATACCTTTGTGCATTCGCCAATGAAACTGGAGTGCAACCTTGTTACGTAGGGGAATAGCCGTTAGGGTTTTCTGATTGCCAGCGCCATGTATCGGCTGTCATTTCATCGACACTGCGAGTGGCTTTCCAAGCTAAATCTCGCTGCGCTTTATCTGTACTCGCCCAACATTCAGCAATATCACCTAGGCGACGTGGACAGATTTCGTAAGGAATAGGCGCACCACAAGCTGCACCAAATGCATTCACCATCTCAAGCACACTGGAACCTTTACCCGTACCTAGGTTGTAAACATGTAAGCCCGCTTTATCGCCAACAGATTTTAGCGCTGCAATATGACCATCGGCCAAGTCCA
Organism: Vibrio tubiashii; assembly: GCF_028551255.1. NCBI lineage: Bacteria > Pseudomonadati > Pseudomonadota > Gammaproteobacteria > Vibrionales > Vibrionaceae > Vibrio > Vibrio tubiashii. The sequence continues at coordinate 664,592 of NZ_CP117029.1, read as the reverse complement.
TCACATGAATATAGTCACGAACTCCAGTGCCATCTGGTGTTGGGTAGTCATTCCCAAATACCGCTAAAGATTCGCGTCGTCCCACTGCAACTTGAGCAATAAAAGGCATTAAATTGTTTGGGATACCTTGTGGGTCTTCACCCATGGTGCCTGATGGATGAGCCCCCACCGGATTGAAATAACGCAGTAGCGTGATGCTCCAATCACTTTCTGCATTGAAGAGATCACTCAAACATTGCTCGACCATGTATTTACTGCGGCCATAGGGGTTGGTTGTGGCCCCTGTTGGAGAGTCTTCAGTAATTGGCACAGTTTGCGGGTCGCCATACACGGTTGCTGAAGAGCTGAACACAATGCTTTTCACGCCAGCTTTACGCATACAACGCGCCAAGACCAAGGTGCCGTTAACATTGTTATCGTAGTACTCAAGTGGTTTTGTCACCGATTCACCGACCGCTTTAAGTCCAGCGAAATGAATAACGGCGTCGATGTCATGCTGCGCAAACACAGAGTCTAGAAACGCTTCGTCTCGGATATCGCCCATGTGAAACGTTGGCTTTTTACCCGTTAACCCTTCAACGCGGCTCAACACTTGTTGTTTTGAGTTAACTAGATTGTCTACGATAATTGGCTCCATCCCTGCTTCAATCATTTGAACGCAGGTATGACTGCCGATGTATCCCATCCCACCTGTGACTAGAACTTTCACTGTTTGCTCTCCAGATAATCTTGAGCACTAAATACTCAATGCTTGATGTTGGAAAAAGTCTACCAATCAAACCGCATACAGATCCGTGATCAAATTCGCATTGTGTAAACGTTTCCACAAAATCACTCATTAGAAGAGGGAAGATATTAAGCAGAAAATGATTTTAACTATGGGTTTAAAATCCCTTCTAATCCCTGTTTTTATTGGTTTTCTAGCTAACCATCTCTGCTGCTTTACACTCAGGGCAAAGCTGACAACAATTTTTACTAAAAATTAGTACTTCATCAGTGTGTTTGTTTACAATAGAGACCAATAGTTAGATTGCCCGCTCAAAAAGGGATGTAAGAACACATGGCAACACTAAAAGATATTGCAACTGAGGCAGGCGTTTCTTTAGCGACGGTTTCGCGAGTCTTAAACGATGATCCGACACTCAGTGTGAAAGAAGAAACCAAGCACCGCATTCTGGAAATTGCAGAAAAGTTAGAATACAAAACCAGTAGCTCAAAACGTGCTGGACTGGGGAAAAAGCACAATCACCACTTTCTTGCTGTCTACAACTACAAGCAAGAAGCAGAAGTGAATGACCCTTATTATTTGTCGATTCGCCATGGTATTGAGACCCAATGTGACAAACTAGGCATCGAACTAACCAATTGTTATAACAATGAAATTTCTCTTGAAGGCAATAAGGTTACTGGTGTCCTTTTAGTTGGTCGCAGTCATCCAAATGTTTTATCTGAAGTCCAAAAACTCACCGACAATATCTGTTATGTCGATTTCAGTGACGCGAACTGTGAATATGATTCGGTAGACATCGATCTCGTGCGCATTAGCAAAGAAATCACCGATTTTTTCATCGCTCAAGACTATCAACGTATTGGTTTCATCGGCGGTCAAGACGAACCCAATAGTGCCGATATTCGTGAAATTGCCTTTGCAGAATATGGGCAGTTAAAAGGTGTTGTCTCTCTAGATGATATCTACCGCGGTGATTTTACTAGTTCGTCAGGGTATGATTTAGCTAAGGAAATGCTCGCTAAACCGGACTACCCTAACGCACTTTTTATTGCCTCTGATTCAATTGCGATTGGTGTATTGCGTGCGATTCATGAGCATGGCCTTAATATTCCGCAAGACATTTCATTGATTAGTGTTAACGATATTCCAACCGCTAAGTTCACCTTCCCTTCTCTTTCAACAGTAAGAATTCACTCTGAAATGATGGGAATTCAGGGAGTTAACTTACTGATCGAAAAAGCGCGCGATGGACGAGCGCTCCCTTTGCAAGTATACGTCCCAAGTAAACTCAAGCTTCGAGATACTACCAAGAAGTAGTTACCACTGCTAATTACTCACATAAAGCGCTGATTTTCAGCGCTTTTTTATTATCTCCCTTTCCCTACCCCAGTGCTTACTGCTTAGCTTCTACACATTTACTGTTCAATATTCACTCTTTTAAACAGATCACAGCTTTCAGACAATTCAGTCAATAAATCGTGATCAAGTTAAAGTAAAACGTTTTCACAAATTTATTTTAGTAAAACTTTTACTAATATCTTTCCCAGATGCTCAATGAGCAATTATTTCATTACAACGTCGGCATGATCATTCGATCGTTTTAGCCGAGGGAGAGTAAACGTGAACAACTGGGAAAACTTCCTACATCTGCATGAGAACCGTATGGCACCACGTGCTTACTTCTTCTCTTATGACTCAGTGAAAACAGCTCAAACCTTCCAACGCGAACTCAGCAGCCGCTTTATGCTTCTGAGCGGTCAATGGAACTTTAACTTCTTCACTAACCCTCTGTTGGTTCCCGAAGAGTTCTATTCGCAAAAGATGACCCAATGGGGCCAGATTACGGTTCCGAACATGTGGCAAATGGAAGGCCACGGCGACCTTCAGTACACCGACGAAGGTTTCCCATTCCCAATTGATGTGCCATTCGTGCCAACCGATAACCCAACCGGTGCTTACCAACGCACCTTCACCCTAGGTGAGAGCTGGGATAACAAGCAAACGATCATTAAATTTGACGGCGTTGAAACCTACTTCGAACTGTATGTAAACGGTGAGTATGCAGGCTTTAGTAAAGGCAGCCGATTAACCGCTGAATTTGATATTTCTCAGTTCGTTCAGCAAGGTGAAAACCTACTGTCAGTGCGCGTTATGCAGTGGGCAGACTCTACTTATATCGAAGACCAAGATATGTGGTGGACTGCGGGGATCTTCCGTGATGTTTACCTAGTCGGTAAAGAGCAAGTTCACGTACAGGACTTCACTGTTCGCACGGATTTCGCCGAAGATTACCGAGCAGCAACCCTTTCTTGCCAAGTAGAACTGGAAAACTTATCTGACCTACAAGCTTCTGGCTACGCGCTTGACTATGCACTGATGGATAAAGGTCAGGTTGTTGCACAAGGCTCTTGCAGCAACCTGACAATCGATACCTCAACACAAGCTCGCTTTGAGATTGAAATGGATGCGCCAATCCACTGGACGGCAGAAAATCCTTATCTTTACCAACTGGTTCTGACCTTAAAAGACCACCTAGGTAAAACCGTGGAAGTCATTCCGCAACGAGTGGGTTTTCGTGACATTAAGGTGCGCGATGGTCTGTTCTACATCAATAATCAGTATGTGATGCTGCATGGTGTTAACCGTCACGACAACGATCATCTGAAAGGTCGCGCTGTCGGAATGGAGCGTGTGGAAAAAGACTTAGTCTTGATGAAGCAACACAATATCAACTCTGTGCGTACTGCTCACTACCCGAACGACCCACGCTTCTACGAACTGTGTGATATTTACGGCCTATTTGTGATGGCCGAAACGGATGTGGAAACCCACGGTTTTGCTAACGTTGGCGATCTCAGCCGAATCACTAACGACGCAGCATGGGAAGCGGTATTTGTTGATCGAGCGGAACGTCATGTTCATGCCCAAAAAAACCACCCTTCAATCATTATGTGGTCGCTAGGCAATGAGTCAGGCTATGGCTGCAATATTCGCTCGATGTATGAGGCGACCAAAGCGATTGATGACACTCGTCTAGTGCATTACGAAGAAGACCGAGATGCAGAAGTGGTCGACGTGATTTCAACCATGTACTCCCGCGCTCAACTGATGAACTACTTTGGTGAGTTTCCTCACGAGAAGCCACGCATTATCTGTGAATACGCCCACGCAATGGGTAATGGCCCTGGCGGTTTAACTGAGTACCAAAATGTGTTCTACCAACATGATCATATTCAAGGCCACTACGTTTGGGAATGGTGTGATCACGGCATTTTAGCTCGTGATGAAAAAGGACAATCCTTCTACAAATACGGCGGTGATTACGGTGACTATCCGAACAACTACAACTTCTGTATGGATGGTTTGATTTATCCAGATCAAACGCCTGGCCCGGGGCTTAAAGAGTACAAGCAAGTGATTGCGCCAGTGAAAATCCGCGCTGTGGATGAGCAAGCAGGCAAGTTCATTGTTGAAAACAAACTTTGGTTTAGCGATCTCAATGATTACACCATCACCGCCGATATTCGCGCTGAAGGTCAAACACTGCGCAGCGTTCAGTTCAAAGTAGAACAGCTTAGCGCAAACTCAGCGCGTGAAATTCATATCGCCATCCCTGAACTTGATGAGCGTGAAGTCTTCATTAACTTCACGGTACGCAAAGATACGCGCACCCTGTACAG